>NZ_CP062938.1:730209-1460419 GCF_014898155.1 Bifidobacterium eulemuris | reverse complement strand
GGTCACCTTCGACTACGCCCCCATGGCCCACATGGTCTGGAACGGCGGCCTGCTCTCCGCCGACGGCGCGATCTCCCAGGCCATCGGCGCCGCGGCCCATGACTTCGCAGGCGGCACCGTCGTGCACATCAACGCCGCTGTGGCCGCGCTGATCATCGTGCTGATCATCGGCAAGCGCAAGGGCTTCGGCACGCAGCCGTTCCGCCCGCATAACGTGCCCTTCGTGATGCTCGGCGCCTTCCTGCTGTGGTTCGGCTGGTTCGGCTTCAACGCCGGTTCCGCCTTCGCCGCCAACGGCACCGCCGGCTACGCTTGGGTGTCCACCTCCGCCGCCACCGCGGCCGCCATGCTCGCCTGGGGCTTCACCGAGAAGATCCGCTCCGGCCACTACACCGCCATGGGCGCCGCCTCCGGTATGGTCGCGGGCCTGGTCGCCATCACTCCGGCCGCCGATGTGGTCTCCCCGCTGTGGGCCATGGTGATGGGTGCCATCGCCGGCGTGCTCACCTGCCTCGCCTGCGGACTCAAGTTCAAGTTCGGCTATGACGATTCGCTCGACGTGGTCGGCGTGCACGGCGTCGGCGGTCTGACCGGCACCGTCCTCATCGGCTTCTTCGGCGAGGGCACCGGCCTGCTGGCCGGCGGCGACTGGCGTCAGCTGGCCGTCCAGGTGATCATCGCCGTGGTCGCCATCCTCTACTCCGCCGTGGTCACCGCGATCATCGCCTTCGCTCTGGAGAAGACGATCGGTTGGCGTGTCACCGAAGCCCAGGAGATCGGCGGCGTCGATCTTGCCGACCAGGGCGAACGCGCTTACGATTTTGCTGGTACCGCCAGCTCCGTCCTCAAGGAGGTGAAGTGAGATGAAGCTCATCACAGCCATCATCCAGCCCCATAAACTCGACGACGTCAAGGAGGCCCTCGCGGCCGCCGGCGTGCACGGTCTGACCGTGTCCGAGGCAAACGGCTACGGCCGCCAGCGCGGCCACACCGAGGTCTACCGCGGTGCCGAATACACCGTCGACCTGATTCCGAAGATTCGCGTGGAGGTGCTGGCCGACGACGCCGACGCCGAAACCCTGGTCGGTGTGATCGTCAAGGCCTCCGGCACCGGCACCATCGGCGATGGCAAGGTGTGGGTCGCTCCGCTCGACTCCGTGACCCGCGTGCGCACCGGCGAGACCGGCTCCGCCGCGATCTGATAAGACGTCCGGATTCCTGAGGGATTCGGGCCATCAATAAGACACTATCCCCGCGCGCCGCCAAGCGTCACGCGGGGATTGCCTTATGCGGGACCAGCGAATCGGCTTTGCGCGCCGCCACTGCGGCGGAGCGCCGGTTTCGGATGGCCTATCTGCGTTAGCGGTAGTGGAAAACCAAAGTTGCAGATATCGATCTGCGTTAGCGGTAGTGCATCTAGGGCTTTACTCCACATACGAGGCCCCATTTTTCAACGGCCAAAGACGGAATAAGGGCAAAGGGGCACTACCGCTAACGCAGATTGACGTTTGCGGACACCGAAATCCACTACCGCTAACGCAGATAGCTGGAATGAAGGGCCAAGGACGGCCAAACAAGGCGAAGAAACGGAAGTGATCGATGTCGGCTGTGGATGGGTTGAAGCGGCGGTTCATGGAGATAAGCCAGCCGGATGACGACGGCGTGTACCGCGACGGCGCCGCGAAACGCCAAGCGCGTACCACGCTGGCGATGGACGCTCTGCGCGAGCTGTGGCGCGAGGCCTGTGGGTCCGTCTCCTTCGCCGTCCCTGACTCCGGCGTGGGACTCGCCGCGGTCGGCTCGCTCGCCCGCGGCCAGGTCGGACCCAGCTCCGACCTCGACCTGGTGCTGATTTACGAGCCCCACGCGCTGAACGACACCCAAATCAACGAGCTGGCCAACAAACTGTGGTATCCGCTGTGGGACAGCGGACTCGACCTCGACCATGCGGTGCGCACACGCGCGCAATGCGAATCGGTCACCGACCACGACCTGCCCGCCGCCATGGGCTGGCTCGACGTGCGCGCCGTCGCCGGCGACGCGGCCCTGATCGAAACCACCGCTGCCTCGATACTCGAACGATGGCGCAAAGCCGCGCGCAAACGTCTGCCCGAACTGCTGGATTCCGCCGCAGCCCGCCTGAACGAATTCGGCCGACTGCCCTATATCAACCAACCCGATATCAAAGAGGCACGCGGCGGCCTGCGCGATACGGTGCTGGTCTCCGCGCTTGCCGCCTCGTGGCTGGCCGACCGTCCGCACGGCGTCTACGACGAGGCCGTGGAACGTCTGCTTGATGTGCGCGACTGCATCCATCTGGTCGCGGGCAAGGATACGAATTTGCTGCTCGCTCCCTATCAGGCGCGGGTCGCCGCCATGCTCGGCCTGGCCGATCCCACCTGGCCAGAGGCCGAACGCGCCGCCTATGCGATTGACGATCTGCAGACGCTGCTGGCGCGCATCGGCCGCCGCATCGCGTTCTCGCTCGATTCCACCGCCTCCCGCGCCGAGCATTCGCTGGTGCATGAGAAGCCCAGATTCTCGTTCTTCCAGATCATGTCGCCGCGCGGCGGAGGCCGGCGCGAGGCCCCGCAGTTCGAATTGGTCGCGCCCGGCGTGGCCAAGCATGAGGGCGAGCTGGTGCTGGCACCCGGCGTCGAGCCGTCGCTCGATGCCACACTGGCGTTGCGCGTGGCCGTCGCGTCCGGTGAGACCGGATTGCCGATCAATCCCGCCACCTTGGCGAATCTCAAACGCTGTCCGATTCGAGACAGCCAGTGGACGCAGGAGTCGCGCGCGCTGTTCCTGCGTCTGCTGGCCTGTGGGCCGGAGCTGATGCGCGTGTGGGAGGAGATCGACTTCGTGGATTTGCCTGGCCGATGGATCCCCGAATGGCTGGGCGTGCGCAACCGCCCGAGCGCGTCGGCCGCGCACCGCTATACCATCGACCGCCACAGCGTCGAGGTCGTGTCCCGCCTGGCCCGGTCCCACGAGGGAGCGGCTGCGGGGCGGGATGCGCCATCGGCCTTTGGAGGGACGCCGCCGACCATCGCCGGTTTGGGCGCCGACGGGACGACGCTGGATTCTCACGGCGGGCGCAAAGGAAACTTGTCTGTCGAAGCAACGCGAGAGGGGCCGCGCGGGGCGTATGACGACCGCCATTACGCCGCGCTGCTACTGGCCGGTCTGCTGCACGATGTGGGCAAGCGCGCGTTCGTGCGCGACCACGCGGCCGAGGGAGCGCGCCATGTGCCGGTGATTCTGCGGCGCATGGGGTTCGACGAGGATATCGTGGGCTGGGCCACGCTGTTGACGCGCGAGCATCTCACCTTGTCTGATTTCGCCACCGGCCGCAATCCCAACGATCCCGCGGTGGGGGAGGAGCTCGCCGCGCGGCTCGACCATGACCCCGTATTGCTGGATATGCTATTCGACCTGACCCGCGCCGACGGTTCGTCGCTGGGGGCGACCGCGGGCGAGTCCATCACCAAGCAGTACGGTTGGAGCGCCTGGCGCGAAAAACTGGTGATCGCCATGTACTCGTCAGCGAGGCGAAGTCTCCGCTTGGAATAACGGAAACCCGCCCCTTCAGCTGGGCGCGGAGAGTTTGGTGTGTGCGGCTTTCCGGAGGTGGCCGTGTAAAACGATTGATTCGCGAGTTTGGTGTGGAACAATGGCCTTGTCTCGAGAAATCGACACACCAAACTCATCATCGCCCTTGATTCGGCGGTTCGGAACGTGTGTTTCCGCGTTGTTGCACGCGGGAATGTTGTCCTGTCATCATCCTGAGCGAAGCCCGAGGGCGTAGTCGAAGGATCTCCGTCGGCGAACCGGATGCCTCGGCTCCGCTCGGCATGACGAATGGTCACATCCAGCGGTCGGTGCGGGCACGGGCGCCGTTGAACACCGCGCGCAGGCCGATGAAGATCACGTTGATCAGGGACCATACGGTGATGGTGCGCAGCATGTCGATGGTGAGCGGCGTGCCGTCGAGCAGCGAGGTCGAGGCGATCCACGTGTCCAACGCGCTGGCACCGAACAGACATGGCAGATACACGGCCGCGGTGATCAGACAGGTCGCGGCCAGATACCGGTAGTCGCCCGCGCCGATCAGAATGCCGTCCAGCGCCCACATCCAACCGCCCAGCGGCAGGAACACGGCCAGAGTTACCATGCCGGTGACGATCAGCTGCTGGATATCCGGATTCGCGCTGAACAGCGGCGCGGCCAATACGCCGAGGAAGGCCAAAGCGAGGCCGATGATCACGCCGCCGACCAATCCTGCGCGCGCGGCCGCCGAAGTCATCCGCCGCGCCTCGCCCCGCCGCCCCGCGCCCAATTCGGTGGCGACCAGCGCCTGTCCCGCGATGCCGATGGCGTCGAGCATATTGATGACGAAATTCCAGCTGGAATTCACCGCCTGATAAGCGGCCAGCACCTGCTCGCCCATGCGCGCGGCGAGCATCACCGTGGCGACCATGCAAGCGCGCAGGGCCAGCGTGCGCAGAAACAGAGGCGCGCCGTCGCCCGCGCTGCGCAGAATGCCGCCGAGCCGCGGCCGAACGCTCGCGCCGTCCGCCCGCGACCACAGAATCGCCGGCACCACCAGAAACACGCCCATGAACCATTGCGCGATCAGTGTCGCCACACCGGAGCCGACGATACCCCATCCGAAACCGAACACGAACAGCAGGTCAAGCACGGTGTTCACGATGGCGCCGGCCACGGCGGCGATTAGGGTGATGCGCGCCTTCTGCAGGCCGCGGAAGATGCCGTTGGCCGCGTAGACGAGCAGCATGCCGGGCAGTCCGAACACGACGGCGCGCAGATATCCGACCGCGTTGGCGAGCACCTCGCCGCGCGCGCCCATCGCCCAGCACAGCGGTTCGGCCGCCGCAAACAGGGCGATTGACACCACAACGCCGATGCCGAGCGCCAGCCATAGGCCGTCGATGCCCGCCTCGAGCCCTTCGCGGCGGCGGCCCGCGCCGATGAGTTTGGCGACCTGGCTGGTGGTGCCGTAGGCGAGGAACACGCACAGTCCCACGGTGGTGAGGATGATGGTCGAGCCGATGGAGAGCCCCGCCAGCGCGGAATCTCCGACATGCCCGACGATGGCCGTGTCGATCAGGATGAACGCGGGTTCGGCGATGAGCTGCCCGAACGTCGGCAGGGCCAGTGCGAGAATGCGGCGGTTGATATTCACGCTCACGAGCCTAGCCCATGCGGCGCGTGCGAAGGAGTTGCCGGTCATTCTGTGGGTTGGGGATGCGGGGGCCGGCGTGATGTGCCTGCGCGTCGTTTGCGTGATGCGTTTGCGGTGATATTGTGCCGATGATGCGAGGGGTGTATGTCGGGGATGCGATGCCCGCAAATACCACGAGTGTATAGGTGATGCAAGTACCCTTTGGGAACGCACGATGTTATCCCCAAGTTATGCACCAAGTTATCCCCATAATGTGGATAACCCTATGAACTATCCACACTCTTATCCCCATAATGTGGATAACTCACTTTTCTATCCACATGTATTCCCGCGCGTGTCGTTTCTTTCCACGGGGATTGTACGGGCGGTGGTCATTCAAACGGCTCCCCGTCGGTACCGGCCCTGTGCCTCCGTGCTTGTCTGCCCATGCACTCGCTCCACGCCGTGCGCCTGTGTTGAGCCCCTATCCGCGCCTTGTGCCCCGCCTAATGCTGGCCCTGCCACCCGCTTCCGGCATACCCTGCCGCCCGCACCCCGGCATGCGCCTGTGCTCCGGTGTCCTCGTGCTTCGGCGTCCTCGCGCTCCGCCCGCATCGCCCGCGTCCGGCCGCCCATCTTCTATACTGGGTGCCTATGGCTGAAGGAAACGAACGAGACGCGATGTTCGATCGCGTGCCCCCGCATGACGACGATGCGGAGATGGCGGTGCTGGGCGGCATGCTGATGAGCAAGGACGCCGTCGGCGAGGTCTCGCAGATGATCGACGTCACCGACTTCTACCAGCCGAAGCATCAGACGATCTACGAGGCGATCATCGACCTGTTCGCCGCCAGCCAGCCCGTCGACGTGGTGCTGGTGGCCAACGAGCTGCTCAAGGCCGGCAATCTCGAGAAGGTGGGCGGCGCCGACTATCTGCACAGTCTGGTCGCCTCCGTGCCCACAGCCGCGAACGCCACCTATTACGCGGAGATCGTGCACCAACGCGCCATCCTGCGCAATGTGATCGCCGCCGGCACCAAAATCGCGCAGCTCGGCTATTCGGCCGAAGGGTCGCAGGCCGAGGATGTGGTGAACCTCGCGCAAAGCGAGATCTACGAGATGAGCATGGGCAAAGTGCGCCAGGATTACGTGTCCATCGGCAACGCGGTGCATGACACGCTCGACCAGCTCGACAAAATGCAGAACGGCGAGATCGCCAAGGGTGTACCGACCGGCTTCCGCGACATCGACGATCTGACCCAGGGCCTGCAGCCCGGCCAGATGGTGGTGGTCGCGGGCCGCCCGGCCATGGGCAAGTCCACGCTGGGCGTCGATTTCGCGCGTTCGGCCGCGCTGCACCACAATATGGCCGCCGTGATCTTCAGCCTCGAGATGAACAAGGTGGAGCTCGCCAAGCGCATCATCTCCGCCGAAACGAACATTCCGCTGGGCGCGCTGGGCCGTGCCGAGGAGATCACCCCGGAGCGTTGGAACACGCTGAACACCTTCTGGAGCAAAATGCAGGAGGCGCCGCTGTTCATCGACGACAGCCCGAATATGAGCCTGATGGAGATCCGTGCGAAATGCCGCCGACTCAAGCAGACCAACGACCTCAAACTCGTGGTGATCGACTACCTGCAGCTGATGACCTCCGGCAAGCAGGTGGAAAGCCGCCAGCAGGAGGTGTCGGAATTCTCCCGTGCGTTGAAGCTCCTCGCCAAGGAGATCGAGGTGCCGGTGATCGCCCTGTCGCAGCTCAACCGAGGCCCCGAGATGCGCAACGACAAGCTGCCGCAGCTTTCCGACCTGCGTGAGTCCGGTTCGATCGAGCAGGATGCCGACGTGGTGTTCCTGGTGCATCGTCCCGACTACTACAACCATGAGGACCGCCCGGGCGAGGCCGACGTGATTATGGCGAAGCACCGTAACGGCCCCACCGAAACCTTCCATCTGGCCTTCCTCGGCGCGACCTCGAAGTTCAAGGACATGCCGCAGGATTACAACCAGGGGGTGTGAGCCATGGCCGTGTTCTCGTTCGCCACGCCTCTGATCGGCAAAACGGTGCGCTCGCTCGCCCGCCTCACCCGCCACGGCGGCAGCGCCTTTCCCGGCAAGGTCGCCGAGCGGCTCGATCCAGGCTTTCTGGCGCGCACGCTGGCGCAGCTGCCTTACGGCGTGGTGCTCGTCTCCGGCACGAACGGCAAAACCACCACTACCCGCATGGTGGCCATGATGTTGGAAGATCTGGGATTCAAGGTGTTCACCAACCCCACCGGCTCCAACTTCACGCGCGGCGTCGTCTCCGCGCTGCTGCAGGAGGTGAGTCTGGGCGGCCGCCTCGACGCGGATATCGCCGTGCTGGAGCTCGACGAGGCCTACGCCGTGCATTTCGTGCGTCAGGTCAAGCCCCGCTACGCGCTGCTGCTCAATGTGATGCGCGACCAGCTCGACCGTTTCGGCGAAATCGACAACACCGCCCGTCTGCTGGGCCATGTGGCCGAAGCGACCACGGGCACGGTGGTGCTCAACCGCGAGGATCCGCGCGTCGCCAAGCTCGCCGAGCTGGTGCCGAACGGCACCGAGGTGCGTTATTTCGGCCTTGCGGACGATCTCACGCGGTTCTTCCCCTCCGATGATGAGATGGCCACCACCGTCGCGGCCTCTGAAGCCGCGACTCCGACCGTGTCCTCCGCAGGCCACGACCTGACCGCCGACGTGACGCTGATGCGTGTGGCCGACCATGCCGCCACGTTCGCGATGGACGGCGAAACCTACGAGACCTCCGTCAAACTCGAGGGCGTATACAACTTATATAACGCCGCCGCCGCGCTGGCCATCGTCAGAAGCGTGGTCCGCGATGCCGGCCGATCCTCCGCCGTTCCGCAGTCCGCCGCAGCCCGACGGTCCAGTCATGCCGACCAATCCGCCCCCGCCCAATCCGCCGCCGACAACTCCCGTCTGGTGCGCGCCGTCGCCCAGGTGACCCCCGCGTTCGGACGCGGCGAGGTGATCGATGTGAACGGTTCGCCGGTGGAACTGCTGCTCGTGAAAAACCCGATGGGATTCCGCCTGTCGCTCGCCTCCTTCGCGCCCGAAGGCTGCGACACCATGATCGCCATCAACGACGAATACGCCGACGGCCGCGACATGAGCTGGCTGTGGGATGTGGACTTTTCCAGCCTGCGCGGCGACGGTGTGAGCATGGTCTCCGGCGTGCGCGCGTGGGATATGGCGCTGCGTCTCGGCTACGACGAGGTGCCGGTCGCGCAGGTGGAGCCCGATGTGGAGGCCGCTGTGGTCGCGTTCGTGAACGCGAATCCCGGTAAGCCGAAACACATGTATTGCACATACACCGCGATGCTCGCCGCGCGCGCCGCCCTGGGCCGCGTCGCCAAGGTCAGCGACGCCGGAGTGGGAAGGTGACGGGAATGGCCAACGTGATCGACATCGTATCCCTCTACCCCAAAGATATGAACATCTACGGGGATTCCGGCAATGTGCTCACCATCAAACGCCGGCTGGAACTGTACGGTTACGAGCCGCGCGTCCACGCCTACAATCAGGGCGACGACTGGCCCGAGCGGGTCGATATGATCCTCGGCGGCGGCGGGCAGGACACCGGACAGAAGAAGATCATCAGCGATTTCTACGCCAGGGCCGACCTGCTGCGCGGCTTGGCGGCCGACGGCGTGCCCATGCTGATGATCTGCGGGCTCTACCAGCTGTTCGGCGAGTATTTCGAAACGATCGACGGCACCAGACTCGACGGCATCGGCGTGTTCGGCGCGTATACGATCGGCCGTGACGTGCGCATGATCGGCAACCTCGTGGAACACAGCGAGGACTTCGGCCAGATCGTCGGCTATGAGAACCATTCCGGCCAGACCTTCCTGCGCGAGGGCACTCAGTCGCTGGGGCGCGTCGAACAGGAGGGACGCGGCAACAACGGCGAGGACCATACCGAAGGCGCGCGCGTGGACAACGTGATCGGCACCTACATGCACGGCTCGCTTCTGCCCAAAAACCCCGCGATCTCCGACTTTCTGATCCGCGCCGCCGCCGAGCGCCGCTATGGCGGTTTCGCTCCGCAGTCCACCGCCGAACAGCAGACGGAGCTGGCGCGCCTCGACCAGTTCGCCCAAGAAGCCCGCCGCGTCGCCATAACCCGCCCCCGCTGATCATCGAAAACAAAGGCGCTCCTCAGGATGTGAGGAGCGCCTTTAGGATGGCGGTACGCGGCGAAAGACCCGGGACCGGTTGGCGTCTATATGCCTAAAAGGGCAGTCCTTCATATACCCCATAAGGGCAGAAAACACCCCCGTGCGTGCGTTCCCTCAGATTTCCGCGAAATCATAAGAAACAGTGCGCTGAACGGCAGGGTCGCCCATATCCGAATCTTGCGGCATCCCGCGATGCATATGTGATGGCCGATCCGCATACGTGCATACACAGGAAAGAACGAAGAGAACGGAGAAGGACCATGAGGCATGGCTCCGGCAATACGATACGGCGCTCGCGCCGGTGGGCGCTGGCCGTCGTCGCCTTGCTCGCGGCGGCCGCGCTGACGCTGCTCGGCGGCTGCACGTCGGGCATCGCCGGCGACAAAGGCACCCTGAAGGTGGGCGTGCGCGCCGACATCATCGGCTTCGGCTATCTCAATGAGAAAACCGGCAAATACTACGGTCTTGAAATCGACATCGCCACCGAGATGGCGAGCCGGATGGGCTACGGCGACGTCGAGTTCGTCACCGTCACGCCCGACGACCGCAAGGAGATGCTGTCGGAAGGCAAGGTCGACGCGTTGGTCGCCTGCTATTCGATCGCCGACTCACGCAAGAAGAACTTCGACTTCTCCCCGGCCTACTACAACAACTCGGTGGTGATGGTCGTGCAGAACAGCTCGCTGATCGACCAGCTCTCCGGACTCAAGGGCGGCACCATCGGCACGATGGCGGGCGCGAACACCGCTCCGATGCTGGCACAGAAGATGGCCGACGAAGGCTTCTCCGACGGCGTGGTGCGCTCCGCCAACGAAGACAACACCGACGTGCGGTTCGACAACTACCACCTGCTGCAGTACGCGTCTTACCAGGAGCTTTCCGACGCGCTGGAGGAGGGGCTGGTCGACGGCATGGCCCTGGACGGCGCCATCGCCAAAACCTATATGAACGATGAGCGCCACACGTTGGACGACTTCAGCATCGACCCGCAGGAATACGGCGTCGCCACCCAGAAGGACTCCGACTTAAGCGAGCCGGTGGCCACGGCGATCCAAAGCATGCTCGATGACGGCACCATCGACCAGCTCATCGACAAGTGGGACTGAGAAGGACTGAGAAGGAACGAGAAGGAACGACGAATATGGCGACCACCGAACCCATGTCCAAACGACTGAAAATCAAAATCGCCGCCCTGCTGGCCGTGGTGCTGGCAAGCGTGGCGGTCACCGGCCTGCTGCTGGCCGGCGTGCAGACCCAGCTGTCGCTGTCGGGATACACCGACGAGATGCGCCAGCAGAACGAACAGCTCAAGGAGGCGCTGGAACAGGCCGACCTCGAAACGCAGGAGAGCACGGAAAGCTTCGACGAGACCTTCCGCTCGAAGGCCGAGTCCATCGCCTATATGGCCAACAACAACGCCGGCTTCGAAGCCACCGACGTCAAGATGAGCGAGCTCAAAACGCTGCTCGCCGTCGACAACGTGCTGGTGGTCACCGAGAACGGCGATGTGGTCGCCGAGGCGCAGGACACCCAGGCGGACTTCCACCACGCGCGATTCAACCAGCTGCGCACGGTATTCGAGACTGGCGAACCTTCCGAAGCCGTGGAGGTGAGCCTGCCCGACAAGGACTGGAACTACCGCTACTACGCGGCCAAAATCGACGACGGCACCATGGCCGTGGTGGAGGCCAGTCCCGAGCGTCTGGACGACATCATCGACTCCAGCAGCTCGCTGACCGCCACGCTCAAGGACATCACCGTCGGCCAGCAGGGCTACATGATGGCCGTGTCCGCGCAGGACTACACCGTGCAATACCATCCGAACGCGGATCTGATCGGCACGGACGCCCTGTCGAACGGTCTGGACGTCGACGACCTTGAGGACGGCAGGTTCTTCCATATGGACTTCGACGGCACCAGCCTGTACAGCGGCGTGACCAAAATCGGCGACACCTACTACATCAGCTCCGTGCCCGAGCATACGCTGTCCGCCTCGCGCAACGTCACCGTGGGGGTGATCCTGTTCGCGTTCGTCGTGGTGATGGCCGCCGTGGTGCTGTACGGCGTGTTCGTGCTGCGCGACGACGAGAGCCGCGGACACCGTGACGAGGATCTGCTCGCGTTCGGCCCGCTGCGCTACAACCGCAAGGTCGGCGGCAAGGCGGCCGTGCTCTCCGTGGTGGGGCTCGTGGTGGTCATCGTGGTGTCCTTCTACATGCAGACGCTGTTCGCGCTCTCCAGCGAATCGCTGGTCAACGCCGACCGCGCCTCCTCCATCGCCCAGACCATGGCGAACACCACCAAGCGTGCGGACGCCCTCAAGCAGGAATACGACACCCGCTACCTCAACAAGGTCAAGGTCGCGGCGTATGTGCTCGACCAGAACCCCGATCTGGAGACCAAGACGGATCTGACCCAACTGGCCGATGCGTTGGGCGTCGACATGATCAGCGTGTTCGACGAGGACGGCGTGCGCACCGCCTCCACCGAGCCGGACCGTTCGTTCACGCTCAGTGAGAATCCCGAGGACCAGTCCTACGCCTTCCGCCAGCTGCTGCAGGGGGTCGAATCGCTGGTGCAGGATCCGACCGAGGACGACAGCACCGGCGCGATGCGCCAGTACATCGGCGTGCCCACCTACGATGATGAGGGTCTGATCGACGGTCTGGTGCAGATCGCCGTCCATCCGCAGATGCTCGAGGAGCTGCTCGCCAGCGTGGAGATCGACAACGTGCTCGACGGCGTGCAGGTCGGCAAGGACGGTTTCGCCTTCGCGGTGAGCAAGAGCAACGGCAAGCTGGTCTACTTCCCCGACAGTCTCGTCCAGGGTAAGAAGGCCACCGACGTCGGTATGACCGACGCCCAGCTCAAGGGCGGTTACTCCGACTACCTCACGATCGACGGCACGACCTACTACGCCTCGTCCGTGGAGACCTCCGACTACTACCTGTACGTCACGGGCGGTGATTCCGAGCTGATGGCCGAGCGTCTGCCGCTGACGCTCGCCACCGCCGGCATCGCGCTGGTGTGTCTGCTGCTGGTGTTTCTGATCCTCGCTTTCGAGCGTGACCCCAAGGCCCGTGCGAAGAAGGCCGCGTCTGCCGCCGGGGACGCCGCCGCTGGGGCTGATGCCGGTACCGACGGCGAGTCCGGTGCGATTGGTGCGGCTGATGCGGCTGCCGCAACCGGCGCAGCCGCCGCGTCCGGATCCGAAGGCGACGTGAGTGTGCTCGACGCTCACGTGTTCGAGGTACGGGTACCCGGCACCGAGCGCAGGATGAAAACCCAATCCGCCGCCAGCCGCTGGCTCAACCAGTCCTTCGACTGGGACGAGAAGACCCCGGAGGGCAAGCTGGGCACGGTGATGCGCTGGTTCTTCGGCCTGTTCGTCGTGATCGTGTTCATCGGCGTGATGTTCAAGGACGAGATCTTCGGCAGTCAGTCCGTATTCTCCTATGTACTCGGCGGCGGCTGGAACAAGGGTCTGAACATCTTCGCCGTCACGGCGGCGCTGATGTCCGCCTGCGTGATCATCACCGTGGCCACCGTGCTGCAGGAGCTGCTGCGCCTGCTCACCGGCGTGCTTGGCGCGCGCGGCGAGACCATGGTGCGTTTGCTGTGCAGCGTCATCAAGTACGGCTCCATCATCGGCATCCTGTACTACTGCATGGCCCTGCTCGGCGTGGATACCGCCACACTGCTCGCATCCGCCGGTCTGCTCACGCTGGCCATCGGCTTCGGTGCCCAGCAGCTGGTCTCCGACATCCTCTCCGGCCTGTTCATCATCTTCGAAGGCGAGTTCCGCGTCGGCGACGTGATTCAGGTCGGCTCCATGGGTGGCACCGTGATCGAGATCGGCGTGCGTACCACGAAGATCGACGACGGTTCCGGCAACATCCTGGTGCTGCGCAACAGCGAGATCAGCAACGTGATGAACAAGACGAAGCTCGACTCCTACGCTTCGGTGGACGTGACGCTCGAATACGGCGAATCGTTGCCGCGCGTCGAGAACATCCTCGAACGCGAGCTGCCGAACATCAAGAAGCGCCTGCCCGCCATTCTGGACGGTCCGTTCTACAAGGGCGTCGCCGCGCTCAATCCGGACGGCACCGCGGTGATCCGCATCGTTGCGCGCTGCGTCGAAGGCAACCGTGGTCAATTGGAACGTGACCTGAAGCGCGAGATGAAGCTGCTTATCTCCAAGCACGGCATCCTTACGCCGTTCCAGCAGGTCGTGGTCCACGAGCCTGCCGAGGCGGCCAAGCCGTCGCTGTACGAGATGCGTGAGGCCGACCGCTTCAACGAGGAGCAGAAGGAATCCTCCAAGCTGATCGGCAACGAAGAGGACGACGACGAAAAGGAGTGATTCCGATTCCGTCCGCCTCTGAATACGAATGATGCCGGTGTCCTCCTCTAATTGGGAGGGCACCGGCATCACTCGTAGGGATTTCCTTATCGCGCCGCCCGGGCCGCCTTTAGGGCCGGGGCGATGGAAACCGCCGGGTCGAGCAGCGGAATCAGCGTGCACTGGGTGGCGTGGTACAGGTCGGATTTGCCCGGCCAGACCGTGCCGATCACATGGTTGTCCTTGTCGAGCTGGTGGAACCAGGAGCCGTGCTCGTGGTCGATGAGATACTCGTCGATGTACTGCCAGAACGTGGCGTACCAATCCTTGAACACCTGCTTGCCGGTGACGCGCGCCAGCACCGCTGCCGTGTTCACGCCCTCGGCGAGCGTCCAGTGCATGCGGTCGGTGACCACCGGCTCGCCCGCCCAATCGGTGGTGTAGGCCAGGCCGATGGTGCCGTCGCGGTTCCAGCCATCCTCGAGCGCGCGCAGGAACAGCCGTTCGGCGGCGTCGAGATAGCGGTCCACCTCATCCTGCGGTTTGCCGGAGCTTAAGGCGTACTGGGTGATGAGTCGCGCCCATTCGATGCCGTGGCCGGGGGTCGCGCCGTACGGCTTGAACTGGTCGTCGGGCTTGTCCTGGTTGCATTCGAGGTCCAGCGACCAGTCGGCGTGGAAGTGCTCGGGGATACGCCAGTCGTTATGCGAGGCCCAGTCGATGACATGGTCGGCGATGCGCCCGGCCCGCGTGCGGTAGGTTTCGTCGCCGGTGACGTCGGCGACCGCGAGGAAGGCCTCGACGGTGTGCATATTGGCGTTGACGCCGCGGTACGGGTCGAGCGTGGTGAAGGCGGTGTCCCAGGTGTCGACCGCGAGTCCCGTCTCCTCGTCCCAGAAGCGCTGGTCGAAGGTCGCCAGCGCCTCGTCGAGCAGCTCGCGTGCGCCGGGGCGTCCGATCAGCGTGGCCGACGCGGCGGCCAGGATCACGAAGGCGTGCGTGTAGCAGATCTTGCCTTCTGCGGGAACGCCTTCGATGGAGACCTCCGGATACCAGCCGCCGTTGGCGTCGTCGTGAAGCTGGCCGCGCAGGCCGTCGAGGGCCTGGTCCACCAGTTCTTCCGCGCCGTCCATGCCGTTGAGCGCGCCCAGCGTGTAGACGTGGGCCATGCGGCAGGTGATCCAGGTTTGGATGCCGTGGCTCGGATCGGGGTTGCCGAGGCTGTCCAGCCAGCAGGCGCCGCCGTTGGGGGCGGGGAAGTTGCGTCCGAACTCCAGCAGTTCGGCGGTTTCGCGCTCGAGCAGCGCCTTGTTGGTGGCGGTGCCGTACTCGTATGATGCGTTGGTCATGATGGCGGCGGTCTCCTTCGACGGTTGCGGCCGACCTCGGTGAACGGCCGCACATTTATAAGTACCGTGTATATATTAGCAGCTCTTATGAATGACGTCGCGAGTATGTCGAAGATGATTCGCTCCGCCGACTTCAGCGCGGCAGCAACGCGGTGGGATTTCCAAGCGCATGCTCGATGGCCAGTGCGACCGCGCCGTTAAGCACCTCATCGCCGCCCATGGTGTTGAGACTCAGGCGCACCCGGGCCCGCAGCGCCGGCGCCACGCGCTCGTCCACCACGGACTGCGCGGCGGCCAGCAGCGGTTCGCCGGCCTCGGCCATCAGATCGCCCAACACGATGATCTCGGGATCGTAGGCGTTGATCACCGTGACGCAGCCATAGCCCACATAGCGCCCCAACTCGCGCACATGGCCGAGCGCGTCCGCATCCCCGGCGGCGGCCAGCGCGAACAGCGCGCGGCATGCCGCGATGGGGGAGAGCCGCTCCGCATCCTCCACCAGCGCCGGCGTGCGCGCGATCAGGCGCTCGCGCACCGCCTCCGCCGAGCAGTACCGCTCCAGACAGCCGTGGTTGCCGCATTTGCAGACCGGACCGTTGACATCGATGGAGATATGGCCGATCTCCCCGGCCCCGCCATGCGCGCCGGTCAGCAGCCGCCCTTGGTCGATCACGCCCAGGCCCGTTCCCTCGCCGAGCAGCAGATAGGCGAGGGATTCCGCCATGCGGCATTGCGGATTGAGCAGTTGCTGGGCCAGCGCGCCGGCACCGGCATCGTGCGCGAGCACCACCGGCACCGCGAACGCGTCGACGAAGGATTTGCGGAAATTCACCGATTCCCAATCGTTGGTCTGCGTGACCACCGCGATGCGGCCGTCCTGCGGAAGATACGGGCCGGGGATGGTGATGCCGACGGCGACGATGGCATGGTCGGCCTCCAGTCGCCTCCGAATCCAATCCTGGGCGCGTGCGACCACATCCCTGGCATGTTCGCCCGCGCCGATGGAGAGTTCGGCGCGCGAGCCAGCCCCGTCGAGCGGATTGCCTTCCAGCGTGAACACGCCGGCCGTGATGGTGCTGCGTTCGAAGGTCACGCCGATCACGCGCAGGCCGGTGCCGTTGAGCGCGATGCCGATGGAGCGGCGGCCGGCGCGTCCGGGCATATCGCCCACTTCGGTGATCGCGCCGAGCGCGATGAGGTCGCCGGTGATTTTGGTGATGGCGGTGGGGGTGAGCCCCGTCTCGCGGGCGATATCCGCGCGCGAGCATACGCCGCGCCGGTAGAGGGCGCGCACCACACGCGAACGGTTGTATTCCGTCAGTGCGGTGAGATTGCCGATGATGGGCTGCGGCTGGCTCATGGTTCTCGCGATTCCTTCGTGCGGGTGGACTGCTCCCATACTAATGCGTCGGGGCTGCGACTAAGCGGCGGTGCTCGCGGCGATATTCGCGTGGGGCTGCGTTTTTCGCGGTGCCTTCTGGGGTACAGTAGAAACCACGCAACAACCAAAGGAGGCGTATCATGGCTGATTTCGATTTGGGCGATGGCCTGCGCAAGGTGTTTCTCGCGGGCGTCGGCGCCCTGGCGACCACCTACGAGAAGGGCGCGGAAATCGTCAACGAACTGGTGGAGAAGGGCGAGCTCACCGTTGAGCAGGGCAAGGCTTTGAACACCGAACTCAAGCGCAAGGTGACCGAGGCGGTGGACGACGCCAAGAAGTCCGCGGCCGAAGCCGGCGACAAGCCCGCCGAAGAGCAGGGCGACGCCGAGTGACCTCTGGGACCACGGAACCGTCGTCGGCCCCGCTGCACAGCAGGGTCGACGCGGTTCTCAATCCTTCCGCGACGCAGGCGGGGTCCGAAACCCCCCGCCCCGCGGATGAGACGATCGGTCTGTTCACCGGTCGCAAAGACACGTTTTCCGAGCGGTACCATCTGACCCGGCGCGGCAAGCTCAAGCGTCTGGCGCAGATCACGCGCATCGTCGAGCAGTTCGACATCCTGCATGGTCTGACGCCGGTGAAGATGCGTCTGATGTTCGAGGCGTTGGGCCCCACCTTCGTCAAGGTCGGGCAGATCTTGTCGATGCGCTCCGAGATGCTGCCGCAAAGCTTCTGCGACGAACTGGCGAAGCTGCGCGCCGACGCCGATCCCATGCCGTACGCCACGGTGCTGGAGGTGCTCGCCACCGAATACGGCCGCCCCGTCGAGGAGATTTTCGCCAACATCGACGCCAAGCCGTTGGGTTCCGCGTCGCTCGCGCAGGTGCACCGCGCCACGCTGACCACCGGTGAGGACGTGGCGGTGAAGGTGCAGCGCCCCGGCGTGCGCGAGACCATGGCGCAGGACGTCTCCATCATGCGTTCGATCGCCAAAACCGCCACCAAAGTGGTGCGTTCGGCGCAGATCGTCGACCTCAAAGGCGTGGTCGAGGAGCTGTGGGAGACGTTCCAATCGGAAACCGACTTTCTGGTGGAGGCCCGCAACCTCGCTGAATTCAAACGTTTTTCGGAGCGGTTCCGCTATATGGACTGCCCCAAGCCCTACACCGACCTGTGCACGCAGCATGTGGTGGTGATGGACTATGTCGACGGCATCTCCGTCTCGCATCCTGGCGAACTGATCGAGGCCGGGTACGACCTGAAGGAGATCGGCACCAAACTCGTCGACAACTACGCCACGCAGATCCTCGACGACGGCTTCTTCCACGCGGACCCGCATCCGGGCAATATCATCATCCGCGAGGGGCAGATCGTGCTCATCGACTTGGGCATGACCGGCCGTCTCGACCAGCGCACCCGTTCGGTGCTCAAGGAGATGATCTTCGCGGTCGCCAAGCAGGATTCGCCCGCACTGGCCGACGGTCTGCTGCGTTTCGCGGGCACCGAGGCCGATCCGGCGGATTATCCGGCGTTGCTCGCCGATCTCGATGTGATCGTCACGGAGTTCGGCACCGTGGATCTGGCCGAACTCGACATCGCGGCCTTCCTCACCTCGCTCACCCAGCTGGCCTCGCGCCACGGCATCGAGGTTCCGAGCACGGTGACCACGGTCGGCCGCGCGCTCGTCACCCTGGAAGGATTGTTGGACGAGTTCATTCCCGATGTGAATATGATCGAGATCATCTCCGACCATATCGCCACGTCGAAGTCCATAAGCCAGGCCGCGCGGGACGAGCTCAAATCGCTCGGCATCGAAGGGCACCAGGCCCTGCATGGCACGCTGGCCACGTTGGCCGAACTCAAGGTGGCCTCGCGTATGCTCACCCGCGGGCAGCTGCGCGTCAATATGGAGCTGGTGGGCGCCGAGGAGCCGATGCGCAAGCTCAGCGATATGGTCAACCGCATCACCATGGCGCTGATCGTGGTCGGCCTGTTCGTCGGTTCGTCGATTGTGTATTACGCCGGCATGAAGCCGATCATCTTCGGCATCCCCGTCGTGGGCTTCATGGGCTACGTCGTCGCGTTCGTGCTGTCCGTGTGGATCGTGTTCGACATCAACTTCAAAGGTCGCAAGCCCAAACGCCGCTAGCCCACGGGCTCTCCTGCGCCCTCTCCCCGTCGTCTTGGGTGAGACGCGTCTTTCCCTTCCTATCATCCTGGGCGAGACTCGTCTTTCCCCTTCCCGTCATCCTGGGCGGGACGCGTCTTTCCTCTCTCCGTCATCCTGAGCGGAGGCGTAGCCGGAGTCGAAGGATCTCATCTCCTTCATCATCACGGACGCTCATTCGAAAAACCCAGTCTGATTCATTCGAAAAATCGAGTGTGAACCATTCGAAAAATCGAGTCTGATTCATTCGAAAAATCTAGTATGGCCCTTCTGGGGTGCATTCTCCTTGTCCGATGAGGTTCGAATGCGCCTCGGAAGTGGCCATATCGAGTTTGGTGTGTCGGGGTGCCGAGACCATGTTCTGCTAAAGCGCTTGATCGTTGAGTTTGGTGTGGGAAATCGTCTGTTTCTGGCGAATCCGGCACACCAAACTTGAATGCTCTCAGAAAGGCGGTCCATACGAGGGATTGCGCGACCTGCGTGGGCGCTGCGTGTGCCGTATGGCCGTTCTTCATATGGGGCTACTACGATGGGGTGAGGTCAATGAGCGAGCCCCGTGCGGGCGCGGCAGGGGAGTGTCATGACGGCATATATGGAGCATAAGAACCTCGCCAACGAGGTGGTCGACGAATCGCGGGCCCGTCAGATCGCGGATAACGTGCGTCGCGCGCTGGACCGCGTCGCCACCGCCGAGGCCGAGGCCGGCCGCGAGATGGGGTCGGTGCGTTTGCTGGCCGCCACCAAAACCCGCGATGTGGGCGAGATCCTCGCCGCCATCGACGCGGGCGTGCGCATGATCGGCGAGAACCGCCCGCAGGAGATCGTGGCCAAAGCGCCGGGATTGGCCAAACGTCTGGCCGAACGTGGATTCGCGTTGGGGGCGGATTCGTCCGTGGCTGAGCCGGTCGAGCATATTCCGTTCCATCTCATCGGCCAGTTGCAGTCGAATAAGATCGGTAAGGTGCTGCCTTCGGTCGATGCGATCGAATCGGTGGATTCCATCGAATTGGCGGAGAAAATCGCCCGCCGTGCGGTGGCGCGCGGCATCACGGTCGGCATGCTGTTGGAGGTCAACGAATCCGGGGAGGACTCCAAATCCGGCTGCCCGCCCAGCCATGCCATCGACTTGGCGCAGCGCATCGGTGCCATGGGCGGACTTGAGCTGCAGGGCCTGATGACCATCGGCGCGCATGTGGATGACGAGCGCGTGATCCGCTCCGGCTTCGCGCATCTGCGCCGCACCCGTGATCTGATTCTCGACTCCGGAGCCGAGGGCACCGGGCATTGTGTGGAACTGTCGATGGGGATGAGTCAGGATATGGAACTCGCCATCGCCGAAGGGGCCACCATCGTGCGGGTCGGCACCGCCATTTTCGGCGCACGCGACTTCATCTGACCTATTCTCGCCGACGACGGGGGTGCGGGGGCATCCATCCTCGGCGAAGACGTCGTACGCTACCACCAGCGCGGGGTGGCCCGCAGGGCGTACGGCGAAAGGGGCGGTGTGAGGTCCACGGACAAAGCGATTCGCGCGGGCGCGAAGCATGCCGCACAACCCGCAGACGCGGCCGCCGGTCAGGCCCCGCACACCGAAACCGCTCCGGGCGTCGAAGCCGGAAAATCCAACGATTCCAACGATTTTAACCATTCCAGCGATTTCAACGCCGTAGTCGACATCTCCGACATCGTCCGCCGCCAACGGTCGCTGCGTCTCAAACTGTGGGCGATGCGCGTGGTCATCGTACTGCTGGTCCTCGCCGCGGTCGGCGTGGGAGGATTCCCCCTCGCCCTGCAATACCGTTCCGCCCGCGATCTCGCCAACACGTCGACAAGCGCCGCCGAGCGCGTGGCGGGCTGGCCGTACCCTCAGGCGGAAACCGCGCTTGAAGAGGCGAGGGCATATAACACGCGTCTCGCCGAATCAGGGCAGGCGATTCTGGGCGAGGCCGCCGATCCTTTCTCCGCCATCCAAGACGCCGCCAACGGCGAGACCGACGGCGAAACCGAATCCGCATCGCAGCAGGACGAGGAATACCAGTCGCTGCTCGACAGCGGCGGCGGCGTGATGGGCACCATCCGCATCCCGAAAATCTCCGTGGAACTGCCGATCTACCACGGCACCTCCGAAACCGCGCTCGCCTCGGGCGCGGGGCATCTCTACGGCACCAGCCTGCCGGTCGGCGGCGAGAACACCCACAGCGTGATCACCGGGCATCGCGGCCTGGTGGAGGCGGCGATGTTCACGCGCCTCGACGAGATGGAGGTGGGCGACTACTTCTATATCGAGGTGATGGGCGAGACGCTGGGGTATCAGGTGGACCGCATCACCGTGATCGAACCGGACGACACCTCGCAGCTGAAAATCGTTTCCGGCGAGGACCGCGTGACCCTGATGACCTGCACGCCCTACGGTGTGAACACGCACCGTCTGCTGGTTTCGGCCGTGCGTTCGTCGATTCCGGACGTGATCCCCGCCGAGGAGGACGCGGCGGTGGACGCCCGCTCCATCGCCATCGGCGTCGGACTGGGCGTACTGGTGTTCGGACTGCTGTTGGTGGGATGTCGGCGCTCGCCATGGCACATCCGCCGTCATGCCGACTGGTGGCCCAAGCGGGGTTGAATTCTGCGGAACCCCCTCGTCAGGGTCAGTAGATGGACGTTCTGTGCGTGTGTCGGTGGAGGTACGAGGGGATACGCGGCCTCGCTTGAGGCGCTCTGATTGCTTGTTTTCTATGACTTACGAGGGGGTAAGTATTGCCTCGTTCAGGGTGTACGCGCCGGCTGGGGAAGCGAATTAGGTTGGCGCAGTGTATGGGCGTCCCATGCGATGGGCGCGCTTGAACGTATTTGGACAGCGACAAGTTGTGGGTCGCCATCCGAGAGGAACGGACAAGATATGAGAAGATTTCGCGAACTGCTTGCCAGGCTTGCCGGAGCGGGATTAAGTAAGACCGTGGCGCTAGTCGCCGCGCTCGCCATGCTGGTCAGTGTTGTCGGTGCCGGAACCGCCGTCGCAGAGGAGTCTGATACGACTCTGACGACCCAGTCGGGACAGACTTCCCAGACGACCGAACAGAATGATTCCACGTCGCAGAGCGGTGAAACGCAAAACACTGAAACGACGGACGGTACCGGCGAAACCGGCGAGGCCGACGACACCGGTGCCACCGGCGGCACCGACAAAACCGCGGATGAGGTTCCGGCCCCCACGTCGGTCGACGGCGATCAGAGCGGACAAAGCGAGTCCGATCAGACTCCTGAGGATGATGAATACCAGAACGAGACGATGGATATCGGCGAAACCAGAGCGGTGCAATCGATTACTCCGGAATGCTGGATTACCAATCAGCACCTTGAGCATTATTGCTCGGGCAGCATTTCAGCGGGAACGTCAGAAGTGAACAGCACTGAGGGTGTTTTGCTTTCGTCTTTGGCGAATTCCACGATTAGTACGGGTACTGCGAGCAGTGAGAAGACCTACACCTTCTGGAAGGCCAGTCTGAAAGGTACTGACGGAGAAACCGAGTATGGACCCAAGCAAACCGGCGGTAATAACGCTAATGAGACTGCAACCGGAAAGACCGTAACGCGCGTTCGCTATCAGGATGGCACGCTGCAATTCATGAGTGATGGCGATTGGTTCAGAATATACGACAGTAGTGGTTTGCAGCTGGTATTCTATTACCTGCAGGATAAGGAAGTAGGCACTTACGTCACTTTCCACATGTCCGATTGGTATGCTTCGAGCTATAACGCGAACAACTGGAACCAGAATGAAGCCACAAATACTTACAAAGCAGTGGTCGTCAAGGTGGTGGACGCGGACTCTAACGACCTGCTAGCCCATAGTGACACGATGTATTATCACCTCTCGCATGATGGTGTTTCTACGATAACGGTTTCGGAAAAAGATCTTGGCGATTACGAAATCGTTGGAATATCCAAACATAAGGCGGCGAATCAGAACCATTTTAAAGCCTGGAATTCTGATGAAACGGATACAGTAGGCGATCCGTTGGCTGAATACAAGGTCAGCGATATGACCACTGGCATGAGCACTTCCTGGAATCCGGGATCAGTTGATGATGAGAACGGTAAGTATGATCCCCCCCCATGTGATTTTCACGGTGCGTGTGCGCAGAACTGCGCAGGTGAAGCTGAAGAAGCTGGTTGAAGGCACTGACGCGAGTGAATATGCGGGCCAAAAGTTCACGTTTTCCGCGACGGTGACATTGCCGGAAGATTCCACGTCCACCCTGCGTGATTCGTACCCCGCTGAGGGATTGGCTGAGGGCTATAGCGTGCAGATGGTGGTGTCGCAGGATGGCAAGAGCGGCACGATTACAGGCATCCAAGCGATACCTAAGAAAGAGGTGACCATTAAGGGCCTGCCCAAAGGCGCAACCGTAATATTCACCGAAACCGGAACGCCTGGTGATAAGCGTGATCCTTCCGTGTTCTCCACCACGTACTTGAATAATGTGACCAAGGCGAGGGATGGCTCGGCTGAGGCGAAGCCGGCGAGCGACGGTAGCGTACAAACCGTGACGGTCACCAACAGAGTGAGCAGCGGCAACGGCAAATTGACCGTGACCAAGACGTTCACGAATTTGGATTCGGAGAATATCAGCGACCAGGATCGATATAATTTGGCGCGTTCGTTCCAGATTGTGTCTTCGGATGGGACGGTTCCTACCCTGACTTTGGACAATGCATCCCAGGTCGAGCCCGAAGGCGGCGTGAGCGCCGACAATGCGAGCACGGTGACCTACACCTGGACGATGGAAAAGCTGACAGCGGGTGAGGATCCAGTGACGCTGACGGAGCGAGGCTATGCGGTGAGTGGTGTGACCGTGACCGCGGAAACCGCTGTCTCTGGCAATGTGACGTTCGGTCCGAGTGCGCGAGGTTCGTCATTAATAAGTGAGCGCGTAATCGTTGTTCGTTTGTCGTAATGGGTGAGCGCGAAACGGTGCCTGCGATCTATTTGTCGTTTTGTCCGGCGTCGGCGCGCATGCGTTCGATCGCCTTTCCCAAGTATCCCATGTCCAGGCCGGCGCGGCGGGCCATCGCCTCGGTGCGGTCCCGGCTGACGCGTTCGAGTTCGTCCTGGATGACGGCGATCTCGCGGTTGAGGCGGGCGGGGTTGGTGGCGGCGATGATCCCCTCGATGCGGCGGCGGGCGTCGTCGACGACGTATCCGCCGCCCCCGGCGGCGCGGTCGGCGGCGTCGTGCTCCAGCACGCGCGCCCACGGGGTGCGGGGCTCGTCGTACACGGTCTTCCTGCGCCCGTCGCGCCCCTGGTCGACGCGCACGGGCTTGCGGGTGGGCGTGAACAGGTTCAGCAGCACGTAGGTCTTCGCCCACAGCCGGTTGAGCAGCTCGCGCTGCTGCGCGGTGTCGTAGCGCCAGTGGAACGCGTATTTCCTGACGACGTGGTTGTTGCGCGACTCGACGGTGGCCTGGTCGTTCTTCCTGTACGGGCGGCTGCGGGTCTGTTCGATGTCCTGTTCGAGCAGCCAGTCGACGAGCTCGTCGTTGATGAACTCGACGCCGTTGTCGGAGTCGAAGCAGGTGACGGGAAACGGGAAGAGCGGCAGGGCGGTGGCGACCGCTGCCTTGATGTTGGATTTGGCATTGTTGCGGGCGGTGACGTTCACGGTCCAGTTCGTCGCGTAGTCCACCATCGTCAGGGTGCGGGCGAACTCGCCCTTCATGCTGGGCCCGCAGTGGGCCACGGTGTCTGCCTCGGCCAGGCCGGGAACGCGGATTGTCTCGTCGGTGCATTTGCGGATCCTGATCGAGTTGCGCATGTGCTCCGCGGCCGGCCGGGTCAGCGACGCGCCCTTCGGCATGGCGGCCTGTTTGAGCGGTCTGAGCCGCCGGTCGATGGTCGACGGACTCATCGCCAGCACCTGGTCCAGCGCGTCGCCGTCGATGCCGTCGAGCTCGCCGTTCGCCAGGAGCGCGGGAATCCACTGGTCGAACATGGCCTTCATGTACGGGCCGCACGGCATGCCCATGAGCAGCCACAGGCGCTCCAGCAGCCGCTGCGCGCCCGCGTCGTACTTCGGCCGCCTGCCCCGCGCCGCGCCTTTCACGGGTTTCTCCCTCTCCGCCTGCGTGAGCAGCCGCCGGGCGGTGGACCTGCCCATCCCGACGGCCTCGAGGCGGTCGAGGATCTCGCCCTTCTGTTTCTTGTCGCCCTTGGCGTACTCCGCCTTGAACCTGTTCGTCAGCCGTTTTCTCGTGGCCATGTCCAGTCTGCCTTCCATAAGGCAAGCATCCCCGCGAACGACGCGGGCCGCGCGGGATTTCGCGCTCATTATTTATGACGAACGGAATCCAATTTCGCGCTCAAACATTACGACGAACGTCGTGCGGAGATTACCGTGACGGATAATACGGATAATGATGTCCCCTATGTTGCTTTCACCAATGACTACGATACGAAGCCCATTGATGTGGTGGTCAATAAGCAATGGGAAGGCGTTTCGAAGGATGAGCAGGTCCCTGTCATCGTGCAACTGGAGTGGACCGGTGGGGAAAACGGGCACGGTGTGCAGGCGACCTTTGAGCTGAACGCAGACAATAATTGGACGACCACGATATCGGGTCTGCCTTCCGCCACCACAACGCATGGGCGGATTACCTACACGGTCGTGGAGACAAAAGTAAAAGTCGGCAGCAGCTATAAGACTCTAGATGAGAGCGGCTTTGAAGCTAAATATGCCTATTCCGAAAAAGCGGGCACGTACACATATACGGTGACCAATAGCAAGAAGTACGTTGAGCTTGATGCCAGCACGATTACGGTGAAGAAGACGGTGGTCGGCAAGGCCGCTCAATCCGACTTCAAGTTCACCTTGACCGCGAGTGGAAACAATAAGGACTCCGTGATATGGCCGGAAGACAGCGGTCAGTCGCTGACGGCGACCGTCTCCAAAGACGCACTGTCGAATTTGACCGAGGGCCAAGCTTCTGCGAACACCACATTCTTAGGTACGCTGCGCTTCCCTGCCAGCGACGGCGTCTACACCTTCGATGTGAAGGAAAACAGTGGTGACGCACTGACGGGCTGGGTATACGACACGGACACTGTGATCGTCACTGTGACTGTCACGAAGGGCGAGGCGGCTGTGAGCTATGGCTATGCAGATGGCGATGCGGATTCCGCTACGAGGGATGCCGCGGCGTTCACCAACCGCTACGTAGCGGTGTCGTCGCTGCCGTTGACCGGTGGACCGTCGGAGCGCGACTGGCTAATCGGCGGCGCGGGGCTGGGACTGCTTGCCTTGCTGCTGATCGGTGGTGCCGGCATCTGGCGCGGCAAGCAACGTTTGCTCTGATTCCCAGTCATTTTTCATCCAATCCCGTGGCGGCTGTCGTAGCCTCGCTGTTTCAACCGCCGCGGGTCTGAACAATTTCAAAAATTTGCGGATCGCGGAGCCCGGAGGTGGGCCCCGGCTTCCGCGAAGGCAAAAAATACAGAAGAAAGGACTCCTCTCATGAAGATGAGGAAACTATTCGCCGGAATCGCCGCGGCAGCGACGATGCTGGCCGGCCTCGCCCTCGGCGCGGCCACCGCGAGCGCGGATGAAGGCGCCGTTGTGAAGCGATCCGTTGAGTTTACGTTCACTGCGGATGATGCTGCCCAACTGACTGATCGTTCAATTACAGTGTATAAGATTGGCGATTACGTGGCCTATGGAACCGATCAGAATGTTGCTTACGGTGTGAAGACCAGCGGCGGTGTGAAGAATGATGCGGTGCGCTCAGCGTTGACTAGTGCTGGAGTGGAGAACATTCCGGAAAATGTTGACGCGCTGACATGGGCAATGGGTACTGACGGCACTCTGGACCAGTCCGCTACCCGTCCGTGGAACAATCCGAGTGTTACTCGTGCCTTCGCTAATGCGCTTGCTGCAGGTGCTGCTACGAATTTGACTGCGGTCAATCCGACTCCAACATTCACTGTGGATGAGACAGCGAAGACGATGACCGTGAGGCTTCCTGCCGGTGTGTACCTGTTTGTGGACAACACCGTCGACAACGCTGCCTCTGCCGTTACCAAGGCCGTTCCGATGCTTGTGGCTGCGGGAACCACCACAAACGGTGTGCTGAACCCGTTCGCAACCGGTGAAGGTGTGAATACCGTGAACTTCAAGAACACGAAGAACACCAGCAAGACCAAGACCGTCGAAGAGACGTCCGCGTCAATCGGTGATACCTTGCACTACACACTGACTGGTACTATCGCCAACCCGGCCCCGACGGAGTTCAAGTTCACTGATAAGCCTGGTACGGGTCTGACCATCAACAGCAACTCCTTCGAGTTCTATACCGTCACCACGGACGATGAAGGTGACGAGATTGAAACTGAAGTGACGGATGCCACAAAGTTCACCGTGCCGGATACTGACGTTACTGGTGGTGATAAGGTGTCATTCGAAGTTGTCGTGAATGATCCTACAGAGTTCGCGGGCCAGACCATTCGTGTCAAGTTCACCGCCACGGTGAACGATGACGCCGATACGACGGACGGCGTGGTCAATAAGCTCGACAACTATGGCAAGACTGTGGAGGCTAAGACCCAGTTGCACGGTTTCAACTTCCAGAAGATCAATGCGGACAAAGCTGGCGTCAATGGTGCCACATTTAAGGTGTACGAGGGCACAACCGTTGGTGATCAGTCGGTCGCGATCAAGTTCCTCGGTTCTAACGGTTCTTATAAGAAAGCGGCTAATCAGAACAACGAAACCGCTACAGACGAACTGAAGACTGCTACAGTCGAGAGCACTGCCGGCAAGTTGGTTGTCAAGGGTCTCAAGGCTGGTACATATACGGTGGTTGAGACTAAGGTCGCTTCCGGCTATCAGGATTTTAAGGCATCCTTTACGGTAACCATTAACGATAAAGGCGGGGTTACTTTCGCTAAGGCCGAGGACGCCTTTGGCTTGGTGACTCTGAGCGACGATAGTCACTCTGTGACTGTTCTCAACATCAAGTCCATCACCCAGCTGCCGCTGACCGGTGCGGCCGGCACGGCGCTGTTCTCCGCGATCGCGCTGCTGCTCGTGGGCGCGGCCTTCACGGTCTACGCCAAGAGCCGCAACACCAAGCGCGCGCTGAACGCGTGATCTGACTGAAAGAGAGCGGAAAGAGGGGCTGCTGTTCACGGCCCCTCTTTTCCGATATGTGTATCCAACCAAACGCTCGGCATCGACGCCGGCCCGTATATCCAGAGACAGCCCAGCTGGCTGTCGTATGATACGGGGACGACAATAGGGGGAAATAATGGCTACTGGCGGAGGTATGTTCAGTGCCGAGGAAGTGCGGTATCTCAGAAAGCTGCCGGCTGTGGCGAATGTCACGCGCAGCCGCATCATGTATTCGGAGGCGTTCAAGAGGTCCTGCCTGCGCAGGTACTTCGCTGGCGAGTCGCCGGTGAGAATGTTCCGCGAGGCCGGGCTCGATCCGTCGCTTGTCGGCTACAAGCGCATCGAACGATGCTTCGCGCGCTGGAAGGCGCAAGCGAAGAAAGAAGGCATGGAGCAGTATCTCGCCGGTGCCGATGGATCTGATGCGGCTGATTTCTCGGCTACGTTGTTCGCAGCCAACGAAAGCATGCCTTCTCGCGAAAAGAAACGGGGGGGGGGGGGGGCGTTATTGGCGCTTCTCGCGCGTCGCGCGATTCTTGGGACGAAACTCGCGATCTGATCATCGCCCAACAGGCCCGGCGCATCGACCAGTTGGAGCATGAGCTTGCTCGTGTGGTACAGCACAGCGACGGACTGCCCGAAGAACTCGCCTCCATTCCTGATTTCGTTTTGCGGCAAGAGTTTAATGATGCCGCCGAGGATTCGCCGGCCCCAGAGGATGCCGCGGAAGCGCCCGATACTCCGGATGCCGACGCGGCCCCCAACACGGACCCGACTCCGCAGGCCGAGTAGAAGCATCATCCTGAGTGGAGGCGGGGCTGCGCGTTGTGCCCCGCCCTGCCTACACTGGTGGCTATGAGAATCGCACGTTTTTCCTTCAATGAATCGCCCCGCTACGCCTTCGTCCAGACCGACGAATCCGATGGCAAGGACTACCTCGTCGAACTCGACGGCCATCCGTTGCTCGGCGGCGAGGTCAAGCCCACCGGCAACCGCTACCCGGTCGACGGCGACGGCATCCGCCTGCTCGCGCCGGTCATCCCCTCCAAAATCTACGGTCTTGGCAAGAACTATGAGGCGCACGCCCAATTCATGCACGAGGCGGGCCATTCCGAAATCGCCCACGCGCCCGAAGATATGGTCATCTTCGCCAAGCCTTCCACCTCGGTGATCGGCCCGGACGATCCGATCGTGATCCCGTCGTATTCGAACGATATGAACTACGAGCCCGAGGTGGCCGTGGTGATAGGCCGCATCGCCAAGAATGTGCCGGTCGAACGCGCCATGGACTATGTGCTCGGCTTCACCTGCACCAACGACGTGACCTTGCGCGACCTGCAGGGCCTCGACCCGATGTGGACGCGCGCCAAGGGCTTCGACACCGCCTGCCCGCTGGGCCCCTGGATCGTGAGCCGCGATGAGCTCGACTGGCGCGATGCGAAGATCTCGTTCACGCTCAACGGTGAGGATGTGCCCCAAGCCAACGGCACCACCGCCAATCTGATCCACGGCATCCCCGAGCAGATCGCCGCCATCTCGTCCTTCGCCACGCTGCTGCCGGGCGACGTGATCCTCACCGGCACGCCGCACGCCTCCGGCCAGCTCAATCCCGGCGACGAGGCCATCGTCAACGTCGAAGGCATCGGCTCCCTGCGTAACATCGTCGTGCGCGGTTAGTCATATCGCAAACTTGAGTCGAGGGCGCTCAAGTTTTGGGAATAGAATCGTTCCTTCCTTGGTTGAGCATGTCAGGACATGACGAATGCGCCGCGGCGGCTCCGCAAAACCTGCGGAAACCGCCCGGCGCACAACAATGGAGGAACAGACATGGAACAAAAGCTCACCACCATGGCCCAGGAGGCCATTGGCGACGCCATTCAAAGCGCTTCGGCCGCAGGCAACGCGCAAATCGACACCCTGCATGTGCTGGACGCGCTGCTGCGCCAAGAGAACGGCCCGGTCCGCTCGCTGATCGAAGCGGCGGGCGGCGACCCGCAGGCCATCGGCGCGGCCGTGCGCAACGCGCTGGTCGCCCTGCCGAGCGCCAGCGGCTCGACCACCTCGCAGCCGCAGGCCAGTCGCCAACTCACCGCGGCGATCGCGCAGGCCGAACAGGAGATGCGCGACATGGGCGACGAATACGTCTCCACCGAGCATCTGCTCATCGGCATCGCCGCCAGCACGCCCAACCAGGCCGCCGACATCCTCAAATCCAACGGCGTCACCCCCGAGTCCCTGCGCAAGGCCGTGCCCGGCGTGCGCGGCGGCGCGAAGGTCACCAGCCCCGACGCGGAAGGCAACTACAAGGCGTTGGAGAAATACTCCACCGACCTGACCGCCGCCGCGAGGGACGGCAAGCTCGACCCCGTGATCGGGCGCGACCAGGAGATCCGCCGTGTGATCCAGATCCTGAGCCGCCGCACCAAGAACAACCCGGTACTGATCGGCGAGCCCGGCGTCGGCAAAACCGCCGTCGTCGAAGGACTGGCCCAGCGCATCGTGGCCGGCGACGTGCCCAGCACCCTGCAGGGCAAGAAGCTCATCAGCCTCGACCTGGGCTCCATGGTGGCCGGCTCCAAGTACCGCGGCGAATTCGAGGAACGTCTGAAGTCCGTGCTGGAGGAGATCAAGAACGCCGACGGGCGGATCATCACCTTCATCGACGAGATCCACACCATCGTCGGCGCGGGCGCGGCCGAGGGCTCCATGGACGCGGGCAATATGCTCAAGCCCATGCTGGCCCGCGGCGAACTGCGCCTCATCGGCGCCACCACGCTCGACGAGTACCGCGAGAACGTTGAAAAGGACCCGGCGCTCGAACGCCGCTTCCAGCAGGTGTTCGTCGGCGAGCCGAGCGTGGAAGACACCATCGCCATCCTGCGCGGTCTCAAGCAGCGCTATGAGGCCCACCACAAGGTGACGATCGGCGACGATGCGCTGGTGGCCGCCGCCACCCTCTCCAACCGTTACATCTCCGGCCGCCAGCTGCCGGACAAGGCCATCGACCTGGTCGACGAGGCCGCCGCGCACCTGCGCATGGAGCTCGACTCCTCCCCGGAGGAGATCGACGAGCTGCAGCGCAGGGTCACGCGACTGGAAATGGAGGAGATGCAGCTCAAGAAAGCCGAGGATCCCGCCTCCAAGGACCGTCTGGGCAAACTGCAGGCCGAACTCGCCGACACGCGCGAGAAGCTCGCCGGGCTCAAAGCCCGCTGGGACGCCGAACAGGCCGGCCATAACAAGGTCGGCGACCTGCGCGCCAAGCTCGACGACCTGCGCGTGCAGGCCGACAAGTTCACCCGCGAAGGCGATCTGGAACAGGCGTCGCGCATTCTGTACGGCGAAATCCCTGCCATCCAGAAGGAGCTCGCCGCAGCCGAACAGGCCGCGGACGCCGAATCCCAGGCCGAAGCGGCCAGCGGCGGCATGGAATCCGAGCCGATGGTGCCCGACCGCGTGGACGCCGACTCGGTGGCCGAAATCGTCTCCGACTGGACCGGCATTCCCGTTGGCCGCCTCATGCAGGGCGAGAACGAGAAGCTGCTGAGCATGGAGGACTACCTCGGCAGGCGCGTCATCGGGCAGAAGGAAGCCATCGCGGCCGTCTCGGACGCGGTGCGCCGCTCGCGCGCCGGCATCTCCGACCCGAACCGCCCCACCGGCTCCTTCCTGTTCCTCGGCCCCACCGGCGTGGGCAAAACCGAGCTGGCGAAGGCGCTCGCCGACTTCCTCTTCGACGACGAGCGTGCCATGGTGCGCATCGATATGTCGGAATATATGGAGAAGTCGAGCGTCAGCCGCCTGATCGGCGCCGCACCCGGCTACATCGGCTACGAGCAGGGCGGCCAGCTCACCGAGGCCGTGCGTCGCCGCCCGTATTCGGTGGTGCTGTTCGACGAGGTGGAGAAGGCCAATCCGGAGATCTTCGACGTGCTGCTGCAGGTGCTCGACGACGGCCGGCTGACCGACGGACAGGGCAGGACCGTGGACTTCAAGAACACGATTTTGATCATGACCTCGAACCTCGGCTCGCAGTTCCTCGTGAACGAGGATATGGACGCGGACGCCAAGCGCAAGGCCGTGATGGATACCGTGCATATGAACTTCAAGCCGGAGTTCCTGAACCGCTTGGACGACACCGTGATGTTCCAGCCGCTCACCCGCGAGGAGCTCGGCGGCATCGTGGACATCCAGGTCAACGCCGTGGCCGCGCGCCTGACCGAACGCCGCATCACGCTCGACGTGACCGATTCGGCCCGCGAATGGCTCGCCAACGTCGGCTACGATCCGGCGTACGGCGCGCGTCCGCTGCGCCGTCTGGTGCAGACCGAGGTCGGCGACCAGCTGGCCCGCATGCTGCTCGCCGGCAGGGTGCATGACGGCGACACCGTGCTCGTGGACCAGACCGGCGGCGAGCACTTGGAACTCACCGCCTGGGCCTCCGACCAGCTCGTCGGCGACGATCCGGCCCTTACGGACGGTTCGGCGCATCCCACTGTTGAGCGCTGACGGATAAAGTCGAGGGCTGTCTTCTGGCACATCCGAAGACAGCCCTCTCGTCATTCCGAGCGGAGTCGCAGCCGTAGTCGAGGAATCCCTGTTGAGATGCCTCGACTACGCTCGGCATGACGCGGGCGTGGGCCAGCATGACGAGAGTTCTGAACACCATCGTCTAGTACGATTGCGGTAAACGGATGCCGCGTTGATACGCGCTGTGGGATATATGCAATCACCCTGCGTCAACCGATCACATGGGAGGGATATGACCGGACGATTCGCGCCGACCCCATCGGGGCGCATGCATATCGGCAACGCGTATGCGATGCTCGCCGCATGGCTGGACGCGCGCTCGCGCGGCGAACGCATGCTGTTGCGCATCGAGGATATCGACACCCCGCGCGTGCTGCCCGACGCCGACCGTCTGATGATGGACGACCTGATTTGGCTCGGCCTCGACTGGGACGGCGATCCCGTCTACCAGTCCTCGCCCGAGCGCCACGCCCGATATGAGGAGGCGCTGGCATGTCTGGCCAACGCCGGCCTGGTCTATCCCTGCTTCTGTTCGCGGGCCGACCTGCGCGCCGCCTCCGCTCCCAATGAGGGTGACGGCTTCATGATCTATCCCGGCACCTGCCGGCGGCTGTTGGAGGAGCGGCCGGACGAGGTCAAGGCGCGTCTGGCTCGGGGCGACCGCCATTCGCTGCGCATCGTGATGCCCGGTGGCTGGGCCGCGCCGCATGAGACCGCCGCCGACGCCTACTCGGGATTCATTGATGAGGTGTTCGGCCCGCAACTGTTCAACCTGCCGCGCATGGTCGGCGATTCCGTGGTCCGCCGTGCCGATGGGCTGTTCGCCTACCAGCTGGTCGTCGTCGTCGACGATCTCGACATGGGCGTCGACCGCGTCGTGCGCGGCCGCGACCTGTTGCGCTCCACCGCCCTGCAGCGTTGGATCCGCGCGAGTCTGCTGGGCGCGGGCTTCACGCCCCAAGCGCATGCGGACTCGCCAACGTCGTTCTTCGGCGAAGCGGCGAACGGCGGGCCGACGGCGATGCCCGTGGAATCCCACGCGGACGGCGGCGGTTCGCTTGCCGGTGCCTCAGGCGAACGGAGGAACACCGCTTCCTCCCCGGAACATCCGGTCTACGCGCATCTGCCGCTGATCGACAACGCAGCCGGCAAGCGTCTTGCCAAACGCGAACGTTCGCTCGATATGGGAGCGTTGCGCGCCCGCGGAGTGACGCCCGAGCAGGTCGTCGGCTACTGCGCGTATCTGCTGAACCTTCGCCCCGACGCCGAACCATGCTCCGCCGCCGAACTGGTGTCGGACTTCTCATGGGAGCCGTTGCGCGCCGAACATGACGACCGTGCCGTCGACCCTTCGGATCCGTCATGCCCCGTCTGGCTTCGTGAGGCTTGACCCGTGTTGGGGCTACCCTTGAGACAAGCCAAATGGAAGGAAACGAAATGTCGAAATTCCTCAGGAACGTTCTGGTCGGCGGCGCGGTCGCCACAGGTGCCGCCGCTTGGGCCCTGGCTCCGCGCGCGTTCGGCGACAAGCGCCGCAATTATGTGCCGGCGGTTCCCGACGTGTGGTACGCCCACCGTGGTCTGCATGACGCCGGTTCCGGCTTGACCGCGCAATACGCCGTGGGCAGTGGCGATTATGTGGCCCTCGCCCGGCGCATGGCGATGAAGGCGGGCTATGCCACGCCGAACGAGACCGGTCCGATCGCTCCGGAGAATTCCCTCGCCTCCTTCGCCGCCGCCTGCGAGGCCGGCTACGGCATCGAACTCGACGTGCAGCTGACGCTGGACGGCCAAGTGGTGGTCGTGCACGACGAAGATCTGCTGCGTGTGGCGGGCGACCCGCGCCGCATCGAGGATCTGACCTACGACGAGCTGACCCGCATCCCGCTGTTCCCCGGTGCCAAGCCGGGAGACGCCGTGGCCAAGCCGCTTCCCGGCGCCGAGCAGCGCCCGCCGCTGGTCACCACGCCTTCCGCCGCGCCCGACGGTTACTACCAGCATGTGCCGCTGTTCGCCGACGTGCTCAAGGTTGTGGCCGGACGCGTGCCACTGGTTGTGGAATACAAATTCGACTGCGACGCCCGTTGGGACGAGCGCTGCGATCTGCTGATGGAGCGGGGCGATGCGCTGCTGCAAGGCTATGAGGGCGCGTACGTCGTCGAGTCGTTCCATCCCCAGGCCATGCGCTGGTATAAGGAGCACCGTCCGGAGGTGTGCCGTGGCCAGTTGGCCGAAGCGGCGTCGATGGGCGGGTCCGGAGCCTCGGCTTGGGCCGCCGGTCTGCTGGCGTTCGACTGGCTGTCCCGCCCCGACTTCGTGGCCTATGACTGGCGCGGCGGCAATACTCCGCAGGTGCGCGCCGCCCGTTCGATGGGCGCGACCACCGTCTCGTGGACGGTGCGCAGCCAGGACGAGGTCGCCGAATGCGACGCCTGGTTCGACCGCCACATCTTCGAATCCTTCGTGCCTTCCGCGCGTCAATAAGCGCTCCCGCGTCATCCTGAGCGGAACACATTCTTTCTCTCGTCATTCTGAGCGGAGCGCGTAGCGCGGAGTCGAAGAATCTCACATCGGTAAGGTGAGGAGATCCTTCGACTCCGCTTCGCTTCGCTCAGGATGACGGGAGGGGTCCGCTCGGAAGGCGGTTGGGTCGCGTTACTTGTGATAGGGCTCGTGCGCGTTGATTTTGTAGGCCCGATACACCTGTTCGAGCAGGATCACGCGCATGAGCTGGTGCGGAAACGTCATCTTCGAGAAGCTGAGTTTCATATCCGCGCGGCGAAGCACGGCATCGTCAAGGCCGATGGAACCGCCGATCACGAATTGGATATGACTGACGCCCCGCAACCCCCATTGCGCGAGATTCGCCGCCAGATTCTCCGAGGAGAGCATTTTGCCGTCGATGGCCAAGGCGACGACGAACGCGTCGGATTTGAGATGTTTGGCGATGCGCTCGCCCTCTTTGGCGCGAATCTGACGTTCCACGCCTTCGCTGGCGCGGTCCGGCGTCTTCTCGTCCGCGACCTCGAGAATGGAGAGCCTGCAGTAGCGGGAGAGCCGCTTGGCATACTCATCGATGGCGTCGGCAAGATAGCGTTCTTTGATCCTGCCGACGCATACGATGTCGATCTGCATCAGTCGATCACGCCGTAGAGGCGGTCGCCGGCGTCGCCGAGGCCCGGCACGATATAGCACTTCTCGTTGAGCTTCTCATCGACGCCGCACACCACGACCTTGAAGTCGATGGTCGGGTCGATGTTCTCCTCGACGAATTTGATGCCTTCGGGCGCGGCGATGATGTTGATCGCGGTGACGTCCTTCGCGCCGCGTTCGGCCAGATAGTGCGTGGCTGCGACCAGCGTGCCGCCGGTGGCGAGCATCGGGTCGATGAGGAAGCACTGGCGGCCGGAGAGGTCGTCGGGCAGACGGTTCGCGTAGGTGATCTGCTGGGTGGGATGCTCCTCGTCGCGCTTCATACCCAGGAATCCGACCTCGGCGGTCGGAATCATCTTGGTCATGCCGTCGAGCATGCCGAGGCCCGCGCGCAGCACCGGCACGATAATCGGCGCGGGGGTGGCGATATGCTTGCCGACCATCGGCGCGACCGGCGTTTCGATGGGCTTGTCCACAACGGCGAGCCCGCGGGTGGCCTCGTAGGCCTCCAGCATCACCAGTTCGGTGACGAGTTCGCGGAAGGTGGAGGAGGGGGTGTTCTTGTTGCGCAGCACGGTGAGCTTATGCTCGACCAGCGGATGGTCCAAAACATGAAGATCAATACTCATACGTCCAAGATTAACGCGCCCGCCGCCCGGCCGCGACCACGCCGCGCGAGAGGCGTCTCTAGAGCGCGGGTTTCCGTTCGGCGCTGCCCCGCCGCGCGAGGGTGAATCCGACGGTGCGGATTTGCGGCGCATACGCGTCGGTCGCGTCGGTTGCGCCGCTCCCCGCGCTTCTGCCGTCAAGACGCGCGATCAACAGATCCAGGCATGCGGCGGCGACCTCGCCGGCGTCCACGCACACACTGGTCAGGCCGGGCGTGGTGTAGCGGCCGTCCTCCACACCGTCGAATCCCACGATGGCGACCTCGTGGGGCACGCTGACGCCGGCGTCGGTCAGCGCCTTCAACGCGCCGATGGCAAGCGGATCGTTCAGACAGCATACGCCGTCGAAATCGCGCCGTTCCGCCAGAATCCGCGTCATCAGCTCGTAGCCGCCCTGGCGGCTCCACAGGCATGCGTAGACGTTTTCCGCGCGATATTCCAATCCCGACTCCCGCAGCCCGCGCATGGCGCCGAGCAGACGCCGCCGGCCGGAGGTGTTCGCCGTGGCGAGCTCCTCGGGCGGCGCGTAGGCGTCGCCGATCACCAGCACGTTGCGGCAGCCCTGCTGGGCCAAATGCCGCGCGGCCGCCCGCATGCCCTCGACGCATGGGGTGAACACGCAATCGGCCTGATCCTCCAATCCGAAGCCGTCGAAGAACACCAGCGGCTGCGTGCGGCCGAAGGCCAGGATGTCGGCGGCGTCGGAGCTGGGCCAGCATACGATCGTGCCGTCGCAGACCTGCGTGGCCGGGCTGGCCAGAACCCGCTGCTCGAAGTCGCGCGAGAAGCGGGTCTGCTGCACGATCGCCTGATAGCCGCGTTCCTGCGCCAGATCGGAGACGCTGGCGGCGAGGTCCGCGGGGAAGATGAGGTCGAAGTCGGTCATGGTCAGGCCGATGACATGCGTGCGTCCGGAACTGAGCTGGCGCGCCGCGATATTCGGACGGTAGCCGAGCGCTTCGGCGGCCGCGAGCACGCGCCGCGCGGTTTCGGCCTTGACGACCGTTTTGCCTCGCAGCGCGTTCGATGCGGTCATCCGCGATACTCCGGCGCGCGCCGCCACATCGTCGAGCGTGACCATGGCACCCTCCTTCCAACCTCGTGTTGCGTGTCTTCATGCTACAGCGTGCGGGAGCCGCGTCCGCATCGTGCCCGCAGTCCCGCGTGGGCCCACGCACGGACCCACGATCGTACGATTCCCGCACGCCCTGTATCCGACCTAGATCATCCCCGCGAGCCCGTGGTCGGCGCCGTCGCGGGCGAACAGCGGCAGCACGTCGAGCGGGGCCTCGACGGCGACGGTCCGGCCGCCGGCATACTGCGTGCCGTCGTGCAGATTCGTCCATGTGGTCGACTCGTCGCCGGGCAGGTACACCTCGCGCGAGCGCGCGCCGAATTCGGTGACCGGCGCGACCAGCAGATCCGGGCCGAAGAGGTATTCGTCGGCCACGTTGGCTGCCGCCTCATCGTCGGGGAACTCGTGGAACAGGCCGCGCACCAGCGGCTGGCCGTCGGTGTGGGCGGCGTCGAACAGTTCGCGCGTGTACGGGCGCAGGGTTTCGCGGATGCGGATGTATTTGAGCATCAGCTCCTCGATGGCCTCCCCGTAGCTCCACGGCTCGTTGTCGGCGCCGGTGTGGATGTGGTCGATGGGGTTGCCCTTGCGGTCGAAGACGGGTTTGCCGGGCACGCGGGTTCCGGGCAGGCGGTCGCCGTGGTTGCGCATCACGGGGGAGAAGCAGGAGAACTGGCACCAGCGCGCGTACAGTTCGCGGAATTCCTCGCTCTCCGGGTCTCCCATCGCGAATCCGCCCATGTCGGTGGTGAACCACGGGATGCCGGCGACGCCCATATGGATGGCGCAGGTGATCTGCGCTTTGAGGTCGTCGAAGGTGGAGTGCACGTCGCCCGACCAGACCAGCGAGCCGTAGCGCTGCGAGCCGGCCCAGGCGGCGCGGGTGAGGTTCACGATGTCGTCTTGCCGGCCGATGGCGAGCTGGCCGTCGTAGAAGGTTTTGTTGTAGAGCTGCGGGTACACGTTGCCGACTTTGTTCACCGGGCCGAGATGGTACAGGTAGTGGTCGTAGTCGTAGTCGCCGCCCCATTCCGGTTCGGCCTCGTCGAGCCAGAACGCGTCGACGCCGAGGTCGGTGTAGTTCTTTTTGGACAGCGCCCACACGAACGCGCGCGCCTCGGGGTTGGTGGCGTCGAAGAACTGGTTGTCGCGCGGCCACCACATGCCCACGTCCTTGCCTTGGCGGGTTTTGGCCAGGTAGTTGCGCCGGCGCATTTCGTCGTAGTTCTCCGACTCGAGGTCGATCTGCGGCCAGACGGAGACCATGAGTTTGATGCCCATCTCGTGCAGTTCGTCGGCCATGGCCTTGGGGTCGGGCCAGAACTCCTCGTCGAAGCGGAAGTCGCCCATCAGCGGCCAGTGGAAGAAGTCGATGACGATCAGGTCGATGGGGATTTCACGGCGTTTGAATTCGCGCGCCACCTCGAGCAGCTGCTCCTGGTTCCAGTAGCGCAGTTTGCACTGCCAGAAGCCCAGTCCCCATTCGGGCATGACGGGCGCGTGGCCGGTCGCGTCGGCGTATTGGCGTTCGATTTGGGCGGGGTTCGCGCCCGTGGTGATCCAGTAGTCGATCTGGTCGCAGACGGCGGCCTGCCACTGGGTGGTGTTGCGGGCGAAGGTGGCGCGTCCGACGGCCGGATTGTGCCATAGGAGGCCGTATCCGGCCGAGGAGAGCACGAAGGGCACGGAGACCTGGGAGTTGCGGTGCGCGAGTTCCAGCGTGCTGCCTTTGAGATCCATCACCGGCTGTTGGTATTCGCCCATGCCGTAGAGATGTTCGGCGTCGTTCGCGTCGAAGGTCACGGTGGCGCGTGTGCCGCCGCCGGGCAGTGATTCGTATTTGCGGGCGCGCAGACGCAGCGCGCCGCCGTCGCCGCTTTCGCGCAGCAATACGGTGCCGTCGGCTTTGGTGAAGGTGAGACGGCAGGCGCTGCCTTCCGCGTTGGCTTCGGCGGTGGCGACGATGTCGCCGTTGGTCAGGGTGGCGGTGGTTCCGCCGTCGGCGTTCGCCTCGATGGTGATGGTGGGCGCGACGGTTGCTTCGGGTTCGAGCAGGGCCCAATCGGCGGGGATGATGGGTTCCATCAGGCGGGCGCGCACGCGCACGCTGTTCGCTCCCCAGGCCTCGATGCGCAGATACTCGCCGTCTCCGGTCCATTCGAGGGCGTTGCCCAGGGCGCGGAATGTGTGGGTGGTGTTGGTGGTCATGGCAGCTCCTGTGCTGGTCGGCGTTGTCTCGGCGCCGTCGGCGGCGTCGGTGCGGATGCGGTGTGCGTGGCGTCTGGCAAGGAGGTCCGACGCCACGCTCCGATATGATTGTAGCGCTAAAATTGTAGCGCTACAACAAAGACGCGCAACGGCGTTTCGTTCACCCCGGCAAAATGGACGCATCTGTTCAAATGCAAATAACTCGCGCGACTTTTATGCACTAATGCAAAAAAGTCACGCGACTTTTTGGTAACTGCTGCATAAAACTCGCGCGACTTTTTGGCATCGGCTCGTATAAACTTCTTTGTTCCCAAGCATCCTTGATATGGATTGGATGGCCCGCCACAGGTCGCCCCGTGGCGGGCTGAGTCGCCGTTACTGGCGGCTGCTTCCGGCTCGTATCGCGTACATGGTCAATGCCAGTATCGCGACGTCGGCCGCAGTGGAGTCCACCTTGGCCGCCAAGGCGATGGCCAGCACCGCCATGAGCCAGATTATCGAACCGCCGCGCGGCTCCTCATTGGGATTATGCATGATTATGCACTTTCGATGTCGAGCCGCGCCGCGTGGGACGCGGCAACGTCATCCGGCGGTCGCCGGACGGTCTTCTCCGACCCTCGCTAGAAGGTCTTCGTCGACGAAGTTAATGGTATCGAGTATGATGGATGATGCCGGCGAAGCATCGCTAGCTTCCTCCAAATCAAGGCGGGTATACACGACTTCAGGAGGATGGCCGAACCGGCGGGTGTCGGATTAGCACCCACTTTCGATGTGCGTTAGCCGGTGTCTTCGGACACCGGCTTTTCGCTTTCTCCTCGCATGAGGAGGCAATGGCGAAAGATAGCGGGTAGGATTCGGGCGGGGGCTGCGAGGGGCAAGAAAAGGAAATGCGCCGAGCCGTGAAAGCGCCTGTCGGCGCAAGGGCCGCTCGCGGCGGCAAAAAATGGAGCCCGGGGCTTAAGCACGGCCCGACGCGGATATCAGTATAAGGCACGCGCGGCCAAGGGCGCGCGCGGATGACGCGTTCCGCCAAAAAATGCCGTGCCCCATCCACGAATACTCGTCGATGGGGCACGGGGGCGGTTCGGTCCCGCGGCTGTGGCGGCCTATGCGGCTCGCCTCGCCGGGTCGCGGGCGATCACAGCGCGCCTGCCAGACCGTGGTCGCGGCCGTCGCGGGCGAACACCGGAATCACGTCGAGCGGGGCGTCGGTCTGAATCGTGGTGCCTCCCTGATGCACGCTGCCGTCATGCAGGCAGGTCCAGCTGACGCCGGCATCGCCGGGCAGGTAGACCTCGCGCGAGCGCGCGCCTTCTTCCATGACCGGGGCGACCAGCAGATCGGCGCCCAGCATGTACTCGTCCGCGATATCCGCGGCGGTGGCGTCGTCGGGGAACTCGAAGAACAGTCCGCGCATCAGCGGGTGTCCCGTGCGATGGGCCTCGTCGAACAGCTCGCGCATGTACTCGCGCATCCTCTCGCGGATGCCGATGTACTTGGTGAACACCGCTTCGATGGTCTCGCCGTAGCTCCACGGCTCGTTGTCCGCGCCGGAGGGCGAACGATGCTCGCCGGCGGCGTTGGTGATGGTCTGCTTCATCGTGCCGTCCGGCTGCAGGGCGCTGCGGTCGCCGTGGTTGCGCATCACGGGGGAGAAGCAGGAGAACTGGCACCAGCGGGCGAGCACCTCGCGGAAGTACTCGGAGTTGATGTCTCCGTCGTGGAATCCGCCCATATCGGTGGTGAACCACGGAATGCCGGCCATGCCCATGTGGATGGCGCAGGTCACCTGCGCTTTGAGGTCGTCGAAGGTGGATCCCACGTCGCCGCTCCACACCAGCGCGCCGTAGCGCTGCGAGCCGGCCCAGGCGCATCGGGTGAGGTTCACGATCTCGTTCTCGCGGCCCATGGCCAGCTGGCCCTCGTAGAAGCCGCGGTTGTATTCGCGCGGGTACAGGTTGGCGATCTGCTGGTTGGGGCCGGCGAAATAGCGGTAGTTCTCGAAGTCGTAGGTGCCGTATTCCGGCTCGGCCTCGTCGAGCCAGAACGCGTCGGCGCCCAGATCGGCGTAGTTGGCGCGGCATTTGCCCCACACGTAGGCGCGCGCCTTGGGGTTGGTGGCGTCGAAGAACTGGCTCGGGCCCTCGAACATCATGCCGATGTCCTCGCCCGCGTCCGCCTTGACCAGCAGATTGCGCGACTTCATCTCGGCGTAGTTCTCGGAGGCGACGGCCACCTGCGGCCAGACGGAGACCATGAGTTTGATGCCCATCTCGTGCAGTTCGTCGGCCATGGCCTTGGGATCGGGCCAGAACTCCTCCTCGAAGCGGAAATCTCCCATGTGGGGCCAGTGGAAGAAGTCGATGACGATCAGATCGATGGGGATCTGGCGGCGTTTGAATTCGCGGGCCACCTCGAGCAGCTGCTCCTGGTTCCAGTAGCGCAGTTTGCACTGCCAGAAGCCCAGGCCCCATTCGGGCATGACGGGCGCGTGGCCGGTCGCGTCGGCGTAATGCTCCATGATGGCGGCGGGGGTGCCGCCCGCGCAGATCCAATAATCGATCTGGCTGGTCGCGTCGGCCTTCCATTCGGTGCGGTTCTTGCCGAAGGTCACCGAACCGATGGCCGGATTGTTCCACAGGAAGCCGTATCCGGCCGAGGAGACCACGAACGGCACCGACGCCTGGGAGTTGCGGTGCGCGAGTTCCAGCGTGCAGCCCTTGAGATCCATGACGTTCTGCTGGTATTCGCCCATGCCGTAGAGGCGCTCGTCCGCGGGGGCTTCGAAGGAGACGGTGACTTTGCACTCCCCGCCGGTGATCGGCTGGAAGCGGCGGGCATGCAGGTTCAACGATCCGCCGCGAGGCGATTCGCGCAGCAGCACCTTGCCGTCGGCGGTGAGGAAGGTCAGCGCGCAGCGGGGCTCCTCGTATCCCGATCCGCTGTACACGCCGTCGGTGGCCACGGCTTTGACCACGATGTTGCCGTTGCGCAGTTGGGCGGTGTTGGATTGTTCGTCGATGTCGACGCGCGCGTCGGGGCTGGGGGCGGCCGGTTCGGGCAGCAGCGCCCAGTCGGGATTCGCCACTTCGTGCATGCGGGCGGAGCGGACGCGGACGGAATCCGCTCCCCACGGCTCGATGCGCAGATATTCGCCGTCGCCGGTCCAGGTCAGTGCGTTGCCTTCCGCTGCGAAGGTTACTACGGTCATGATGGGTTCCTTTGTTGGTTGGAGTTGCGTGGGGCGGCCGTCGCCGGCGCTCCCCACGCAACGGATTGCTGAGGGATGGGTGGCGGTCAGTCCTTGACCGCGCCCGCGGTCACGCCCGCGGCCACGTACTTCTGCGCGACGATCAGCATCAGCGCGGTGGGGATGGACGCCAGCACGGCGGTGGCCATCATCGGACCCCATTCCTGGTTCTGCGCGCCGATGTAGTCGTACAGGCCCATGGTGATGGGGCGCAGCTTGCCGCCGCCCGCGTCGAGGGTGGAGGCGAACATGAAGTCGCTCCACGCCCACAGGAAGCTGAACAGCGAGGTGGTCACAATCGAATTGCGCGACAGCGGTACCACGATTTTGGTGAACACGGTCCACTGGTTCGCGCCGTCGATCTGGGCGGCTTCGATCAGCGAATGGGGCATGCCCATCATGAACGAGCTCAGCAGCATCACGGCGAAGGGCACGGCCACCGTGGAATCGGCGATGATCAGGCCCGGGATGGTGTCGAGCAGGCCGATCTCGTTGAAGATCTGGTAGAAGCCGAGGGCCATGACCACGGCCGGGATCATCTGCGCGACGATCAGCAGGAAGTTGGTGATCTTACGGCCTTTGTGCAGCAGGAACGCGATGGCGTACGAGGAGGGCATCGCGATGATCAGCGTGAAGATCACGCATCCGATGGCGATCAGCAGCGAGGTGCCGAGGTAGGGCAGCTGGTCGGAGAAGGCCCGCTGGAAGTTCTCCAGCGTGAAGCTCTTGGGGTACAGATCGCCGGAACGGATGGCCGAGCGGTCGGTGAACGCGATGTTGATCATCCAATAGATGGGGAACAGCATGATGAGGGTGAGGACCACGCCGATCGCGGTCTTCCACCAGGTGGAGCGGTGCTGCATCTTACTTTCCTTCCTCTTCGTTGCGCTGCGCCCACAGGTAGACGAACGCGAAGATCAGTGCGATGACGATAAGAATGGTGCCGATGACGGAGGCTTCGGAGTATTGGATGGTGGCCGAGGTTCCCTTGCCGAAGGCCATCTCATAGGCCCAGGTGGCGAGGGTTCGGGAGGATCCCGTGCCCTTCGTCATAATCCAGATGATGTCCACGGTTTTCAGCGTGTAGACGAAGCCCAGCAGCAAGGTGATCATGGTGACCGGCTTGAGCAGCGGGAAGGTGATCTTCCAGAAGCGCTGCCACGCGTTGCAGCCGTCGAGCGAGGCCGCCTCGTACAGGTCCACGCTGATGTTCTGCAGACCGGAGTAGAGGATCACCAGATTGAAGGGGATGCCCAGCCAGATGTTGGCGATGATCACGGCCCACAGCGAACGGTCGGCCTGCAGCCACCAGACCGGATCCATGCCGAACAGTCCGATGAACTTGTTGATGATGCCGTTGTCGGCGTCCATCATCCACTGCCAGATGGTGCCGGAGATCATCGGCGGCAGCAGCCACGGCACCAGGAAGGCGCCGCGCAGCAGGCCGGAAAGCTTGAAATGTTGGTTGAAGAACACGGCCAAAGCCAGGCCGATCGCGTACTGGAAGACGATGGACATCGCCACGAAGATCAGCGTCTGCCTGAGGGTGGTCCAGAACTCGGGGTCGGAAAGCACCTCTTGGTAGACCTCGAGTCCCGACCAGGGGGCGTCTCCGGTGATGAAGGTTCTGCGGGTGAAGCGGTGCAGGCTCATGGAGATGTTCTGGATGAGCGGGGCCACGTAGAAGATCAGCATGTATATGGCCAGCGGCGCGGCGAAGCCGATCGCCGCCAGCGTGGTGGGCTTGACGCGACGTCGCGTCTGCGCCTGGGGAGCGGAATGGGACATGATGCACCTTTTTTCGAATGGAACGATGAAGCGTGATGCGCGAGGACGGCGCAGCGTGCGAAGGCATGGAAAAGGGTACGGCCCGGTAGGCGCTGGGCCGTACCCGTATCAGAAAGGAAGGGGAATCGCGGGGTGTGGTCGGATCAGCTGTTGAGCGCGGCCTGGAGATCTTCGGAGAGCTGGGCGGAGATGGTCTCGTATTCGAGTCCGACCTCGGTGGTGCGGCCCTCGGCGTTCTCCACGGCGTCGACCCACGGGGCCCAGACGTCGTTCTCCGCGACCTGCTGCTCGCGCACGTCGCTCTTGGCGGCGAGATAGACCATCTCGTCGTTGGTGGCCTTGAGGTTCTCATCCGTGCCGATCAGGCATTCGATGACGTCGACGGTGGCCTGCAGCTTCTCGTCGCTGATGTCCTCCTGGGTGGGGATGGTGATGAACTCGCCGCCGGTGGGCACGGGGGCCACGCCGCCGTCCTTGGCGGGGATGGAGATCATCTCGAAGCCCTGCTCCTTGGCCGACTCGGCCTGCCAGGATCCGTTCTCGGAGAAGCCGTATTCGCCGGTGAGGAAGAGATCCCATGCGGCGGACTGGTTGTCGGTGGCCACGGACTTGGGGGCCCAGCCGTTCTTGACCCAGCCGGAGACCAGATCAAGCGCGTCCTGCTCGGCCTGCGAGCCCGCGGCGTCGGTCAGATCGCCGCCCGCGCCCCAGAACCACGGCAGGAACTGGAAGGTGCCCTCCTCGCCGGAGATGCCGGCGAAGGTGATGCCCTTGGCGCCGGATTCGACGACCTTCTCGATGGCGGCGTTCAGGGAATCCCAGTCGGTGATGGAGGCCGGGTCGACGCCCGCCTTCTCCAGCACTTCGGGATTGTAGTAGAGGCCGAGCGCGTTGGAGCCGTAGGAGACGCCGTACTGCACGCCGTCGATGATGCCGGGGCCTTCGATGTTCTCGTCGTAGTCGGAGACGTCCACGCCGGCGGCCTCGATGTCGGTGACCAGGCCGGCGTCCACGGCGGTCGGCATCTTCGGATTGTCGATCAGGGCGATCTGCGGGGCGTTGCCGGCCTTGACGGCCGTGGTCAGGTTGTTGAGCAGATCGGATTGGGCGTAGCCGACGCGCTTGACCGTGTAGCCCTCGGGGGCGCAGTCCTTGACGAAGGCCTCCCAGGTGCTGTCGGCGGTTTTCTGGGGGTACGGATCCCAGAATTCGATGGTGGTGGCGTCCTGCGCGGAGGATGAGCCGCATCCGGCGAGGCTGATGGCGGTGGCGCAGGCCGCGATTGAGGCGAGGACGCGGCGGGCGGTGGAGGTGTTCATCTCGGTTCCTTTCGGCTTTTTGTGGGTGGAGGGCTTCGGTGCCGTTCCTTGGTGGCCTGGTCGTGAACAGCGCTGATAGACGACTGGCCTGTGGTTATTTAACCGGTTCAACGAGATAAATATAACACCGTTGCCGAGGGATCGCAAATCGAATTTAGGACCGGATGCTCCGGATCCTTGCGGTCACTGGTATTTCAGCGACATAGGAAAGTCGAAAGCCTGCCTGACCATCGGCGCGTTGGGGTTGGAGATGCGCGAAAGCAGCAGCATGATGGCCGTCTCCACCAAGGCGGCGACGTCGATGTCGATGGAGACGAAGGGGATTCGCATCGAAGTGAACAACTGTTTGGGGAACAGCGTCACCACGCGCAGATCATCGGGCACATGCACCCCCAAATCGGCGAAGGTCTGCGGCGCGACGATGGTGGCCGACTCGTTGTGCAGCACCATGGCGGTGGCGTTCGGATAGTCGCGCAGCGAGGCGGCGATCGTCACGGAGGGATCGGATTCGTCGTCCTCGGGAAAGACGATATGGGCGGTGATGCCGTGGATTTTGGCCTGTTCGAGGATGGTGTCGCGGAATCGCAGCGCGAATCCCATCTTTCTGCGGAAGATGCTGCGCGACCACAGCAGCAGGATGATCTCGGTGTGCCCCTCCTGCGCGAGGTATTCGATGGTGTGTTGGGCCGCCTTCGGAAAATCGCTGTCGACGCTGTCGAGTCCGTAGGAATCCAACGGGGAGCCGAACGCCACTGTCGGCGCGCCCAGGGACGCCGCCATGGACAGGCGCGGATCGTCGTCGCTGACATCCATAAGGATGAATCCGTCGACCTTCCTCGAGGCCCACGCCTTGTTGAGCGCCTGGTCGCCGGAGTCGCTGCAGATGGAGAGGGTGTCGTATCCGAATTTCGCCGCCTGCTCCGACAGCAGATACATGTGCAGGCCGAACAGCGCCGACAGATACGAGCCGTGGTATGCGGGCGAGATGATGCCCAATGTCATGGTTTTCTTCACCGACAGCGCGCGGGCGGCATGGTTGACCGTATAACCCAGGTCCTCGACCGCCTTGCGCACTTTGGCGGCCGTCTGCTCCGTGATGCGCGGATCGTTGGACAGCACGTACGAGACGGTGGCCTTGGAGACCCCGGCGGCGCGCGCCACATCGGAGATGTTGACCATGACTCCTCCTCCCGCCATCGGCGAATCGCATACGCGACCTGACTTCAACCATACCCCGTCATGCGTCCAGGGGCAGGCGTCCGTCTTGCCGATCGGGGCGTTCGGGTACCCGGCCGGCTATTCGAGACGTCCCCGACGCCACAGATTCGCGCCGTGCTGGAAGTCCTTGGCGGTGGCGAACAGGTTGCCGGCGGTATGCATCAGACGAGCGGCCTTGGTGCGCAGCGCGTCCTCGTCGGTTACGTCCGATTCGGCGGCAGCGCCGTTGTTCGCGGAGACGACCAGCCTGTGGGCCTCGATACGCAATCCGGTGGCCACCACATCGGTGAACGCCGAGGCGCGTTCGAGCGCCACGGCGAAATCGCCGGTGAATGCGCCGGAGAGGATCGAATCCGCCAGTCGGGCGATGTCATCCTCCGTGGGCGCCTGGTCCACGCCGGCGATGGCGGAGGCGGACGTCGCCACCGGCTCGCCCACGCGCCACAGCCGCGCGATCGAATCGCGATGCCGGCGCATCCACGTGCGCAGCATGTACAGCCTCCACAGAATGCCGGGCAACGAATCCGGTTCGGAGGAACTCCACAATTCGGCGATCACATCCACACCCTCGCGGTCGACCAGCGTGAGCACGCGCTCCACCACGGCCGGATCCTCGCTGTGATGCACGCGGTCGAGCAACGCGGCCGCGGAGACATGCGCCAATTCGCTGATCGCCTGGGGGTCCATGCCTCCGGCCATCTGCTCAAGCAGTCCGGGTGCGAGCTGGCCCGGCCGCGACGGGCGCGCGCCCATGCCGGACGGGGCGAATCCCGCGCCGGCCGCGCGCACCGATCCGTTGCCCGGACCGAAATGCGAGGGATTAATAGACAAGCGGTGCCACCTTTTGAATATCGATAATCGTGGGTCCGTCGGCGCCTGCCACCACGAACAGGGCGACGGCGGTGCCGGTCTGCATATACGGCGATTTGGAGATCAAGCGTTTCTCCAGCATCGTCGACGCGCACATCGTGCGCAGATATTTGAACATACCACCGATCACCGGCCGATGCATGCAGATCGCGTCGGTCTGCCCGCTGGCGAGCGTCAGTTCGATCTCCGCGCGCAACGCGTCCCACGCGGCCCGCGGGTTCTCGGCGTAGGCGTCCTCGGTGAGCGCGTCGAGATGGACCATCGGCCGTCCGGTCTGCCATGACAGTCCCTGCAGGGTCTGCTGGCAGCGCAGCCAGGGCGAGGTGGCGAGGCGCACCGGGTTGTAGCAGGCGAGCTCGCGGTTGAGCGCGTAGGCCGCGGCCGCGCCGCGCGGGGTGATCGGGCGGTTCGCATCGGTGCCGCGCCAGGTTTTGCGGGCCTCTGCCTTGCCGTGCCGCACCAGCAGCACCGGGGTGGCATGAGCCGCGCCCTCCTCGATGCGGTCGACGAACAGGGCGAGCACGTCGCGGTCGGTGGAGTGGGTGAGCATCTTGCGCGCCTTCGTCACCGACACCCACACGATGCCGTCGATCTCGCCGACGTCCGCGCGTTGCACGGGGCCCAACGCGTCCAGCAGATGCTCGGAGTCCTCGTCGGTGATGGGGGACGCCATCCAGTAGAGGATATGCTTGGTGTCCACCGTGCGGTCCTTGGAACGGCGGGATTTGCGCCCCTCCTGGTCCAGCGGGTATTCGACCTCGCCCAGATACGGTCCCAACGCCACCGGAATGCCGGTCTCCTCGCTGATCTCGCGCACGGCGGCATGGCGGTGCGATTCGTTGATCTCCAGCTTGCCCTTCGGCCAGCTCCAATCGTCGTATTTCGGCCGGTGCACCACGCACACCTCGATGTGCTCGAGGATATGCTTGGCGTCCTCAGCCGGGGAGGGCGCGGGACGCAGCCGGTACAGGATGCCGCCGGCCGCCTCCACGATCTGTCTCATCTTGGTTCCCATAGTTGTATTGTATGCGGCGATGGCGCGGCCTGTGATGCTGTGATCGTTATTACGCGAAATGTCGGGCACTTCCCACGAGGGATGACGAAAGACGCCCCTCTGCTCGGAGTGACGAGAGAGGGGCGTCCAACTGGGTCAGCACTGGGTCAGTTGTTGGTGCGCGGGCGGCGCTGGTGCCGCTTGATCAGGTATTCCTGGCTGTCGACCAGCGGGCGGCCTTCGTCGTCCTTGGCATGGCGCACGTAGGTGCCGTCGGGCTGCATATGCCAGCTGACGGTGGAGTCGGCCATCTGCAGGTCGATGTAGCGGATCAGCTCGTCGATCTGCTCGGCGTCGGTCACGCGCACCAGCGCCTCGACGCGGCGGTCGAGGTTGCGGTGCATCAGATCGGCCGAACCGATCCACACCTCCGGGCCGGAGACCGGACCTTCGCCGATCTGCGGGCCGTCGGCGTTGCAGAAGGCGTAGATGCGGCTGTGCTCGAGCAGTCGGCCGAGGATCGAACGCACGCGGATGTTCTCGCTAAGCCCCGGAACGCCGGGCTTAAGCGAGCAGATGCCGCGCTCGACGATGTCGATTTTCACGCCGGCCTGGCTGGCGCGGTACAGCGCGTCGATGGTTTTCTCATCCACGATCGAGTTGGCCTTGATCTTGATCCACGCCTCCTTGCCGGCGCGGGCGGCGTCCTCCTCGCGGCGGATGCGCTGGATCAGACCGGTGCGCACGGTGCGCGGCGCGACCAGCAGACGGTGGAAGCTCGACTTGGGCGCGTATCCGCTCAGCTGGTTGAACAGGCGGGTCATATCCTGGCCGACCACCGGATCGCAGGTGAGCAGACCCAGATCGGTGTAGACGCGGGCGGTTTTCGGGTTGTAGTTGCCGGTGCCCACATGGCAGTAGCGCTTGAGACCGTCGGCCTCCTGGCGGATCACCTCGATGAGCTTGCAGTGGGTTTTCAGACCCACGATGCCGTACACCACATGCACGCCCGCGCGTTCGAGCTTGCGGGCCCAGGCGATGTTGGCGTCCTCGTCGAAGCGCGCCTTGATCTCGACCAGCGCCAGCACCTGCTTGCCGGCGTGCGCGGCGTCCACCAGCGCGTCGATGATCGGCGAGTTCGAGCTGGTGCGATACAGCGTCTGCTTGATGGCCAGCACCTTCGGATCGGCGGCCGCCTGCGCGAGGAAGGCCTGCACGGAGGTGGAGAAGGAGTCGTAGGGGTGGTGCAGCAGGATGTCGTGCTCGCGGATGGCGGCGAAGATGTCCTGCGCACGGCTCGACTCGACCTCGGCGATCTGCCGGTTGGTGGTCGGGATGAACGGGCGGTACTTCAGATCCGGACGGTCGATGCCGCCGAGCTCGAACAGCACGGTCGCGTCGAGCGGGGCAGGCAGACGGTACACCTCGTCGGCGCTGACGCCGAGCTGGTCGGCGAGCAGTTGGGAGAGGAAGGGGCTGGTCTCGTCGGAGATCTCCAAACGGATCGGCGGTCCGAAACGGCGACGCAGCAGCTCCTTCTCCATCGCGTTGAGCAGGTTTTCGGCGTCGTCCTCCTCCACGTCGATATCCTCGTTACGAGTGACGCGGAAGGAGCGGGCCTCCTTGATGATCATGCCCGGGAACAGCGACTCCAGATGCGCGATGATGAGGTTCTCCATCGTGATGAAGCCATAGCGCTCGTCGGTCGACTCCTCGTCGGTCATATCGTCGACCGGCACCAGTCGGTTGAGGTTGCCGGGAATCTTCACGCGGGCGAAATGCGATTTGCCCGAGGTCGGGTTCTCCACGATCACGGCGAGGTTGATCGACCCGCCGGAGATGTAGGGGAAGGGGTGGGCCGGGTCGACGGCCAGCGGGGTGAGCACGGGGAACACCTGCTGGCGGTAGTAGCGCGACAGGCGCTCCTGCTCGGCGGTGGTGAGCTTGTCCCAACCCAGCAGCACGATGCGTTCGTTGGCCAGCGCGGGCAGGATCGTGTCGATCACGTAATGCGCGTGCTCGTCCTGCAGATGATGCGCCTGCTCGCTGATCGAACGCAGCTGCTGGCGGGGGCTCAGACCCGCGGACGAGGGGACGGCGATGCCGGAGTCGATGCGGCGCTTCAGGCCCGCCACACGGACCATGAAGAACTCGTCGAGGTTGTTGGCGAAGATCGCCGCGAAGCTGGCGCGTTCCAGCAGCGGCAGGTCCTCGTCCTGGGCGAGCTCGAGCACGCGCTTGTTGAACTTGAGCCAGCTCAGTTCACGGTCGAAGAAGCGGTCCGCAGGCAGCGGCGCCTCGCCTTCCCTTTCGACGCGTCGGTCGTTCTTATCGGTTTCCGCGATATGCTCAGCGATCTGGCTGCGCAGAATCGCTTTCGAGGGTGCGTCAAATATCTGTGCCATACGCATATCCTATGCGTTGGCGTGGTCCGCCACCTAGCGGAACGCGCCTATATGAGACGGAATTTCAGCATTTGTTCATGTGGTGCGTTCACGGTTGGCGACACGCCGCGAGATGTTCGCAAACGGCGGGAAACGAACATCGATCCCGTTCGAAACGCACAGTAACGTCCGCCACGAAGAGTCTCGGGAACAGATACGAACACTTGGGATAAAAACCGCACATCGCAAGGGCGCGACTTGCGCATGGGCGGACGGGTGAATACATTATGAGGTACAAGAACAGAACAGAGCAGAGCCCACAAAAAGTGTATGGTCAAGAGGACTGTTACGTTGGACGGGCATTGGAAAGACTTACCGTTACAACGATGATGTTGTGCAGAGATTCTGCTCCAGTTGTTCTTGTTGGGAAGGCCCCGCTTCGGCGGGGCTTTTCTCATGTTCGGGGGCTTCTCTCATATTCGGCGCATGTCGTCCCATCTGTGTCGTCCCAACCGTGTCGTCCGCGGCCGTCGAGGGAAGGGCCTTCGCTAAGATGCGTTCGCGGGCCGGGCATGGTTCCGACCCATGGAAAGCCGCTTGGGCGTGGAAGGCCGCTTGGGGCGGGAGCATACGGGACGGAAGAAACCCATGGATAACACGTTGTTCGAGCACGCGCCGGTTCCGCGCGCATACTTCTCATTGGCGCTGCCGGTGGTGTGCAGCATGCTGGTCACGTTGGTGTACAACGCCGTCGACACCTACTTCATCGCGCATACCGGCAACACCGACATGGTGGCCGGGGTTTCGCTCGCCGCGCCGGTGTTCACCGCGATGATCGCCTTGGGCGACCTGTTCGGCCTCGGCGGCAGCTCGGTGATCTCCCGCCTGTTCGGCCAAGGCCGCCATATGGAGGCGAAGCGGTTGAGCGTGTTCACGTTCTACGCCGCGATCCTCACCGGCCTGCTGGTGATCGCGCTGGGCTTCGCCTTCGAGGGGCCCATCCTCACCATGCTCGGCGCGGACGCCTCGACGATGCCGCACGCCTCGGCCTACTACCGGTGGATCATCGCGGCCGCGCCGTTCATCATCCTTTCGATGGGACCGGGCAACACCTTGCGCGCGGCCGGTCTGCCCCTGCCCTCCATGCTGGGCACGGTGATCGGCACGGTGGTGAACATCGCGCTCAACCCCCTGTTCATCCATGTGTTCGGATGGGGTGCCGCCGGTTCCGCCGGGGCGACCTTCGTGGCGAATATCGTCGGCGACGTCTACTTCATATGGGTGCTGGTCCGCCGCTGCGACAGCCTGTCCATCGATCCGCGCCTGTTGTGGCGGCGCGACGACGGCGTTCAAAACGCGGACGCCGGTGCGGCCCGAGCCATCGCCTCCGCCGCGCCACGACGCGCGCGTTTCGCCGTGCCGGGCAATCTGATCGGCCAGGTGGTCGCCATCGGCGTGCCCGCCTCGCTGACCAACATCACGCAAAGCATCGGCGTGATCCTGGTCAACCTGTTCCTGCTGCCGTATGGCAACGACGCGGTGGCGGCCATGGGCATCGCGCTCAAAATCGTGATGATCGCGGTGCTGATCCTCGTCGGCTTCGCATTCGGCGCGCAGCCGCTGATCGGCTACGCCTACGGCGGCTCCCACATGCGCCGTCTGGCGGATATTCTGCGCTTCGCATACGGATTCCAATGCGCGCTGGCGCTGGCCATGACCGCGGTGCTCTGGTTGGGCGCCCGTCCGCTGATGGGATTCTTCATCGACGACCCCACCATCATCGACCTCGGCACCGGCATGCTGCGCGTGCAGCTGCTCAGCACGGTATGCGTGGCCGTGGTGCTGGTCACCACCGCCACCTTCCAATCCGCGGGCAAGGCCGTGGGCGCGCTGATTCTGGCGGTGAGCCGTCAGGGCGTGATGCTGCTGGCCACGCTGGCCATCGGCGAGCGGGTGGCCGGATACCAGGGTGTGATCGCCGCGCAGGCCTTCGCCGATCTGGCCACGGCCGTGCTCGCCGTGGCGCTGTTCGCCGTGCTGCTGCGCCCGCTGCTCGGCATATGGAAACGCCCCGCCTGAGCGCCAAGGGCGCGTCAAACGGGGCGTGCGTTTTACGTCTCGACGGTTGGACCGGCGTTACTCCAACGTGGGGATGTCGGTGGTGTATTCGGCCAGCCACTGCTCCTGCAGCGACGCCAGCGTGCCGTCCTCGATCAGCGCGTTCACCGCGTCGGTGACGGCGTCGGTCAGCGCCGAATCCTTCGGCAGCACGATGCCCATGCCCTGCGGATCCTCGGAGTCGGGGATCTGACCGATGACCACGCTGTTCTCCACCTGGCCGGAGTCCACGATGTACACCGCGGTGGGGGTGTCGACCACCAGCGCGTCGATCTGGTTGGCGGCCAGCGCCTGGGCCAGCATGGCGTTGTCGTTGAAGGTCTGGATGTCGTCCTTGATGGCTTCCTTGGCGAAGTCGTAGCTGGTGGTGCCCACCATGGCGCCGATCGTGGCGTCCTTCAGGTCGTCGATCGACGTGGCGGAGGCGTACTGCGAATCCTGACGCACCACCACGGCCTGCGTCGGGTTGTAGTAGCTCGGGGAGAAGTCGACCGCCTGCTTGCGCTCATCGGTGATGGAGAACTGCTGGATGTTGAGATCCCAATCCTTGGCGCCCGGCGCGATGGCGGAGTCGAAGGTGGTGCGCGCCCACTGCACGTCGTCCTCGCTGAAGCCGAGCTGCTCGGCCACGGCGTAGGCGACGGCCGCCTCATAGCCCTCGCCGGATTCGGGATCGTCGTTGAGCACCCACGGCGAGTAGGCGGGGTCGCCGGTGGCGATGGTCAGCGTGCCGGGGGTGACGGTCTGCTGGGTGATGTCGCTGGAATCGACGCTGGCGTCGTTGGCGGCGTCATTGGACGTGCCGCAGGCGGCGGGCAGCAGCAGGGCCGCGGCCGCGACGGCGGCGGTGGCGGCACGCAGAACTCGGGTTTTGACGGACATGGCCGTATCCTCTCTCTTCAAGCATGGCGGGCGGTGCCATGCGATGGCTCGTTCTGGAAATTTTCCGACAAACAACGAGACTAACGCGCGCATGTAACGAACACGTCGCGCGCGTTATCGCATGTGGTGATAACGCGCGACAAATCGGCGTGATGACGGCCGCGGACGCAACTGCCGGAGTGGTGTCCGGGATGCGTGCCGGGACTTATGAAAAGCGGGGCCGGGGTTTGAAAGCGGACCGGAGTGCGGGCGCGGGCCGGAATGCGACGCGGGACGGAGTGCGGTGCGGGTCTCGCGGGATTCCGCGGTTCGGGCGACCGAAGCGGTTCGGGCGGTTCCCCTTACGCGTAGATGTTGCGCGGGCGCATATCCTCCGGCAGCCCCTCGAGCAGCGTCGCCACCGAGCCTTCCTCGAACACGGAACGGATGCCGGCGGCCAGCAGCGGCGCCACCGACAGCACGGTCATATTGGGCAGACGCTTCTCTTCGGTGATCGGCACGGTGTCCATGAACACGATCTCGCGCGCGCCGCACTGCGACAGGCGTTCGATCGCCGGTCCGGACAGCAGACCGTGGGTGGCCACCAGCGTCACCGACTTGGCACCGGAGTCCTTCAGCGTGCGCACCGCCTCGCAGATGGTGCCGGCGGTGTCGATCATATCGTCGACCACCACGCAGTCGCGGCCGTCCACCTCGCCGATGATGCCATGCGCCTCGGCATGGTTCGGGCGGGTGATGTCGCGCTGCTTGTGGATGAAGGCCAACGGCAGATTGCCGAGCTTGCGGGCCCACTGTTCGCTCACCTTGATGCGGCCGGCGTCCGGGGAGACGATCGTGGTGTTCTCCAGCGGCAAAGCGTCGCGCACATAGTCGATGAGCACGGGGGTTGCGGTCAGATGGTCCACCGGGCCGTCGAAGAAGCCCTGCTCCTGCGTGGCGTGCAGATCGACCGTCATGATGCGGTCCGCGCCGGCCGTCTTGAACAGGTCGAAAATCAGACGGGCGGTGATGGGCTCGCGGCCCTGATGCTTCTTGTCCTGGCGCGAATAGCCAAGGAACGGCGCGACCACGGTGATCGAGCGGGCGGAGGCGCGCTTGAGCGAATCGATCATGATGAGCTGCTCCATGATCCACTTGTTGAGGTCGCCCGCATGGCACTGCAGCACGAACACGTCCGCGCCGCGCACCGGTTCGGAGAACCGCACGTACATCTCGCCGTTCGCGAAGTCGTAGGCGGTGGTCTCCAGAATGTCGACGCCGAGGTACGATGCGACCTCGTTCGCGAGCTCCGGGTATGCCCGCCCCGTGACCAAAGCGAGTCGCTTATCCGGCGTGCCTTCAAGAATGGTCGACATGTCCTATCCCTCTACATGGTTGGATCGATGGTTGGTCTGCTTGCGCCGTAGTCCAGTGTACAAGCACCTCCGTCTTGGGCCGCGCCGAGCGTCGCCCTACGCCGTCGCGGGGGTGACATATAGTAGGCAAGTTGCCCATAGGGAGCGGCGCGTTCATGCGCCGTGACGTATGGAGCTGCATGCAAACACACTCCTGCCGCGGAACGTCCGTGGCCGATTAGTCCGAAGGAGGTGGGTGATGTCTGCACACAAGTACGAACTGATGTTCATTGCCGATCCTGAACTGGATGAGCGCGGTCTGAAGAAGCTGACCGAGCAGTATATGGAAATCGTCACCAACGAAGGCGGTTCCGTCGACGAACCCGATTATTGGGGACGCCGCAAGCTCGCCTACGAGATCGCCGGCAAGACCGAAGGCAACTATGTCGTGGTGACCTACACCGCCGAGCCCGCCACCAGCGATGAGCTCGACCGTGTGCTCAACCTCAACGAATCCGTGATCCGTACGAAGATCCTTCGTAAGGACGCCTGAACCCTAGCGTTAAGCAGCTGCAACCAGCTGGTGTAAAGACAAGAAGGTAACCGTCATGGCAGGCGAGACCACCATCACCATCGTGGGCAATCTCACGTCGGATCCCGAGCTGCGCACCATCGGCTCCGGGGCGACTGTGGCGAGCTTCACCATCGCTTCGACGCCGCGCACGTTCAACCGTCAGACGAATTCGTGGGATGACGGGCAGGCGCTGTTCATGCGCTGCTCCGCCTGGCGCGATCTGGCGGATCACTGCGCGCAAAGCCTGACCAAGGGCATGCGCGTGATCGCGACCGGTCGTCTGCAGCAGCGTTCCTATCAGGCGAACGACGGTTCCAACCGCACCGTAATGGAGATGCAGATCGATGAGATCGGCCCCTCCCTGCGGTATGCCACTGCGCAGGTGACCCGCCAGTCGTCCGGTCAGGGCGGCTTCCAGGGCCGCGGTGCCCAGGGCGGCCAAGGCTTCGGCGGCAACGCCGGCACCGGCTTCTCCGGTGGCAACGGTGGCTATCAGGGCGGTGCCGGATACTCCGGCGGCGCCTCCGCCATGCCCTCCAACCCCGCCGCCGCGCCCGCCGCGGATCCGTGGGGCAATGCGGGCGGCGCGGGCGGCTTCTCCACATTCGGCGGTTCGGCCGATTTCGGTGGGGAGAGCGACGAGCCCGAGTTCTAGTCGTCCCAGCTTACGCAGCGAATAGAAATACATAGTTTGTAAAAGGAGAACATCATGTCACGCAAGAGGCCGCAACCGCCGGTCAAGCCGTTCAAGAAGAAGCCGAACCCGCTGAAGGCGGCGAAGGTCACCGAGATCGATTACAAGGACGTCGCGCTGCTGCGCAAGTTCATCTCCGATCGCGGCAAGATCCGTTCCCGTCGTATCACCGGTGTGTCCGTGCAGGAGCAGCGCAAGATCTCGAAGGCGATCAAGAACGCCCGCGAGATGGCCCTGCTGCCGTACGCCACCTCGGGCCGCTGAGTTCAGGAGGATTAGAACATGGCTGTTACCAAGGTTATTCTCACCAAGACCGTCTCCAACCTCGGTCATTCCGGCGACGTCGTCGAGGTCAAGCTCGGCTACGCCCGCAACTACCTGATCCCGCAGGGCCTCGCCTTCGCGTGGACCAAGGGTGCCGAGGCTCAGATCGCCGCCATGAAGCGCGCCCGCCTGGCCAAGGCCGTCGCCACCCGCGAGGATGCCGTCGCCGCCAAGGCCGCCATCGAGGGCTCCACCGTGACGATCGCCGCCAAGGTCTCCGAGTCCGGCAAGCTGTTCGGTGGCATCTCCGCCGACGCGATCGCCAAGGCTCTGGCTCCCAAGGCCGCCGTCGATCCGAAGGCCATCGAGGTCGAGAACATCAAGACCACCGGCGACTTCGCCGCCAAGGTGGCCCTGCACCCGGAGATCACCGCGTCCTTCACCGTGAAGGTCGTGGCCGAGTGACGTTGGGCCTGACGGCCTGACCCCATCAGACTGCGAAAAGTCTGAGCTTAAGCATCGAAAGCCTCCCCAGGTCCGCCCGGGGAGGCTTTCGCATATTTCCATCATGATCCCTGTGAAGCCCTGTGACGGTGCCCATGGTGCGGTGGTGCCCATGGTGTTGTGCTTTCCATGGTGCGGTGGTTTAAAACGTTGGAATTCCAACCTAGTGCTATGGTCATCGCACGATGGGCACCACCGCATCATGTGCCGCACATATGGGGCATGCCGTGCGGGTGTTGTTGGGGTGGTGTCGCGACACGCCGACTTGCATATCTATCGAGCCTGAGTAAACTGTTCACTCGGCTCAAGAAATGACCAACGCCCCTTTAGCTCAGTTGGTTAGAGCAGCTGACTCTTAATCAGCGTGTCCAGGGTTCGAGTCCCTGAGGGGGCACCACGAGAAACCTCGGTCGATATTCGACCGAGGTTCTTTTGTTTTGCGGCGCTTCACGCATCTTTCTGGCCGGCCTTGAAAGCCGCCCGCCCCACATCAAAAGGCCTCAAACCCTTGCGGCACAAGACCCTGCAGGCCATTTTGGACACACATTTTGGCCGTTAACCCCACATTTTGGCCGTTAAGCCGGTTCGTTTGCGGGGTTGTGGGGTTATAGGAACTGAGCGTGGATGAATGGTTAGTGTCTGTCAATTCGTCCACGATGAGGGACATGCCAGCGTGGACGGGATGCCACATACTGCCGATTCATCCACGCTGAGCACGCCAAGCGTGGATGAGCCGTCAGTGTCTATCGATCCGTCCACACTGACGGTGCCGTCACCGTGGATGAAACGCTACTATCTGTCAATCCGTCCACGGTGAGCATGCCAAGCGTGGATGAACGGCTAGTAGCTGTTGACCCGTCCACGTTGGCGGATGCGTCACCGTGGATGGATGGTTACTAACTGTCGATTCCTCCATGCTGAGGTATGTGCCACCGTGGAAGGATTGTTAGTGTCTGCCACCCCCATCTACGCTGTCGGAGGCATTGCCGTGGACGAATCGTCAATTACTGTCATCTCGTCCACGCTAAAGTATGTTGTATGGCTCGTGCCGGTGGCTTGCAAACATTGCCGTAATGATTCCTTTTCGATGAAATGATCTTCTAGGGCGGACCGGCGGCTGGCAGGGATGCCACGTATGGCGCGGAAACGTCGGCATCGACGGTAAAATCTTGTGGTGTTCGGTGCGGTGGAATGCCGCGCATGCTTCCAACTTGCGGAGAGTCTCCCCACAGGCTCGGAGGCGAAAGTCAGAGAGAAAGAGAATGACTGTGGAATACTCCATGTTCACCATTTTGGCTGCGGAATTCGTGGGCACGGCCGTGCTGATGATCTTCGGCAACGGCGCCGTGGCCAACGTCGAACTGAAAGGCACCAAAGGCCATGCCTCCGGCTGGCTGACCATCGCCATGGGCTACGGTTTCGGCGTGATGTTCCCCGTGCTGATGTTCGGCGCCATCTCCGGTGCGCATATCAACCCGGCCATGACCATCGCCCAGGCCGTCAACGGCATGTTCGACTGGGCTCTGGTGCTGCCGTACATCATCGCGCAGCTGCTGGGTGCCGTTGTGGGCCAGCTCGTCGTCTACGCGACCTATTATCCGCACTATCAGGCCACCGAGGACGAGGGCGCGATCCTCGGTACCTTCTGTACCACCGACGCCTCCGGCTCCAAGGTGAACTACTTCGTCAACGAGTTCTTCGGCACGCTGATGCTGGTGCTGGGCGCGCTGTGCTGCCTGACCTCGCCGTGGGGTGAGGAGACGCCGGCCGCCGCCGCGATCGTCGTCGGCTTCATCGTGTGGGGTCTGGTGACCTCCATGGGCGGCCCGACCGGTCCCGGTCTCAACCCCGCCCGCGATCTGATGCCGCGTCTGCTGCACGCCGTCCTGCCGATCGCCCACAAGGGCTCCTCGCGCTGGTCGGAGGCTTGGATTCCGGTGGTCGCGCCGATTCTGGGCGCTATCGTGGGTGCCTTCCTTTACCAGACGCTGTTCGCGTAACGGGGACGATAAACGGTTACGTCACACCCGCGAGTCTAGAATTGGCGTTGTTATGAGTAGCGACAATCCATTTCTCAGATTCGCGGGTGTCGTCGTATCGGCGCTCAAGCCGCACGCGACAAGCCAGGGCGATGGTGGGGCGTCGCCTGCGGGGGATGGAAATTCGTCTGCGAGGGCGGACGCCGGGCGGCGGGAGCTGCATCGAATCTACATGATCCGTCGCATCGTGGTGTTCGGAACGTTGGGTGTGCTGCTGGTTGCGGCGCTGGCCGTGATCCTCACGATATGGCATTCAGGCAAAGCGGCGGACGATGCCGCGGGAGGCGACGCCGCCACGCGGTCATCCCAAACGTCGTCGACTTCGCCGACGCAGGGCGGGGAGGCATCAGACGATGGTGACGGCGGAGCCGACGGAGCCGACAACAGCAACGATGCCGAAAACACGGACGAAAACGCGCAGTCATCTGAGAATGCGTCTGATGATGGGACGGGCGAAAGCGCCCCGTTAAGCGCCGACCAGCGTGCCGAGCTGCTGGCCCAAGCCGAGCAGACGGCGAACGCGAGCGGTCAGGCCACGACCCGATATCGGTATTGCGTGGCCACCAATGGCGAGGTGGGGGACGCGGCCGTTTTCTCCGACACGGTGTTCTCCACGCTGAACAGCCCCGAGGGATGGCCGCGCGCGGGCGTGACGTTCGAGGAAAGCGCGGACGGGCAATGCGATATGACGCTGATCCTCTCGGAAGCGCAGTATATGAGCTCGTATTCCGAAGGCTGCTCCGAATCCTATAGCTGTCGGGTCGGCGACAGCGTGATCATCAACGTCGACCGTTGGAATTCCGCGACCGAGGATTGGCTCGCCAACGGCGGCACGTTGGCGAGATACCGCAGGATGGTGATCAACCATGAGGTGGGGCATCGTCTGGGGCATACCGACAACGAGACGACATGCGGCGGCGCGGGACAGGCGGCGCCCTTGATGCAACAGCAGTCCATGGACCTGCGCGGCTGTTCCCCCAATGAGTGGCCGCTCGATTCGGAATTGTGGGTCGCGCAGTAGGATTCTCCCCGCGGCCCTCCCGCCGTTCTCCCGTCGTCATCCCGCCGTCATCCTGGGTGGGCTGTTCCTTTCCTTTTCGTCATCCTGAGCGGAGGCCGTAGGCCGGAGTCGAAGGATCTCGGTTGGGTGGACGGCAATGGGGCATCGACGGGCGGCATAATGACGTATCGTGGTTGTGTCGGGTTATTGAAGGGAGTGTGGTGGCGATGGGGCGTAGGGTCACCCTGAAGGACGTCGCGGCCGAGGCCGGCGTCTCGATGACGGCGGTGTCGCAGGCGCTGAACGGCCGGCCTGCGCGGATGACCGAGGCGACGCGCGAACGCATCATCGAGGTCGCGACGCGCATGAACTACGTGCCCAACCAGATGGCGCGCGGTCTGGTGACCAGCCAATCCATGCTGTTGGCCCTGCTGATCCCCGATATCGAAAACCTGTTCTTCGCCTCGCTGGCCAAGGCGATTGAGGATGTCTGCGGTTCCGACGGATATTCGCTGATCGTGGCGAATTCGGACGATTCGCGCGAAACCGAGCGGGGATTGCTGCGCACGCTGGAGGCGAGAGGGGTCGACGGCATTCTGCTGATTCCCGCGCGCGAGTCGATGGAGGACTGCACGCAGTTGCGCGAGGATGTGGAGCGGCTGAACTGCCCGGTGGTGCTGGCCGACCGTCTGACCGGCGACCAGTGGTGCGACGCGGTGGGGGCCGACCACTATCAGGGCGGGCGCATGGCCGCCAGATTGCTGGTGGAGGCGGGGCATCGTCGTGTGGCGTGCGTCGCCGGCGACGAGCGCCCCGGGGATGTGAAGGTGCGCTTCGCCGGGTTCGTCGACGAGCTCGCCGAACATGGCATCACGTTGGAGCCGGAGCTGAACGTCAGCGGGCGGTACCGTTTCCTCGGTGGGTATGACGCCGCGGACGGCATCATCGACGCCGGTGCCACGGCGGTGTTCTGCTGCAACGACCTGATGGCCATGGGATTCCTCAGCCGGATGCGTGAGCGCGGATTGCGCGCGCCCGACGACTGCTCGGTGGTCGGCTATGACAATATCGCCGGACGGTTCGGCATGCCCGAGCTGACCACGGTGGACCAGAACGTGCCGGCCCTGGCTGAGGCATGCCATGCCGCCATCGTGTCGAGGATCGGCGCGGGCGGGCGCAAGGGCAAGCCGTGGCTTGAGTCTCCGAAGCGCGAGTTGGTGACGCCCCGACTGGTGGAGGGCGGCACGGTGGGTGCGCTCGCCTTGTGATTGCCTTGATTTTTCCGGCGTTTCGCGGGATTTGACTTCGTTGATTTAACGTTTTATCATGGAACTCACCAAGGATGCTAAAACGTTAAATCAACATGATATGCAACGGCAAGGCATTCACCCGCGCATAACTCAACCACCGGCATGGCGACGCCGCCCCCACCGACGCGATCACGGCAGATCGATCCACGGCGATGGGTCACAACGAATACCGGATATCAGGAAGGCCCTATTATGACGAAGCTTATTCTCGACCTCGACACCGGCATCGACGACGCGCTGGCGATCGCCTACGCGTTGGGCAGCCCGGAGGTCGAGCTCATCGGCATCACCGGCACCTACGGCAACGTGCTGCTCGACCAGGGTGTGCGCAACGCGCTGGCCATCACCGACCTGCTCGGCCGCCCCGACGTCAAGGTCTACAAGGGCCTGCCGCACTCCAGCACCACCGACTCCTTCGAAGTGCTCGACATCTCCGCGTTCATCCACGGCAAGAACGGCATCGGCGACGTCGAGATCCCCGACTCCCCGCGCGAGGCGGAAAGCGAATCCGCCGTCGACTTCATCATCGACGCCGTCAAAACCTACGGCAAGGACCTCGTCTACGTGCCCACCGGCCCGATGACCAACATCGCCGCCGCGCTTGATAAAGCGCCGGAGATCAAGGACGAAATCGGCCGCATCGTGCTGATGGGCGGCGCGCTCACCGTGGGAGGCAACGTGAACGCCTGGACCGAAGCCAACATCTCGCAGGATCCGGAGGCCGCCGACCACCTGTTCCGCTCGGGCGCGCCGGCCACCATGATCGGCCTCGACGTGACCCTGCAGACCCTGCTCACCTACAGGGAGACCCAGCGCTGGCGCGACCTGGGTACCACCGCCGGAGCCTTCCTCGCCGACATGACCGACTTCTACATCAAGGCCTATGAGACCACCTCGCCGCATCTGGGCGGCTGCGGTCTGCACGATCCGCTGGCCGTCGGCGTGGCCGTGGATCCCACGCTGGTCAGCACGCTGGCCATCAACATGCAGGTGGATGTCGAAGGCGCCACCCGCGGCCGCACCATCGGCGACAACGAACGCCTCAACGACCCGAACAAGACCATGGAGGTGGCCGTCGGCGTCGACGTGCCGCGCTTCCTCGACGAGTTCATGACCCGCATCACCTCCCTGGCGAAGAACGCCGGCTGACGCGGCCGACATGAAGAACGGCGCCCTCCGCCGCCAAAGGCGGGGGCGCCCTTCGAGAGCACAGAAGATTTCAGAAAGGAACAACCATGTCCGACAACAACGCCGTTGCCCAGGCCGTCCCGGCCGATGTGGACGACGCCACCAACAAGATGGCCATTCGCGCGCTGATACCGCTGCTGATCACCTTCATCCTCGGCACCCTGTGCCTGCAGGGCTTCAACCTCGTGTTCCAGCAGGTCGGCGCCGACGTGGGCGCGCCCGCCCAGGCTTCGCTGATCACCGCGTTCCCGAGCATCGTGCTCGGCATCGTCTGCTTCATCTACGGTTCTCTGGGTGATTTCGTCTCCCTGAAGAAGCTCGTCGTCGTGGGACTGGTCACCCTGCTGGTCGGTTCGATCTTCGGCTTTGTGGCCAACTATCTGTTCGAGCCGAACCTGTGGACCGTGATCATCGCCCGCGTGCTGCAGACCGCCGGTGAGCAGGTGGCCGGCTCAGCCTATCTGGTGGTGGCCACCAAGTATCTGAAGAACTCGCTGAAGGTGATCTTCTTCGGCCTGTTCACCGCCGGCTACCAGCTCTCCGCGTCGATCGGCGTGTTCGCCGCCGGCCTGCTCAGCTCCATCGCATGGCAGTTCCTGTTCCTCATCCCGGCCGTGACCATCGTGTTCCTGCCGCTGCTGCTCAAGAACCTGCCCGACCAGAACGGCAACGGCGAGAAGGTCGACGGCCTCGGCTTCGCGATCTTCGGCGTCGCCACCATGTTCCTCACCCTGTTCTTCTCGTACATGAACTGGTGGCTGCTGCTTGTGGCCGCCGTGCTGTTCATCGGCTTCGGCGTCTACATCACCAAGGCCAAGAACCCGTTCATCACCCCGGCGTTCTTCAAGAACACCCGCTGGCTGATGGCCATCTCGCTGATCGCCGTGTTCTACTTCGTGAACTACTGCATCTCCCCGATCTTCAACGCGATCGGCCGTGACCTGTACGGCATGGAGACCTCCACCGTGTCCACCTACCTGGTGTGGGCCTTCATCTGCGCCGCCGTGTTCGGCACCACCTCCGGTCTGATCGTCGGCAAAATCGGCACCCAGGCCGCGGTGATCACCGCCGCCTGCCTGATGATGTGCGGCTTCCTGGGCGCGGCCATCTTCATCAACGCCGGCTTCCTGGCGCTTACGCTGTGCGCCTGCCTGTTCTACGCCGGCGTCGGCCTCCTGTACTCGCCGGTGGTCTCCACCGTGCTCGGCACCCTGCCGACCGAGGAATCCGGCCGCGGCGTGGGCATGAACGATCTGGTGATGAACGTGACCGCCTCCATCGGCATCTCGATCATCGGCGGTCTGATCGGCGCCACCTCCCTGCAGAGCGGCAGCATCGTCGGCGCCACCGGAGCGGCCGCGGGCTATTCGAACCTGCTGCTCATCTGCGGCGCGGTCATCCTGCTCGGCCTGATCGTCTACTTGGTCTTCCGTAAGAAGATCTACGCCGCCAAGTAAGCCCTTCGCCGGCCGGTAACCGCCTTGCGTGGGTGCCGGCCGGCCCACACTTCCCGTCTTATATCGCCCGTATCGTCCGTATACCCGTATCGTTTCGGATCACCCGTATCGTTCGGGTCACTCCTCTGCCCGCCCTCGCCTCGCACCTCCCGCCGCCTTTTGAAAGGACCCCTCATGGCCAACAGCCCTCTCGCCCTGCTCGACGACATCCATGGCGTGATCAGCGTCATCGGGTCGATGAATGCGGATTACACCGTCACCACCGAACGGCTGCCCGGCCCGGGCGAAACTGTCAACGGCGGTCCTCTGCAGATCCTGCCCGGCGGCAAGTCCGGCAACCAGGCCGCCGCGGCCGCCCGCATCGGCGCCACCGTGCGCATGTTCGGCGCGGTCGGCTCCGACACGAACGCTGACTTTCTGCTCAGCCAACTGGCCGACGCGGGCGTGGACGTGTCGCATGTGCGCCGCGTGCTCGGCCCCAGCGGCACCACGGTGATTACGGTGGATTCGTCCGGCGAGAACACCATCGTGTATTCGCCGGGCTCCAACGCGCAGGTCACGGTGGATTACGCCGAGTCGATGCGCGATGCGCTGACCTCGTCGAGCGTGCTGGGCTTGTGCTTGGAAAGCCCGATCGATACGGTCACCGCGGCCGCGCGCATGTGCCATGATGCGGGCGTGAAGGTGCTGTTGAACAATTCGCCGTTCACGCCGACGATTCCCGCCGAGTTGATCGCCGTGTCGGATGTGCTGCTCGTCAACGAGCATGAGATGGTGCAGTTGCTTGGCGTGGACGAGCCGGAAGACGATGATTGGAACGGATTCGACTGGGCTTATGCGTTGGAGCGCATGCGCGAATATGGTTTCGAGCAGGCGATCATCACGTTGGGCGGCGACGGGTCGGTGGTGTTGGACGCCACGGCGGCCGAGCCGGTGACGCGCATCGCCCCGGTCAGAGTCGACGCGGTGGACACCACCGGCTGCGGCGATTCGTTCATGGGCACCGTGCTCGCCGGCCTCGCCTCCGGATTCTCGTTGCATGACGCGGCCCGCCTGGCCTCCTATGTTTCGGCCTATGCCGCCACCGGATACGGCGCCCAAGCCTCCTACGGCACCTCCGCCCAAATCCGCACCGCCTTCGCCTAAGACCAAGAACAGAGCGCCCCTCCACATCGTCCGATGGGAGGGGCGCTTCGCGTTGCTTTAGAGGGCTGTTGGTCTACTTGTCATTCTGGGCGGAGGGCGTGAGTCCGAGGGCGCAAGGGCGAGATGCAAGGATCTCAACGCCGCAAACGCGGCGGGATTCCTCGACTCCGCTTCGCTCCGCTCGGAATGACGAGAGGTGGCGGGAAGCTCGTCCTACTCCAGGAACATTTCGGGCGCTTTGGCGAAGTTGACGGCGCAACGCTCGCCGCAGAAATAATAGGTTTCGCCGTCGTGCTCGCGCGTGATGGCTTCGCTATTCACGGCGACGGTCATGCCGCACACCGGATCGATGGCGGTTTCGGCGGCGTTCGGATCGGCCGCGTGCATGTGCATATCCATATGGTTCTCCTTGTTTGTTGCGGTGGGTGCGAGCGTGCTCCGCTCGTCGATGATGACCCGTGGAGCGCTTTCAAAACCCGTATTTCGAGTTTGGTGTGTCGAAATCTCGGTTTGTGCTCGAGAGTCGTTATTGACGCTGTGTGAAAACGTTGATTTTCCGCCAATCTTCACTTTGTGTAAGCGGTTTGCGTTAAGTACCAGACACACCGAACTCAACGCCATGGCCAAACCGGCGATCATCGGGCTGAGCAGCCAGCCGGTGATCGGGTACAGCACGCCGGCCGCAAGCGGAATGCCGATGAGATTGTAGCCAAACGCCCAACCCAGATTCTCCCGAATATTGCGCATTGTGGCTTTGGACAGCTCGATGGTGGTGAGCACGCCGCGCAGATCGCCGCTCATCAGCGTCACATCGGCGGACTGCATCGCCACATCCGTGCCCGTGCCGATGGCGATGCCCAAATCGGCCTGCGCCAACGCCGGCGCGTCATTGATGCCGTCACCCACCATCGCGATAAGCCGGGGTCGGCGGGTCTGCGTTCCGTGTGCGCGTGCGGAGCGCTCTTCCGTCATGCCAGACTGTGCGTCGTGCGTTCCGTGTGTGCATGCGGCGCGCTCTTTCGTCATGTCGGGCTGTGCGTCATGTACGCCGTGCGCGCGTGTGGCGGGCTCTTTCGTCATGCCGGACTGTGCGCAGTGCGTGTCGTGTGCGCGTGCGGAGCGCTCTTTCGTCATGCCGGACTGTGCGCAGTGCGTGTCGTGCGTGCGTGCGGAACACTCTTTCGTCATGCCGAGCGAAGTCGAGGCATCTCGCGCCCCTTCGTTGCCTGGATTGGACGCTTCGGCCTCGCCTGCCGCGCCAACTTCGCCGGCTGCGCCAACCGTCTCGAATGCGTTGGCCTTGCCATCGCGCTCATTCTGCAATTGTCGAATCCAATAGGCTTTGCCGTCCGGCCTGACCTGCGCGATCACCGTGTCGATGCCGACCTCGCGTGCGATGCGCTCTGCCACTTCGGCCTTGTCTCCGGACAGCATCACCGTGCGGATGCCGGCCGCGCGCAAAGCGGCCACCGCCTCACGCGAGCCGTCCTTGATCGGATCGAACTCGTAGCTCGGCCTATCCCACGACGAGGTCTCATCGGTGATGCCGCGCGTGATGGTGCCGGTTTTGTCGAACACCACCGTGCCGATATCGCGCGCCTGCTCCAAAGCCTTCGCGCTGGTGACCAGCACGCCATGCAGCGCGCCCAGGCCGGTCGCCGCCGTCACCGACAGCGGCGTGGCCAGTCCCAGCGCGCACGGGCAGGCGATGATCAGCACGCTCACCGCGGTGACCAGCGCGTGCGCCAACGCCGGGTCGGGGCCGAACGCGAACCAGATGGCGAAGGTCCACACGGCGACCACCATCACCGCGGGCACGAACACCCGCGCGATACGGTCGGCCAGGCGCTGCACCGGCGCCTTGGTCGCCTGCGCGCGGGCCACCATCGCGATGATCTGGGAGAGCACGGTGTCGCCGCCCACGCGTGTGACGCGCATCAGCACATGGCCCGACAGCAGCACTGTAGCGCCGGTCAGCGTCGGCGCACGCTCGGCCGACTTGGTCACCGCCTCGGATTCGCCGGTGATCATTGATTCGTCCACGCGCGCCTCGCCTGCGACGATCACGCCGTCGGTCGGCACGCGCTCGCCGGCGCGCACCACGATCAGATCGCCGGCGCGCACCTCGTCGATGTCGATATCCGTGGTATTGGCGGGGTTCATCCATGGGGCGTGGCCCGCGGGAGCGTTCGATGGGGAGGTTACAGAACCGGCGGCGTCGACGTTTGCCGCATCGGTTGTGGCGGTGGCGTTAGTGGCGGCGGTTGCGTCGAACGCGCTACTGAAGTCGGCGGTGGTGGCGGTCGTGTCGAACATGCGGCCGGAATCGGCGGCGGCGTCGGTTCCGTCAGCGCCGAACGAATCCGTATCGAGCCGGTGCGCCACGCGCGGACGCAGCGTGATCAGACTTTGCACGGCCTTGCCGGTGCCTTCGCGCGCCTTGGTCTCCATCAGACGGCCGAGCAACACCAGGGTGATCACCACACCCACCGATTCGAAATACGGCTCGCGCGAGCCCTCGGGCAGGACTCCCGGTGCCACGCACACCACCAGACTGTACAGGTACGCGGCCGAGGTGCCCAGCGAGACCAGCGAATTCATATCCGGCGAGCGGTGCGCCAGCGCGGGGAACCCCACGCGGTGGATCGGCATGCCGCAGTAGAACATCACCGGAGTGATGAACACGGCCTGCCACCAGGGGTTCATCAGCCATTGTGGCACCCACATGTGGTTTACCATATGCAGCATCATCACCACGAACACGGGCGCGGTGAGCACGGCACCCACGATCACCAATGCGGTCAGATGCGAGATCTCCTTGCGGCGTTCCTCGGCTTCGCGCCGTTCCGCTTCGACGTAGTCGGCGGAGGCCGGGGCGGGCGCGGCGTCATGCGATTCGCCCGGCGCGTCCGTTTCAGCTGGGGCGTCGCCCTCGACGCGCAGCAGTCCGTGCACCATATTCATGCCGCATGCGAAGGGGTATTCGCCCGACGCCAGCGCGGGCAGCCGCACTTCGGTGACGGCGTTGCCGGGCAGCATCGCGTCCAATCCCAGATCGGCGAACACCACATGGGACGTGCATTCGCCGGTCTCCTGCCGGTCGAAGCGCAGTGTGGTGGGCACTCCCGCCCGCATGGTCACCACGGCGGGGGAGTAGCCGCCCTTCACGGTGATCGTCGCGCTCTGACTGCCGCCATCGTCGGCGAGTTCGCCGGCTGTGCCCCGCTGTTTCGCGAAGAAGAACCACAGGATGCCCGCGGTGAAGGCCGCCGCGACCAACAGAATGATCGCGGATGCCATTGGATTGCCTTCCATAGCGTTGCCTGCCTTCCTCGATGTTCGTCACGTGGGTGCCGACTCTCCTGACGACCATTATCGCCCCCGCAAGGCGTTCGCGCGTTCGCTGTGGGCGTTGGAGCGGCGAAAGGCGCGAGATAGGTAAAAAAGTACCGCTGTTCGCAAGGGCTGGTTTACTGGAACGTATGGATACTGTTGCTGTGGTGATGATCGTTGTGGCGCTGCTCGTCGGTGCCGCGTTGGGGTTGCTGTCCGGATTCCTGTATGGGCGGGGCAAAGGGCAGGAGCTGGCGCGCGCCGTCCGTGGCGCGGAGGTCGACGAGCTGAAGGCCTCACTCGAGTCCGCCCGCGCGGACATCGTGGAGCATGAGACGCGTGAGGCGGGATTGCGCGCGCAGCTGGAGGGCATGAACCAACAGCTCGCCTTCGTCAAATCGCAGTTGGCCCAGGCCCAGCAGGCCGAGCAGATCCGCATCGAGCGTGAGCGTGAGCGCGACGCCGCGCAGGAACGGGCCAAACGTGAGGAGGCCGCCAAAGCCGCCGAAGAACGTCGTCTCGCCCAGGCCAAGTCGATGGCCGAGCAGAGCAAAGTGCTGGAGGCGCTCGCTCCCGTGGCCAAGAATCTCGACGCCCTGCAAAGCAAGGTCGCGCAGATCGAAGAGGGACGCAAGCGCGAGATGGGCGCGTTGGGCGAGCAGCTCAAAGGGCTCGGCGAACAGCAGGCTCGGCTCGACAAGGAGACCAGCTCACTGTCGGCGGCGCTGCGCGACAACAAGGTGCGCGGCGCGTGGGGCGAGGCCCAGCTGCGCAATATCGTGGAATCCGCGGGGCTGTTGGAGCACGTCGACTTCGACACCCAGGTGGTGGTCACCGGCGCGGACGGCCGCGTCCAGCGTCCGGATATGATCGTGCATCTGCCCGGCGGCAAAACCATTCCGATCGACGCCAAGGTGCCGTACGCCGACTACCAGCGGGCCTGCGAGATTCCGGAAACCGCCAGCGCCGAGGATCTCGACCGTCGCGCCGACCTGTTGCGCGCCCATGCGAAGGCCTTGCGCGAGCATGTGCGCGCGTTGGGGGAGCGCGCGTATTGGAACGCGTTCCCCACGGCGCCGGATTTCGTGGTGGCGTTCATTCCCAACGAGGCGCTATTGCAGGCCGCGTTGGAGTCCGACCCCACGCTGATGGACGACGCCTTCGCCAAAAAGGTGGCGCTGACCTCGCCGGTCACATTGTGGGCGGTGCTGAAGTCGGTGGCCTACGCATGGCAGCAGCAGAGCCTGACGGACGACGCCAAGATGCTGTTCGACCTGTCCCGCGAGCTCTATGATCGTTTCGCCGTGCTGGGCGATCGCGCCATCAAACTGGGCGGCCAGATCACCAAAACCGTGAACGCCTACAACCAGTTCGCCGCCAGTCTGGAGAAGCGCGTGCTTCCCACGGCCCGCAAACTGCAGAAACTTGACGCCTCCAAGGTGATCGGTGAGGTGCCTCTGCTTGATTCGGAGAAAAGCAATATCAACGAGCTCGCCGCGCCGGAGGTCACCGAATCCCCTTCGGATGGTGAATCCGACTGATGGTGCCGAGCTGCCAAGCCCGACCATATCTGACGCTAAGGTGGGCGCTATGACCGAGAAGCAGACCACAGGATTCCGTACCACCGGCACGCCCGACGTGCGTGACGCTCGCGCCGCCGTTGATTTCGCCAAGCTCGACCCGCGCGAACAATTGCGCGTGATGCTGCGCGACCATGTGGTCGGCAAGCCGTTCAGCGAATTGAACGCCGTCACCTTCGACCATCGCGCCGCCGCCGTGATGGGCCATGTGATGCTTGACGCGTTGGAGGACGCCGGATATTCGGTGGATGACTTCGACGCCGTCGGCGCGCTCACCGCCGCCGCCGTGCCGCTGGTGTCCGCCATGATCCATGCGGCCGCCTCCCGCGGCGAGGATCTCGACGGCTTCGTGATGGATTTCGTCTATCCCTCCATCAAAGGCCCGTCGATTAAGAATCGCCGCGTGGTGCTGGTGGACGCCTGGCTGTCCGAGAAATCCTATGTGCAGACCAGTTCGTTGGTCACGCTGCGCAACGGCAACGAACTCAGCCTTGATTTCGGCGTGGTCGAAGCCCAGGGCGCCGAAGTGGTGGCCATCACCTCGTTGGTCGGCGGTGTGGGCGATGCCGGAGAATCGGCGGGATCTGCGGGTTCGGCGGGTTCGGCCGGAGGCAATGCCGTGATCGAAGTGATCAATCCAGTCGCCGACGAACAGCGCTCCCTGCCGTTCGTGCCCGTGTTCGACGAATCCGAACTCAACGCATAGCCAACGCATGATGCCAACGCATGACGGCGACGCATCGCGAGCGGCGTAGCCTCGTCCCATCAGCCATTCGACCATTCCGACCATTCCGACCATCGCGATGACTTATCGCCAACACTCGCTCGATACTCCGCATCCGGGAAGAACACCACGCGCCTATGCACACTCCTAACGCCATCTCAGCAGCAGCCAAAGCCTCCGGTGAACCGACCTTCCGCGAGGTGGGCCTCGGCCCATGGGAGGAAACCCACCCCGGCGAGCCGCGCCCCGACGATCCCACGTCTCAGGCGTTCGACGCGCGCTATGACACGGCCCTGCTCGACGAGGGCGACCGTCGCAACGTGCTCGACCGCTACCGATACTGGAGCGTGTCCGCCATCAAAGCCGACCTCGACGCGCGCGGCCGCCATGATTTCGAAGTCGCGGTGGAGAACTGGACGCACGATTTCAACATCGGCTCCATGGTGCGCACCGCCAACGCCTTCCAGGCGCGACGCGTGCATATTGTCGGGCCGCATAAATGGAACCGCAAAGGCGCGCTGATGACCGAGCTATACCAGCATGTCGAGCATCATCCATCCATCGCCGAACTCGTGGAATGCTGGCGCAACCGCATCGCCGGCGAAATCGCCTTCGCGCGCTCGCAGGCCGCCGCCGCGGCATTGCACGCGCACGACATCGCCTCCGGTTCGTATGCGGATGATTCGGTCGCGCGGCTCGACGACCTCACCGCGCGGATCTCCGAGCTGGACGCGCGTATCCGCGAGCTGGAGGCGGCCCGCGTCATCGCCATGGACATCATCCCCGGCGCGGTGCCATTGGAGACCTACCGCTTCCCCAAGCGTTGCCTGCTGCTGTTCGGCGCGGAAGGCCCGGGCCTGAGCGACAAGGCGCTCGACCTGGCCGACGATGTGGTGTATATATCCCAATTCGGTTCGGTGCGTTCCATCAACGCGGGTGCCGCCGCCGCCGTCGCCATGCACAGCTGGATCGCCCAACACGCCGTCTAGCTGTCCCATTGCATTTTCTTTACGGTGCCATGAGTGGAGGTCTGTGCGTTCTTTCGTCATCTTGAGCAGGGTAAACGCGGTCGAAGAATCTTATAGGGGTAGACTGAAGTCACATGCAACGGCGCATGATGACGTAAGGAACGAATATGCAACACTCAACGAGTAACTCAGATAGCCGCACACCCTCGCGATCATCGCGAAACTGGATAATGTTCGCATGCTCACTGCTAGCTTTGCTATGCGGACTCTGTTTCGGGGGGGGGGGCGTCGAATACCGCGCATGCGGCTGATTTGTCTATAATCGGTCTGCCTTCGACGGTGACGTATGGTGCCACATTCACATTGCGCACGTCGGGCGGGCCAGGCGGTGCCGTGACGTGGAACGCCACCGGTTCGGCAAGCGTGAACGCATCCACCGGTGCGGTCACCGTTGAGGACGTCGGCACCGGATCCGTCACTGCAACCGTAACGGCAAGTGGCAACCCTAACGCGAGCGTCTCCGCAACCGTCACCTTCGACGCGTCACCCAAAAAACTGTATTTTGGCATGATGTCACCGTTTGTGAAGGCGTCGAAAACCTATGACGGTACCACAGTGCTGTCGGATGACCTTGTCTCTTCGTTGAACTACACCGGCGTGATCAACGATGACGACGTAATCATGCGCGTACATGCGGAGCTGGAAGATGCCGAGCCGGGTATCAACAACAAAACCTATACGGTGACATACCTGTTATCCGGCGCGGACGCGAGCAAATACGTGGTAGGAGAGTCTGGATACACCAGAAACAATGGCACCGTATACAAACGAAACGTGCTCATCGAACCCGCTCCGCAGACCATCACCTACGGCGATCCGGTGAACAGTGGACCGCAATGGGTGCAGGTCGCCACAGGAAGCAACTACGACTCACTACTCGACGGCGATGTGATCGCCACCGCCACCGTGAGCAGCACAGACACCAATGCCGGCAACATGAGGATGATCACGGCTTCCGGCGTGACCATCACCCGCAACGGTGTGAATGTGACCGATGCGTATTACACCGTGGATGCGTCGACCACGAACAACAATCTGACGATCCTCAGACGCCAGCTGGGTGCGGAGGGAACCGCGGTCGCGTCGAAAGTCTATGACGGCACCATCAGTGCAAGCGTGTCGGGCTACAAGCTGACGAATGTGGCACCGCGCGATGAGGGCAAGATCACGTTGACCGCCAGCGCGGCCTTCGCGGATGCGAACGTAGGAACCGGCAAAGAGGTCACTGTGACCTACGCTCTGCAATTCGGTGCCGGAGTTCGCGCCTTGAACTATACGGTAGCGGGAACCTCGCAAATATTGTCTGCCGACATCACACCGCGTCCAATCACCGTGACCGTCGCCGACCAGAATCTGGTATATGGTGATGCCGTCGCCGGAGGAATGGACAAGATAACCGTCACCGGGAACGGCTTGATCGAAGGCGACTTGGTGCAGACGGTGACGTTCGATCCCACTGAGGGAACGATGCTCGATGCCGGCACTTACGAGCTGAACGTGGCGGATCTACGTATAGTTCGCGATGGGATTGACGTGACCGCGAATTACGCTGTGACGCCCGTTGCCGGCGTACTGTTTGTGGACAAGGCTTCGCAGAATGCTCCCGATGCCGTGGCCGCGACGGCGGAAACGCAGTACGGGAAGTCCGACGGGTCCATCACCGGTGTAAGCGATGCCATGGAGTACCGTCTCGTCGGCGGTGATGTCTGGAGCTCGGTTGCGGCCGATGCTGAAGCTGTGGGCGGTCTGGCTCCTGGCGTGTATGAGGTCCGCGTGGCGGGCGACGCGAACCACTATCCCAGCGACAGTGTGACGGTGGTGGTCGCACAGGGCGTCGAACCCGCAAAACCCACTTCGCCGGACGATGACCACACGCCTGGTGGTGATGCGCCCGATACTGGCGGTGATGCATCTGACGCTGGTGACGACACGACCGACACTGGTGGTGATGTGCCTGATGTCGGCGGTGATGCGTCCGACGCTGGCAGCGACACGTCCGTTGGTGCTGGTGGCGACATGTCCGTCGATACTGGCGGCGACACGGCCGCCGATACCAAGGGAACTGCCACAGGTGCTGATGTCGGGGGCAAGGCCACGATATCCCGTACGGGCGCCGATATCTCGATGTGGGGATTGGTCTGCATCTTGCTGATAGTGGCAGCTGGTGCGATGCTCAGTATTCGACGCAGAAACCTGTAGCGCTTCCGTATGGAGGTCAGGGCGGTCGCAGATTGATATTGCGGCCGCCCTGACCATGCACAGCTGGATCGCCCAACATCATTGTTGACAACGATTTAGCCATAGGGGGTATGGCGTCGACGAGATTAGGCCGATTTTGGGGCTTTGGTGGTTAAATCGTTGTAAGTGACGCTATGTCAACTACAACGATTTAACCACCTAAGCTCACAAACCGTTGAAACACCGTTGGCACCATACCCCCCTATGGCTAAATCGTTGTCAACTGTGTCCATATGACAACGTGTCATGCGCCTAGGGCGCAGATGGGCACCACCCAGACGCCATCCTCCCGAGCGTAAGCGAAATCACCGGTTCCGGTGAGCACCATCAGGAACGAGGGGGCGCGCATTTTGGTCGTGTCGATTTTCTGGGCGAGTGCCTGCAAGGTGGACGCGCCCTGAGCGATCAGGCTCTCTCCACCCAGTTTGATTTCGATCAGTCCGTATCGGCCGTTGCGTAGATGCACGACGGCGTCGCATTCCAAGCCCAGCTTGTCACGGTAATGGAAAACCGTTCCGTCCAACGCGTCGGCGTATACGCGCAGGTCGCGGACGCACATGCTTTCGAACAGAAGCCCGAACGTCTCGAGATCATCCACCAGTTCGTCGGGACCGGTCTCCAGAGCGGCGGCGGCGATCGAGGGGTCGCACAGATGCCGCGTCGGTGAAGTGCGGATAGCGACTTTCGAACGAAGATTGGGATTCCATGCCGAAAGATCTTCGATGACGAAGAGTTTGCGCAGTGCCTCCGTATATTCCAAAAACGTTGATTCGGACATCTCAATTCCCGCCGAACGTAAATCCATCTGCATGGCGGCAAGCGTCCCCTGTGATGAAATCATGCGCGCGTAGGAGCGCAGCAGCATCCGCACATGGGCTGGGTTCCTACGCACGCCGTCCACACGGGAAATGTCGATTTCGCACACCGCATCGAGATAATCCACCACCTGACGTAGCGCGACTTTCTCCGAAGTGCCAACCGCCCTTGGCCAGCCGCCTCTGCATAGCAGGAAAGCCAGTTCGCGTATATCCGTCCGCCGCCCCTGCGCTGTTGTTTGTTCGCCTTGAAACAGCGCGGAAAGCGACGCTTCGCCGGTCGAATCGCCCGATTCGGCCAGCGACATCGTGCGCATTTTCATGCGGGCGATACGGCCTGTACCCGTGTGATGCAGCGCGTTGAGATCGGCGGGGACGCTGGAGCCGGTCAGAATGAATTGGCCGAAATCATCACGGTGATCGACTTCGAAACGCACCGCGTCCCACAGATTGGGCGCATCCTGCCACTCGTCGATCAGCCGTGGGACGCTCCCCTGCAACAGTCGGGCGGGATCCATTTCGGCCATGCGCAGGTTTTGGGTGCGTGAGCTGGGATCCTGCAGATATATGGCGCTGGATGCGATTTGCTCCGCCGTGGATGTCTTGCCGCACCATTTCGGTCCCTCGACGAGTACCGCGCCTTTGGCTTCCAGGCGCTCTTTGAGCACCTGATCATAAATGCGCTTCATATAACGTCGTGTCATAACCACTCATTCCTTGGAATTTCAAGCTTTATTGAGGCTTACTACGGTAGTTGGCTATATTTTACTACGGTAGTTGGCTGTTTTTCACTACGGTAGTTGGCCATTTTTTATCAGTGCAGTTGGCCATTTTTTACTACGGTAGTTGGCTTGCGCCCGTGAGGTTAAGACGTTTAGGCCGGCTGACAACGCTACGCACGATCAGGCAAGGAAAAACCCGGAGGCTGGAGGGCCTCCGGGCTGGAGAAAGAAGAAGAGGAGAAGGGTTCAGTTATCAGAAGCCTGTTGGGGCTTCCGGCTTATTGCAGCTGATATCAGTAAACAGCGCCATCCTTCCGGTCATGATGGTGTTTCATGGTATCTTCCTGTGATTTTCAACCCATCCACCTGATAACGGCCGATTCGATTTTGCATCGGTACACGTGTGACAACTGTGATAACCGGCGAATTGGACGTGAATGTCAACCAGATGATCCTCTCGTGCCGGTACACATGTGATGACCGGGGGTGCCGAAAAGATGTGCGGTCGAACGAAAGTCGGCTAGGTTGGAGCCATGATTGAGATAACAGGGCTTTCCAAACGCTTCGGTGCCAAGCAGGCGCTGAACGACGTGAGTTTCACCGCCGAAGACGGCGTCGTCACCGGATTCCTCGGGCCCAACGGCGCGGGCAAATCTACCACCATGCGCGCCGCGCTCGGACTGATCACGCCAGACTCGGGCAAAGCGCTGATCGACGGCCGTCCGTTCGCCAAATCGCCCGCGCCCCTGCGTGAGGTCGGCGCGGTGCTCGACGCCAAATCCGCCCACCGTTCGCGCTCCGCCTACGACCATCTGCGCGCGCTCGCCGCGACCAACGGCATCCCCAAGCGCCGCGTCGACGAGGTGATCGACATGACCGGCATCACCGCCGTGAAAAAGCGTAAGGCCGGGCAGTTTTCGCTGGGTATGAGTCAGCGGCTGTCCATCGCGGCCGCGCTGCTCGGCGACCCGAAGAACCTCGTGCTCGACGAGCCGATCAACGGCCTCGACCCCGAAGGCGTCAAATGGGTGCGCGACCTGTGCCGCTATTACGCCGCCGAAGGCCGCGCCGTGCTGCTCAGCTCGCATCTGATGAGCGAAGTGGCGCTTACGGCCGACAATCTGGTGATCATCGGCCAGGGCCGCATTCTGGAGACCACTACGGTGGCGCGTTTCGTGGCCGAACATTCGCGCCGGGCCATCCGCGTGTGCACGCCCGACCCGGCCAGACTGCACGCCATCTTCGCGCAGGCGCCTGAAGTGCGGCTTATGCCCGTCGCCCGCGTCTCCGCCGATCCCGAGGATGGCGAGGTGTTCCGCATCGTCGGCGCCGATCTGAAAGCCGCGGCACGCACCTTCGCGCAGGCGCAGCTGGTGACCTACGAACTGGTCGAGGAGCGCGCGTCATTGGAGGATGCCTATATGGCGCTGACCCACAGGCACGCGGAATATCTCGCCGCGGATGTGCCCGGCTTCGCAGGTGGTCCAGTCGGTGCCGTCAGTGCCGCCGGTCCGCAAGATGGTCCGCAAGGTGTTTCACAAGCTGTTTCACGCGGTGTTTCACAGGATGTTTCACGGACTGTTCCGCAAGAATCCACACAGGGCCCCGACCCCGCGACCCCAATAACCGCAACGGATTCGGAGGCCGCACGATGAACGTGATGAACACCATGAACACCATGAACACGACGAGCCCAATGAACACGACAAGCCCAATGAACACGCCAAGCACGATGAATCCTCGCAACACCTACGCCGCCAGCCGCAGCGTGAACCGCCACGCCCGCCTCACCTTCGGCGGCAGCCTCAAAGCCGAACTGATCAAACTCTGGTCGTTGAACTCCACCAAATGGCTGCTCGGCATCACCATCGCGGTCACGGTGTCGATGGCCGCGCTGAGCGTGTGGGCCGTGACCCTGCTCGCCTCCATAGACCCCTCCACCGGCGAATTCTCGTCCGACCCCCAGCCGCTCGCCGCCTCCAACATGTGGTCGATGCTCGCCTCGTCCGGCTCCGCGTCCGCACTGGTCGTCGCCATCTTCGGCGTGATGGCCATCACCAGCGAATACACCACCTCCAGCGTGCAGTCGTCGCTGGCGGCCAATCCGCGCCGCGGCATGTTCTACTCCTCCAAATCGCTGGCCGTGGCGCTGTTCACCCTGCTTGCCTCCGTGGCGGGCATTCTGCTCGCCTGGGGTGTGATGGCGGCGATGACCGGCGGATACGAGGTCACCGCGCTCACCGCCGATGAACGCCGCATCGTGCCGGTTGTGCTGGTCGGATTCCCCGTGGCGATGATGTTGGTCGCCCTGCTGGCCCAAGGCCTCGGCGGACTGACCCGCTCCACCGTGGGCGGCGTGTGCGCGGTGGTGGGATTGCTGATGATCCTCTCCTCCGTGGTCTCCATCGTTTCGCTGGCCTCCAGCCGCTTCTCCTGGCTCGGCTCGGTGGCCTACTGTCTGCCCGATTCGGCGCTGAACAACTTTCTGACCGCCGGCATCCGGGATTCGGTGAGCGCCGCCATTCCGCAGGACTATTGGATTCCGCAATGGTGGCAGTCCGGTCTGATCCTGCTCGCCTGGACCGTGGTCGCCTGGGTCGCCGGGCTGCTCGTCGTCAGGCGCGTGGACGTCAAGTAAGCGGAAGCGGGTGTTCTCTCGCGCGTGTCACAAACCGCACGTATAGTAGGGCGCATGCCTACATTCACACGTGAAGAAATCGAGCACTTGGGCGATCTCGCCCGCATCGCGCTCACTGACGAGGAGATCACCCGTCTGCAAGGCGAGCTGAACGTCATCGCCGACTCCATCAACAAGGTGCAGGAGGTCGCGTCCGCGGACGTGGCTCCCACCGCGAACCCCGTGCCGCTCGAGGCCTATCTGCGTCCCGACGTGCCTGAGACCCCGCTCACGCAGGAGGAGGCCACCGCCGGCGGCCCGAAGACCGAGGCCGGCATGTTCGTCGCACCGCGCATTCTGGGGGAGGAGTGAGATGACCGTGAACACCAACGACATCGTCAAACTGTCCGCCGTCGAGATGGCCGCCAAGGTCAAGTCCGGCGAAGTGTCCAGCCGCGAGCTGGTCGACGCCCATCTCGAGGTGATCGAGGCCGCCGAACCGAGCGTCAACGCCTTCCTCAAGGTCTCCGCCGACGTGGCCCGCGAGCAGGCCGACGCCTTCGACACGAAATCCGCCGACGAGAAGGCCGCGCTGCCCGAGCTGGCTGGCGTGCCGATCGCAATCAAAGACATGATCGTCACCAAGGGCATCGAGACCACCGCCGCCTCGAAGATCCTCGAAGGCTGGGTGCCGCCGTACGACGCCACCGTGATCGAGAAGCTCAAGGCCGCCGGCATGCCGATCCTGGGCAAAACCAACCTCGACGAGTTCGCGCAGGGCTCGTCCACCGAGCATTCCGCCTATGGCCCCACCCACAATCCGTGGGATACCGAGCGCGTGCCCGGCGGCTCCGGCGGCGGCTCGGCCTCCGCTGTGGCCGCGTTCGAGGCGCCGCTGGCCCTCGGCACCGACACCGGCGGCTCGATCCGCCAGCCCGGCGCCCTGACCGGCACTGTCGGCGTCAAGCCCACCTACGGCGGCGTGAGCCGTTTCGGCGCGATCGCCATGGCCTCCTCGCTCGACCAGATCGGCCCCGTCACCCGCACGGTGCTGGATTCCGCGCTGCTGCAGGAGATCATCGGCGGCCATGACAAGCGCGACTCCACCTCCATCCCCGAAGGCCCGCGTCCGATGGCCGCGGCCGCCCGCGAGGGCATGAAGCGCGACCTGAAGGGCCTCAAGGTCGGCCTGGTCAAGGAGCTCGGCGGCGAGGGCTTCCAGCCCGGCGTCGAAGCCCGCTTCAACGAGGCCGTCGCCCTGCTCGAGTCCATGGGCGCTCAGGTCACCGAGGTGAGCTGCCCGCACTTCCCGTACGCGCTGGGCGCCTACTACATCATCATGCCGTCGGAGGTGAGCTCGAACCTCGCCCGCTACGACGGCATGCGCTACGGCCTGCGCGTGATGCCGCCGGCCGGCGTGCCCTCCACCGCCGCCAACATGATGGCCTACACCCGTGAGGCCGGCTTCGGCGACGAGGTCAAGCGCCGCATCATCCTGGGCACCTACGCGCTCTCCGCCGGCTACTACGACGCCTGGTACGGCTCGGCCCAGAAGGTGCGCACGCTGATCATCGACGACTTCAACAAGGCCTTCGAGCAGTGCGACGTGCTCGTCTCCCCGACGAGCCCCTCCACCGCGTTCAAGTTCGGCGAGAAGATGGACGATCCGCTGGCCATGTATATGAACGACATCGCCACCATCCCCGCGAACCTCGCCGGCATGCCCGCCATGTCGATCCCCGCGGGCCTGTCCGACGACGGCCTGCCGGTCGGCTTCCAGCTCATCGCGCCCCAGCAGCGCGACGAGGTGATGTACAAGCCGGCCGCGGCGCTTGAGGCCGCGCTGGAAGAACAGTGGGGCGGCCCGATCTGGCAGTCCCTCAACACCCCCTGGCTGGGCGAGTGAGACGCGCGGAATCGGAAAGGAACTAAGGAAGCATCATGGCTGACAAACTGATGAAGTACTCCGAGGCCGTCAAGCAATTCGACCCGGTCCTCGGTCTGGAAACCCACGTGGAGCTCAGCACCACCACTAAGCTGTTCTGCCCGGCGGAGGTCGCCTTCGGCGGCGAGCCGAACAGCCAGCTCACCCCGGTCTCGCTCGGCCTGCCCGGCTCGCTGCCGGTGCTGAACGCCACCGCCGTGGACTACGCGATCAAGCTGGGCCTGGCTCTGCACTGCGAAATCGCCGAATGGAGCCAGTTCTCCCGCAAGAACTACTTCTACCCGGATATGCCGCGCGACTACCAGATCTCGCAGTACGACAAGCCCACCAACGGCAACGGCTATCTGGACGTGGAGTTGGAGGACGGCACCGTCTTCCGCGTGCCGATCGAACGCGCCCACATCGAGGACGACGCCGGCAAGAACACCCACGTGGGCGGTTCCGACGGCCGCATCGAAGGCGCCGACCATTCGCTGGTCGACTACAACCGTGCCGGCGTGCCGCTGATCGAGATCGTCACCAAGCCCATCGAGGGCGCGGGCGAACGCGCGCCGGAGATCGCTGCCGCGTACATGCGCGCCATCCGCGACATCGTGCGTGCGCTGAACATCAGCCACGCCCGCATGGAGCAGGGCAATATGCGCGCCGATGTGAACGTGTCGCTGCGCCGTTCGGCCTCCGACCCCTTCGGCACCCGTTCCGAGACGAAGAACGTGAACTCGTTCCGCGCCATCGAGAAGACCGTGCAGTACGAGATCCGCCGCCAGGCACAGATCCTCTCCGAAGGCGGCGAGATTCTGCAGGAGACCCGCCATTGGGACGAGTCCTCGCAGTCCACCGCCGGCGGCCGCGTCAAGTCCGACGCCGACGATTACCGTTATTTCCCTGACCCCGATCTGGTGATGCTGCACATCACCAAGGAGCATATCGCCCGCATCGAGGCCGAGATGCCGGAGATGCCGCGTGAGCGCCGCAACCGGCTCAAGGCCGAATGGGGCCTGAGCGACCTGCAGATGCGCGACGTGCTCAACGCGGACGCGCTCGACCTGATCGAGGCCACCGTCGCCGCCGGCGCCACCGCGGCCGGCGCGCGCAAGTGGTGGCTGGGCGAGCTCAGCCGCGAGGCCAACGCCAAGGGCGTCTCGCTGGAGGAGCTGCCGATCACCGCGGCCGACGTGGCCGAGGTGGAGAAGCTCATCGCCGAGGGCAAGCTCAACGACAAACTCGCCAAGCAGACCGTCGTCGGCGTGCTCGCCGGCGAGGGCACGCCCGCCGAGGTCGTTGAGAAGCACGGCTACAAGATCGTCTCCGACGACGGCCTGATCGACAAGGCCGTGGACGAGGCGCTCGCCGCCAACCCGGATGTCGCCGAGAAGCTCAAGAGCGGCAACATGAAGCCGATGGGCGTGATCATCGGCGCCGTGATGAAGGCCACGCGCGGCCAGGCCGACGCGAAGGCCGTCACCAAGGTTGTGATGGGCAAGATCAAGTAGCCTTTCTGCAGCCTTTCTCCGGCATGGATGGGCCTCTTTCGCTGCTATGCGCGCGGAAGAGGCCTTTCATTTTGCCGCTCATCTGAGGCGTCTTTGCGCGCCTCTTTGCGGTAGCTCTTGACGTCTGATGCCAGGAGATGCCGTGAAACATGCTAAATCGTGTTGTTTCTCGATCCCTATTGTGGTGCGTCCGTCAGGAGGTGCCGTGCGGATGGATGTGCCGTCCTTGTCCGGATTGGTCGGATGCGGGATCGGGTGTATCCTCGAGGATGACCCGCCACGGGCCGTGTGACTCGTGGCGGGCTGAGTGTGCCGTTACTGGCGGCTGTTTCCGGCTCTGATCGCGTACGTGGTCAGAGCCAGTATCGCGATGTTGGCCGCGGTGGAGTCCACCTTGGCCGACAGGGCGATGACGAGCACCGCCATGAGCCAGATTACCGAGCCGCCGCGCGGCTCCTCATTTGGATTTTTCATAATCCAATCCTTTGAAAGGCCGCGCCGCGTTGGACGCGGCAGCGTCGTCCGGCGGTTGCCGGACGGTCTTCGTCGACCCATTGCAGAAGGTCTTCGTCGACAAAGACAATGGTATCGGTTATGATGGATGTTGCCGGTGAGGCATTGCTAGCTTCCTCCGAAAAATCAGGGCGGGTAATGCACATGACTTCAGGAGGTTGGCCGAGCCGGTGGATATTGGATTATATCCATCCTTTGAAAAGCGCATTAGCCGGTGTCTTCGGACACCGGCTTTTCGCTTTGCATGGGGTCGTGCGCTATCGGTTATGATGGATGTTGCCGGTGAGGCATTGCTAGCTTCCTCCGAAAAATCAGGGCGCGTAATGCACATGACTTTAGGAGGTTGGCCGAGCCGGTGGGTGTCGGTTAGCACCCACCTTTAATATCCGGTTAGCCGGTGTCTTCGGACACCGGCTTTCTCGTTGTGTGGGTCGGTTATGATGGATGTTGCCGGCGAGGCACCGCTAGCTTCCTCCGAAAAATCAGCGCGGGTAATGCCTGATTTCAGGAGGTTGACCGAGCCGGTGGGTATTGGATTATCACCCATCTTCCAGTCAAGCGTTTAGCCGGTGTCTTCGGACACCGGCTTTCGTTTTGCGCGCGTACGTGCGTGCGTCGTCTTGTGTGGCGGCGTTTCTCTCTTTCTGCTCGTCATCCTGAGCGGAGGCCGTAGGCCGTAGTCGAAGGATCCCGTGGGGCGGTTTTGCGTTTTATGCGCTACACTTGCGCGGTAGTGGGATTGGCGAAGCCCTGAAATCTGCGTGTATGTGTATTCGTATGGTCAGGGTGGTGTTGTCATGCTGTTCTTCGGTCGAGGCAAAGACCGTGGCTGCGCCGAGTCCGCCTCCGCGTCGGACGCGGATGCCGTATCGCTCGGGTCCGTTGGGGATGACGGAGCCGAGGATGGCGTGGAGTTGTCTGATTTTGATGAGTCCGTTGATGGTTCCGTCGATGGGTCTGATAGGCCGTTGGTGAATTTGGCGGTGGTATTGGGGAAGAAGGCCGCCGAGGCTCGGGCTGCGGAGTTGGCCGCGAAGCCCGTCAAGAATCCCGTCACCCCCGCGAAGCCCGTCAAGCCTCTTTCCGCGCGTGCCCGTCGTCGTCTTCCCGTTGTGGCGGCCGCGCTTCCGCATGCTCCGTTGGTGTGGTCGTGGGATGATTGGCGTGCCGTGTGCGGTGAGGACCGTCGCCGCGCGCGTCGCGCCCACGCCCGCAGCGGGGTGTGGCTTGTGGTCGCCCTGGTCCTGATCTGCTCCTCCCTGTTCATCGGTCTGCGCCCCTTCGCTTTGCAGGCGTATAACACGTTGGATTCCGCGTATGGCGCCCGCGCGTTCGACGAGGAGGTGGCGCAGTGGCCTTCCGAGGAGCAGAAGGCCGCGTTGGAGGCGGCGGAGGCGTATAACGCCGAGTTGGCCGCCTCTCCGCAGACGGAGTTGGGCGAGGGGGCGGATCCGTTCGGCGATGATCCGGACGTGAGCCGCTCCCAGAGCGACGAACGCTACCAAAGCCTCCTCTCCCTGAACGGTTCGGGTGCGATGGCGACGATCGAGATTCCGAGCATCTCCGTGTACCTGACGATTGCGCACGGCACGTCGGACGAGGTGCTTACCAGCCGGGCCGGCCACCTGTACGGCACGAGTCTGCCTGTGGGTGGCGAGTCCACGAATTCGGTGATCGCCGCGCATCGTGGTCTGCCGGATAAGCTGATGTTCACGCGTGTGGATGAGTTGCGTTCGGGTGATGTGATGTATATCCACGTGTTGGGCGAGACGTTGGGTTATAAGGTGTTCGACGTGCAGATCACGGATCCGGATGATACGACGTATCTGACGGTGGAACCGGGTCGGGATCTGCTCACGCTGTTCACATGCACGCCGTACGGGGTGAACACGCAGCGTCTGATCATCCGTGCGGAGCGCGCGGTCATCCCGACGATGGTCCCCGACGCGGCCGACGCGCCCGGCGACCCGGTGCTGGTGGGACTGCTGGTGTTCCTCCTCCTCGCCCTGCCCCTGTTGGTGTTGTTGCGTGTGTGGTCGTGGCTGCGCGAACGCCACCTACGCCCGTACCCACACCCACACCACGCAGCTGAATTGTGGTTCGACCGGCGAGGCCCGCGACGCCCGCGCGGCCCGCGCCCGACTCCCTCCTAGAAGCGGCGTCCGCCTTTCCGCGCGTGGCGCGTCCATGTTCGCTGTTCTCCGATTTGGTATGGGGAAGCGCCGCCGGTCCTTTTCGTGTGCGTGTGGACGGCCGGGTTTGGTTGGGAGACCGTGGTCCGGATGTCCCTTTTCGCGCATATGTGGGGTGGCCCCTTTCTGTGCCGGTTCGCATGCGTGAGCGCAAATGCTGCCCTAAAGGCCGATTTTGATGCTTCGGGTGCAGTTAGAGGGTTGAAGTAGGGGGTCGCGTTTGCCTGCCTCAAGGCTGATATGCCCCCGAATCGCGCGGTTCGCTACCCCCTTTTCATTGCTGATTTGCGTTCATCGCGGGGGGGGGGGGGCAGACTAAGCCCTGTGGCTTTGTCATCCCACTGGCAAATGCACCGTTAAGAAGATTGGAGAACATCTATGAAAGCGAATGCTTTGAAGCGTGTGGCGGGCGCGTTGTCCGCCGCCGCTGTGCTGGTCGCCGGTATGGCGCTCGGCACGGGTACCGCCAGCGCGGCCGCGGCCGTGCCGCAGGACGGTGTCCCGTATATCCATATGTCGGGTCTGACCGCGGAGAACTCGGAGAGCTCGACGTGGCGTCTGTACAAGATCGGCGATTACGTGTCGGTGGACGCGAACAACGCCGACGTCACGACGGTCGCCGACGCTCAGGTCAAGACTCTGCTGCGCGAGGCCATCGAGGCGGGCGATCCGGACGGTTACAAGTCCGACATCTACGACAAAGACTCTACGACGCAGCAGACGTACTACGACAATCCGGTGGCATACATCTCCCAGCATATGGGCGACCCCGGCTATGCCGAGAAGCTGCGCAAGATCGCCGACGCGCTGGCCGACACCACCGCCGGCACCGGCCTGCTGAAGAACACGACCATCGCCGCCACCGCGCAGTACGAGCCGAGTGTAGAGAACTACGGCACCAATCACGATGTGTATCTGACCAGCAAGGCTTACGGCACGGCATACGCCGCCGGTGATTTCAGCCAGGGCGTGTATGTGATCACCAGCAACAAGACCATCACGAAAGATACCGCCACCGTGAACGCGGTGTCCACGATGATCGTTCCGTCCACGTACTGCCCGGATGCAGACAACACGGTCAAGGTGTTGAAGGGCCAGCAGTTGGGCGAGGTCGCGTTGAAGTCGTCCGACGGCAACACCCCGGACAAGAAGCCCGATCCCGTCGATCCGGACAAGCCGGACTATGAGTCGACCAAGAAGGGCGAGGTCGTGTGGAGCGACGCGAACGGCACGCTGGTGAAGTTCACGCTGTCGTCCTCGATCCCGTCGAACTGGAGCGCCAACGACGCGAACCACAACATGAAGATCTACGACGCCCCGCGCGCCGGCGTGACGGTCCTCAAGACCATCGCGGGCGTGAAGAGCATCGTCGACAACAAGTTCTCCTCCCTGACGTTCGACGATAACGACAACGGCATCAAGAAGGACGCCACCACGCTGGCCACGGCCGAGGCCCTGACCCTCAAGGTCGGCAACACCACCCTGTCGACGGCCGGCGGCACGGACTACACCTACACGCTGACGTACAAGAACACCGCCTCCGGCGACGACGATAACAAGTTCGTGGGCCAGGACAAGAGCACCGGTGGTGAGGTCGCCAGCGGCATCCTCGAGAACGACAAGTACTTCCTCGCGGACGTCAACCAGGTCATGAAGATCCCCGGCGTGGCGGCCTCGGCCGATGTCGTGATGACGTACTACGCGTTCATCGAGTCCACCCAGTCCGGCGCGGTGAACGACTACCTGTTCAAGTTCGACGGAACCGAAGCCGGCAAGGATCAGGAACCGCAGAACACGACCGTCGACTACACGCTGTACAACGTCGGCCCGAAGAACAACTACGAAGGCGTCGCGGACGCGACCTACCGCATCTACAAGGTCAATGTCTCGGGCGACCGTGACTCCCTCAGCTACGCCAAGGGCAATCTGGCCGGCGAGGTGAAGTCCGCCGCCACCACCGGCGCGGTGAAGTTCCCGAACCTGACCTCGGGCTACTACATCGTCGAGGAGGCCACCGTGGCTACCGGCTACCTGCAGTCGTTCGCCCCGACCTACACCATCCAGGTCACCGGCAAGACCGGCACCGGCTCGGGCGCCACTTATAACTCGCTGACCGCCAAGGCCCTGACGAAGACCGAAGCCGAGAAGATGGGCGGCGATGCCTTCTACAAGGATCTGGGCCAGCTGCTCGACCTCAACAAGGCGAAGGTGGACGGTCCCCCTACCATCAACGCGGGTGACTACGTGCACAACATCACGAGCCTGACCCAGCTGCCCATGACCGGTGGCGCGGGCATCGCTCTGAGCGTGGTCGTGGCTCTGGTGCTGGGTGGTTTCGGTCTGGCGTCCTATCGTCGTTCCCGTAAGGCCGCTTCGGTCGTCGCCTGACGCCGGGTGGCTCCCCTAAGGTTTTCCGGTCCGTCGCTTTGTGTGGCGGCCGGGATGCCTGTCCTGGTTGTGTGGCGGCCCATTTCCTTCTCTGCGGGCCGTCACGCTTTTCTTCCTTCTTTTTCGTCGTCCCGGGCGGGACGGGTTTGTGGGGTTTCGTGTTCCTCGGTGCCGACGGTTCCGGGATCCTTCGACTCCGCCCTCACGGGCTCCGCTCAGGATGACGAAAAAGAAAACCTCCTTTCCGTCCCCGCCCGGGATGACGAAAACCCTTTCGTCCCCACGTGGGATGACGGAAACCCTTTCGTCCCCACGTGGGATGACGGAAAAGAAAACGAGAGGGAAGCGGCCCCGGCTTCGATGGGGCGGTCCCGGCCCGCGAGCGGGCTGGATGGTTCCCGACCTGAACGGTCGGGATGCGCTCGACCGGAATGGTTGAGACGGTTCCCGACCTGAACGGTTGGGATAGGCCCCGACCTGAATGATCGGGAAGGTTCCCAACCTGAACGGTTGGGATGTTCTCGACCCGAATGGGTTGGGATAGGCCCCGACCCGAATGATCGGGAAGGTTCCCAACCTGAACGGTGGGATAAGGCCCGGCCTGATTGGTTGGGATAGACCCCAGCCTGAGTGGCTGGATGGACCCCGACCCGACTGGTCGGGATGGTTCCCGACCTGAATGGCGGGATGGTTCCCGCCGTGAGTGGTGGGATAGGGCTCCTGCTTGTGGCGGGGGTGTGTGATGACGTTTCGCCTGGTTTGGTCCGGGTGGTTGTGGTTGTTGTTCGTCGGTCCGCCGTGAGGCGGGCTGTCCGGTCCGGCGCCTCGCATGGGGTCGTGGGATTGGTTTGGTTGATTGATTGAGGTGCCGTTCATGATGGATGCTCGTTGGTTGGAGGCTGTCGGTAGGGCGACGTGCGCTGTGGCGCGTAGGGCGTTGCCGTCCTTGTGCGCGTTGGCGATGTTGGCGGGTGTGGCCACGAGCGCCACGAACGCGTACGCCGAGGAGGCGTCCGGCACCGACACGGCCCAGACCACCACCGACACGACCGGTACCGCCGGCACCGACACGTCCGATACGACCGGCACCACCACTGATTCGACCGGCACCGCCGGCTCGTCCGAGGACACGTCCGGTACCGCCGGCGGTTCGACCGATACGTCCGATTCGACCGGTGCGACCGGTGACTCGTCCGCTGATTCGACCGGTTCGTCCGCTGATTCGTCCGACGCGTCCGATGCGACCGGTGCGGGCGATGCCGACGTGCAGGGTGATTCGGCCGGCGACGCGTCCGGCACGTCGGACGTGGCGGACGCGTCGGATGAGCCGTCCGTCGTTTCGGATGATTCATCCGGCGACAATACTGGTGTGTCGGCGGATGAGGGTGTGTTCGCGGCGAACGATGACGGCACGGACGCCCAGGCGGTGAACTCCACGACGTGGGATCCGAAGAACGCGAAGGCGTACACGGATTACACGGTGGGTGATTTGAAAACCAATGTGCCGAAGGTCGGTTTGACGTTGAATGGCCAGGCCACCACAGCGTCGTCAAACAATAGGTATGACAACTATGCCTTGGGGTTCGTCAAAGTGGATCCCACGAATAAGGCCAGTGTCGATGCCGAGATCTACACGACGTACAACTGTGGCGCGCATATGACGTTGGCCAAGGACGAGGACGAACTGATTACGATTCTTAAGACGCATTTCCCCAATGAAGGCATCACTGATGGTACATCGGCTTTCGCTTTTCTCGTGAGTAAGTGCTTCCGAAGTGAGTACATTCAGCGCGTCGACGGCAAACCCGCCGTACTTGGTAGCAGTAACTATTATCTGAGCTCCATTGGTTTGCCGAACGGCCAGGGCTACAAGTACGACGGCGTGTGGCTGAAGTACCAAGGCCAGTTGCGTATGCGCCTGGCGTGGATGGGCACGATCAACAATGAGACGTACGTGCTGGCGTACGATGAGAGCGGCGGCAAGACGGCCACCAACCAGTGCACGCCGTGGGTCGATGGGAACCTCGAGAGCGGTACCGGCTCCAAGGTGAACAAGTGCATGTTGACGAAGCTGCCGGATGGCGCGCAGGTCGTGGTGTCGTTCGTGAACACGGGTAGCATCCGCGTGGGGTATCGTTCGTTGGGCGTCGACAGTTCGGGTACGGGCCTGAGCGGGACGGTTGTGACAGAGGCGACGGGCGACGCGAGCACGCATGAGACGGGTTGGATTTCGTTCCAGGTGCAGAAGACGTATGCGGGCAGCCAGTTGATGATGTATCTCAAAGAGGGCTACACCGCCGACGAGAACGAGAAGTGCAGTGAGTCCACGAACTCGAAAGTGTATGACAGTCTGAACAGTGCCAGCGCTGATACACGCAGGGTTACCGTTGCTGCCGTGGGTGAGTTGAACCCCTCGACGAACATGCAGTCATTCACGTTGAAGGCCACGAGTGGAACCCTGGGAAGTACGTTCCAGGAACCCGCTAGCGGCAGTAGTAGCAGTAGGGGGTTCCTGCTGTGCGTCAAGGAGTCCATCAGCGCGAGCGTTAACGGTAGTAGTACAATCGCTGGCACTACCGTGAGGACGACGGGCAGCAGCCATAACGTGAGCGTGACGTCGATCTCCGGGCGCACGACCGAGTACGAGAACAATACGGGAGGTATGAGTCCCGCGGGCCAGCAGACCATCGGTATGGTCACCACGGTCAGGAACCAGTCGCTCAACCCCGGCTTCGAGACCATGAAGGTTCAGATCAACAAGGCTTTGGGCGGCCAATACACTGGAGGGACTGACGACGGCTCGGAGTTGCGTGGCAAGATTAAGAGTGCCGCTCAAACAGGAGTTTTCACTAGTATCTTTGGTACATCGGCAATGTACGGTATGCTCTCCAATAGTTGGGACACGAAAACCCAGAATGGTTTGGGAGCCAACGATGAGGTATACACGGATGCTCAGTACACGGATTTGTCCGTGGACGGCCTTTCGGTGTATAACGGCGGCAGCGTGGCTATTTTGGCGTTGAACGACATCCGTTACCAGCAGGACAACATGACTTCGCAGTCCGATAAGACCCTTGGGTGGACGCAGTTCCTGTCAGCCATCACGATCTGCGCGACGAGCACCGACACTGCGGCGAACAAGAAGGGATGTGCGTACGAGAAGACGTTGGAGCGCGCGTCGGTGCCGACCTATATGGGCAAGACCGGCGACCTGCAAGGCGGTAATGCGGAGCCGACGGATGCCACCAGCATGCCGTGCGCGTATACGACCTTGTCCGGTGGGGCGCTGAACGGGGTCAAGGTGGCGGTGTGCGAGGGAATCCAATTGTACCGCCCGTCGGGGAGCATGGTGACCTCCACCACCGATTCCAACCTTTCTAATGCGCAGCAGAATATGATGTCGATCCACCCGTACTTCATTTTCCTTGAGGGTGTGACCACGGATGTGAGCGTGAAGCTGACCTGGACCAAGTCGATCAACCGCGAGTTGTTCATCGGCAACACGACCGGTGTGAGCGATCTGCAGATGTACAGGGCGTACTACGGCAAGTTCAACGAAAACGGAGTCGAAGTGGAGGGTTGGGAGCACTCCGGCACAATCAAGTCTGGCAACTATGAGACGAAGATGACCTGGGCATCGAATCCGCGTCAGGAGTGGGCGGCGTGGACGACCCAGCTCGAGGCCTTGAAGCCAGGCGACGAAGTTCAGCAGATAAAATACGGTTCTGACCGCTACTACAAGCACAACGACTATCGGGCCGGGCGTGGTATGCTGTTCCGGTTCAAACGCGAGTTGGGTTACACGAACTATCAGGTGAAGGTGACCAAATACGACGGAAAGACGACGATAGACCTGCCTATCGATCCCACGCCGCAGGAGCATGTCGCCGTCGGCACTGGGAATATCGGATTCCAGAGCACGTTCTGGAGTCCGGGTTCGGCCCATTCCAACCGCTGTTTCTTCGAAAAGACGGAAGGAAACGGCTCGCCCTCCCAGTGGATATACTGCCTTGTGTACGATAAGACGCCCAAGTATTCGACGCAGCCGTACACGCTGTCGATCAGCGCGACGGCGGTCACGTACCAGGCGACCTTCCACGTGGGTGATTCTACGGTGCAAGCTGGCACGAAAGAGGGGCAGGTGGATCAGAATTCGATGCCGGTGGACGTGTCGTACAATCTGGCCGGCCGGGATCCGTCGACCGCGCAGGTCGAGGTGCAGAACGTGGTGCCCACGCGCACGGCGTCCAATGGCAAGACCTGGTATTTCGAGGGGTGGAAGGCGTACTGGTGTACGGACGAGAAGTGCGCTGCGAAGGGCGATGAGATTACGACCGTCGTGGGCGACAACACGGTGCCATTGCCGAACGTGCAGCCGGGCAATCTCATCACTATCGGCTTGTTCGCGATCCCCGACGACGCGAAGGGCGTGTATCTCGAGGCGCAATGGAGTCAGAACGATACGGTGCGCACGGTGGAGAGCGTGTTCGGCAAGACGTACCAGTATTATGTGGGTACCGTGGTGACCGGTGTCCCTTACGATGGGTGGTCCGCGTTCAACCAGAACGATTTTAAGAAAGACGGAATCCCCGCGTTCCAGACGAGTACGGTGCGGTTCATCATGCCGGTGCCGGAGAAATACTCGAATAATATGTTGGCGACCACGTACCGGTACGACCAGGATCCCGATTACATGCCTCCGGCAACGTTGACCGCCAAGGCGAGGGTGAAGCCAGAGAGTGGGACCACCGACGACTACGTCAATCTGTCGTTGGTGTCGGGACAGACATGCGACCAGCTGCTGCGGGATAAGGGCGTCACCATTCCAAGCCAGCGGGATCTGTACTGCACGACGGGGGATGTGGCGTTGTCCGGTGGTCTGAAGGTTCAAGGTCTGGGCAACGACATCGCGAATACGAGCTGGAAGTACACGCCGAACCCCACCTCGGAGTCCGGGCCGACCGCGACGAACCCGGGGCTGTCGGGCACGTTGATGGTGGCGGTGTACCGCGTGGAGCAGAAGGTCTCGTACGCGGACAACATCTCGATGCTGCATGACAGCTCGTTCAAGCCGTCATTGTGCTGGCTGCTCATGGATGGCATGCCCTGTTATCCTATGGGGGATGGTTCTGCTGAAAGACCTTCGATCGCGTCGATGTTGGCGAATTATCCGGCGTATACGGGCCGTTACCTGTTCGACCGCTATTACCTGCCCACGGTGAACTTGGGCGAGAAGCAGTCGGATTTCCAAGGCAAGCAGGGGCCGTTGAACTGGAAGGTCGAGAACAATAATTCGCGTACGGTGACGTTCAACGGCTGGTCCGTCGATGAGGGCAAGAACGTCGTGGACCCGGCGGCGCAGACGACCACGCAGCGGATCACCGACTACAACACGGCCGTGACGTGGAAGGGCCAATGGACGGCGAGCCTGCCCCCGGTGAGCCAACTGCCATTGACGGGTACGAAGCCGTGGTGGATGCAGGTGATCGTGCCGGCGGTGCTGGTCGCCCTGCTTGGTCTGGCCGCGTGGCTGCGCTGGCGTAAGGGCTCACAACTGTGGAGCAACCACGCGTAGGAAAAACAGGATTTCGCCCGGTCCGGCGTTCCACGGAGGAACGTCTGGCCGGGCGGACTCGTTGGTTGGTCCAGCCGGCCCGGCCGGACCAACCAACGGGGCGGGGTTCGCTATGGGGCGGGCCGTGTCGTAGTTGTTGGTTTGGAGGTGTGCGATGGGTCGTACGGCGTTCACGCGTGAGGAGCGGGCGTATCTGCTCACGTTGCCGGCGGTGGCGGATGTGAGCGAGTATCGGATTCATTACTCGCCGGAGTTCCGCAAACAGTTCCTGCGCCGGTATCGGGCGGGCGAGTCTCCGGTGGCCCTGTTCCGTGAGGCGGGGCTGGACCCGAAGATCATCGGGCGCAAGCGCATCGAGCGGTGCACGAACCGGTGGGCGTCGATGCCGTTGGACGCGCAGGGCGACGACGACACCCGGGATGTGGACATGTCGGTGCCGTCGGGCGGCTCGTTGGAGGTTTTGACGCGTTCGCTCACGTTGATGCAGGCGCGTCGGATCTCGGAGTTGGAGGAGCGTGTGGCGCGTCTCGAGGAGCGCATTGCGCGCGAGCCGGTGCCGCTGCCCGGAATAAGCGTGGGCGTAACCCGTTCGGACCGCGTGCAACGCTACCAGGCATCGCGCCATAGCCTCGGACGCGGCTGAGAACGGTGGGCGGCCGTCCCATTCCACCATGCTCCTACTACTCCTATGGATCCTGAACGAAACACGGATCCTGAACGAAAACACGCCGTGCCGCATGGTGGGGTGTGGGGCATATCACGCTCGATTTTCTTCCAGCGTTCATACAGCCGAGTAAGATATGTTCGGCATTGATTGTTGACCAATCATGAGGAAATGTTAGGAACCATGATCGAGAACACCGCTCAGAAAACAGGGGAGTCGTCCCGCGAGCTGCCTGCACGTATCGTCATTCCGCCGATTCGTGGCGAGATGGTGCATCTGAGGCCCGCCACCGTGGAGGATCTTCCCAGGCTCGACGAGCTGGACGCCTTCTACGGCGCGTCCAAAATCACCGGCAAGGACGCGGCCGCCGAGCGCGCGCTGGTGCACGCATGGGTCCGACGTTCCGTGGCATGGACGAACGGGCAGCAGCCGGCGGAATCCGGCGTGGGCGATCCCGAATCCCGCCGCACCGTGGCCTGGGCCATCCTCACCGACGCCGACCATGACGACGACGGCGAGTTCGACGCCCCCACGCCCAACAAGGTGATCGGCATGATCTTCCTGATCGATGTGGACGGCTGGTCGCGTTCCGCGCGCATCCAGGTGATTCTGGGACGCGACTACCGCGGCCGCGGCTATTCGCGAGACGCGATGCCGCGCGTGATGACCTTCGGATTCGCGCCGCAGCCCGCTGGCCTGGGCATGCACCGCATCTGGGTGGGCGTGCCCGAGAAGAACTCCCGTTCGAACTCCGTCTACCGTTCGCTGGGCTTCGTGCCCTCCGGCGTCTCGCGCGACGCCCTGTGGGATACGGAGAACAACAAATACCAGGATCTGATCGTGATGGACACGTTGGTCGACGAATACGACCCGATCCGTTCCCTCGACGCCTTCGGCATGCACGTGTTCGAGGACAATCCCGGCGTCAAGGAGGCGTTGAGCGCGCGCGAGCACTCCCTCGCCATCCGGCAGACGGTCGATTTGGGCGATGGCGAAACCGCCGTGGGCGAATCCGAACACTCCGGCGAGACGCCTGCGGGCGAGCCGAAACGCGAGGATCATATGAACGAGGCCGAACCGGCGGCCGGAGAATCCACCGGCAGGCCGCATCCGGCCAATGCCGGCGCTTCGGGCGAATCGGAACCGGAAAGCAACTGGCCCTACGGGCAGTCCGAACGCAAAACGTCGAAGGACGCATGGTGGCGCACGTTGGGCCGCGGCCGCAAGCGCGACACGGAAGGTAAGTGAGCGAACGACATATGAGTGCCGAGGATCTCGACAACTACGAAACCGACGCCGAACTCGCCCTGTATCGGGAGTATCGTGACGTCATCAAACTGTTCACCTACGTGGTGGAGACCGAACGCCGGTTCTATCTGGCGAATAAGGTCGATTTCAACGTGCGTTCCGCCGGGCAGGACGTCTATTTCGACGTGCAGCTCACCGACGCATGGGTGTGGGACGTCTACCGTTCCAGCCGCTTCGTCAAATCCGTGCGCATCGTGACCTTCAAGGACGTGAACGTCGAGGAAGTGCAGAAAACCGATATCGACATTCCCGACGATATCCACTGATTGGCGCCTCAGCCCGCCCCCTTTTCGCTGGTGTGAACGATAACAGGCGAAATGGCGGGCTTTTGCGGGCTATGCTGGGAATGATTCTGTGTGCATTCGCACATGAAGAGCGTGCGTTCGCCGCGGGGTCGGGTAGACTGTCCCTGATTTTGATGAGCAAGGAGACATCGTGACCGAAAAACAATCTGTGGTGATTATCGGCGGCGGCCCCGCCGGTCTGACCGCCGCATGGGAACTGATCAAGGACGGCGGCGCAGAAGCGTACGACGTGACCGTGCTTGAGGAGACCCGTGAGTTCGGCGGCATCTCACGTACCGTGCGCCATAACGGCAACCGTATGGATATCGGCGGCCACCGCTTCTTCTCGAAGGACGAACGCATCATGCAGTGGTGGAAGGACACGCTTCCGCTGCAGGGCGCGCCCTCATACGACGACCGCAAGCTCGGCCGCGAACACGATATGGAGCCGGGCGGCCCCGATCCCGAGGTCGAAGACAAGGTGATGCTCAAGCGCCACCGTGTCTCCCGCATCTTCTGGAACCGCCGGTTCTTCGACTATCCGATCTCGCTGAGCGCCAACACCTTCCGGGCGATGGGCTTCAAACTGACCATGCAGGCCGGCTTCTCCTACCTCGCCTCCATGGTGCACAAGCTGCCCGAGGACAATCTGGAGAACTTCTACATCAACCGCTTCGGCCGCAAGCTCTACTCCATGTTCTTCGAGGGCTACACCGAGAAGCTGTGGGGCCGCCATCCCTCGCAGATCTCCGCCGACTGGGGCGCGCAGCGCGTCAAGGGACTGAGCATCATGGGCGTGCTGAAGAACGCCTTCGCCAAACTCAGCCCCAAGAAGCGCGACAGCTCCGAGGTCGAGACCTCGCTGATCGAGGAGTTCTGGTACCCCAAGTACGGCCCCGGCCAGCTGTGGGAGACCGTCGAGGAGAACTGCGCCGCCGCCGGCGTCAAGGTGCTCACCGACGCCAAGGTGGTGGAGCTCAAGCAGGTGGACGGCGCGATCGCCGCCGTGGTGTACGAGGATTCCGAAGGCAACCGCACCGAACTCGCGGCCGACCAGTTCATCTCCTCGATGCCGGTGAAGGACCTGGTCAACGCGATCAACGCGCCGGCCGCCGCCGGTGAGGCCGGCGCCAAGCCCGCGCCCGCCGACATGGTGGAGGTGGCCAACGGCCTGCCCTACCGCGACTTCGTGACCGTGGGCCTGCTGGTCAAGCATCTGCGCCTGAAGAACACCACCGACATCCCCACCCTCGGCAACCCGCCGATCGTGCCCGACTGCTGGATCTACGTGCAGGATCCGGGCTACAAGCTGGGGCGTCTGCAGATCTTCAACAACTGGAGCCCGTATCTGGTCAACGACGTGGACGACACCGTGTGGGTCGGCCTCGAATACTTCTGCGAGGAGGGCGACTCCTTCTGGTCCATGAGCGAGGAGGACGTCGTCAAGTTCGCCGTCTCCGAACTCACCCGCATGCGCGTGATCAACGGCCCGCAGGACGTGATCGACTCCCACCGCGAGCGCGTCAAGAAGGCGTACCCCGCCTACTTCGACACCTACGACCGCATGCCCGAACTGGTCGAATACCTCGACGGCTTCGGCAACCTCTACTGCGTGGGCCGCAACGGACAGCACCGCTACAACAACATGGACCACTCCATGGCCACCGCCATTGAGGCCGTCGGCAACATCAAGTCCGGCAAAACCTCGAAGCGCAACGTGTGGAGCGTGAACACCGACAAGTCCTACCACGAGCAGAAGTAGCGTTCCTCCTCCGCCGCCGCAGCCGGGCTTGGCGCTCGGGCGGTGAGTGGAGCGCGGCGCATCGCGTCATAAAGGCCGATCCTCCCCAATCGGAGGGTCGGCCTTTCGCGTTGGCTTGACGGCAAGGTTGATGTGTCGTCATGCCGAGCGGAGTCGAGGCATCTCCTCAGGATGGCGGTGGGAAGGACGCCTCGCTTGAGGGAGGGCGACGAACGGCGGGAGTCGTCGGGCGTTTTGCTTTGGTCGTGCGGGCGTTGTAAGGTTAGGGTCAGTTCGCGAGCACGGTTTTGCCGCGAACGTTCGACAGCGGACTAACCGCAATCATTCTTATGAGCCCTGTTCGGTTGCGCCGATTGGGCCAAGGAAAGGCACTACCAGTGGCAACAAGCCAGAATCTTGAAGATATGAAGCTCTCCGAGCTCAAGGAGCTCGCCAAGCAGATGGGTCTTCGTGGCACTTCCACCATGCGCAAGCCCGATCTGCTTGCCACCCTGCAGGCCGCCCGTTCCGGTGGCGAAGCCCCGGCCGGTGTGACCGTGCGCGCGCCCAAAGCCGCCTCTCCGGCCGCCTCTCCGGCTGCCTCGCAGGTCGCTGAGCCGGTCGCTCCGGCGGCCGCCGAATCGGCCTCCGCGCAGGCTCCGCAGGCCGCCGCTCCTGAAACGAAGCCGGACGCTGACGACCGGCCGAAGAAATCGGCGAAAGACGGCGCCGCCCGCCGTAGCTCCGGCCGTACCAGCCGTACCGCCACCCGCGCCAAAGGCGCTCATCCGGACGTGCCGGCCGACGCCGCCAACCTGTTCGACGAATTGGGCATCGACGCGCCCATCGCCCAGAACGAGCCGCGCGGCGCTCGCGACGCCAAGAAGCGCGATCGCGCGCCGCAGCTTGACGAGAACGGCGATGAGGTGATCGTGGCCAATGTGCGCCGTCGCCGCCGTCCCGAACCCGTCCTCGCGCCCGAACCCGAAGAGGGCGTGCGCGATCTCGACGACATCCTCGCCACTCTGCCCACGCAGAAGCACGAATCCCGCGACGAAGCCGAGCCCGAGCGTCCGCGCCGCGCGCGTCGCGACCGCAACGCCGATGACCACGGTGATCGTGCCGAACGCGGCGAGCGCAACGACCGTGCCGAGCGTAACGAACGTGGCGATCGCAATGACCGTAACGATCGCAACGATCGCAATGTCGAACGTGGCGTCGACCGCCGTGGACGTCGCCTGCGCGGCCGCGACCGCGACATGGAGGACCAGCGCGGCGAGGAGCGCGTGGCGCGCGAGGATCGCCGCCGCGAAGAGCCGGCCGAAGACATGGTTCCCGTGGCCGGCATCGTCGACGTGCTCGACTCCTATGCCTTCGTGCGCACCTCCGGATACCTGCCCGGCCCCAACGACGTGTACGTCTCCATGGGCCAGGTCAAGAAATACGGCCTGCGCAAGGGCGACGCCGTGCACGGCACGATCCGCGCCCCGCGTGAGGGCGACCGTCGCAACCAGCGCCAGAAGTTCGTGCCGTTGCAGGCCATCGACTCGATCAACGGCATGAGCGTCGAAGAGGCGGCGAACCGTCCGCAGTTCGCCAAGCTCACCCCGCTCTACCCGCAGGAGCGTCTCAAGCAGGAGACCACGGCCAACAAGCTCACCGGCCGCATCATGGACATCGTCTCGCCGATCGGCAAGGGCCAGCGCGGTCTGATCGTCTCCCCGCCGAAGGCCGGCAAGACGATCACCCTGCAGAACATCGCCAACGCGATCACCGCCAACAACCCCGAAGTGCACCTGATGGTGGTGCTGGTGGACGAACGCCCCGAAGAGGTCACCGACATGGAGCGCACCGTGGCCGGCGAGGTCATCTCGTCGACCTTCGACCGCCCCGCCTCCGACCATACCACGGTCGCCGAACTCGCCATCGAGCGCGCGAAGCGACTGGTGGAGCTTGGCCAGGACGTGGTGGTGCTGCTCGACTCGATGACCCGTCTGGCCCGCGCCTACAACATCGCGGCCCCGGCTTCCGGACGCATCCTGTCCGGCGGTGTGGACGCGCAGGCGCTGTATCCGCCGAAGAAGTTCTTCGGCGCGGCCCGCAACATCGAAAACGGCGGCTCGCTGACCATCATCTCGTCCGCGCTGGTGGAGACCGGCTCGAAGATGGACGAGGTGATCTTCGAGGAGTTCAAGGGCACCGGCAACATGGAGCTGCGTCTGAGCCGCGAACTGGCCGACAAGCGCTTGTTCCCGGCCATCGACATCAACGCCTCCGGCACCCGCCGCGAGGAGCTGATCACCGCGCCGGACGAGCTGCCGGTCGTCTACCGTCTTCGTCGCCTGATGGGCGGTATGGAGCCGGAGCAGGCCTACCAGACTCTGGTGCCGCGCCTGAAGAAGACCGCCAGCAACCGCGACTTCCTCGCCGCCATCGTGCAGCAGCAGGGCGGCGGCGCCGTCAACGGCAACTGATTGACAAACGGTGCTCTCGACTATTGGTCAGGGTGTGAACGAGCCCTGATTAGCCCGGTGGGGCACCGAGTTGGCACCTGAGGTCTCCAGTTGGCACTGTCTGAAGGAGACCGCTATTACGGCCGGTTGGGAAAACCTTGGAAACACGGGGTTCTCTCAACCGGCCGTTTCCGTATGTGTTCAGATCGGATGCCAACTGGAAGCATCAAGTGCCAACTGCTTGTATGGGAGATGTCTCGAATACGCTCGGCATGACGGGGATATGGTATGCGCTCGGCGCGATGGGGATGCATGGGCGTGGCCGGCGCGATGAGGATGGGGCATATGGTCATGTGTGTTGCGTTGTCGGAGGGCATTCCGGCAGCGCAACACACATCACGCCAATTCTAGGGTTTCGCCGCTGGGAAGTTTGGCGGTGATGCTCAGTGAACCGCCGATGCCGTTGAGATACTTCTTCAGTGTGCTGACCATAACGTGATCCACATCACCGGATTCGATGATGCTGACGCGCTTCTGGCTCACGCCCATCTGCTTTGCGAGCTGCTTCTGCGTCAGCGCCTGCGCTTTGCGAGCCTCTTTGAGTTCGTATATGCGCATCTCTTCAAGCATCCGTGCTTTTGCGGCCTCTACTTTAGTGGGGTCGGTGTTGTGGTCTCGAGCGAAATCCTCGATGGTGTAGGTCATGTCAGTTCTCCTTGCTGTATTGTTCTTCAAGCCACGCCAGATAACGTGCCTCAGCCTGCTCGATGGCTGTTTTGTACCATTTGTTCCATCTGCGTTGTTTGTCGCCGCCGACCAGCATGATTGCCTGTCGTTTGGGGTCGAAGACGAATAGAATGCGTATCTCGCTCCGACCTACAGAGCCGGGACGTAATTCTTTCATTGATTTGACGATGCGCGAACCCTCAATCTTGCCGACTAGTGGGCGCTTGAGATTCGGCCCTTGGTCGCGAAGTATTTCAAGCGCGGCTTGCACTTGTTCCGCGGATTCGGTATCTAGAGTGTCCAGCCAGTCTTTGATTGGGTCCAACACTATGTTCCACATATCAACGAGTATACCAATATTGGTATTTATGGAGAGTCGCGTGTCATTGTGTTTGGATTTAGGTGAGCGCCTTGCCTCTTCGGGTGGTTTCTTTGTCCCCTCGGGCGGTTGATTGTGGGCATGGGCGGTTGTCGTGGGCTTTGGGCGGTTAATTTTGGCTTCGGGCGGTTACCGGATCGGGCATTCCTCCCGCCTAGCACTTTCAACGAAATCAAGAATGGCGGAATTTCAACGTTTTTAATCAAGGGGAAGACGTTTTGACGGCATCCGGTCTTAGACGCCAGCCGCCCGAAGCCAAAATTAACCGCCCGAGAGGTTTGCCAGCCGCCCGTAGCTCAAGTCAACCGCCCGAAGGGGTAGACAGCCGCCCAAAAGCCAAATCAGCCGCCCGAGAAATGTGTCGGTTGTCCGGGGCCATGTATCGGTGTCCCGAGATTGTGTGTTGGTGTCCTGAGGTTGTGTGTTGGTGTCTTGAGGTCGTGTGCCAACCGTTCCAAGCTGTATGACGGTCGCCCTCGGTTCATGGCCGGCACTGGTGCTTCACGTAATCCAGCTTAGGAGTCTTCATCCGTTCTCGGTTCGTGGGGCCGGCAGGTAGTAGGCTGGTGGGCATGAGCGAAACGAGCAGCGACTGGCAGAACTCCACCATCGACGAGACGCAGGCGGCGGAGCATCCCGAAACCGCGACGGCCGTGGCGGCGATCACCGCGTTGCGGCAGACCATCGATAATGTGGATTCCGCGATCATCTCGCTGCTGGCGGAGCGTTTCAAGGCCACGTCGCGTGTGGGTGTGCTCAAGGCGCAGGCGGGATTCGCCCCCGAGGATATGAAGCGCGAGGATTATCAGATCGAACGTCTGCACCGCATCGCCGTCGATGCGGGATTGGACCCGGATATCGCGGAGATGTATCGCGAATTCGTGGTCACCGAAGCCAAAAAACGCCATGCGCGCATCGCCGCCGCCGGTGGCGACCCCGGCGTGCTCGACGTCTTCGCCTGATCGAGCCGTCATCGTCGCGTGCCGACCGTGACGCCGCATGGCGCAAACCGCCATACGGCGACTCTTGCCGCGTAGTTGTTGAAAAACGGTACGGCGATCAACTGCAATTCCGGTACCCCATGCGAGCCGGCACCCACCGTGAAGTTTTGAAAAACGTTACGACGGTCAAGCCCAATCTCAGGAAAAACGTTACAAACAACACTATTTTTTTGAGAAAAACGTTACAGAATAACCCTCCATTCACGCGAAAAACGTTACAGAATGACCCTTCAATCACGCGAAAAACGTTACAGAGAGTACTTCCGGTATAAGAAAAACGTTACGGGGAGATTGACTTTGTTGTGCAGTCGGGGGGTGAGGTGCTGCCAATCGAGGTGAAATCCGGTAACGATTGGACTTCGCATAAGGCGTTGAACAACGTGCTTGCCGTGCCGGAATGGGGGATCGGCCAAGCGTATGTGCTCAGCAAAAGCAATGTCAGGCAGGATGGTGCCATCATCTATTTGCCGCTGTACATGAGCATGTTCATCCAACCGCCGGCCTTGCCGCAGGCTATGACCTATGAGGTGGATCTCAGCGCCCTGTGACGTGATCGTTGATGAGTGACGCGATCGTTGGTGATGTGATGATGTTGCCGTCCGCGACGGGGGGGGGGGGGCGTGATTGGGCAAATTCTGAAAATCGCCGCTTCGGGCGGGTTTGGAATTTCGAAAAAGCGCTGCATCGAATGTCTATGCGACTGCGATGAGACGCCTCATCGAGAAAACACCCGCTGAACGGGGGAATGCGCTCTTCGGGGGAATTGCAGCGGAGGGTACGTGTTTTTGCGCATATTTCGGGGGCTGTGGATGCGTTGTAGGGTGGCCGAAGTCTGAGGGTCAAGGGGTAGTATGGGGGTGTTTGTTGATATGAGGCTGTAAGACAGGGGAAGCGCAATGAAGCACGGAAAGTCGACGGATTCCTGCAAACACAGCAGCGCCTGGCTTGGGATGAAATTCAATAGGGGGGGGGGTATCGTCTTGCGGCATCGTTGACGGCGGCTGCGCTCGCCGTCGCACTGTGCTCGGGAGCGGCCATCGCCGTGGCCAACCCTGGCGATGAGAATAGCGGTGAACAGACTCAAACCGTAATCACACCGACCGATCAGACCAACCAGTCCGATCAGACCAACCAGTCCGACCAGACCGACCAGACCGATCAGACCGCCAACGGTCAGGCCGATGCAACCGATACGACTGACACGAGTGGCTCGACTGACTCAACTGACACGACCGAATCGGCCGGAACGACTGACACGACCGACCAGAACCAGGATTCCCAACCGGGCCAAACCACCGATACTACGCCTGACGGAGACACGTCCACCGGAGACGCCGGCGATGATGCCGGCAATGCAGACGAATCCGAAGGCTCTGATGGTGACGATGGCACCTCGGGCGATGGTTCTGGCGCGGCGGATGAGTCTAACACGGATGATTCCGATTTGTCGAACGACAGTGGCTCTGATGCGAACGCCATCGACCAGCAGGATGATGCGACCATCGTGGCTGACACTCAGCTGACGGATAGTGATTTTGATGAGTTCCTTGTCAAAGACACGGTGTCTCCCGCAGGCACGACGATTAACCTATTCGACTATTGGACTGCGGCGAATCAGCGGTCAGACAATTCCTATGATAAGTACATCAACAAAGATCATGCGCTGAAGCGACGTTCGTCGTAATGTTTGAGCGCGAAATTGGATTCCGTTCGTCATAAATAATGAGCGCGAAATCCCGCGCGGCCCGCGTCGTTCGCGGGGATGCTTGCCTTATGGAAGGCAGACTGGACATGGCCACGAGAAAACGGCTGACGAACAGGTTCAAGGCGGAGTACGCCAAGGGCGACAAGAAACAGAAGGGCGAGATCCTCGACCGCCTCGAGGCCGTCGGGATGGGCAGGTCCACCGCCCGGCGGCTGCTCACGCAGGCGGAGAGGGAGAAACCCGTGAAAGGCGCGGCGCGGGGCAGGCGGCCGAAGTACGACGCGGGCGCGCAGCGGCTGCTGGAGCGCCTGTGGCTGCTCATGGGCATGCCGTGCGGCCCGTACATGAAGGCCATGTTCGACCAGTGGATTCCCGCGCTCCTGGCGAACGGCGAGCTCGACGGCATCGACGGCGACGCGCTGGACCAGGTGCTGGCGATGAGTCCGTCGACCATCGACCGGCGGCTCAGACCGCTCAAACAGGCCGCCATGCCGAAGGGCGCGTCGCTGACCCGGCCGGCCGCGGAGCACATGCGCAACTCGATCAGGATCCGCAAATGCACCGACGAGACAATCCGCGTTCCCGGCCTGGCCGAGGCAGACACCGTGGCCCACTGCGGGCCCAGCATGAAGGGCGAGTTCGCCCGCACCCTGACGATGGTGGACTACGCGACGAACTGGACCGTGAACGTCACCGCCCGCAACAATGCCAAATCCAACATCAAGGCAGCGGTCGCCACCGCCCTGCCGCTCTTCCCGTTTCCCGTCACCTGCTTCGACTCCGACAACGGCGTCGAGTTCATCAACGACGAGCTCGTCGACTGGCTGCTCGAACAGGACATCGAACAGACCCGCAGCCGCCCGTACAGGAAGAACGACCAGGCCACCGTCGAGTCGCGCAACAACCACGTCGTCAGGAAATACGCGTTCCACTGGCGCTACGACACCGCGCAGCAGCGCGAGCTGCTCAACCGGCTGTGGGCGAAGACCTACGTGCTGCTGAACCTGTTCACGCCCACCCGCAAGCCCGTGCGCGTCGACCAGGGGCGCGACGGGCGCAGGAAGACCGTGTACGACGAGCCCCGCACCCCGTGGGCGCGCGTGCTGGAGCACGACGCCGCCGACCGCGCCGCCGGGGGCGGCGGATACGTCGTCGACGACGCCCGCCGCCGCATCGAGGGGATCATCGCCGCCACCAACCCCGCCCGCCTCAACCGCGAGATCGCCGTCATCCAGGACGAACTCGAACGCGTCAGCCGGGACCGCACCGAGGCGATGGCCCGCCGCGCCGGCCTGGACATGGGATACTTGGGAAAGGCGATCGAACGCATGCGCGCCGACGCCGGACAAAACGACAAATAGATCGCAGGCACCGTTTCGCGCTCACCCATTACGACAAACGAACAACGATTACGCGCTCACTTATTAATGACGAACCTCGGAAGTTTTCGACCAACTCCAACCCTAAAGATCATTTTTACTGCACGGAAAACAAAAAAGACGAGAGTGGCAACGTCATAAAGGTTCCGGTTGAGTGCACGGGCGTGCCGGACTATGGCTATGCGAATTTCTGGACGGGAAACAGTACGCGTGAGAATCTCGATGACCCTCCGTATATCAATGGCGAGTCAGACAAGCAGGGGCAGAACGCTGATAGCTGGAAATATGAGAGAGGCGGCCCTCGCAAAGGTATCGTTTCGAGCACACTCAATGATGAGGGCTATCCTAATCTGACCGGTATCGCCAACAACAAGACAAGTGAAACAACGGGCATCGATGATTACGTGATGTTCCGCGACAAGGCCGAGAAGAATTGGTTGTCTGGCGAGGTGAGCTCTTCAACGGAGTCGTTGCAGTATCTGTTTGATACATCGAGGACCACGACGGATGAGGATGGAATGAAGGCCTACGGGAATGTGGGTAACTTGTTGCAGGTTGATAGTCAAGGCTATTACTACTACGACAGCAAGAAGAACTTCGCGTCCTACAACGAAGAGACCAACAAGTTCGATTTGTACACGGAAGGTGCCATCACCAGTGGCGGCACCGGCGTGATGAGCGGTACCCAGTTCTTCCCCTTCAATACCGCCAGTCAAGTATTCGATATCGATGAAAATGGGGAATTGGTCCAAAAAACGAATCTCGCCTTGTCCAATAGCTCTACATGGAACCATCATTTCGGTTTGACGATGTCCACGCGGTTCATTCAGCCGACCGGTGGCACAGTGGGCGGCAATAACATGACCTACGAGTTCGCCGGCGACGATGACGTATGGATTTACATCGACGGCGTGCTGGTAGCCGACCTAGGTGGTATCCATGATCCTGTTGGCGTCACGATCGATTTCAAAACCGGAACGATCACTTACGGCAATGCCTTGAACAAAGACGGTTCATTCAAGGAGGGGCGGAAGACGGTCGAATTCCTTGATGAGGCGTTTGGAGTCGGTTCTTCCACGGATGATTGGCAAGAAGTGGGAGGTAGCAGTAGCCATTACACGTTCGCCGATGGCACATACCATACGCTTAAGGTCTTTTATCTGGAACGTGGTGCGCAAGACTCCAATCTAGCATTGAAATTCAATCTGGTCACGGTTCCACAGAGCAAAATCACCAAGGTCGATCAGTCCGGCAACGCCATCTCTGGCGTGGGATTTGAGCTATATGGTGTCGATGCCAATAATGAACGTCATGAAGTCGCCTCTGGCGAAACGGATTCCAATGGCGAGCTGTTGTTGATGGATCCAAATAAACCGAATAGACCACTCTCATTTGATGGGATATATCAAGATACCAGCTATACGAACTACGTGTTGAAGGAAATAAAAATTCCGGACGGCTATCGTGCCGTGGGAGAGATGCAGCTGAACTATCATCCTCCCGAGGAAGGTAGTCAATTCGGCGGTTATATCACTTCCGAAACAGCGGACTACAACATCTGGAAAACCGGTGCCTATGCGAATGCGGGTGTTTTGGTGACTGCGCCGGATGTCATATACAAGATAGGCAATAGCTCCACAGAAGCCGGTGGTAAAATCGATTCTTCCGCCATCGCCCAAGGCACTTTGTTTGCGGTGGTCCTCAAGTACACTGGAGACGGCGTAGATGGACTGACTCAGTCCGATAACTGGAGTGTGATATCAGGTACTGCCTTAGATGGTTATCAGACCACTCCAATTAAAGGCATAGGGGACGTGGCCAACGCAGCGAAAAATGGTGCCGCGTATAAGTTCACTGTGTCTTCGATGGGCGCGTATCAGGCCAATATTACTGAATTGCCCGGCGATATCAAAAAATACTACAGCCTGCTTGCCGATAGTGAGCGGGGCAATACTGAGTACACCGTCGCCTACTACTTCACTAGCGCAAAACAGCTTGAGGATGCCGATGCAACGAACACCTCGCGTTTGTACATCGAGAGCAAAAAGGATGGCGAAAAGTGGGTCAGACAGTTCTCTCTGAACTTGAATGTGCCAAACGTCAAAAACCGCTTGTTCGTACAGAAGACCGACGAGAACTGGGATCCTCTCACCAATCTCGGTGAGAGCCTAACTGCCACATTCAATCTGTACAAAGAGGATGACGTCGAAAACCCCTATTCGGATAATCCTACAATTAAGGCTGGCGCTCAGCCCTATGACACCGCGACTACAACCTCGGATTTGAGAGTCAGTGACTTGAATGGCGCTGATTCTTCCAAGGTGCTTTTGCATAGTGCCGCGGTGTTCCCCTCCACCTCCAGCGGCATACTGGAGAATGGTACATACTATTTGCAAGAGTCCACTGATCTAGACGACTCATATAAGTGGACTAAGAGACTCGTCAAAGTCATTGTGACCAATCAAGGTGTGTATGCAGATGCTCGCGACGAAAATGATGAGTTTCGTGTGAGAAAAGGTGTGGGTTCACTGATTCGGACCTTGGTGGAATATGCGGCTCCTAATCAAATTGATCGCACGCTGACTGACATCACGGCCACGCTGCAGACATTGCCGAGCTCGGAGACGCCGTCTGATAGTACGGACTGGACGAAGTCGGAAACTAGTCAGGATCTTCGTCTTAATTTGACTTATGATGCTGAACCTGGGCACGCGGTGCTTCAGTATAGACCGATTGGCGAATCGGTGACAGGTGATCTCGATTTCAAGTCCGTCACATTGGAGAATGATATAGGTTGGTCGAATCTCATGATTCGGCAGCTTTATCAAAATGACGATCTCGGTGTGAGTGGCGCAAACAAGCAAGACCTGAACGATACGGTACTGGATAACTTGTTCTCTGGGACCACAACTGTGATGGTGAAAAATGAACCGAAACCCGACCGAAATACGGCCACTTCATTGGACGTAAAGAAGATTGTATCCGGCGAATCTGGCTGGGAGGAAGGTGAGTTTGTCTTTGAGATTACGGCTACGGGTGTGACGGCGACATCTAGTGATAATAAAACCTATGATTTCTCCGACAGAGTTCTGTTGTTGCCTGAAGGGGACAATGTGTCCTGTGATCGCAGCAAACGCACTTGTCGGGTCACTGTGACCAAACCGGAAACAGGAAACTCGAACATTGCGTCATTCGGTGAATTCAAGTTTTCATACGGTGCGTTCAAGATTAACAATGCGTGGTATAACCAGATGGACTTCACATATACGATACGTGAGATTCATCCGGCCGATGAAGACTCAATCAAGGGTATGACCTATTCGCAGGCGGAATATACCTATACAGTGCGCGCTGAACGTTACCAGAAGAATGGGTGGCACGTAAGTGCTACTCCATCGTTAGTTCGTACCGTGAATGACGCGGGCGTAGCTGTGAACGAACCAGTTGATCCCGAGACCCGGACGGACGGGGATCAGGAAATCTCCGTGCACGTTGCTGCATTCACGAACTCTTTTGAGCAGGCGTCCTTGTCTTTGCCGTTTACGGGCGGGACTACTGGACGCCAGTGGCTGCTGTGGGGTCTTGCCTTGGTCGGCGCTTCGGTGCTGGTGTGGTTGGCCTATCGCGCGTGGTGCCGCCGCAACAGTTGGTCGAATCTCACCGTGTGAGGCGTTCGGCCTCTGGCTAGCGAAGACGAATAACTGAATACAGAGTTTGAAGATTTGCGGCGGTAAAGGTGCGCGGATGTGTTGTTTTCCCGCGTTCTGGAGTTTGCCGATGGTGTTGTGTGGGCTCCCACCGCTGTTTATAAGAAGAAAAATATAGGAAGAGAGGGTTCTCATGAAGATGAGAAAACTATTCGCCGGCATCGCCGCCGCAGCAACGATGCTCGCCGGTCTAACGATCGGCGCAACCACCGCCAATGCGGCGGATCCCTGCACGGTGACGTTGCCGACCGCATCCACGATCACGATTAATGCGGAAAATGCGGCTCAGCTGACATCGCATACCTTCAAGTATGCGAAAATCGGCGATTACACCGCCGACAATGGTGTCGCCGGTGTGAAAACCACTACTGGTGTCGCCGCTGCATCGATTAAGAGCGCCTTGATCGCCGCAGGCGTCGAAGAGGGCACTCTGCCGACTTCCGGTGATCTACTGTCGTGGGCCGTTCAGGAAGGCGATCTGCTTGACCAGACCGGCACAAAGGATACGTGGGGTTTGGGATCCTCCCGTGCCTTCGCCGATTCGCTGAAAAAAAGTCTAACCCTGAGCGACGTTCTTTCCGATAACATCACTATTAGTGATAAGACCGCCAAACTCACAATGACCTCCCCAGGCTTGTATCTGATTGTGGACAACGCAGCGGTTACAAATGGCAGCACCAGCTCTTCGAAGAGTCTCGCAATGCTTGTAGGTACCGAGTGGCTCGCGGCCCAGTCCTGCACCGCCAACGACCTGTCCACCGGCACAATCAACATGAAGAACTCCGTGGACACGATCAACAAGACAATCGCCGACGAAACCGTCGCGGTGAACAAGGATGCGTCGTACACGCTTACGACCAAGATTCCTACTTACGCGGGCGGCTTGGCACGCACGTTCCAGTTCAAGGTAGGCGATCAGTTCGACTCCCAGTATGCTCCGAGCATGATCTCCTATAAGAGTGGCTCCGTTGTGGTCAAGGTGAATAACGCAGAGCTTGCTGGCACTGACTACACGCTGACCTACTACGATGCGAATGGTGATCCGACGACGGACCTCGACAACGCTGCTGTGAAGTTTGACATCGATTTGTCCTCGTATGTGCGGAAGAACGGCTATGACCAGACCAAAGACACAGCCAACGACGGCAAATTCAACGTCTTCACGCTGCAGGGTGCCGAAGTGGTCGTCACCTATCTGGCTACCGTGCACGCCCAGCTGCCGTTGGATGGTGTGAAGAACAGCCCGTATATCCAGATTCCGAATGATCCGTACGACAACAGCACGCTCACCACGATCCCCGGCCCGGGCAAGAAGGTATTCAACTTCCCGCTGGTGTTGAAGAAGACCGACAAGACCACTGGCGGTACGCTTGACGGTGCCGAGTTCGCCCTCAAGGACTCCGACGGTACCACCGTCGCCACCGCGACCTCCAAGAATGGCGGTTTGGTGACGTTCGAAGGTCTGGACGCTGACGAGAGCGGTACCACCTACACGGTCGAGGAGACCAAGGCCCCTACGGACCATATCCTCAATCCGTTGGACAAGGATCTCGAGGTCATCATCACGCCGACCTTTGACGGCGTGAACGAGGCTCGGGAAGTCACTCAGGTCGTGTATGAGCTGACCGACAATATGGGAGGGCTTGCCTCGCTGACCAGCAGCACGATCACCGAATATCCGGGCCAGTCCCCGGTTGTGAACATTACCGTAGCCAACGTCAAGAACCTGACCGAGCTGCCGTTGACCGGCGGTGCCGGAGTCGCCTTGTTCTCCGTGATCGGACTGCTGCTGGTGGGCGCTGCCGCCACGGTGTACGTCAAGATGCGCGGCACCAAGAAGGCTCTGCGCGCCTGACGGACGATTCGGATTCGACGACATGTGCGGGATGGGTGGTGCGCATTCATCCCGCGCGTGCGTAGGCGGCAAACAGAAAGGATGTGTCATGTCTCGCAACCGCCGCATGTTCACCCCGGAAGAAATGGCATACCTCAGTGTGCTACCGGTGGTGAGCCATGTCACCAGCACCCGTATCAGCTACACCCACGATTTCAAAGTCGACTGCCTGCGCGCCTATCTGTCCGGGGAATCGCCGTCGGCCATCTTCCGCCAGGTCGGTCTCGATCCGTCGCTGGTGGGGCCCAAACGCATCGAACGATGTCTTGCGCGCTGGAAGCGGTCGCCGGACCTCATCGACGAGGCGCAACTGAGAATCAACAGCAACACGAGCCCGACGTACTCAAGCATCGTCGAGAACGTGTCGCCGTACGATGTCACTCGAGTCGCCCTGCCGAATTCGGGCGGCAAAAAAGTCGATCTGCGAGACCTGATCATCTATCAGCAGTCGTTGCACATCCATGAGTTGGAGCAGGAGCTCTCCCGGTTGCGTCTTGTCCGCGAGCCGATGGCATGACTTTTGAAGAGGCCCTGGATATCACCGATATCGTAGCGCGGCGGCGGCGACTGCGACGGCAGGTGGCGGCGATGCGCGCCATCATCGCCGCGCTGTTGGCCGCGGCCGTCGTGGTGACAGGATATCCGCTCGTATTGCAGTGGAGTTCGGCCCGCGCGTCGGCCACCACGTCGGCGCGGGCCTCCCAGCAGGTGGAGGGCTGGCCGTACCCCCAAGCCGAGGAGACGCTGGCCGCGGCGCGCGACTACAACGCGCGTCTGGTGGAGCGTGGCCAGTCGGTATTGGGGGAGGCGGGCGACCCTTTCAGCTCGCAGACCGGTGGGTCGGCGGCTTCCGGCGAGGATGATTCCGCGGCCTCCCGAGATGAGGACTACCAGTCGCAGCTGGATGCCGGCGATGGGGTGATGGGGACGATTCGCATTCCGAAGGTTTCCATCGAGCTGCCGATCTACCACGGCACCAGCGAAAGCGTGTTGGCCCGTGGTGCGGGGCATTTGTATGGCACGTCGCTGCCTGTGGGCGGCGAGTCGACGCATAGTGTGGTCACCGGGCATCGTGGCTTGGTGGAGGCGTTGATGTTCACGCGTATCGATGAGCTGGTGGTGGGAGATTTCTTCTATGTCGAGGTGATGGGGGAGACGCTCGGCTATGAGGTGGATCGCGTCAGTGTGATCGAGCCGGATGACGATTCGCTGCTGACCATCGTTCCGGGGGAGGATCGGGTGACGTTGATGACGTGCACGCCGTATGGTGTGAACACGCACCGGCTGTTGGTTTCCGGCCATCGGGTGAGCATTCCGGATCCCGCGCCCGACCCGACCGATCTGTATGACGCGCGCACCATCGCCTTGTGGATCGCCGTGGCCGTGCTCGCCGTCGGATGGACCGCCATTCGCATCGCGGGGTACGCGCGCCGATCCAAGCGCAATGCCATCGGCGCATGCTGGCATCTGGCCGATTGACATGGCCGCGAATGGGCCTTTCGAATGGCCTTTCGTGGGCCTTTTGGTTCGGAATCGGTTGGTGGCGTTGAACGATGTGGTTGACGCGCTCGCCTGCCATCTGCCGTCGGCAATACTGAAATTCCGAAAAGTGTCGTTTTGAGTGGTGTTGAAATTTCGAAAAGTGTCAAAAACAGGGTGATCAAAATTCTGACTTTTGTTATATCTTAATAGGAAGGCAATGTTTTCGGGAAAGAAGGCGGTATGCTGCGACGTAAAGCTATGGAGCGTTTCCGCTTCTGGAAAGAGCACAAAACCAAACAGGCGTTGTTGGTGACAGGCGCTCGGCAGGTCGGCAAATCCACATTGATTCGTGCCTTTGCTGAGGAATCTTACGACCATGTGGTGATGTTCGATCTTGTGGAGAACATGCGTGCGCGGGATTCCTTCGCACAGGCGCAAAGCGCGCAAGATCTTGAACTACGCATGTCGGTGATGTCGGATGTCGATATGATTCCCGGGAATACGGTAGTCATTGTTGACGAGGTGCAGGAGTGCCCTCAAATCGTCACATTCATCAAATATCTGGTGGATAAAGGCGACTATGACTTCATCCTCTCGGGTTCGATGCTCGGTGTCGCTTTGGATAACATTCGTTCCATCCCCGTGGGATATCTCACGGAAGTGCGCATGTTTTCGCTGGACTTTGAGGAGTTCTGTTGGGCCAACGGCGTGCCCGCGACGGCATTCGACATGTTGCGACAATGTGTATCTCAATGTGAACCCATACCTGACTATCTGCATAATCGATTCACCGACGTGTTCAAACGATATCTGCTCGTGGGTGGCATGCCTGATGCCGTGAACGCGTTCCTTGGTTCCAACGATATCGGTCAGGTGCGGGTGATCCAGAACGACCTGCGTCGCTATTATCGCGAAGACATCAGCAAATACGCGCCGAAAGATCGCCGTCTGGTGATTCAGAATATTTATGATCTGGTGCCGAGTGAGCTATTGCATTCCAGCCGACGGTTTCATTTGAGGTCTATCGAAGGTGTGAAGCGATTCACGCAAGTGCAGGACGAGTTCCTCTGGCTCACCAATGCCGGAGTGGCGCTAGCCCAATACAATATCGCAGAACTGGCGCCCCCATTCCTGTTATCGGAGAATCGCAACAAAATCAAACTGTTTTATTCCGACGTGGGACTTTTGACTGGCGCCTATTCCAAGGAGTTGAGCCGAGACATTCTTGATGACCAGCCAAGTGTGAATCTCGGCAGCACCTATGAGAACTTCGTTGTGCAGGAACTTGCGGCGCACGGGTTCCAAACGCATTACTATCAGTCGAAAGCCATAGGTGAAATCGATGCGGCGATTGAACGGGCGGACGGTACCGTTACGGTATTCGAAGTGAAATCCGGCAAAGGCTACAGAAGCCATGCCGCGTTGGACAATGCGCTCGCCTCCTCGAACTGCCAGGTTGACGAGGCATACGTGCTGTATAACGGCAACATCGAAATTGCGGAGAGCGTCACGTACCTACCTGTCTACTCCGCAGGGCTCTTCTCTGCGGAGTAGATACGTCACATCGGATATCCCGTCGGCAAACAGCAGCGGCATGAATCGGCACCGATTCTCTTATCGGAGAGGTTTTAGGGCTATCTGCGTTAGCGGTAGTGGATTTCGGAGGTTGCGGAGGTCCATCTGCGTTAGCGGTAGTGGGGTATCTGCGTTATTCCCACCGTAGAATGGCCAAATACCGTGTCCCTTGGCGATGTTTCAAATGAAAGGGCACTACCGCTAACGCAGATGGACCTCCGCACGGGCCGAAATCCACTACCGCTAACGCAGATAGGCCGTCCGGAACCGTTGCATGCCTTGCGGAAGACCGCCAAGACACACCATCGGTAGGCGGCGGAACACCAAAACAAGAAGTGGGGCTCCGCGAAGGAGCCCCACTGTAGATGATCAACGCCGCGCTCAGGCCTTGGGCTTCTTGGCCGGCGGCTCGCCCAGTTCGCTGGATTCGATGGCGACCAGCGCTTCGGCGGCGGAACCGGCGGCATCCGCATCGGTGGTCGCGGCGGCGTCGGCGGCGGCCGCCTCTTCGGCGTGCTTCTCCACCAGATCGAACCTGCCGATGACGCGGCCGGCCTGCGCGATATCGCCCATCGAGGACTTGATCGCATCCACACCCTCGCGGGCGGCGGACAGCGCCACGGAGAGGATCGGGGTCTTCATGGAGACCTTCGCCTCGGACTTGATCTTACGCAGCTGCTCCACGGCCCTGCCCGCCCACGCGAGCACTTCGGGGGAGACGCCGGTGGCGGCCTGCGCGTACGGTTCGGCGGTCGGCCAGGCGGCGCGGTGCACGGAGCCCTCGCCCTCATGCATCCAGCTCCACACCTCTTCGGAGGCGTACGGCAGGTACGGGGCGAGCAGACGCGCGAAGGCGTCCAGTCCCAGCCCCAGCGCGGTGCGCGCGGACTTCACGGCCGTCTCGGAGGGCGCGTTGCCCTGCTCGTCGGCGGTGCCGTAGGCGCGGTTCTTCACCAGTTCGATGTAATCGTCGCAGAACTGCCAGAAGAAGCTTTCGATCACCTCAAGCGCCTTGGAATGCTCATAGGCGTTCAGCGCTTCGGTGGCCTGCGTGACCACCAGCGCCAGCTTGGCCATCGCGGCGCGGTCCAGCGGCTCGGTCACATCGGCCGGATTCCACGAGGCCACGGCCGCCTCGCCCACATGATGGTTCTCGTCCTCGCGGCCGATCGCCAGCGCGAACTTGGTGGCGTTGAGCAGCTTGATCGCCAAACGGCGGCCGATCTTCATCTGGCCCTCGTCGTAGGTGGCGTCGAGGCCGAGGCGCGCGTTGGCGGACCAGTAGCGCACGGCATCCGCGCCGAACTTCTCGATCGGCTCGTTCGGCACCACGACGTTGCCCTTGGACTTCGACATCTTCTTATGGTCGGGGTCCAGGATCCAGCCCGACAGCGCGGCGTGCGCCCACGGCAGGCAGCCGTTCTCCAGATGCGCGCGGTCCACGGTCGAGAACAGCCAGGTGCGGATGATGTCCTGCCCTTGCGGACGCAGATCCATCGGGAAGGTGGCGTTGAACAGCGCCCGCGACTCCTCATCCGGCTCGGCCCAATGGGTCACGATCTGCGGGGTGAGCGAGGAGGTGGCCCACGTGTCCATGATGTCGTTCTCGGCGGTGAAGCCGCCGGGCACGTCGCGCTGGTCGGCGGTGTAGCCGGCCGGCACGTCGATGGTCGGGTCGATGGGCAGCAGATCCTCGGCAGGGACGATCGGGTTCGCGTAATCCGGCTCGCCCGCCTCGTCCAGCGGATACCACAGCGGGAACGGCACGCCGAAGAAGCGCTGGCGCGAGATCAGCCAGTCGCCGTTGAGGCCGTTCACCCAGTTCTCGTAGCGCACGCGCATGAAGTCGGGGTGGAACTCCAGCTCCTTGCCGCGCTCGATCAGCTCGGCGTTCAGGGCCTTGTCGGTGCCGCCGTTCTTCAGATACCACTGGCGCGAGGTGACGATCTCGAGCGGCTTGTCGCCCTTCTCGTAGAAGTTCGTCATACGCTTGGTGGGCGTCGGCTCGCCGTCCAGATCGCCGGATTCGCGCAGCTTGTCGACGATGAGCTTACGCGCGGAGAACGTGGTCTTGCCGGCGGTTTCGGCGAACACGGCGCGTCCGGCCTCGTCGTCGATCCATTCCGGGGTGTCCATCACGATGCGGCCGTTGCGCTGGATGATGGAGCGGGTGGGCAGTTTGAGCTCGCGCCACCACTGCACGTCGGTCACGTCGCCGAAGGTGCAGCACATGGCGATGCCGGCGCCCTTGTCCATTTCGGCGGCCGGATGCGCGAGGATCGGCACTTTCACATGGAACAGCGGCGAGTAGACCTCCTGGCCGAAGTACGGCTTGTAGCGCTCGTCGTCCGGATGGGCGATCAGCGAGGTGCAGGCCGCGAGCAGTTCGGGACGGGTGGTTTCGATGTAGATCGGCGTGCCGTCCTCGAAACGGAAGGCCACCTTGTGGTAGAAGCCGGGGTATTCGCGGCTTTCGAGCTCGGCCTGGGCCACGGCGGTCTGGAAGGTCACGTCCCACAGGCCCGGAGCGTCCTGCTGGTAGGCCTCGCCGCGCGCGAGATTGCGCAGGAACGCCTTCTGGGCCACGCGGCGCGGATGCTCGCCGATGGTGTGGTAGGTCTGCGACCAGTCGACCGACAGGCCCAGACGGCGCCACAGCGCTTCGAACAGCTTCTCGTCCTGCGCGGTGAGCTTCTCGCACAGTTCGATGAAGTTCTGGCGGCTCACCGGCACCTGGTCCTTGGCGTCGATCTTCTTGCCGTCCGTGCCCTCGAACGGCGGCTTGAAATCGGGATCGTAGGGCATGGAGGTGTCCACGCGCACGCCGTAGTAGTTCTGCACGCGGCGTTCGGTGGGCAGGCCGTTGTCGTCCCAACCCATCGGGTAGAACACGTCATAGCCCTGCATGCGCTTGAAACGGGCGATCACGTCCGTGTGCGTGTAGCTGAACACATGGCCCACATGCAGCGAACCGGAGACGGTGGGCGGCGGGGTGTCGATCGAATAGACGGCCTTGCGGTCGCGGGTGTTGCGGAACTGGTAGGTGCCGTCCTCGTCCCAGACGGCGCGCCACTTATCCTCAAGCCCGTCCACGCCGACCTTGTCGGGCAGGGGGGTGAGGTGCGCGTTGATAGTAGTGCCTTCAGTCATAGGCTTGAGTTTATGCGCGTTGCATGACATAGGCGCGCGGCCGGGGCCGTGCCGTCGCCGCGCTATTGCTTCGTCACCGAGGCGAGCGGCAGACGCTGGTCGACCATGGCGGTCGGATAGCCGGAGACCGTGGATTTCGCGACCACCGTGCACTGGCGCGCGTACAGCCATCCGCTGGCCGCATCCTCGCCGAGCACGCGGGCGTAGGCCCGCATCCGTTCCTGGAAATCGGCGTCGTTCGTGGCGGCCATCGCCTGCGCGTATGCCTGCTGCGCGTCATCGTCCTCGTAAAAGTAGGGGGATTGCGAGCTGGAGAACCCGCGCGCGTTGTCGCCTCCGGCGGTTTCGATGATGACCATGTCGTAGTCGTCGGCGGCGATGCGGTCGCTCACCTCGCCGTCGGCCAGCACCTCCAGCCGCACGTCGAATCCGCCCGCCTGCAGCTGTTGGACGATGGTGTCCGCCAGCTCCTGATAGTCGTGCGACGCCACCAGATGGACCGTGCCCAGGTATCCGTAGGCGAAATACGAGAGCATGGATTGCGTTTGCGTCGGATCGTAGGGGTAGAGTCCGGTCAGATCCTCATAGCCGGGCTCCAGAGGGGTGAGCGGGCCTCCCAAGGCCTGGGCCGCGTCGGGCTGCGATTCGACGATGGCGTCGAGGTCGAGCGCGTGACGGGCGGCCTTGCGCACCTGCTCGTCCGAGGTGATCGCGTCGGGGCCGTTGTTGAACGCCAGCACCACCGACGAGGTGCTGGCCCCCGTGGCGATGGTGATGGTGGGATCCGAGCTCACCGAGTCGGCGGCGGAGGCTTCGGACGGAATCGCAAGCTCGATGGTGTCGTTCTGCAGCGCGGTGAGCATCGAGGCGTCGTCATCGTAATAGGTGAGCGTCACCGAAGCCGGTATGGAGGCGTCCCCCCAATAGTCGTCGTTGCGTTCGAGCGTGATGGATTCGCCTTCGCGGAAACGGCCGACGGTGAACGGTCCGGAGCCGACCGCCTCATCCGCGTAGTCGATGGACGCCTGCTCGTCGAACACTACACCCAGTCTGCCGGACAGCACGCGCGGCAGCGTGGGATTGGGCGAGGACAGGGTGATGACGACGGTGGAGGAGTCGGGGGCTTCGACCGAGGCGAGCGAACCCAGCTGGTCCACGTCGCTGGCACCGCTGTCGACCGCCTGCCGCAGCGAATAGACGACGTCCGAGGCGTCCAGCGTGTGGCCGTTCGAGAATTCCACACCGGAACGGATGTCGAAAGTGTAGGTCAGGCCGTCATCCGAGACGGTCCAGTCGCTGGCCAGTCCGGCTTGCAGCTCGTTGTTCTGGTCGCGCGTCACCAGCGTCTCGTACACGTTGCCGATCAACGCGCGTCCGGCCGCCTCTGCCGTGTCGGAGTCCTCGTCGAACAGGTCCAGCGAGGTCGGTGCGTCGCGCAGCCCCACGGAAATCGACGTGTCCGAGCGGATGGATCCGCCGCCCGCGTAATGATGGGTGACCAGCGACCAGCCGATCCACAGCAGCGCGAACAATCCGACGGCGACGCCTACGAAAATCCCCCAACGTGTCAACGCGTTGTCTCGTTGTGTATGCATGGGATCCCAGTCTAGCCATGGCCATCGTCGGAGCCCCCCCGCGCGGTGCGTGCTGCGTCTGGCTGCATGGTATCCGTCTGACTGCTGCCGTCCGTCATCCGTCCGTCATCCGCCAGTCATTCACGCGTCTCAGGGCGCGCTGGGACAGGTGTCGTTCAGCGGACAGTCGGCGCAGTCGGGGCGGCGCGCGTGGCAGGTGGCGCGGCCGAACAGAATCAGCCTATGGCTCAGGTCCGTCCACTCGGACGGGTCGAAGCAGGCGGTGATCTCCCGCTCGACCTTCACCGGATCGGGGTGCGCCTGCCGCCAGTCGGCGCGCCAGCGCAGGCGGCCGGTCACCCGCAGCACATGCGTGTCCACGGGAAAGCCGGGCACGCCGAACGCGTTGCCCAGCACGACATTCGCGGTTTTACGGCCCACGCCCGGCAGACTGGTCAGCTCCTCCATCGTGCGCGGCACCTCTCCGCCGAAACGCTCATCCAACGCGGCGGCCAATCCCAGCAGATGCTTGGTTTTCGCGCGGTAGAAACCCAACGGGTGGATGATGTCCTCCACCTCCTGCGGATTCGCGGCGGCCAGCGCGGCGGCGGTGGGGTAGGCGGCGAACAGGGCCGGAGTGACGGTGTTGACGCGTTTGTCGGTGGTCTGCGCACTGAGCACCGTGGCGATAAGCAGCTGCAACGGAGTGCGGAAATCCAACGCGCAGCGCGGCTCGGGAATCACCTCGCACAGCACGGCGTACTCCTCGTGCATGCGGGCGCGTCGGGCGGCGGCGCTTTCGCGGCCGACGGGACGCGCGGTGTGACTGGTACGGTGGGCGGATGCCTGCGTGCGGGTCGAAGACGGCATGACGGCGTCCGTATCGGTTTGGGTGTTGGGATGCGCGGATGCTGCCTCACCCTGCCGGGATTCCCTGGTATCCATGCCCACCTCGCCGTCGTTCATGATGGTTGCGGTATGGCCGCATCGGCGACGCGGCCGCCGCCGCTACTTGCTGTGCGCGGCCGCCGCCTTCGCGGCGTCGTCCTCCTGCTCGTCCTCGGGCGGGTCGAAACGGTAGCCCACATTGCGCACGGTGCCGATAAGATGCTCGTATTCGCCGCCGAGTTTGGCGCGCAGCCGGCGGATATGCACGTCGACCGTGCGGGTGCCGCCGTAATAGTCGTAGCCCCACACCTCCTGCAGCAGTTGGGCGCGCGTGAACACGCGGCCGGGATGCTGCACCAGGTATTTGAGCAGTTCGAATTCCTTATAGGCCAGATCGATGGGCCGGCCGTGCAGCGAGGCGGTGTATCCGTTGGTGTCCACGATCAGATCGCCGGAACGCAGCTGACCGTCCTCGACGGTCGTGTTGGGTTCTCCGATTCCGCCCGCCATCGCGCCGGCGGGCGCGTTGCCCCGCTCCGACACCAACCGCAAACGCCCCTCGACCTCGGCCGGGGAGGCGGTGGACACCACCACGTCGGCGATGCCCCACTGGGAGTTGACCACGGTGAAGCCGCCCTCGGTCAGCACTAGCACAATCGGCGTGGACAGGCCGGAGGCGTGGATCAGGCGGCACAGGGTTTTGGCGGTGGCCAGATCGTCGCGCGCATCCAGAAACAGAATCGTGCTCTCCGGCATTTTGATCAGGCTGTCCGCGTCCATGGGCAGCACGCGCACGCGGTGGGAGAGCAGCGCCAACGACGGCAGTACGGTGGCGGGATCGCTGGCGAACGTCATCAGCGTCAGATCCGTCACGATGACTCCCTCCACTTGTTGTGCTCGTTCCATGCCGTCGCGCCTGCGGGAATCTCGTGTGACATGGCCGCGGGCACGGGTTTAAGCCGTCTTGCGCGGCTGTTCACATTGTACGCGCCCGTCATGGACACTATCGCGCCCCGTCCGTTCACACGTCGTTAACGTGCGCGACATGGTGGAAGCGGGTGAAATCCGTTATTTCCCCGCTTCGTCGGTGCGGTTTTCCCAAGGCGGGTCGTAGGATGGTGACGAGAATGTTTCGGCAGGCAGGAGGCAAAAATGACCCGCACCCCCGAGGAGAGCACGCGCGGCAAGGTCGCACCCATGCTGCTGGTGCAGGCCGCCGCATACCTATTGCTGGTGCTGGCCGCCGTGGTGTCGGTCGCGGCCGGTTGGGCTGACGGCGCGGCATCGGGCGTGTGGGGCCAAGTGCCGAGCCTTGTCGCCATCGCCGTGGTGTTGGCGTCGTTCACCGTGTGCTGGCCGTTGCGTGCCACATTCGCCGACCGTGTGGCCTCCGTGGTGTTCGCGGCGGCGTCCGTGGTATTCGCCGTCACGCCTTTGGTGTGGACGGTGGGCTTGCTGGAGCGCTCGCCGAAATTCGCGCAATGCGACGCGTGGGCGTTGGGTGCGGGCGGACTGCTGGTGCTGCTGGTGGTCTTCGCCTTCGGCCGGCAGATGGCGCGTGAGGAGCGCTCGCATCTGATCCGCTCGCTTTCGCATTCCGTGACCTCAGGCACCGCGGCCATATCGGTGGGCGGATGGGCCTTCCTGCCCACGCTGCTGGCCGCCGTTCCCGAAAGTACGGAGGCGGTCGTCGCGCTTGTGGTGATCGTGGCGTTCGCCATCGCGCTCGCCGTCGCCTCCGTGTATTGGCTGCGCGAGGCGGATCCCGATCCTGCCGCCCGCCATCCGTGGGTCGGCATCGGCATGCTGCCGGTGATGCTGATGGGCGTGACCGTCGCGCTCGCCACGCTGGTGCTGATGCGGCTGTAGTTCTACGGCGGTTCCCCGGGTTCACCGGGGTCACCGGGGTCACCGGGTGGCTACAGGGCGAGTATGCCCATATGCTCCAGCAGTACTTTGAAGCCGATCGCGATCAGCACGACGCCGCCGGCGATCTGCGCGGGCTTCTGCCAGCGGGCGCCGAACAAGCGGCCGATGCACAATCCGCCGGCTGAGAACAGGCCGGTGGTCACGCCGATGAGGGCGACGGACAGCCAGATGTTCACCTCCATGAAGGCGAAACTCACCCCCACGGCGAAGGCGTCGATCGAGGTGGCCACGGCCAACGGCAGCATATGACGCCAGTCGAAATCGGGGGTCTCACCTTCGTTTTCCTCATCCTCACCGAAGGCCTCGCGCACCATATTGCCGCCGATCAGCAGCAGCAGCGCGAAGATGATCCAATGATCGAAGGCCTCCACATACGAACTGAACGTGGAGGCGGCGAAAAAGCCCAGAATCGGAAACAGCGCCTGGAATCCGCCGAACCACAGCGCGGTTTTCAGCGCGTCTTGGGCGCGGAGCCTGCGCACGGTCAGGCCTTTGCCGACGGCGACGGCGAATGCGTCCATGGAAACGGAAATAGCGATAATCAGTGTCTGTAACATGTCGGTTCAAGGGTTCATCCCGACGAGAAGCTCCCCTCGGGATGGGCCTCGACGGGTGCCCTTAACCACCCGCCTACGCCTCGGGGAGCGTCGACATTCAAACTGCCGGGTTGCACGGCTTTGAATCCAGTTGAATGCTGTTCGAGCAGCCAACGCGAATAACGGTTGACCATTATATGCGAACGCCGCCCCGCAAACAACAGGGTGGCGTTCATTCGAGAGACTGTCCTAGAAGGATCTCGTCACTTGCCTTCGTTGGCGAGTCGCTCCTTGGCGGCGACGATCTCCTTCTCCGCCGCCGCAGCGTTGGTCCAGTAGTCGCCGGGCATGACTTCCTTGCCGGGCTCCAGAGCCTTGTACTGCTCGAAGAAGTGCTTGATCTCGGCCTTGTGGAACTCGGAGACGTCGTCGATGTCCTTGATGTTATCGAAACGCACGTCGGCGGGCACGCACAGCACCTTGTCGTCTCCGCCGGCCTCGTCGACCATGTGGTACAGGCCCACGGCGCGGCATTCCACGATGCAGCCCGGGAACACGGAGTTCGGCAGCATGATCAGGGCGTCCAGCGGATCGCCGTCCTCGCCCAGGGTGCCGTCGATGTAGCCGTAGTCGTCCGGATATCCCATCGAGGTGAACAGCGTGCGGTCCAGGAACACGCGGCCGGTCTCATGGTCCACTTCGTACTTGTTCTTGGAACCGCGCGGAATCTCCACCACGACGTTGAAGGTTTCTGCCATGTTTTCTCCTTGAAGGTCGACAGTTGCGTTGTCGAACACCACAATACCGCGTTTGCGAGGGGTCGGTGCCACGGCGCGGCACCGTTCCTCCATCTCGCGGCGGTTCGCTCTTTTGATTTTAAAAGCAAAAGAGAAGCAAATGGCAGGCAAAAGAACTTTTCGTTGGAATCAAGCCGTTTTGAAGGGATTATGCCGGACGAAAACGCTTGCGAGGCAAAAGAAAACATCCCGTGAGGCAAATGGCGGTCAAAAGAAAACGTGGGTCATGGCGGAGGGCAATGTTAGGCCCAACTGGGCAGGTATCGTACATATCGCTTGCCCGCTTCAGGAGCGGCCGGCCAATGCGGTGATGAGGGCGATAAGATCCTCTGGCATGATTCCTCCTCGACGATGATGTCATCATAGGTTCTTTTGATTTTAAAAGCAAAAGAGAAGCAAATGGCGGGCAAAAGAACTTTTCGTTGGAATTAAGCCGTTTTGCGAGGCTTGCGGGCTTGAAAACCGCTTGCGAGGCAAAAGAAAACATCCCGTGAGGCAAATGGCGGTCAAAAGAAACCAAGGCGCTGATGTAGTCGTTCGGGGCGATGCCGTTGGTGGTGGCGCCCGAGTGTCCAAACGCCAGTGGGGCGTGCGGATTTCCATATCCGCGCGCCCCACTGCATGGACGATGCCTGATGAGGGTGCTCTCGAGCGCGCCGAGAGCACCAACCGGTCAGTTATGCACGACGTGGAAGATGTGCGCCACGTCGGCCCACGGGGCCAGCGAGACGAAGTTGTCCCAGCTCCACGCGAAGTCGCGTCCGGTCAGCTCGTCGCGCATATGCGCGCCCCACTGCGGATCGACCTCGAACTCGGGCATCTCGAAATGCACCATGGCCTGATGCGCGTTGTGGCCGTCGAGGTTGACCACCACGACCAGCGTCTCCGGCTTGCCGGTCGAGGTGAGCGCGGCGGGCGTGTGACGGGCGAAGGCGAGGATGTTCGGATCGCTCGTCTCCAGCAGCCGCACGTTGTGATAGCCGAACGCCTCCGCATGCTCGCGGCGGATGCGGTTAAGCGAGCCGAGCAGCGCGCCGATGCCGAAATCGTCGGCGCGGTTCCAATCGCGGATCTTGACCTCGTACTTCTCGTTGTCGATCTGCTCCTCGAAGCCGGGGCGCTGGCGGTTCTCGATCAGCTCGTAACCGTTGTAGATGCCCCAGCTGGGCGAGCCCATCGCGGCGAGCACCGCGCGCACCGCGTGGCCGGCGATGCCGTTGTCGCGCACGTAGGCGGTGAGGATGTCAGGCGTGGTGGGCCAGAAGGTGTTGTGCTGGTAGTAGCCGGCGTCGCCGTTGGTGGTGAGCAGGTACTCCTCCAGCTCCTCCTTGGTGTTGCGCCACGGGAAGTAGCAGTGCGACTGGGTGAATCCCACATAGCTCAGCGCGCGCATCATGCCCGGGCGGGTGAACGCCTCGGCCAGGAACAGCACCTCGGGGTGTTTCTTGGTGACGGCGGCGATCACGTCCTGCCAGAAGCGCACCGGCTTGGTGTGGGGGTTGTCGATGCGGAAGATCGTCACGCCCGCCTCGATCCACAGGTTGAGGATGCGTTCGACCTCCTTCTCGATGCCGGGCATGTCGGCGTTGAAATCGATCGGGTAGATGTCCTGATACTTCTTCGGCGGGTTCTCCGCGAAGGCGATGGTGCCGTCCGCCTTGTGCTTGAACCATTCCGGATGCTGCTTGACCCACGGATGGTCGGGGGAGCACTGCAGCGCGAAGTCGAGCGCGATCTCCAGTCCCAGCTCGTGGGCGCGGGCGGTGAGCGCCTTGAAATCGTCCATATCGCCCAGCAGCGGATCGACCGTGTCATGGCCGCCCAGCTCGGAGCCGATGCCGAAGGGCGAGCCCGGATCGTCGGGGCCGGCGACCAGCGCGTTGTTGCGGCCCTTGCGGTTGGTCACGCCGATGGGGAAGATCGGCGGCAGATAGACGATATCGAATCCCTGCGCGGCCGCGCGTTCCAGGCCAGTCACCGAGGTTTTCAGCGTGCCCTGCACGATCTTGCCGGTTTCGGCATCCCAGTAGGCACCCTCCGAACGCGGGAAGAACTGGTACCATGCGGCGAAGCTCGACTTCGGACGCTCCACCTTGAACCGCTGCGGGCGTGAAGGGGAGACGCCGTCGCGCAGCGGATTCGTGGCGTGCAGCTCGGCGATGTCGGCGTTGTCGGCGGCGGCCAGACGCTGTTCAGGAGCGAGCGAGGCGTCGGCGATGACGGCGGCGGCCTGCGTGAGCGTCTTGCGGTCGCGGGCGGCCAGTTTGGCGTCGGCGCTTGCGGCCCAGCGTTCCAGCAGCGCGGCGCCGGCGGCGAGCGCGTTCTCCACGTCGTCGCCCACCTGCACCTTGATGCGTGCGTCATGCAGCCAGGAGACGTAGGCGTCCTCCCAACCTTCGATCACGACGGTCCACTCGCCCAGCTGGCGCTTGACGGCGGCGTATTCCTTCTCCCACGGCTTGGCGTCGCTGTGCTCGCCGCACATGAGGGAGACGGTCCAACGATCCAGACCGGCGTTGACGCAGGTCATGGGCGCGCGCAGGGTCTCCTTGCCGCGCGGGTTGCGCACCACCGCGGTGGCGCCCACTTTGGTGCGGCCTTCGATGAACACCTGGGCGGTGACCTCGAAGGGTTCGCCGAGCTCCACGCGGGCGGGGTAGATGCCCTGCTCCTCGTTGGGGGTGATGTCCATCACGTTGACGCGGCCGAACTCGTACGGCTCGTTGATCGCGATGGACGGGGCCGGGGCATCGCCTGCGATGCTCCGGGCAGGGGCGGCGACGCGGGATGCCGCGGCACGCTTCGCCGTGGTCGTGGTCTTGCGGGCGGCCGGCTTCTTTGCCGTCTTGCCCGCTTTCGACGCGGTGGATTTCTTTGTTTCGTTATTGCGCGGTGCCGCGCTCTCTTCTACTGCCATAAGGCCCTATTGTACGAGGGCTTCGTGGCGCAACGCCGATGTGCCCACTAGGCGGGACGGTGGATAACTTGGCGCGCGACCTGCCGAAAACCCCGGAATGTGGATAACTTCGCCGCGCAGTTATCCACAACTCGCCGACGGGTATGGGGCTGGAACCACATAGGCCGAAAACCATGAGGTCCGCGGCGCGATTATGCGATGCTCATGCCAATCGCGTGATGAGGCGCGAACCGTTGGCTTATTCGAACTTATTGAGGAAGGACGGCACGATGACAACCGTATGGCAACGAAGGGCGGCGAGCGTGCTATCGGCGCTTGTGGGACTGGCGATGATCGTCGGCGCGGCACCGGCGGCGTGGGCGGCCGATATGCTCAATCGCGCGCCGGAAGACACCTACTATCTCATCGATGTCGCCGAGGGGCAGCGCGCGGTGGGCGTCGCGGCCGTGGACGACGCGGGCAACAAATTCTACTGCATACAGGCCGGCATCCTCGCCGACTATGTGGTGGGGCCGACGACGCCGGTGGAGGACAGCGCCACGGCGCGCAGACTCGCCTGGCTGCTCGACCGATACCGCGACGCCGACACGCAGACGCATGCGGCGCTCAGCATCATCACGCAGAACAACTTCGGCACGATGCCGGATGATTGGCGGCGGCATCTGGCGGCCGCGAAGGCGCAGTTTCCCGGGGCGGTGGCCAGAGCCGAAGCGTTGTGGGCCGAATCCGCCGCCCATACGCCGGCCTCGATGCGGGTCGAGCGTACCGACGCCGTGGCGTTGCGCTCCGGCAAGGTGAAGGTGCGCGTCGCCAACGCGGCCGGACAGGCCATCGCGGGAGTGCCGTACACCGTGACGTTGGAGGGGCCGGCCCGCTTCCTAGGCGGCGGCAGAACCATGAAAGGGACCTCCGCCGCACGCGACGTCACCTATGCGTGGCAGGCCACGGGAGAAGGTCCCGTGTCGGTGCGCACCTCCTATGAGCGCCACACGCTCACCCACATGGACAGCAAGCAGGACTTCATCACCTACGGTTCGGCCGGCGAGACGCGCGGCGAGGCGGTGACGTTCACGGTGCGCAAGGATTTCACGCCCGCGTTGTCCACGGTCACATCGCGCAAAGTGGTGGACGTCGGCGAGGAGGTGGTCGACCGGGTGACCTCCGCGGTCAGCGGGGAGAACAGCGTATGGGTTCCCGGACTGGAGCTGCGGGCGCGGGGCTATTATTTCGCGGGCCTGTCGGGCGCGTATCTCGGCGTGCGCTTCGAGCCCAAGGCGGGCGAGGGCACGGCGGCGTTCCTCTCCCGTTTGGCTGAGAACGGTCTGAAGCCCGTGGCGTACGGCACCGCCGTGTTCACCGATTCCGGCCAGATCGTCGAGGCGCGGGCCGTCACCGAACCGGGAGGGAAAGAGCCGTATCTGACCGATGGGTCGGGCGGTTTCGGCACGTGGGTGTGGGCGTTCGAGCGTGGGGACCAAAGTCTGGAGGCCCAGGAGTACGTGCTCAAGGATTGGACCAGCGCCTTCGGGGACGCTTCGGAGACGAACGCCAACCGCGTCAAAGTCGCCGTCGACTCCACCGTGACCGAACATTCGGCGGACGTGGGCGCGGCGTTGAGCGACATCATCACCGTCAGCGGCTTTCCCGACGACCATGGCATGTTCGCCGGCAACGAGGAGTTCGGACTGGGCGCGGACCGCCAATACGCGCGGGTGAGCGTGTGGTGGTCGGGCGATATGGACGATCCGTCGAAGGACGACGACTACCGCCCATCCTCGAAGGAGCCTCCCGCCGAGGACGAGCATCACCGGCTGATCGGCACATGGGAGTACCGGGCCGTCAACGGCACGTTCAAAGTCGGCGCGGGCGCGCCGGACGCCCACGGCGAGCCGGTGCATATCACCGCGGAAAGCCACGGCTGGTACGTGTTCGTCTGGAGTTTCGACGGCGACGACCGGGTGATGCCCGCCTCCAGCCGCTATGACGACGCCTGGGAGACGGTTCGGGTCGGCGAGCCATGGGTGCCGGAGGAGCCGCAGGAGCCTGAGGAGCCGGAGACGCCTGAGGAACCTGAAACGCCCGAAGAACCACAGGAGCCGGAAACGCCCGAGACGCCCGAAGAGCCTGAGGAACGACTGCCCATCACCGGCATGGGCGAGACGCTCGCCGTCGCCGTCTGTGTGACGGCCGCCGCGGCCGCGGTGGGGATGGCGATGTTCGCCATCATCAAACGACGCAGCCTGTAGCGCGGCTCGTATGGGATGGCGTGCCCGTCCGCTCGCGCCCGCGATCGGCGCTTCGCCACAAGGGGCGCGGGGTGTGGTCGGAGACGAAGCGTCGCAACGGCATGGCGAAAACAGGTACGGCAAGAAACGAAGGACTACGACGATGATACGGAACATAATCGGCGATGGCGTCAGAGCGCTGGTCGCGATCGTGCTGGCCCTGCTGGCTGCGCTGGCCACGCTGGGCGTGCTGGCCGCCATGGCGTGCGTGACGCCGGTCATGGCTCAGGAACCGGCCGCCGCGGAACCGTATGCGAGCGTCTCCGTCGAGAAACTGGCGGACGGCACCGGCCACGGCACGGCCGCGCAGACCTTCGTCAACTCGGCCAACGGATTCTCCCCCGGCGATGAGTCCGCCGACGACGGCGTGGTCGCCTCCGGGGACACCGTGACCTATCTGCTGCGTCTGCGGTTCACCGCGGCGGGCCGGCGGGACGTCCGCGTGGCCTGGGATCTGCCGGAGCGGTTGTCCGCCCAAGACATCGGCTGTTATGCGGGCCGTGTGGTCACCGCCACGGCCGACGGCGGATCGGCATGCCTGTACCATGTGCCGGCCGGAGCCGTCGAGTCCTTGGAACGCGTCGTCACTTTGACCGCAGGGGACACCGCGGGCGTGGCGGTCGGCGGCGTGCGTCCGTCGGTCACCTTCTCCCGGCCGGGCGGGCGCGTCTACACCGTGCGGGCCGAGGCGTTGACCATCGTCAGCGCGCCCCGCGCCGATCTGGTGGTCGACAACGGCGGCCTCGGCGACGAGGGCGACAAAGCGGAACGCGTCAGCGCATGGGCGGACTCCGGCCGGGTGAGCGGCTGGTTCGACCTGCGCATCCGCCATCTGACCTACCCGGGGCATACGACCACCCATGGCGCCAGCGGCGCAGGCGAATGGAACGCCACCGTCGACGTCTCCGCGTTCCCCGCCTCCACCGCATGGACGGTGGGCGGCGAGCCGGTCGAGGCATCGGGCGGTAGGCTGCGCATCGAACACGCGCAGGGCGAGAAGCGTCTCGAATGGTCGATTCCCGCCATCGATCCGACGATCCGAGGCATGGACGAAGGCGGCGTCATCAGTCTGGATATTCACGTCGCGCCCGACGAGGGCAGCTTCCAAGCGCAAGGCGGGACGGCCCTGGCCAACAACGGCGACGGCGGCCAGCCGGGGGACGGCATGGCGCGCGACGCCTCCACACGCGACGCGCGCACCGGAGCGATCGCCGGCTATCCGTACGCCAACAACGATCACAGCCGCGCGATCATCGAACGTCCCGCCAGTTGGCAAAGCGAAGGCGACCATATATTCGGCCGATACCATCCGCTGGCACCGGCGATACCCTCCGGAGCGACGCGATTCGATCGCGAAGGGCGCGAATTCGCCGCATCCGGCGCCACGCGCGCCATCGACGAGCATGGCGTGGCGCGCGATACGCAGGTGCTGCACCGTCTGATGCTCTGGCCCGGCAATATGCCCGATTGCGGTCGGGACTGCGACGTGCGGCTCGCCTACCAGTGGGACGCCGCGCAGGAACGCTACGACGGCGACCTGCGGGTGCTGCTCGACGGGCGGCCGTTGGACAGTCGTCTGTGGAGGGTGGAATGGAGCGCGGATGCGATGGCTGACGCGTCCGGCGGCGACGGCGTATGGCATACGGGAACCCCGGGCGTCACGGCCCGGGCCATACGCCTGCGGTTGCGCGACGACATCGGATACGGCGTCGCGTCGGATGGCGGCACGCTGGAGATGCGTTTCGTCAGCCGCGCCGTCGCCGATCCATCCCGCGGCAACGTGCGGGTGGAAGGCGAGACGCGGATGCGCATGGCCGGCCGCCTGACAACCAAGCCCCTCGCATCCAGCTATTGGGTGGTGGCGGCGGGCGACCCGGAAGCGACGCTGACGGCGGACGCGCGGGCTTCATCCAGTGACGGACTGGCCGCCGACCCGCTCGACCTGCGCCCGTCGGACGTCGTCACCTACACCATCGAGCCGCATATCGCCAATATCGCCGACTCGTCGACCACGCTCGACGCCACCGTGACGGCAGGCCTGCCCGAAGGTCTGAGCGCCGTGGAGAACCTGACGCCGCAATGGACGATGCGCCGCGACGGCCGCACGCTGACCTTCACCCTCGCCGGACACGCACCCACATATGACGCGGACGGTGCCGCCTCCCTGCCCGTCATCCGATGGAGCGCCACCGTCTCCAACCTCGCGCAGGGCACGCTCGCCTCGGCCTGCGGCATGCGGGCGCTCGCCGCCGGCACCGTCGCCATCTCGAACACCGCCACCACGCAGGTGGCCGTCACACAGGCGGATATGCATGCCGCGCGCGTGACCGCCCTCAACGAACGTGTGGAGGCGGGGGACGCGTTGCGCTGGCGTTTCGACATCGTCGACCGCGGCATTGCACGCGAGGGGACGGTCACCACGGTGCTGCGTCTGCCCTCCAATCAGGACTCCGCCATGACCGGCGCGGGCAACACCGGCCTCGATGGCACGTGGGAGGAATACACGCTCGGCTCATCGGCCTTCCACGGCCGTCTCGCCCTCGCCGAACCCGTGGAGCTGGACGGGGAGAACACCAGCGAAGGCACCGTGGCGACCTATGCGACCGACGAACGATACTCCGACGATCCCGACGACTACCAGTGGCGCGCCTGGGACACGCTCTCCCCAACCGAACGGGCGCGCGTCACCGCCATCCGCATCGTCTCGCCGTTCACCCGCACCTCCACGCGCATGGCCTGCGCGCAAGGAGAGATCACGCTATCCGCCGACGGCAACCAGACAGACGACCGCTACCATCTGTGGATCGGCCGCAGCCGTTTCAGCGCCGGCGCCACGGTCGCCACCATGCCCTGGCCCGCCCGCATCCTCGTATCCGACGCCTCGATCGCAGGCCGTCTGTGGTGGGACGAGAACGGCGACGGGCGGATAGGCGCGGCGGAATCCGGCATCGCCTCCGTCAGCGTCGGCCTATGGCGGACGGACGAGCAAGGAGCGGCCGTCGGCACCGCGCTCGCCACCACCCGCACCGCGGCCGACGGCAGCTATCGTTTCGACCGGCTGCGGCACGGCGACTACCTCGTGCGCGTCACCCGCGACGGCGAACACGGCGTGCCCCGCCAGCGCGACGATTACTACGGGCGGACGCATACGGTGCGCAACACCGCCACATGGAACGCGCGCGTCGGCACGCGGGCCACGGACTCCAGCGACCGCATCGCGCTGGACGTCGGCGAGACGCTGGCGGATGTGAACTTCGGATACGACGCGCCGGACCCGAAAATCACCGTCGACAAAACCCAGACCAGACTCGAATGCCCCGACGATACGGCCAAGGCATGCACGGTCGCCTGGGATGTGGTCGTCGACAATGCGGGAGACCTCACCATCGACGCCGAGGGCATGCTGACGGACCGCACCAGCGGCGACGTCACCGCGCTCGCCGCCACGGCCGGCACCCTCGCCCACACGCCCGACAGCGAGGTCACGTTCGCCTCCGTGCATTCCGGCGGCACCTTCGCCTACGCCATCGACGTTCAAGGACGATTGTGGAGCTGGGGGCGCAACGACTACGGACAATTGGGGCTCGGCGACACCACGGACCGCCACGTGCCCACCAGGGTGCCCACCGACCGCACCTTCACGGCGGTCGAAACGGCCACCAACGGCATGCTCGCCCTCGACTCGCAAGGCCACCTGTGGGCGGCGGGGCAGAACCAGCGCAATGTGTTGGGCGACACCGGCAGCGCCGCCAACTACGCCTGGAACGACAAAACCGGCTTCTCCACCCTGCATGCGGTGATGCCGGAGCGCACATGGGCGAGCATCAGCGTGTCCAGCGAACTGACCCTCGCCATCGACCCGCAAGGCAGACTGTGGAGTTGGGGCGTGCTCAGCGACGGCCTCGGCGTGGGACGGCCCGCCACCTCATCCCTGGCGTCCGCATGGGTCGAACCCACCCGTCTGGACTTGGAACAAACCTTCTCCGTGGTGCAGGCCGGCACCGGCGCGGCGTTCGCCATCGACACCCAAGGGCATCTGTGGAGCTGGGGAGACAACTGCCGGTTCTCATCGCAAGGCAGCTGTCTCGCATTGGGCGACGGCACCACCGGCGGACGCACCTCTCCCGCCAAGGTGATGACCAACCGCACATGGCGCGACGTCGTCACCTCCGGCAACCTCACCAACTGCACCGTGCTCGCCCTGGACGCCTCCGGCAAACTCTGGGTATGGGGGCGCAACGCATCCCAACGAACGCAATGGACCCTCGGCATCGACGCCCAATCCGAGGCCACACCCACCGCGCTTATGCCGACGCGGACATGGACCTCCATCGCCGGAGGCATAGTGAAGGCCGCGATCGACACGCAAGGGCATGTCTGGATGTGGGGACCGAACACCTCCGGCGTCTTCGGCGACGGCACCGCCACCGCAAGCGTCACACCCCGACTGGTGCGCGACGATCACACGCATATCGCGATGGCGAATGGCGCGGCCACCTTCGCGTTGGACGCGGACGGCCGTATCCGAAGCACCGGTTCCGGCAAACGCGGGGCCCTCGGTCTCGGGCCGAGCGTCGCCACCGTGGCCGTGCCCACGCTGATCGACATGCGCGAAGCCGGCGATCTTTCGGATGGCACCGCCGTGCCGGTCACGCCAGTCAGCGTGAGCCGGACGGGAGACCTTGTCGAACGCTCCTACCGCATCCCGGCCGCCATCGCGCCCGGCGCGCGGGTGGTGTTCCACTTCAGCGGCACGGTGATGCGATCCGACCAACGCCGGCCCATCGTCAACCAGGCGTGGTTCGACTCCCCGAACACGCCGTATGCGGGCGTTCCCCACGCGCGTGCGGCCGGCGTCGGCAAACCCGCGGCCCCCGATGCCGCGCGTCTGCACACCGCCACCCACGACATCGTCGGCAACGCTACCTGCCGCAGCGGTGGCGACTACGCGTCGGCCGAACTCGAACATTCCTTCGCCGCGGGCAACGAGGACTCCTGCGACCAAGTGGGCGCGATGATCCCCGCCGACTCCGACGCGCCCGTGCTGGGGTCGATCGGCGGCCTCGCCTGGCTGGACGGCAACGCGAACGGATTGCGCGACGCCGGCGAACGCCTGATCGACGGGTCGGTGACCGTGGCCCTGTGGTCGGTGGACGATTCCGGCGGCGAAACCAAAATCGACGAAACCGTCACCGACGAGAACGGACGATACGTTTTCGACAGGCTCGCCATGGGCGCTTACCGTATCTGGTTCGCCTTGGGCGACGCGCGACATGGCTTCACCCTCCCCGGGCAAGGCAATGGCGTCAATGATTCCGACGCCAGCGACCGTGCCATCGACTACGGCAGCGCCGGTGTGCTGACGCTCAGCTCCGTCGCTCCCTCCCACGGCCACGTCGATGCCGGCGTGGTCGTCACCAGCCCGACCATCGGCCTGCTGCCCTTCGCGGGCGGCCACGCCGCGGCCGTGCCTCTTCTGTTCCTCGCGCTGATCGGCGGTCTTGCCGTCGTCGGCGCGAGGCGCACCCCAACCACCATCATCGGAAAGGACACCATCATGACCCGCACCTCCACCATCGCCTCCCTTGCCGCGGCGGCGGCCATCGCGCTGCTCGCCGTCGCGGGCGTCGCTCCCGGCGCGCTCGCCGCCGACTCCGCCGTGAATCTCTCCGTCAAGGAGAGCATCGCCATCAGCTCCGCCGACTCCCTTGACGGGCATCGGCTCACCGCCGCGAATCTGGCCGAATACATTGCCGCCCAAACCGACGGCAGCGTGCTTACCGGCGTGGATATGAGCACCAACGGCAAGCTCATGCAGGCCATCGCATCCGCGTTGGATCAGATCGATACCGACGCCGCCAAGGACGGCGTGCAGAAACCCTCCTATGATGCGAAGAATCCCATGAAATGGGTGTCGACGAATCTGCGTGAGAACGCTTCTCCGCAATGGTCCGGCCAGCTGCGTGAATTGGCCGGTCTGCTCGCGCGGGACGCCACGGTCTCGTCGTCGGCGACGATCAATGCGACGGTGAACGACGTCACGGCCACATTCTCGGGGCTCACGCCCGGGGTGTATCTCATCCTCGACTCCACCGCCGCGGGCACGCCGGCGTCGCTGCCGATGATCGTGAGCACCAAGGCCGGAGGGAAAAGCTTCGCGACAATGGCGTTGGGTGTGGCGCAGATCAAGCTCTCCTCGGTCGCGCCTCCGGTGAAGGCAATCGTCGAATCCGATGGAGGGGCCTCCAAAACCGTCGACGCGACGCACGCCGCCATCGGCGAATCCATCACCTACCGTATCACCCAGCAGGTGCCGAACTGGACCGGCTACGACGGCTACCGACTGCATGTGGTGGACACCTTGGGCGAAGGGCTGACCTATGGCGAGTTGATCGGCATCGAAGTGAACGGCAAGGCGTTGCAGTCGGAACAGTTCACGGAAACGGTTTCGGAGCGTACCGTCACCTGGACGATGGGCGGCGCGGGCGACGACATCCTCGCCACCGAAGCGTTGCGCACGCTGTTCGCGCCGGGGGTGAACATCCGGATCGACTACCGCGCGAGCATCAACACGCAGGGCGTGATCGCGGGAGCGGGCAATCCGAACACCGTCAGACTCGACCACACCGCCGACCAGCGAAACAAGGGCGTGATGCGCCAGGTGCCGGGCAATACCGTCACGGCATACACCGGATCGTTCAGTCTGAACAAAATCGACGGGCAGGGTGCCGCCATCGACGCCGCATTGGGCGCCCGCTTCCACATATATAAGGTGGAGGGCGGCCTGCGATCCGGGGACGCGCTCAGGTTCTCGAACACCGGTACGGGCACGTACACACTGGCGGACAACCAGCAGGGTGCCGGACTGGTCGGCGACATTCCCGCCGGCAAGGCCGTATTGAACGGCATGGACGGGGAATACGAGATCGTCGAAGTCTCGACGCCGCAGGGATACCTGTCCGTGTTCAAGCCGACGTTCCGTGTGTCGGTGGCCACCGACGCGAAAGGCACCACGCTGAGCATGACCAAGCAGGACGGTGACGGTCTCGCCTCCATCGACACCGTGAACGCGCGGCAGGTCAATATCGTGAACCTCACCTCGATGACCCAACTGCCGATGACGGGCAGCACCATGCGCACCATTATGTCGGTTGTCGCGGTTTCGCTGATCGCGGGCGGCGGGGCTCTGGCGCTGCGCGCGTCACGTAGGATCGGCGGCCGGTGATGGACGGGCGGTCCGCATGGAACGGTCTCTTCGCAGGCGAAGTCGCTGGCCGCGACGCGACTGACGGTGGCCATGCGGCCGACTTGGTGTTCCGTAGACGTCTGCGCGCGCGTATGTCGCGCGCGTGGGCGGCGCGGCTTCTGGGTGTGACGGCTGTGCTGATAGGACTGTTGGCGGTCGCCGTCCCGCTGATGTGGCGGGCCGAAGAGGACGCGCGTCTGCAGTCGGTGGCGCAGACGACGGACGCGGATATCGATATGCGCGGCGACGCCTTGGTGCGCGAGCAGATCATACTGGCGCAAGCGTACAACCGATCGGTGGAGACCTTCGGCACGGTGATGCGCGCCGAAGCGGTCGATCCCATGGGTGGCGACGATAGCGCGCGCAGCGTCTCGGACCGCACCTACCGAAACGCGCTTGATATGGACGGCACCGGGTATATCGGGTCGATCGCCATCGAGGCGATCGGCGTGCGGCTGCCCATCTATCACGGCACGGGCGCGGCCACCCTGCTGCGTGGCGCCGGCCACCTGTACGGCTCCAGTCTGCCGGTCGAATCCGCATGCGTCGCGGATGGCATGGAGGGCGTGGACGGCGCGGAAAACGCGGCGGGCGTGGATGGCGCGATGGGTGTGGGCGGCGCGGCGGATGCGGAAGGCATGGCGGGCGCGAATGACGTGGGCGGCGTGGGTGACGTGGATGTCGTGACGGACGCGGATGGCGCGTGCGTGGGCAGTCATGTGGTGCTCAGCGCGCACACCGGTTTGGCCGACGCGACGATGTTCTCCCGTCTGGACACGCTGACCTTTGGGCAGGAATTCTCCCTGCATGTGGCGGGCACGACCATGCGCTACCGCATCGACGGCATCGCGGTGGTCGAGCCGAACCGCACCGATCTGTTCGGATTGGAATCCGGCGAAGACCGCGTCAGTCTGCTCACCTGCGTGGGATTGGGCAATACGAAACGCCTGGTGGTTTCCGGCGTGCGCGCGCCGCCGTCCGACGCCGACGAAACATCGAGCGGCGAGAGCGTTTCGGCGTCGGGCGAGGTGCCGCGTCTCGGCGGCATCGTCTTCATGGCGCTCGGCGGCGTATCCTGGCTGGCGCTCTGCGGCGCGATGGTCGCCGTCAGTCTCGAGGAGCACCGGCTGCTCCGCGCGCTCTCCGCCCGTCATACGCGTATCCGTCCACCGTGTCCGGAGAGGGCGTGACGGCAGGCGGCGAAAGTCGCGTTGTCCAGATTTTGTCCGGAATGCGCTGCCCGGCACAATCGGAGAAAACGAAAAAAGCTAGGAATCGTTGTGATTCCTAGCTTTCGTTGGTAGCGGGGCACGGATTTGAACCATGGACCTCTGGGTTATGAGCCCAGCGAGCTACCGAGCTGCTCCACCCCGCGTCGGCTTGCCATCAGGCAGCTCTATCTACAATACTCAGCTTTTCCGATCCGTCAATCCGGCGTGTCGCATTCGCGCGCCGCCGTCGCGCGGCGGAATCGCGAATATCCCACGCCTTGCCATAATGGGAGGCATGCCTATCAAAATCCCCAGTGGTCTGCCGGCCCGAGACATCCTCGATTCGGAGCGCATCTTCGCGCTTGAGAAGCCCGAGGCGGAGCGTCAGCGCGTCCGCCCGCTCAAGTTGGTGATTTTGAATCTCATGCCCAAGAAGATCGAAACCGAGACGCAGCTGCTGCGTCTGATCTCCAAATCGCCGCTGCAGGTCGAGATCGACTTCATGAAAACCTCCACGCATGAGGGCACGCATGTCTCCGCCGACCATCTCGTCACCTTCTACGAGACGTTGGATCGGTTCCAGAATAACTACTACGACGGTTTCGTGGTCACCGGAGCGCCGGTGGAGCATCTCGCCTTCGAAGAGGTGGACTACTGGCGCGAATTCGAGACGATTCTCGATTGGGCGTCGACCCATGTGTTCTCCACCATGTATCTGTGCTGGGGCGCGATGGGCGCGCTGCATTACCGCTATCACGTGGGCAAGGTCGATCTGCCGCAGAAACTGTTCGGCGTGTTCCCGCAGTATCTGCAGGACGAGTACTGCTTCCTGACCAACGGCTTCGACGAGATCGCGCTGCAGCCGCATTCGCGTCTCGCCGGCGTGAACGAGGACGACATCGCCGCCCATCCCGACCTGCAGGTGCTCACCTGGGGGCCGGAATCCGGCCCGGGACTCGTCGCCGCGCGCGACTTCTCCGAGGTGTTCGCGTTGGGGCATTGGGAATACGGCAAAAGCACGCTCGCCGAGGAATACGAGCGCGATATGGCCAAAGGCATGACCAACGTGCCCTTCCCCAAAAACTACTTCCCGCACGACGATCCCTCGCTGGAACCGCTGTTCTCGTGGCGCGCGCACGGCAATCTGCTGTGGCGCAACTGGCTGAACTGGGTCTACCAGACCACGCCGTACGATCTGACCGAAGTGCCGGGCCTGCGCGCCGAAAAGCGTTTGGGCACCGACCGTTCCATCCGCCATGAGCCGGGAAGTCCCAGAAAGGACGGCTTCACGCCCTTCCTGCGCGACGGCTACGGCGTGGTCGCGGATTCGCGGGCATAGCCGGCCCTCCCCGCCTCACGTTATCTCCCGTATCCTCCCATGCCCACATATCCGTATGGCATATGGGATGCGATGGGACGCGCCGAGCGGTCCGCATCGCAAGCGAGACGGGTTCCACATATCGAGACATGGAAAGGACAAGCGGGCATAGGCCATGCGCGAACCCGGGACGCGGCTTGTGCCGCGCCGGATTAATCCGTATTCTATGGTTTGTGCGGTCCGTCCCTCATCGGTGAGCGACGCGTGCCGGACGCAAACCATACACAACGAAGCGTATGTGACCAATAACGAAGAATGGCGACGAATGGCGTGAACCCGAGGCGAAACGCCGTGCGGGCCGCTTGGCAGTAAGGAGGCGGGCGATGGTGCGAACGATGTCGAGAGACGGGACAACAATAACACCGCAGTCATTCGCCGGTGGGACGCAAGTGGGGACTTCGGCCCTCGCCGAGTGGCACCGGAACATGGGCTCACCGAAGTGGATGGTTTGTAACCAAAGGGTCACATACGCGTCATGAAGTGGGCTAAACTGACATCGGTTGTGAAGTAGGAGGCGTGAGCATGATCGAAACCTTGGGGTCCGGGGTCACTCTGGCCGCGGAGGAGATGGAGCTTCCCGGCATCGGCGATTTCCTGCTGCCGGAGATTCTGTTCGAGGGCACACCGTTCGCCATGGACCGCATCATCATGGTGCGCGTCATCGCCACCGTGCTGCTGCTGGTGGTGCTCGGCATCACCGCGTCGCGGGTCAAGCTCATCCCCGGCCGCTGGCAGGCCGCCGTCGAGTGGGTGCTGGACTTCGTGCGCTACAACATCGTCTACCAGGTGATGGGCGAGGAACGTGGCAAGCGCTATGTGCCGATGATCACCGCCATGTTCCTCTCGATTCTCGTGTTCAACCTGTGCGGCATCATCCCCGGCGCGAATATCGCCGCCACCGCCACCATCACCATGCCGCTGGTGTTCGCCGGCTGGTGCTTCGTGCAGTACTGGATCGCCGCCGCCCGTGAGAAGGGCCTGCTGCACTTCCTGCGCGACGAGATGTTCCCCAAGGGCGTTCCCGCGCCGATCTACGTGCTGCTCGCCCCGATCCAGCTGCTCGAGCTGCTGATCATCCGTCCGTTCTCTCTGACCATCCGACTGTTCGCGAACATGGTTTCCGGCCACATCATCGTGGCGCTGTGTCTCGCGGCGACCCAGTGGTTCCTGATTGAATCGCCCGACAAGGCGCTCGCCTTCCTCGGCGTCGGCACCTTCGCGGCGGGCTTCGCGATGACCCTCTTCGAGATGCTGGTCGCCGCCCTGCAGGCCTTCATCTTCTCGATGCTGACCACCGCCTACATCAATATGAGCTTCCCCGAAGACGAGTAACGCCTCGCGGGACCGACAACACCCATCAAGATTTCCTTCGTAACAGAAGAAAAACCAGAAAGGACAAACCATGGATATCATCACCCTCGCGGAGGTCGCTGGTAACATCAACGTCATCGGCTACGGTCTGGCCACTCTTGGCCCCGGCATCGGCCTTGGCATCCTCATCGGCAAGACCATCGAGAGCACCGCCCGTCAGCCCGAGGTCGGCGGCCGTCTGCAGACGCTGATGTTCCTCGGCCTCGCCTTCGTCGAGGTGCTGGCCCTGCTCGGTCTGGTCGCTGGCTTCATCTTCCAGTGAGACTTCCGCCGCGTGCGTGAATCCCCACACGCTGTGGGCGGCATGCGGCGCACTCAGGGAAGATTCCAAGCCAACGAAAGGAGAACGACATGACTATTGCGGAAGAGAGCGGCATCGCGCTGTTCATCCCCAAGGTCTACGACATCGTGTGGTCGCTGATCATTCTGGTGATCATCGCGGTGTTCTTCTACAAGTTCTTCATGCCGAAGTTCCAGGCCGTGTTCGATGAGCGCGCCGAGAAGATCCAAGGCGGCATCGAGAAGGCCGAACAGGCCCAGCTCGAAGCCAACGCCGCCAAGGAGCAGTACGAGAACAAGCTGAGCACCGCCCGCGTCGAAGCCTCGAAGATCCGCGACGACGCCCGCGCCGAAGCCTCGCACATCATCGCCGACGCCCGCGCCCGCGCCGAAACCGACGCGGCGCAGATCATGGCCAACGCCCAGCGCTCCATCGAATCGCAGCAGCAGCAGGCCCTGGTCTCGCTCAAAGGCGAGGTCGGCGTGCTGGCCACGGCTCTGGCCGGCAAGATCCTCGGTGCCAAGCTGGAGGACGAGGCCGTGCAGAGCTCGATGATCGACTCGATGATCGACGGCATGAGCAAGAAGTGACAGTGGCTCGCAAGTCAAACGCAAAGAAAGGGAGGTGAGACATGCGAGGAGAGGCATCACGTATCGCCGATCGCGAGTCGCGTGACTCGCTGGCCCCGCGTCTTCGCGACACCCGTGAAGAGGCGTGGCGCATTGGCAACGAGCTCTTCACCATCACGAACGTGCTGGACCATGACATCCATCTCGAACGCGCGCTCACCGATCCGTCCCGACCGGTCGCCGACAAGGAGGCCGTGCTCAGGACGATTCTGGGCGATCAGGCGCACGAGATGACGATGACGATCATGAACGATCTGGTCGCCCGCAAGTGGAGCCGCGTCTCCGACATCGCCAACGCGGTGGAGGATTTCGCCGTGGACGGCATGATGTACTACGCCGACGCCACCGACGCCACCCTGCAGGTGTCGATCGAGTTGGCGCAGCTGCATTCGGCGCTGCTCAACCTGCCCGTGGTGCGTTCCAAGCTCTATGACGCGAACGTGCCCGCCGAAGCGCGCATCAAGCTGCTGTTCTCCCTGATCGGCGATCAGGGATTCAGCAAGATCACGATGCGTCTGGCCGAGCATGCCACCTGCAATCTGCGCAACCGTCGCTATCTGGAGACGATCCAGTGGCTGATCAACAAGTTCTCGCGCCATATGGGCGAATCCATGGTCACCGTGACCACGGCCGTCGCCCTGAGCGAGGAGCAGATCCAGCGGCTGACCGACGTCTACTCCGAGAAAACCGGCCATCCGGTGCATATCAACTCGGTGGTGGATCCCACGGTGATCGGCGGCATGCGTGTCCAGGTGGGCGACGAGGTCACGGACAACACCGTGGTCGCGCAGCTGCAGCACCTGCACAGGGCCGTGGCGGCCTGACCGGCACTGAAGACTTATTTACGAAACAATCAATCAGAAGGAGTGATCATGGCAGAACTGACCATCGATCCCGCCTCGATACGCAAGGCGCTCGACGAGTTCGTCGAGTCGTACAAGCCGAGCGACACCCCCACCCAGGAGGTGGGCTATGTCGCCACGGCCGGCGACGGCATTGCGCACGTGACGGGTCTGCCTGGTTGCATGGCCAACGAGCTGCTGACCTTCGAGGACGGCACGCTTGGTCTGGCGTTCAACCTGGACGCTCGTGAGATCGGCGTGGTTATCCTCGGCGATTACGCGGGCATCGAAGAGGGCCAGGAAGTGCGCCGCACCGGCGAAGTGCTTTCCGTGCCCGTCGGCGACGGCTATCTGGGCCGCGTCGTGGACCCGCTGGGCAACCCGATCGACGGATTGGGCGAGATCAAAAGCGAGGGACGCCGCATCCTCGAGGCCCAGGCCCCGGACGTGATGCACCGCCATCCGGTGGACGAGCCGCTGTCGACCGGCCTGAAGGCCATCGACGCGATGACCCCGATCGGCCGCGGACAGCGCCAGCTCATCATCGGCGACCGCCAGACCGGCAAAACCGCCATCGCGATCGACACCATTATCAACCAGAAGGCCAACTGGGAGTCCGGCGACCCGAAGAAGCAGGTGCGCTGCATCTACGTGGCGGTCGGCCAGAAGGGCTCCACCATCGCCTCGGTCAAGCAGAGCCTGATCGACTCCGGCGCCATGGAATACACCACGATCGTGGCTTCCCCGGCCTCCGATTCCGCCGGCTTCAAGTACATCGCCCCCTACACCGGTTCGGCCATCGGCCAGCACTGGATGTACAACGGCAAGCACGTGCTCATCGTCTTCGACGATCTGTCGAAGCAGGCCGAGGCCTACCGTTCGATCTCGCTGCTGCTGCGCCGCCCGCCGGGGCGCGAGGCCTACCCGGGCGACGTGTTCTACCTGCACTCCCGTCTTCTCGAACGCTGCGCGAAGGTCTCCGACGATCTCGGCGGCGGTTCGATGACCGGTCTGCCGATCGTCGAGACCAAGGCGAACGACGTATCCGCGTACATTCCGACCAACGTGATCTCCATCACCGACGGCCAGATCTTCCTGCAGTCCGACCTGTTCAACGCGAACCAGCGTCCGGCCGTGGACGTGGGCATCTCCGTGTCCCGAGTCGGCGGCGCCGCGCAGACCAAGGCGCTTAAGAAGGTCTCCGGCACGCTGAAGATCTCGCTGGCGCAGTACCGCTCGCTGGAATCCTTCGCCATGTTCGCCTCCGATCTGGACGCGGCCTCGAAGGCCCAGCTGACCCGTGGCGCGCATCTGACCGAGCTGCTCAAGCAGCCGCAGTTCAGCCCGTACTCCATGGAGCAGGAAGTGGTTTCGGTGTGGACCGGCACGAACGGCAAGCTCGACGACCTTGATCTGGCCGACGTGCTGCCCTTCGAGCAGGGACTGCTCGACTATCTGGAGCACAACACCGACATCCTCAAGACCATCCGCGAAACCGAGGCCTTCACCGCGGAGACCGAAGCGGCGCTCGACAAGGCCGTGGACGCCTACCGCGAGACCTTCGTCTCCACCGCCGGCAAGCCGCTGGTGGACAAGAAGCCCGAGGTCAGGCAGGACACTCCGGTCGACCAGGAGACGATCGTGGCGGGGGAGAAGTAACCTATGGGCTCGCAACTCGCATTGAAATCCCGCATTGCCTCCACATCGTCGTTGGAGAAGATCTTCAACGCGCAGGAGATGATCGCGTCTTCGCATATCGCCCGCGCCCGCGACGTGGCGCTGAACGCGAAGCCGTACACCGATGCGATTTTCGATGCCGTGCAGGCTCTGGTGGCCCACACCCATGTGTCGCATCCGATCGTGAAGAAGGAGGAGGACAACCCCCGGGTCGCCGTCCTCGCCCTCACCTCGGATCGCGGCATGGCCGGCCCGTACACCTCCTCGATCATCCGTGAGACGGAATCGCTGCTTGCCCGCCTTGACGAGCAGGGCAAGCAGCCGGAGCTGTACGTGTACGGTCGCCGCGGATCGACGTACTACAAGTACCGCAACCGCGCGATCGCCGACACGTGGGAGGGCAACACCGACCAGCCCGGCGTGGAAATCGCCGAGACGATCTCCAAAGCGCTGATGGAAGCGTATATGAAGCCGGCGAGTCAGGGCGGAGTTTCCGAACTCTACATCGTCTACACCGAGTTCATCAATATGGTGGTGCAGAAGGTGCGCGTGCTGCGCATGCTGCCGGTGGAGCTGATCCGTCCCGACCAGCCGGACAACGGCCCCATGACCGAGGACGACGCCGAGAACGCCTCGCCGCTGTACGCCTTCGAGCCGAGCATCGACGAGGTGCTGGATGCGATTCTGCCGAAGTACATCCAGTCGCGCATCCACGAATGTCTGCTCACCGCGGCCGCATCCGAAACCGCGAGCCGGCAGAACGCCATGCATACGGCCACGGAGAACGCCCGCAATCTGATCGACGATCTGACCCGCAAGCTCAACGCCTCGCGTCAGGCCTCGATCACCCAGGAACTTACCGAAATCATCGGCAGCGCTGACGCGCTGAACACAAAGGAAGAGTAGGAACGCATATGGCTGAGAATCTCACCACTGCGCCTCAGGAGAACGAAGTCGCCATCGCCGGCCGCGTGACCCGCGTCCAGGGCTCGGTGATCGACGTCGAGTTCCCCGTGGGCCATCTGCCCGACATCTACAACGCTCTGACGGTGGAACTCGGCGATACCGGCGTTCGCGAGGAGGGCGAGGCGCCCACGCGCATCACCCTTGAGGTCGAGCAGCACCTCGGCGACTCCACCGTGCGCGCCGTCGCCCTGAAGCCCACCGACGGTCTGGTGCGCGGCGCGGTCGTCACCGACACCGGCGGCCCGATCCAGGTGCCGGTCGGCGACGTGACCAAGGGCCACGTGTTCGACGTGGCGGGCAACATCCTCAACAAGAAGGACGGCGAAACCGTCACCGTCACCGAGCGTTGGTCCATCCACCGCAACCCGCCGGCCTTCGACCAGCTGGAATCCAAAACCCAGATGTTCGAAACCGGCATCAAGGTGATCGATTTGTTGACCCCGTACGTGCAGGGCGGCAAGATCGGCCTGTTCGGCGGCGCGGGCGTCGGCAAAACCGTGCTGATCCAGGAGATGATCCAGCGCGTGGCCCAGAACCACGGCGGCGTCTCCGTGTTCGCCGGCGTGGGCGAGCGCACCCGTGAGGGCAACGATCTGATCGGCGAGATGGAGGAGGCCGGCGTTCTGGAGAAGACCGCCTTGGTCTTCGGCCAGATGGACGAGCAGCCGGGCACCCGTCTGCGCGTGCCGCTGACCGCCCTGACCATGGCCGAGTACTTCCGCGACGTGCAGAACCAGGACGTGCTGTTGTTCATCGACAACATCTTCCGCTTCACGCAGGCCGGTTCCGAGGTCTCCACGCTGCTGGGCCGCATGCCCTCCGCCGTGGGCTACCAGCCGACCCTGGCCGACGAGATGGGCGCCCTGCAGGAGCGCATCACCTCGACCCGCGGCCACTCGATCACCTCGCTGCAGGCCATCTACGTGCCCGCCGACGATTACACCGATCCGGCCCCGGCCACGACCTTCGCCCACCTCGACGCCACCACCGAGCTGTCCCGCGACATCGCGTCCAAGGGCATCTACCCGGCCGTGGACCCGCTGAGCTCCACCTCGCGAATCCTTGATCCGCGCTACGTGGGCCAGGCGCACTACGACTGCGCGAACCGCGTCAAGGCGATTCTGCAGCGCAACAAGGAGCTGCAGGACATCATCGCCCTGATCGGCATCGACGAGCTGAGCGAGGAGGACAAGACCACCGTCGCCCGCGCCCGACGCATCGAGCAGTTCCTCGGCCAGAACTTCTACGTGGCCGAGAAGTTCACCGGCCGCCCGGGCTCCTACGTGCCGGCCGACGAGACCATCGAGGCCTTCACGCGCATCTGCGACGGCGTGTACGACGACGTTCCGGAGCAGGCGTTCTCCGGCATCGGCGGCATCGAGGATCTCGAGCGCAAGTGGCATGACATGCAGAAGGAACTGGGTGCGTGATGACGGGTTCGGATCAGAGCGCAGGCAAGACCACGATGCGGGTGAACATCGTCGCCGCCGACCATCCCGTGTGGTGCGGCGAGGCGGTGAGCGTGACCATTCCCGCCTCCGAAGGCGGCATGGGCATCCTGCCGAACCACGAGCCGATACTGACGCTGATCAAGCAGGGACGGGTCACCGTGGTCGAGCCCGATGACGACCTGCATATGTTCGACGTGAACGACGGATTCATCTCCTTCGACTCGAACAAACTCACCGTGGCCGTCGAGCGCGGACACGATGTGGTGTACACCACCACCGAGCAGCAGTAGCGCGCCTTCTCATCTCCCAAGCGGGGTCTCACTCCATACCGAGCGAGACCCCGCTTTTGCATTTCCCCGTCCATTCGTCATCCTGAGCGGAAGTGAGCGCGGCGAGGCGCAAGGATCTTTGACGCCTTTCTGTTGAACGGCAGGGGATGCGCTACAGTGGTTGGCCGTGCGAATACTTGTTGCTGACTGCCGTGCGGAATACACCGGACGATTGAACGCCTCGCTGCCTTTGGCGCGCCGCGTGCTGCTGATCAAGGCCGACAACAGCCTGTTGATCTTCTCGGAACTGGGCTCCTACAAGCCGCTTAACTGGATGAGCGCGCCCTGCACCCTGAAGGACATCACGCCGGACAATGCCGACGCGGATGTGGACACGCCCGCACCCGAGAAGGTGCTGCGCGTCTGCGCCGACAAATCCAGCGATGTGCTCGAGGTGACGCTGCAGCACATCTACTCCGACGAGACCTACGACTTGGGCGAGGATCCGGGGCTGATCAAGGACGGCGTCGAGGACCATCTGCAGCGCTATCTGGCCGAGCAGATCGAACGCATCGGCGAAGGCGCGCGACTGGTGCGCCGTGAATATCCCACCGCGATCGGCCCGGTCGACATCATGGCCATCGACGCGAACGGCGAGCATGTGGCCATCGAGATCAAACGCAACGGCGGCATCGACGGCGTGGAGCAGCTCACCCGCTACTGCGAGCTGCTCAACCGCGATCCGCTGCTGGCACCCGTGCGCGGCATCTTCGCCGCGCAGACCATCACCCCGCAGGCGCAGGTGCTGGCCAAAGACCGCGGCTTCACCTGCCTGCTGCTCGACTACGACGAGATGAAAGGCACCGAGGACGACTCCCTGCGCCTGTTCTGAGTTCAAGTTGAACGGACACGATTTATGACGAAGGCCCGGGCATCGGCGGTTCATCACCGCTCGATGGCCGGGCCTTCGTATGTGAGATGCGACGGAGGGATCAGTACGCCGCGACGATATCGACCACGAACACGATCGTGGCGCCGCCGGGGATGGTGTCGCCGCTGCCGCTGTCGCCGTACGCCAGATCGGCGGGGATGACCAGCAGCACCTGCGAACCGACGGTCTGGCCGATCAGACCATCCTTCCAACCCTGGATGATCGAGCCGGAGGAGGAGAGGTCGGCGTCGAAGGTGGTGCCGCGATCCCAGGAGGAATCGAACTGCGTGCCGTCCGTCAGCCAGCCGGTGTATTTGACCACGGCCGTGCTGGAGTCGGTGAGGGTTTCGCCGTCGCCCTTGATCAGCGTCTGCGCGATAAGCTCGTCGACCGCGCCCTGGCCGTTCATATCGATGGAGGGCTTGCCGTCCTCGTCGCGCGTCACCTTCGGCAGATCTGCGGGCACGTCGGTGACCTCCTCGCCGGTGGCCTTCTCGAGGTCGCGCGACTTGGAGACCAGCGTCAGCGCCATGATGTACGAGGAGACGGTGGAGCTCGAGGAGCTGGAGGAGTTCTCGTTGATGCCGAACGCCACGGTGGTGTTGATCGGCTGCCCCTTGAGCACGTCGTAGTAGGTGGAGGAGAGGTAGTCGGAATCGACGAGGATCGAGCAGTCGGGGGTGTCGTCCTCCCAGGTGCTCATCAGTTCGGAGCCATCCTCGACGTTGATGGCCACACCCTGGGCGCAGACGCGGTCGCCGTCCTCGACGGTTTCGCCATCGCCTTCCTGCAGTATGGAGTATGCCCCGTCCTCCACGGACATCGGGGTGTGCAGTTTGATGGTCGGCTTCTCGCCGAGCTCGCCGGTGGCGGTGATGCCCGCGATCTGGTTCGCGTCCGACGATGAGGCGGAATCGTCGGAGTCCGAGCTGTCGGAGCATGCGGACATGGTCAGGCACAAGGCCAAGGATGCAATGGCGGCCGTCATCTTGGCCGCGACACGGAATACAGAATTGCGCATAACCCACCACAGTAGCCGTAAACCCTGATTTTTCCCGCGTCTAGGTAATCAACAGGTGAAGATTGTAGAATGGTGCCGTTATGAGTGTTGAAGAACAAGAAAACGCGGACGCCAAGCGTCCCACGCGTCATGCCATGTTCATGCGAGGTGTGGTGACGCCCATCTTCGGCCTGCTTGCGGTAGCGGCCGTGGTATTGGGCGTGATGAACGCCACCGTATGGAAGCCAAGCGCCCAGATCGAGGCCTCCACGCGGGTTTCGGGCACCCGATACATCATCACCGATCCGGGGGTGCTGCCGCTGGTGGATTCCGACGTGCGGGTGAACGTCGAAGCGTCGGACTCCTCACAGGAGGTATGCGTGGCGCTGGGCTCCGCCAAGGACGTCGTCGGATGGCTGTCCGGCAATGATTACACGCGGGTGACCGGGCTGACCGACTGGACCGAGCTGTCGACGCAGGAGACCGGGGCCCAGGGGGACGCCGCCGACGAATCCGACTCCTCCGTCGCGTTCGAAGACTCGGATATGTGGACCGATGTCTCATGCGATACGGGTTCGGTGAGCGTGCGTGCGCGTGACGCCGGCGAGACGCAGGTTGCGATCATCGATTTGGGTGAGGAATCCGGCGCGACGGTATCGCTGGATTGGACCCGACAGAATGTGCCTGATTTCGCCATGCCGTTCTATTTTGTGGGCGGTCTGTGCGTGATCTTCGCCGTGCTCTCCGCCTCGGTGTTCGCGATGGATCCGAGCAAGCGTCGCAAGAGCGCGAAGAAGGCCGCCGAGGCCGCTGCCTCCGGTGCTTCCGGTGTCTCCGGTGCCGCGGAAGGCGTCGGCGTCGCCGCTGCGGCCGCTTCGGCGACGGCTGAAGAGGTGACCATCGGCGCGGCGGTCGCCGGAACCCTCTCCACATCCGCCGCGTCGGTATCGAAGATGTTCAGCGGCAAGAAAAGCCGCCGTCGCCACGCCCGCCATGGCGGCGGCGCCACCGTGGCGAGCGAATCGCCGGCCGCGCCGGCCACGCCGACCATCGTCGACCCCACGGCCCGCAATCTGGTTGCGGACCAGCAGAACGGCGCCGTGCCGCCGTCCGATGGCGCGATCCTGCCCGACTCCAACAGCGAAAGCCTTCCCGCGGATGCCGCCGCCACGTCGGTGATCAGCACGGACGAGCTGCAGGCGTATTTCGCGCGTCTCGCCCAAGAGGTGGGCGGCGTCGAGGAATCGGCCGCGCCGGCCGGTGGCTCCGCTGGAACCGGGGACGCGCCCGATCCAAGCGGCACCGAAAGCGACCAGTCCGAGCCGAGCGGCACCGAAACCCAGGAGGAACAGTGAACGCGACACGATTGAGTAAGGTGTGCGCCGCGGCGGCGATCGTCGTGGCCATGACGGCGTCGTTATGCGCGTGCGAGGGCCGTGTGCCCACGGTCAGCGCCCCGTCCTCCGACAGCGTCTCTCCGGACCTGACCGAATCGCAGGAACAGGAGATCCGCACGAGGATTCTCGAGACGTTGGACGCGGCCAATGAGGCGAGAAGCACCGACGGGCTCGACCAGATCCTCTCCGGACCGGAACTGCAGATCCGCACCAGCGAGATCCTCGTCGCGCAGACGACCGGCAGCCTGCGCGATGAGGCCACCATCCCCACGGATATCTCCCAGACCGTGATCCCCACGAACGACGGCTGGCCGCGTTCCGTGTTCACCATCACCACCACCACCGAGGACCAGCAATCCATGCGTCTGCTGGTGCTGACCCAGAACTCCGCGCGGGAGAACTACAAGCTCACCGCGGTGGCGCGACTGTTCTCCGGCGCGCAGCTGCCGAAATTCGCCATCGCCGAAATCGGTTCGCAGATGGGCGACCCGGAGGACGAGAATCTGGTGGCCACGCCCACCGAAGCGGTGGAGCGTTACGCCGACGTGCTGCAGAACGGCTCCAGCAGCGAATACGCCTCCGAATTCGCGGACGACTACTTCCGCGAGCAGCTCGCCCAGCTGACGACCACCGTGCAGGAGGGCATGGAACGCAACAACGGCACCCAGACGCAGACCTTCACCGCCGATCCGCAGCAGATGTGGATCATGCGCTCCACCGAGGGCGGCGATCTGGTGGTGGCGACCATCGCCTCCGAATGGACGCGGCAGGCGGGCGAGGGGCGCGAATCCCAGCCGGCCTCCGACGAGGAGCGCGCGCTGTTCGGCGACGGTACGGCCACCAGCACCATGAAGGTGACGTATGTGAACGTCGTGGCGCTGTACGTGCCGAGCGAGGATTCCGGCCAGCAGATCACCGCGGTGGGCGCCGAACGCTACCCCGTGAAGGTCGAGGCGCTGTAGTCATACGCTTAACGCTCAATACGATGCTGGAACTATGATGGTTCCAGCATCGTTTTTGTATGGAAGGTGAGTGGTATGGCGGGTCAGCCGGGATTCAATCCGGGAGTGTCGTTGGCTGGGGCGGTCGATTTGGAGGCGCTCAAACATCAGGTCAAAGCCGAGCCGGGGCAGGCGGGCGGCGCGCCCGCGGCCGGCGGTTACGTGATCGACACCAACGAGAACACCTTCCAGGCGATGGTGACCACCTCGGCCACCTTTCCCATCCTGCTGCTGCTGTGGGTGCCGACCGACGACCGGCTGTTCGACATGGCCTGCGCGCTCGGCGACGCGGTGAACGCGCAGAACGGTCTGATCCAGCTGTCCCGCATCGATATCGCCGCCAATCCCTCCATCGCGCAGGCCCTGCAGGTGCAGGGCGCGCCCGCCCTGTTCGCGCTGATCGGCGGCCGGCCCATGCCGTTGCTGCAGGGGCTGCCGAGCGCCGACGAACTCACGCAGCTGTGCGAGCAGGTGGTGCCGCAAATCATCCAGGTGGCGCACCAGTCCGGTGTGGACGGCACCGCGCCGTACTCCGGCGATCCCGACGCGGGTGCTGATGGCGTTGCGGGGGCCGATGAAGCTGCGGACGCCGCCGTGCCGCCCGAGCATATGGAGGCCTACCGTCTGGCCTGCGAGGGCGACTATGCCGGCGCGGCCGACGCCTACGCCCGCGTGCTGGAGGCCGACCCGAAGGACTCGCTGGCCGCGCGCGAACGTGCGAAGGCGCTGCTGCTGTCACGCTCCGGCTCGGCGAACGTGCGTGAGGTGCGCGCCGCCGGCGCCGCCGCTCCCGACGATGTCGAGGCGCAGCTGGCCGTCGCCGACGTCGATATGATCGGCGGGCAGATCCAGGACGCCTTCGATCGTTTGCTGGACTTTCTTGCCGACGGGCATAAGGCCGACATCGAGCCGGTGCGTCAGCGTCTGCTGGAGTATTTCGCCATCCCCGAACCCACCGATCCGCGTCTTGCCGCGGCTCGCCGCCGTCTCGCCACGCTGATGTACTAACGCCGGCGGTCCGACGGCTACTCCATGCGGTTTTTGCCGAAGAGTTGCTGGAACTGCGGGCCGTTCTGTGCGAGCTCCGCCTCGAATTCGCTTTCCCAAAGGGAGAACGGGCGCGCGGCCAAACCGTCGTTGCTGAAGCGCGCCTGATCGGTGATTTCGGTGGTGCAGAACTTCGGGATGGTCAGGTTGGTGACCGGGCCGGAACGCTCCGCCTCCGCGATGATCAGCGGCGCGTTGGCCCCGCCGAACACGTCCACACTCCAGCCGTCCTCCGCGATCCAAACGGAGAAACGGTTCTTGACGATCACCTCGCCGCCGCGTTTGATGAGTTCCGCGGCGATGCGGGTGTCGATCTCGCGTTCGGCCTCGTAGCGGGTGCCGCCCACGGACGGGCCCTTGACGGTGACGAACGCCTCGGAGAAACGGTTCTGATATTGGTCGACGACGGCCGTCGGATCAAGGTCGGGCGTCATGTCGAGGCGTGGGCCGTGCGCCTGAAGCCGCACGCGCAGGGCGTAATTGCCGTCGTGTACGTAATAGCTTTGCACGATCAGCGTGGGCGCGTCCCCGTCGTCCATCTCGTCGGGGAACTCGCGGCAGTAGAAGCGGCGTTCGTATTCGAAATCGTTGACTGGGTCGGACATAGCCCTAGTCTACTGCCGGAGCGGGTTCGCACGAAGCGCCATCCCACGTTTTGCCGTGCGACTTTTCCGAACATGAAAGTGACAATCGCACATTCTCCATATTCGCGTCATATCAAGGAAACCATAGGAATCCTGTTCGTTTCGGCGTTGAAAAAGGGTCGCACGGATCGTATCGGATTTCGTGACGTGCGCCGCCGATGGGCACGTCTTGACCGTCGCGTGGTGTACAGTGATGAAGTCTCGGGCTTGTAGCTCAGTGGATAGAGCGTTTGCCTCCGGAGCAAAAGGCCGTGGGTTCGAATCCCATCAAGCCCACCAATGGCTGGAATCTTAATGATTCCGGCCTTTTTTGTTTCCCCGGGTCGCGGCCCGCTCGCCGCACGCCGGTATCGGCAGGTGGTTTTGTTATGGAGACTCACGAATATGGACGCGATTATGAGACGATTTGCGTTTATCCGGCTTTCCGATAGGATGACCTGCGGCCTATGCGATGCCGTCCGAAGAAGGTGCGGCATGAAAAGAAACAGGAGTATGTCATGGCTGAAGAGAAGAAGACCAATAATAAGTGGCTGGTTCCGGTGATCGCGATCGTCGTCGTGGTGGTGCTGGCGGTGGCCGGCGTGTTCGTCTGGCGCGCGATGTCCGGCGGTTCGGTCGAAAGCGCCAAGGCCGCCTGCATGGAGGCCTCCGACGCGACCCGTGTGGCGACGAACAAGTACAACGGCCTGGTGAACGGCGATGCCTCCACCGCCTCCGAATACACCGAAGAGGACGTGACCGACGCCTCCACGCTGGATGCCCTTAACGAGGCGCTCGCCGCCGAAACCCCCACGTACGTGAGCTGCGCCGCCGACGATGCCGCCGGCTATGAGGCCGTGACCGAGACTCTGAACGAGGCGACCGCTTGGTACGAGTCCCATCTGGACAGCCTGCAGGAGGCCATCGATGCGGTGAACGCCTCGCTGAAGTAAGGCGCGACCCACATCGCGTGATTTTCCAGTCCGTCGACATCCCACGATGCCGGCGGACTTTTCGTATGTGGGCGAGATTCCTAAGTCCTGCGCGTGGGCATGGCGGATACGTACCGTTTGTCTGATTCCAGGTCGGGCAGTCTAAGTCCTCTGTGTGGGTGGGGCGGATTTGCCGCCGACCTCGTCCATGCTCATGCCGGCGCTAAGTCCTCTGTGTGGGTGGGGCGGATGGGGATTGTCCGGTATCGTCGAGACATTCCGACTAAGTCCTATGCGTGGGCAAAGCGGATGGAGCCCGTGCGCAACTGCTAAAGTGCATAACGGCGTTTCCGCCCGAACTGCGCAGGTCAAGGAACGCCCGTGTCGCCTGCGGCATGTCCGACACTGTGCGCAGTCCGAACGGGATAAGGAGCTTCCCATGGGCAACCATGCCTCAAATCAGGTCAATCAGACCAATCCGACCAATCAGTCCGACAATCTTTCGCAATCCGCGCGCATCTTGCGCTGGACCCCGGCCGACATCGCCGTCGCCGCCGCTCTCGGTGTCGCCTGCGGCATCGTATTCTGGGGCTTTAATTTCGCCTATGCGGCCGTATCTCCGTTCCTGGGTGCGATCCTGCCCGGCGTCGCCAGCCTGCTGCACGCCTTCTGGTATTTCTCCGGTCCGCTGGGCCTACTGATCATCCGCAAGCCCGGCGCGGCGATGTTCGTCAATGTGGTCGGTTCCGCGGCCGAGATGCTGATCGGCAACCAGTTCTCGATGGGATTCGTATTCGCTTCGGCCCTTCTGCAGGGGCTGTTCGCGGAGATTCCGTTCGCGGTGACGCGCTACCGTGTGTTCAACCTGCCCATCTCGTTGCTCTCCGGCCTGCTGGTGGCGGTCGAATACGGCTTCTATCTGCTGTTCTTCCGCTATCAGGGCGTGGCAATCATCAGCCCGCGCGGCATCACGCATCTCATCTGCGAGATGATCGGCGGCGTGGTGATCGCCGGCGCGATGAGCTGGTTCCTGTACCTCGCCATCGCCCGCACCGGCGCGCTCGACCGTTTCGCCTCCGGACGCGCGGTTCGCGGCATGCGCGACTGACCGCAATGCGGGCGGTGATTGGGCGGGCGCGGCGCGCGTTCACTATCATCGCCTGTAATCGGCGCGTTCGCGCGCGGCAAACCGACGAATCGGCGGAAGATAAGGAGCGATCAATGAGCGAGAAGATGGAAGCGGTGGCTACCTCCGAGGCCCCGGCGGCGCTGGGCGCGTACAGCCAGGCGGTTAAGGCGAACGGCTTCGTGTTCGTGTCCGGCCAGCTGGGCATCGACCCGGCCACCGGCGAACTGGCGGGCGAAACCGCGGGCGAGCAGGCCGCGCAGGCTCTGAAGAACATCAAGCATATTCTCGACGCGGCTGGCACCGGTATCGAGCATGTATGCCGCGCCACCATCTACTTGAAGAACGTGGAGGACTTCAAGGAGGTGGACGCCCGCTACGCCGAGGTGTTCATCGGCTCCGTGAAGCCGGCCCGCTGCGCCTTCGGCGGCAACGACATTCCCAAGGGCGCGCTGGTGGAGATCGACGCCATCGCCGTGCTGTAAACGAAGCGAACCGCGACTTGCGCGCCGTGGCCACACTACCGGTATGGCCACGGCGCGGTCGTTTGCGCGGCATACGGATCGGCCATGCGCGCCACGCCAGCCACATTGCGGCGGGAACGCGTCGCTTGGCGGTGGGATAGGGCACAATGGAGGGCATGGTATCGAAAGGAAAACCGTCGCCGCGCTCGGCCGTGAAGCCGCTTTCCGACGCTCAGGTCGCCAAGCTCGCCGCCCGCCACCGTCTGGTGGATCCCACCGCGTACTATCCGACCGGACCGCGCACGCCCAACGAGGCGGAGATCAACGCGCAGAACCCGAAGGCCACCAAACGCCTGTTGGCGGGCGTTTCCGTGGTGTTCCGCGCGAGCTGCAAAACCAAGGCCTGGGGTCTGGAACATGTGCCCGAAACCGGCACGTTCATCACCGCCGCCACACATGTGACCATGTTCGACGTGTTCGTGCCGATGATGAGCCTGTTCCACCAGGGGCGACGACCCCGCTATATGGCCAAGGCCGAGATGGCGAAGTGGCCGCTGATCGGCAAATGGTTCCAGCTTGTGGGCATGCAGCCGGTGCAGCGGCGCAGCGGCAAGGCCAAGGATATCGTCGACACTTCGATCGACATCGTCACTTCGGGCCGTCCGTTGACGGTATGGCCCGAGGGCACGGTGACGAGGGATCCGCAAAAATGGCCGATGAGCATGAAGAACGGCGTGGGCATGATCGCGCTCGAATCGTCGCGTCGGCTGGGGTATCAGGTGCCGTTGTTCTGCGCGGTGACGTGGGGTGCGGCCAGCATCAACCATTGGTGGCCGTGGCCTCGCAAGAACGTGGTGATGTGCTATGACGCGGCGCTTGACTACGCCGACCTGCTGGAGGGCATGGACGGCTGGGGCGAGGAGCCGCCGGTCGAGCTCGCCGATGAACTCACGCGCCGCATCCGCGTGCGCATGACCGAGATCATGGCCGAGATCCGCGGTGAGCAGGCTCCCGACGGCGTCTGGGACTACCGCACGATGAGCCGAATCAAGGAGTAGGAAGCGCGTTTTGACATGACGGGCGACGGAGATCCTTCGACTGCGCCCTGCGGGCTCCGCTCAGGATGATGGATGGCGGAGTGGCGTTCTCTCCGTCATGCTGAGCGAAGTCGAAGCATCTCAGCATCATTGACAGTCGAAGTCTTATGAAGGAGCGATGAGGCAATATGAAGATTACGGTATTAGGCGCCGGGGCATGGGCGGCGCCGTTGGGCGGACAGCCCGGTGGGCTGTTCGTAGGCGACGCTGAGCGGCGGCAGTCGCGAGGTAATGTGGCAGTACCCCATGCGGAGGTGGCGCGATGAGCAAGATTACGGTATTGGGTGCCGGAGCATGGGGTACCGCCTTCGGCCAGGTGCTGGCCGACGCCGGCAATGACGTGACCATGTGGGCCATCGAGCCCGACATCGTGGAGGATATCCGCGACCGCCGCCGCAACGAGGCTCGTCTGCCCGTCGTCGAGCAGCTGCCCGCCAATATGACCGCCACCGGCGACCGCGCCGAAGCCGTGGCCGACGCGCAAATCATCATCGTCGCCATCGCCGCCCAGTTCGCGCGCGTGGCGTTGGCCGAATTCAAGGGACTCATCCCCGCCGACGCCATCGTCGTCAGCCTGATGAAAGGCATCGAACGCGGCACCAACAAGCGCATGGACGAGGTCGTACGCGAGACGCTCGACCTGCCGGCCGACCGTTTCGCCGCCGTCTCCGGTCCGAACCTGAGCAAGGAGATCGCGCAGCGTCACCCCGCCGCCACCGTCGTGGCCTGCGAAAGCATCGACAATGCGAGGAAGATCGCCGAGGCCTGCACCACCGATTATTTCAAAGCCTTCGTCACCACCGATGTGATCGGTTTGGAGATGTGCGGATCCCTGAAGAACGTGGTCGCGCTCGCCGTCGGCATGGCGCGCGGCGCGGGCTACGGCGAGAACACCGCCGCGATGATCGAGACGCGAGGGCTCGCCGAACTGACCGCTTTGGGCCAGGCCGCCGGCGCCGATCCGAAAACCTTCGCGGGACTGGCCGGCGTGGGCGATCTCATCGCCACTTGCGGCTCCCCGCTCAGCCGCAACTACACCTTCGGCGCGAACCTCGGCAAGGGGCTGAGCGTTCAGGAGGCGACCGAAGCCAGCAACGGCGTGGCCGAGGGCGTGCCCACCACGGACGCGGTCGTCGCCTTGGGCAAGGAGCTCGGCGTGCCCACACCGCTCGCCTACGCGATGAGCCGCGTGCTAAGCGAGGGCATCTCCTGCTCCGAGATGCTCACCCAACTGTTCGGGCGCGACATCACCGAGGAATAACCACCCGCGCATGCGTCGCCATCCGCCCCGACCCACGGCGATCAGCCCGGGCCGGGGCGGTCGCGTATGGATTGGTCCAAAGGTGGGGGAGAATCTGAGCGGCCTGGGCCGGGGCGGTCGCATATGGGCGGAACCGTCGCGCCGGATCGCCGCGCGGGAAGGATCCGGCTGGGTGGACGATGCCTGCGATGACGATGTGCCGCGAACCGCCGCGTGAGGAAGACTCTGGCGGTTTTTCTGTGCGCATCCCCGCGCGGGAAATCCCGTGGACATGACGATGTGCATAATAAAGACTGGTTGACAACTCCGGCAGAAACGAGGGAAACGATATGGCCAAGAAGCGCGTGATGGTGTTGTACGGCGGCAGGTCCGACGAGCACTCGATCTCCTGCATCTCCGCTGCCGGAGTGCTGAAGGCGATCGACACCGAGCGTTTCGAGCCGATCGCGGTGGGCATCACCAAGTCCGGACAGTGGATCGTCGGCGGCGAGGATCCCCGCGGCTGGGACCTGAGCGGCGGCGTCTTGCCGACCGTTGAGGTGACACCCGACTGCCAGCCGGTGACGCTTGATGTGGCGCGTGGCCGGGATGGTTTCGCGCCGATCGGCCACGTCGATGTCGTGTTCCCCGTGCTGCACGGCCCGTATGGCGAGGATGGCACGCTGCAGGGCCTGTTGGAGATGATGGACGTGCCGTATGTGGGTTGCGGCGTGTTCGCGTCGGCCGCCTGCATGGACAAGCATTACACCAAGATTCTGCTCGCCGCGGCCGGCATTCCCGTCGCGCCCGGCATCACTGTGGACGCCCGCGCCTATGGTGAATCCAACGCCGGCGATCTGCTCGCGCGCGTCGAGGAGGCCGGGCTGCGCTATCCGGTGTTCGTCAAGCCGTCCCGCGCGGGCTCGAGTTTCGGGGTGACCAAGGTGGAGTCGCCGGATGCCAAGGCGATGGCGGATGCCGTGGCCGAGGCGGGCCGGCACGACTGGAAGGTGCTGGTGGAGCAGGGCATCGACGCGCGTGAGATCGAATGCGCGGTGCTGTGCCCCAAGCCGGGCGACGAACCGATGACCTCCTGGCCGGGCGAGATCGTGCTCGACCGTGAGGGAAGCGACCAATTCTACGATTTCGATTCCAAATACATGGACAACACCGCAAGCCATGTCGAAGTGCCGGCCAATCTGCCCGAGGATATGCTGCGGCGGGTGCGCGAGGTGGCGGCCAAGGCGTTCCTCGCCGTCGACGCCGCGGGCCTGAGCCGTGTGGACACCTTCGTGACCCCCGATGGCGAGGTGATGGTCAACGAAATCAACACGCTGCCCGGATTCACGCCGATCTCGCTGTATCCCAAGGCATGGGAGGCGAACGGTCTGAAGTACGCCGATTTGATCACCACGCTGATTGAGGGCGTGGCGCGTTAACGCACGGAGCTGCCGGGTCCGGCCCTCCGTGCGACTTTTCCGCACATGAACCGCACATCCGCACATTAGGCGGATTGGCGGAATGACGGTCGTTTACGTGTTTTCATGTGCGTTTCGCGCCGATTCGGCACGATTTGAGGGTTGCACGGATGGATTTCGGGCCGTTGCCCGTGCGATTGGAGTTCCATCAAAATCCGTCCCCCATTCACCATGACGCCATCATGGCGTTAACCTGCGCCCCTAGTCTCTATCGCGGACCGTGACGGCAAACCGCCGCCGCGCCCCGAACAGATAGAGATAGGAATAGCAATGAATTCCCTGCGTAAGATCGCCGCCGGCTCCCTCGCCGCCATGCTCGCCATCGCCATGGGCGCCTGCGGATCGGCTTCCTCCGCCGGCGAAGCCGCGGACGTGAACGAACAGTACGCCTCCGCCACCTCCCTCGCCGACTTCGGCACGATGGAGGACCTCGAGAAGGCCGCCGAAGAGGAGGGCGCGCTCAACGTCATCGCCCTGCCTCACGACTGGGCCAACTACGGCAACATCATCGAGAACTTCAAGAAGAAGTATCCGAACATCACCGTCACCGAACTCAACCCGAACGCCTCCTCCAAGGAGGAGATCGACGCCGCCACCACCAACAAGGGCACCGACGCCGCCCCCGACGTGTTCGACCTCGGCCAGTCCGTCGCCGCCACCAGCACCGACAACTTCGCCGCCTACAAGGTGCAGGCGTGGGATTCGATCCCCGACTCCGCCAAAGACGCCGACGGCCTGTACTACGCCGACTACACCGGCATCATGTCGATCGGATGGAACAAAGACAAGTACGGCGACATCGACAGCCTCGACGACCTGCTCGACCCGAAGTTCGCCGGCACCGTGGCCCTCAACGGCAAGCCCGCCGAGGCCGGCGCCGCGTTCAACGGCTTCCTGATGGTCAACGCCCTCTCCGGCGGCGACCTTGACGACACCCAGCCCGGTCTCGACTTCTTCAAGAAGCTTAAGGACGCCGGCAACCTCACCCAGGTGGACGTGACCAACGGCACCATCGACTCCGGCCAGACCGGCGTCGTCTTCGACTGGACCTACAACCAGGCCTCCTACCAGTCCGACCTCAAGGAGAAGGGCGTGACCTGGGAGTACAAGACCTTCCCCGAAGCCCAGGTCGTGAGCTACTACAACCAGGCCATCAACAAGGACGCGCCGCATCCGGCCGCCGCCCGCCTGTGGATGGAGTACCTGTACACCGCCGAAGCCCAGAACGAGTGGCTCGCCGGCGGTGCCAGCCCGATCCTGATCGACATGATGGAGCAGGACGGCACGGTCGACCAGGACGCGCTCGCCTCCTCCACCACCGTCGAGGGTGACCCGATCTCCTACACCAACGATCAGGCCTCCACCATCACCGAGTGGCTGCAGAACAACTGGGATTCCACCATCGGCAACTGAGCCGGGCAGCCCCAAGCGGCCCGACGTTCGCCGTAAGACGGGGCCGGAGCGGGAACGCTCGGCCCCGCCCGCGAATCGGCGGACGCCCGCCCATCCGGTGGAGCGGCGGACGATCCGTCCTGTCTGATGACGGACGGTCCGGTTCGCTGAAAAACCGCTTGACGGAACCCAACGATAGGACAGATATGAGCAGTAGCAACGCATTTTCCACACAGGGCGCGGCCGTCGCGCGCCGCACGCCCATCCCACCACCGTCGGCCCTGACCGCCGTGGTGTCGCGCCACCGCAAGGAGCTCGGCACCCTGGGTGTGACGGTCCCGTTCTTCGCCTATACGGCGTGCTTCCTCCTCGCGCCCACGCTGATCGTCGTGTTCGGCGCGTTCTCGTCCGCGGACGGCGGCTTCACGCTCGCCAACTTCCGCCGGCTGGCCGAAGCCAACACCATCGCCGCATTCGGCACTTCGATTCTCGTCTCCATGATCTCCGCCCTGATCGGCTCGGTGGTGGGCGCGCTCGCCTCCTACGCGCTGGTGATCGGCTCGCGGCCGAACGGACTGGCGCGTCGGCTGATCGGCGCGATCTCGTCCGTGCTCGCGCAGTTCGGCGGCGTGATGCTCGCCTTCGCGTTCATCGCCACCCTCGGCATCAACGGCGTGGGCACCATGCTGCTGCAGCAGCTGTTCGGCGTGACGGTGAACCCCAACTGGTTGAGCACGATGCCGGGATTGGTGATGATCTACAGCTACTTCCAGATTCCACTGATGATCATCATCTTCCTGCCGGCCGTCGATTCGATGCTGCCCCAGTGGCGCGAGGCGGCCGAATCGCTGGGCGGCAGCACCTGGCAGTATTGGACGCGCGTGGCCGGGCCGATTCTGGCACCCCGCTTCATCTCCGCCCTTCTGCTGCTGTTCGCCAACGCGTTCTCCGCCTACGCCACCGCCGCGGCCCTGTTCTCGCAGCGTTCGATTCTTGTGCCGCTGATGATCCAAGGTGCGATGCGCAATGAGATGGACGTGAACCAGCAGGGTTTCGCCCAGGTGCTGGCGTTCGCGATGGTTGTGGTCGTGGCCCTCGCGATGCTGCTCAGCCACGCCGTGGAAAAGAGGGCCGGACGATGGCAGTGACGCACGCATCATCCGCATCATCCGCGATGCCCGCCGCGACCGCCGCGCCGAAACCGCCGCAGCTGCGTGCCGCGCGCATCCGCCGGCAGAACATCATCAAAACGGTGGTCCTCACCCTGACCATGCTGTTCCTATTCGCCCCGCTGCTCGCCATGTTCCTGTTCACCGTGCGCCACCCGCTCTCCGGGCGGTGGAGTCTCGACGCATGGCGCGCGATCTTCACCGGCGACGGCTCCTCGCTCGGCGCGGACCTGACCGTGCTATGGCAGGGACTCGGCTCCTCGCTGGGACTGTGCGTCGTGACCGTGGCGCTTATGCTGGCGCTGATGGTGCCGACGATGGTTATCGTGCATATCCGCTCGCGCCGGCTGGAACGCGCCATCGAATGGGTCGCCACCCTGCCGCTGACCATTCCCGCCATCGTGCTGGTCGTCGGACTCGGCCCCATCTATCGATGGCTGTCCGCGGATGTGCTGAGCACCAAGCCGATCTGGCTGTGTTTCGCCTACGTGATTCTGGTCATGCCGTTCGCCTTCCGCGCGCTCGCCGTGGGACTCAACTCCATCGATGTGAAAACGCTGGTCGAAGCCTCCCGCTCGCTCGGTGCCTCATGGCCGCGCGTGTTCCTGCGCGTGCTGATCCCGAACCTGTGGCAGTCCATCCTCTCCGCCTCGTTCATCTCCATCGCCGTCGTGCTGGGCGAATACACCGTCGCCTCGCTGCTCGGCCGCATGAATCTGCAGGTCGCGCTCTACCAGCTCGGCCAATCCAATTCGCAGATCTCCACCGCCATGTCGCTGCTCGCCCTGGTGTTCGGCGTGATCCTGCTCGTGGCGCTCGACCTCATCTCCGCGGCGATGCGCCGCTCCAAAGAACAGTGAACAGTGAAGGTAATCCCATGTCTCTTGCAGAACAGAAAGCCGTCGTCGCGCATACCGCCGACGTATTCGAGCCCGCCGTGGCCGACGGCGACATCGTGACCAAAGCCGCCAAAGCCGTACTCAAGGAGTCCAGCGAACGCGGCGGCGGCATCCAGATGATGAATGTCGACAAAATCTATCCGGGATCCCCGGACAAGGCGCTTGACGACTTCAACCTCGATATCAAACCCGGCGAGATGGTCGTGCTGCTCGGCGGGTCCGGCTGCGGCAAATCCACCGCGCTGCGCTCGCTGGCCGGACTCGAGGATATCCAGGCCGGGCGCATCCTGGTCGGCGGGCAGGACGTGACGGCCACGCCGGTGAACAAGCGCGAGATGGCCATGGTGTTCCAGTCCTACTCGCTGTTCCCCCATATGACCGCCCTGCAGAACGTCGAGTTCGGGCTCGAGGTGCGCGGCGTGTCCAAGGCGGAGCGTCGGCGCATCGCCGGCGAGAAGCTGGAACTGGTGGGCCTGTCGGATCAGGCGAACAAATACACGCAGCAGATGTCCGGCGGCCAGCAGCAGCGTGTGGCGCTGGCCCGCGCGCTCGCCGTCCATCCGCGCGTGCTGCTGCTCGACGAGCCGCTGAGCGCGCTGGACGCGAAGGTGCGCGTGCAGCTGCGCGACGAGATCCGCCGCATCCAACTCGAAACCGGCACCACCACCGTGTTCGTGACCCACGACCAGGAGGAGGCGTTGGCCGTGGCCGACCGCATCGGCGTGATGAACCATGGGCGCATCGAGCAGATCGCCGCGCCCAAGACGCTGTACCAGCGCCCGGAAACTGAATATGTGGCCACGTTCATCGGCCTGACCAACCGTTTGCCCGGCGTGTCGAACGGTGACGAGGCGGTGGTGTTCGGGCAGCGCGTGCCGTTGATCGACGGTTCGCGCGCGGGTGGCAACGTCACCGTGCTCGTGCGCCCCGAGTCGTTGACGCTGAGCGGCCAGTCGCATGTGGGGGAGCCGGGCCGTGTGGAGGCGGTGCATTTCCTCGGCGCGCTGGCCCGTGTCGATGTGGCGGTCGCCTTGGGCGAGCGTCTGCGCGTCACCGTGCAGCTGCCGGCCAACGAGCTGCCCGCGGGATTGGCCGTCGGATCCGACGTGGTGGTCGCGCCGCGGCCGGTGGCGGCGTTGGCCGTCTGAAGGGCGGCCTCGCACGGAGCTCGCCCCCGCATCCGTCCGTGCGACTTTTCCGCACACGAACGCACAAACCGCACATAACGACAAGCGTTGGAATCGCAACGTTTTCGACGGATCCGTGTGCGATTGGGGGAGAAAAAAGGGTCGCACGGACGGGTGGGGAAGGGCCGTTCGTGCGACGGCACACATTACAATGGGCCCCATGAGTCAATATCAGCCACAGCAAACGTCAGTCAACCCGTGGTTCGTCGCGCACAAGCGTTTCTCCACGGTGGGCGTCGCGTTAAGTGTGATGCTCGCCTTCTACGTCGGTCTCAATATCGTCTGTCTGGGGATTCTGTGGTCGATGTTTCCCGACGGCTATCCGTCCTGGGCTGGGATGCTGGCCTCATCCGGCCCGCTGTACGCGGTCGCGATGCCGTTGTGCGTGCTGGCCATGGGCAATGTGCCGGTTTTGCGGACCAAGCGCTTCGACCTTGGTGCGAAACGCTTCGTCACGCTGCTGCTCATCTGTTTTCCGGTGATGTATCTGGGCAATATCATCGGCACAGTGCTGTCCAGCCTGATCTCCGGCGGGCAATCCACCAACCAGGTGGCCGAGGCGATTCTGGACAGCGATCCCGTGAGCTTGTTCGTGTTCGCCGTGGTGCTGGCGCCGATTTTCGAGGAATGGCTGTTCCGCAAGCAGATCATCGACCGCACGCGCCGCTACGGCGAGAAAACCGCCATCCTGCTGTCCGCGCTGACCTTCGCGCTGTTCCACCTGAACCTCTACCAGTTCTTCTACGCCTTCGGTCTGGGACTGGTGTTCGGGTACGTCTACATGCGCACCAGCCGCGTGCGCTACTCGATGATTATGCATGCGATCGTCAATTTCTGCGGCTCGATGCTGCCCCGGTGGGTGTTCTCCCTGGTGGATCCGAGCCTGCTGACCGGTGAGCTGAGCGAATCCGAGCTGATGCGCATGGCCGTCGATCCGCCGGCCGGACTGTTCATCGTCGGCCTGTATGGCATGGCGCTGATCGTTCTGGTGATCGTCGGCGTGGTGCTGATGATCACCAACCGCAGAAAGCTTGAGTTCTATACGACCCCCGAGCAGCTTCCCGACGGGTTGGGCGCGCGCACGGCGTTCGGCAATCCCGGCATGGTCGTTTTCATCATCTTCGCTTTGTCGCTCACCGTCTGGCAGATGATATAGGACTTAGGACCGTCCGTCAGAAGGCCGTCGCCATCCAGTCCGCGCCGGCCAGCGCGCGTGTGGCGCGGTCGGCCACGGTGGAGGGCGGCGTGTCCGCGTCGGCGAAGAGCAGCGCCTCGCCGGAGATGCCGTATGGCGAGAATCCGGAGAATTTGACCAGCGGTGGATTGTCGGGGCTGGTGCAGTCGTCGACGACGCCCTGCAGTCGCGCGAGGATGTCGCGCTCCACCTCGGCGATGTCCGCATCGGCTTTGGCGGTGAACGGCACACGCGCGACGCTTTCGTTGGATACGGTCAGACGTTCCAATTGCGCGGTGTTGAGCACGGAGTTCGGAATCACCATCTCGTTGCCGCCACGCTCCGCGATCACGGTCTGACGCCAGGTGATGTCCTTGACCGTGCCGGTGGTGCCGGAGATGGAGACCAGATCGCCCGGTTGGATCACCTTGCCGAACATCAGCCCGAATCCGCCGATGATGTTCGCGATGGTGTCCTTCAGACCGAGCGAGAGCGCCACGCCGCCGACGCCAAGCGCGGTGACGATGGTGGTGGGGTTGATGCCGAACACCGGTTGCAGCACCATGGCGGCGGCGAGAACCCAGATGAGCACGCGCATGAGGTTGATGAAAATCGATGCGCTGGGAATGTCGGTTTTGTCGAGCGCATGACGCATCAGACGGCTGAGGATTCTGGTGGCTATGACCGCGGCCGCCACCACGATCGCCAGCCAGATCAGCTTTCCGGCGTTGCTCGCGAACCAGCGGCCTACGGCGGCCATCACATCGTTCATGACGCTCCTTATGTCGGTTGTTCGGGTGGGGCTATCGTACCTCGTTCGAATCGGCGGCATCCGGAGGCTGGGCGAGCACGGTGTTGGAGAACACCTGGTTCCAGTAGTCGAGCATATCCGCCTTCGACATGCTCAGGTACATGCCCATGGCCAGCACGGCGATGTCCTCGTTGAGCAGATCCTCGACGGCGATGGTCTCGCTCAGCGTGGGCCAGCGGCGTAGCACGGAGAGCAGGCCCCCGACGGCGAAATCGAGCATCAGGTCGGTTTTGAGGTCGAGATGCTCGGTGTCGAGCTGCAGCATGGAGCTGATCGTCATCCGGCCGAAATCGCATAGCGAATCCAAGAGTTCCGGCGAGCTGTGCGATCCCGCGACCAGGGCCAGCCGGTCGAGGCGCTGGCGCTGCTCGGGAGCGCTGATCAGCTCTTTGGCGCGGGCTCCCCACTGGTGTTTGAGATTCTCCTGATCGGGCGCGGGGACCTCGACGAGCGGCGTGCGCTCCACCTCGTGCAGGATCGCGGCGTCGGCCAGCTCGGGCAGGCCCGAATAGTGGTAGTAGAAGGAGTTGCGGTTCACGCCGGCCTCGCGCACGATGTCGGTGACGGTGATCCGGCGGTATTCCTGGGCGCGCAGCAGCTCCCAGAAGGCGTTTTCCATACGCGTCGTGGCCGGCAGGATCTCGGAATCTCGTCGTGGTCGTGACATGCGGCCTCCTTGATATGGCTCCGGCTGGAACGAATTGTGGCCAGTGTACAATAAAATATTGGGCAAACTGACCAATAAAAAGACCGTTTCGCTTAACGCGTGACGGCGGTGTTGCGCGCCATGGCGGCCGTGACCAGCATCTTCACCGCCTCGTGGATATGCTTGCGCTCATCCGGCGTGAGCCCCACAATCGTGCCGATCATGCCCGGCAACGCCAGCGGCATGGCCGACAGCAGTCCGGAGAATGTGGTCGACCCGCTCGCGTGCAGCACCTGGAACAGCGCGTCCACCGCATGCTGCCGTTCCTCGGGCGTCAGACCGGTCATCCACTGGTTGAACGACTCGTTGAAGGTGTGCGAGCTGGCGGCCATATCGTCGACTTCGACGAAACGGTCACCCTCCACCTGCCAGGAGAAGGCGAAATGCTGCATCACGCCCTCCACGTCCGACTTGACCACCGTGCACGGCTCCGGCGTCTCCAGCACCATGCCGATAATCGACGAGTCGGGCACGATTTTGCGGATTTTGCCCATAATGCTCGCATAGGCGTCGCCTTGGACGACATCCCTCGGAAAGCCGGGGCCGTCCAGCGAATACACCGCGGTGATGCGGCTCTGGATGTTCGCGGGCGCGTTCATCGCCGCGTACACCGCCACATTGCCGCCCTTCGAATGCCCCGCAAGGATGATCGGGCCCTTCCACATGCCCGCCACCACCAGCAGATACTCGGCCGCGGCCTCCTGCGCCGGCACCGGGTATTGGAAGGCCATATTGAAGTCCTCCTTCCACCCGACCAGCGAATCGTCGGTGCCGCGGAACGTCAGCACCAGCGTGCCGTCGGGCAGACGGAAGGTCACGGCCGCGAACTGCGTCTGCTCGCGGCGGTCGAACTGTTCGGCGAAGGCGCCCATCGGCAGGCTTGAGAAACGGGGGTTCGCGGCCGTGGCGCGTACGAATTCATGCACCTGCTTGGTGTCCGCGATGCCGGTCAGATGCACCGGATGCGTGCAGACGTCGTCGACGTCGCCATGCAGCACCGTGTTCACCTGCTCGAGCGTGACCGGCGAGAACGGCGCCTGCGCCAGCGAGCGGATGGATTGCACGGGATTACGCCAGGAGAATCGGCGCGCCCGCCGTGCGAATGTGCCGAAGCATTCGACCTCGTCGATCAGCCGCGGCACCAGCGGAGGGATGCTTTCGTACGAAAGCTGCGCCAGTACAAGCGCGTCCACCGCGTTGAACGGCAGCTCGTCGAATCCGCGCGTCTCGTCGCGCACGTAGTCGCAGATATTGCCCATCGCGCGCCTCCCGTCGGTCGCCTATCGAATTCGGGCCGTTGCGTGAGGTGGCGGCCTCGCCACCATCCTAGTCGCGGCGGGTAAATTCCGTGGGTTGCGTGCGCGCGCGGCGGAATTTTCGATCGGACGGATGCGCCGGCCGTGTCGCCGGCCCTCGTGCGGAACGCGAAAGCCGCGCCCCCACGTTTCGCGATGGAATGTGGGGGCGCGGCTTTCAGGTCAACGTGCGAACCAGGCACCTGGCTTCGGTTCGGGCGGGACTACTTGACGATTTTGAAACCGCCGGTCCACGGGGTGGCCTCGGTGACGGCGAGGATGATCTGCAGCGAGCCCATCGCCTCAAGCTCCTTGGCTCGTTTGAGTCCGCCGAGCACGTTCACGCCGCGCAGTCCGGCCGCGTTCACCAGATTGATGACGGCCTGGTTGGCGGCGTCGTGGTCGCCGGCGACCAGCACGGTGGTCGGCGCGCCATCGGTCTGTCCGGAGGCGAGCACCGCGGCGAAGTCGGTGTTGAAGGCCTTGACGACCTGCGCTCCGGGAACCTTGGCGGCGAACTCGGCCGCGCCGGAGGCGTATTCGGCCGGCACCACGGAATCGAAGGTGGAGAAGTCGATTGGGTTGGACGGGTCGACCACAACCTTGCCGTCGAGCTGGTCGGCGTAGCGTTCCGCCACGTCGGCGAGCGCGGGGTAGGGCAGGGCGAGCACGACGATGTCGCCGGTGATGGGTTCGCCGTAGGCGGCGACGGTGGCGCCGTCCGGGGCGGCCGCCCGGGCCTTCTCGAGGTCGCGGTTGATGATCTGCACGGCGGCGCCCGCCTTGGCGGCGATGCCCGCGACGGCGGATCCGATATTGCCTGCTCCGATGATGGTGACGTTGGTCATGGTGACTTCCTTTGTGTTATGCGGCCGCGCTGTTTGCGGCGGCCGTTCGTCGGTGTTGTCTTCGCGCGTGTTCGCGGTTGCTTGGCGCGTGATGGCTTTCACTGTATCCCTCGAATCGTTATATGTCGAATCGAGGCGTGTCGAATCGAGGGGTGGGGTATGCTGAAACCATGATTGAGCTGATGATTCTGGGCTTTCTGGCCGATGGGCCCCTCTGTGGCTACGAGCTGCGCAAGAAGATGGAACGGCTGCAGGGCTACGCGCGCAATATCAGCGACGGCACGATCTATCCGGCGTGCAAACGCATGATCGCCGCCGGGCTGGTGCGCGAGCGGATCGACGTGGGGGAGAGCGGGCGGCAGCGTCGCACGATGATCCTCGAACAGGCCGGGCGTGAACGGCTGACCGAGATACTACGCGAGGCGCGCGGCGTCGACATCACCAGCCCCGTCAATTGGTTCGTGGTGCTCGCCTTCCTGCGGCATCTGCCCGACAAGGGCGAGCGCGACGCGGTGCTGCGCCGGCGCTACGACTACCTCGCCGCGGGCCGTATCGGATTCTTCGAACAGGGCGAGCATGTGCTCACCTCCAGGGAGATCGACGACCCCTATCGCCGGGGCGTCATGGTCTCCGCCAAAGCCACGCGCGAGACCGAACTCGCCTGGCTGCGCGACATGCTCGGACTTGAGGACTAGACGCCCCTCCCAGATGGCTCATACGGATGACGCCGCCGACATTCCGTCGGCGGCGTCATCCGATATAAGCCGTCCTGCCGCCAAGCGTTTCGGCCGCGGGCGGAAAACCGGCGGCCGAAATCATCCATGGCGGAGGGAACGGGCTAGTTTTTGCGTTCGCGCAGGAAGAACGACATAACCAGCACGATCACAACCAGCACAAGACCGAACACATAGCCGTAACGCGAGCCGTCCACAAAGCCCTGCGCGGCGTTGGTGCCGCCGGCGGCCGTGTAATTGGACTCGCCCAGGCCGAGCAGGCAGGTGGCGACGGCGGTGCCGATGGCGGCCACGACCTGCTGCATCGTGTTGAGAATCGCGCTGCCGTCGGTGGCCAACTCGCGCGGCAGGCCCTTGAGCGCGGCGGACTGGGCGGGCTGCTGCATCAGCGGGATGCCGATCATCAGCACCACATGGGCCAGCACGAAGAACGCGGTCGAAGTGCCTACACCCATCGCCAGCAGCAGGGCGTCGCCGATGATCGCGACCACCGCGCCGACGCGCACCAGCATGGACGCGCCCTTACGGTCGTAGAGGCGGCCTGCCAGCAGCGAGCAGGCGGCGTTGACGATGCCGCCGGGCAGCATCAGCAGACCCGCGACCGTGGAGCTCAGGCCCAGACCGCGCTGCAGCTCCTGCGGCACCAGATACATCAGCGCCAGCGTGCAGGTGAACGACAGCGTGACCATAATGGCCGGCGTGCGGAACGCGGCGATGCCCAGCGCGCGCAGGTCGAGGATCGGGGATTCCATATGCAGCTGACGCCAGACGTAGAACGCGAGCACGACGACGCCGACGACCAGCAGCACGATCACCGTGGGGGAGAACCCCATATCGCTGATCATGGAGACGCCGGCGACCAGGCCGCCGAAGCCGATCACGGAGGCGAAGACGGACGGCAGATCGATCTTCGGGCGGGTCACCTCGATCGGATTGGTGAGCGTCGCGGCGGCGCAGACCAGCGCGACCGCGGCGACGATGGCGAACATGGCGAAAATCGCGCGCCATGAGAACGCGCCGATCAGCATGCCGGCGACGGTCGGGCCGATCACCGGGGCGAACATGATGACCAGACCGGCCACGCCGTTCGCGGCGCCGATCTGGCTCATCGGGAACACGCGCATGATCACGGCGTACATGGTCGGCAGGGCGATGCCCGTGCACACGCCTTGGATGATGCGGCCGGTGAGCAGCATCGGGAAGTTCACGGCGAAGGTGGAGACCAGCGCGCCCACGAAGAAGCAGGCGAGCGCAAATATCGCCAGCGTGCGGGTGTTGACCCATTTGAGCATCAGGCCGACGAACGGCAGCACGATGCCGATGGCGAGCATATAGCCCACGACCATCCACTGCACGGTGCCGGCGGAGACGCCGAAGGAATCCATCAGGTCGGGCAGGGCGATGTTCATGGACGTTTCGGACAGCATGCCGAGGAACGCGCCGATGTACAGGCCCAGCATCACGCGGTGCGGATGCTTCGGATAGGCGGCGGTGTCGGTGCCGTTGACGGCATGGTTGGTTGACGTGGTTTCAGACGAAGTCACGTTGTGATACCTCTCTCAATATTTGTGTTGCGGGAGCCCTTCTCCCGATTCGTTACCTCACACTTGTGCCCGCGAGACGAAATGCGCGGCATATGACCGCTGCGCGGGGCAAAGAAAAACCGCATGACCTGCTTCCCAAAGGGATACGACTAAGTCATGCGGTTTTCGAAACAGCGTTCACCGTACACGGTTTTTCGCGTCTTCGTAAGTCGGCGTGCCGCGTTGCGGGAAAAGGGCGCGGGGCGTAGGGCGTATGGCGCGGGTGTATGGTCCATGTGCGCGGTCCGTGTGCGTGGGCCGTGTGGATCGGTCTGATGGGTTGGTCGGGCGGACTGCTGTGTGGTCCGTGCGCATGGGCCGTGTGTGTGTATGGCGGGCGCGATTGGGTGCGCGCCTGTCTGGCATCCGACCTACCATGGCCCAGTGCGGATGCCTGTTTCCGCACGATTCACCGCGCACACGACCCGAAGGGGATTCGGGTCGATTCTCGTATGCCGCGCGGATCCGAACAGGACACGGAAAGGTATTGCCGGGGACGGCGCATTATGGGTAATGTCACATACTCTCACCACGAAAGAGCAACTCGTATCTTCTGATAACGCCGCGCGCACCATGGCCGACGTGGCCGACGCGCGCACCATGGCTGAAGCAACCAATGCGGCCGTGGCCGCCGGAACGTCCGGCGGATTCTCCCGGCCCGAAACCATCACGCCGAGACTGATCGGCTCCATCATCGCCACAGGACTGCTCACCTTCATCGGCATCCTCACCGAAACGGTGATGAACGTGCTGTTCCCCGAACTCATGGCGGAATTCCACGTCGGCACCAGCACCGTGCAGTGGCTCACCACCGGCTATCTGCTGATGGTGGCGCTCACCGTGCCGCTGTCCTCGTATCTCAAACGCAAATGCACGCTGCGCTCGCAGTTCGTCGCCGCGTCCGTGCTGTGCATCGCCGGCGCGGCGGTGGCCCTGCTCGCCGTGAACTTCCCGATGCTGCTCGGCGCGCGCCTGCTGCAGGGCATCGGCACCGGCGTGGCCATGCCGCTGATGATCAACATCATCGTCGAACAGTCCCCGCGCGCCCGCGTCGGCGTGCTGATGGGCGTGGGCAATGTGCTGATCGGCACCGCTCCGGCCCTGGGCCCCACATTCGGCGGATTCGTCAGCACCTTCCTGTCATGGCGTTATGTGTTCGTCATCGTGTTGCCGCTGCTGGCGCTTTCGCTGATCGTCGGATTGCTCAGCATCCGCCAGTCCGCGCCATTGGAGGACGCGCATCTCAATCCGCTGCATATGCTGTGCGTCGTGGTCGGTTTCGTTTCGCTGATCATCGCGCTCGACCGGGGCGGAGCGGCCGTCACGGCGCTCGCGTCCGGTTCGGGCGGTTCGGATGGCGCGGATGGCTCGGGCGCGGCCGGTTCGCTGGCGCTCGCCATCGTGCTGGTGGTTGTGGGTGTGGCGGCGCTGGTGGCGTTCGCGCTGATGTCGCGCCGTTCGTTCTCGCCGATGATCCGGCTCGGCGTGCTGCGCAGCGTCTCGTTCCGCTGGCATCTGCTCGCCTATATGCTGTTCCAGGGCACTACCATCAGCTTCGGTTATCTGCTGCCGAATCTGGCGCAGCTTGGTTTCGGCTCCACGGTGATGGCCGCCGGCTTGGTGATTCTGCCCGGCGCGCTGATCGGCGCGCTTCTCGCTCCGGTCGGCGGTGCCATGCTCGACCGCTTCGGCCCCGCGCGGCCGATCTGCGTTGCGACCGCGGTGGCGTTGCTTGGCGTGGCGCTGATGGCGATGTTGGTCGACGGATCGTCCAGCCTGCCGCAGCTCGCCGTGTTCTATGTGGTGTATATGCTGGGCTTCCCGATGGCGTTCTCCAACATCATGACCAGTGGCCTGAGCGATCTGCCCGACGAGCTCACCGCCGACGGCAACGCGCTGTTCAGCACGTTCCAGCAGCTCGCCGGCGCCGCCGGAACCACCACGATGTCCGTGATCCTGGCCATCGCGCAGTCGGGGTCGGGCGTCGGCGAGATCGGCTCGGCCGGCTATCGCGCCGCGACGGTCGAAGGCGCGCACCACGCGTTCCTCGTATTGCTCGCCGTGGTCGTGATTGTCGCCTGCTCGCTGGTGCGCGCATTCCTCTACCGTCGCGGCCACCGTCTCGTGCGGCGCTAAAGGTAATGGCCGCCGTGGCCCAGCACGGAAAGAAGACCCGGCCGGTCAGCGCCGCGTCGGATCCTTCTGCAGCAGCAGGAACACGAGCGCGAGCACCAGCAGAATGGCGATGGAGAGCACACCGATCGAGGCGTTGCCGGTCAGTGTCGTGGTGGTGGCCACCAGGAACGTGCCGATAATCGAGGCCGTCTTGCCGAAAATGTCGTAGAAACCGTAGTATTCGTTCGCGTGGTCCTTCGGAATCAGCTTGCCGTAGTAGGAACGCGACAGCGCCTGGATGCCGCCCTGGAACATGCCGACGAGAATCGCCAGAATCCAGAACTGCACTTCGGAACGCAGGAAGAACGCGGCGAAGAACACGATGCACATATACGCCACCACCGCGATCAGAATCATCACCTTCGCGCCGAAACGCCCGGCCAGACGGCCGTACGCAATCGCGCAGGGGAAGGCGACGAACTGCGTGACCAGCAGCGCGATCACCAACTGCGTGGAATCGAGCCCCAGCTGTGTGCCATACGAGGTGCTCATCGTGATCACCGTGTTCACCGCGTCGATATAGAAGAAGAACGCGATCATGAACATCCACAACGGTTTGTTGCGTACGATTTTGCCGAAGGTGGCACCCAGCTCGCGGAAGGTGCCGCGCACCGCCGAGCCGAGCTGGTCGCGCGTCGCACGGTAATGCTTCTGACGGTAGCTGGTGAGCAGCGGGATCGTGAACACCGCCCACCAGACGGCCGTGATCAGGAACGACATGCGCGTGCAGAACGCGGTGTCCAGGCCGAGCAGCGCGGGTCCACCGAAAATCAGCGCGATGCACACCAGGAACGGCACCGTCGAGCCGATATAGCCCCAGCCGTAGCCGTGCGAGGAGACGCGGTCCATACGCTCATTCGTGGTGGTGTCGATCAGCATGGAATCGTAGAAGGTGAGCGAACCGTTCAATCCGATGGTCGCCAGCACATACACCACCAGGAACGGCAACCAGCTCAACGGCAGCGCCATCGCGCAGCACATCACCACGCCCGTGCCGAAGAAGCCGCAGAAGAACTTGACCTTCATGCCCTGCACGTCGGCGATGGAGCCGAGCAGCGGCATCAGCACCGCGATCACCAGCGAGGCGATCGTCTGCGCGTAACCCCATGTGGAGACGATATTGTCTTGACCGGCGGCCTCAAGCAGCGAGTTCGCGTAGATCGGCACCACTGCGGTGGAGAGCAGTACGAACGCGGAATTGCCCACATCGTAGACGATCCAGCGCTTCTCCTGAGCGGTCAGCTTCGCGCCTGCCTGAGTGGGGGATGCGGCGGTCGCCGTGGTTGCCGTGGTCGTCGTGCCAGCGGTGTGTGAAACGGAATCGGTGCGCTCGCCATGGGCGGCGGGCATGACGCTTTCGGCGTCGTTCATCTGTTCGGCCATCGAATACTCCTGCCTGATATATCCCTCCCATCGTAGAAGATGCTCGGGAATGTTGCGAGCGTGGCAGATGAATAGCCGGTGAACAAGCGCGAACCGGTATGTGGGCCGCGTCGGCCCGCGCGGCTGGACGGTGCGGTGGGGCAGTGGGACTATTCGGCGGGCGAGCCCGTCTGCCCGGCGACGTTCCCGTTCCCGCTCGCGTCATTCCCGTCGGCCAACGCGATCGCCTCATCGTAGCTTGGGGCCACGGGCACGCCGTCGACGTTGTTCTGGATGGCGAGGGAGGCGGCCGCGTTGGCGATGCGGGTTGCGTCGCACAGTCCCCATCCTTTGACCAGCATGGCGCACATCACGCCGGTATGGCATCCGCCCGCCGAACGCGTGTGTACGGCTTTGGTGGGGAATCCTTCGATATGGCATGTCTGGCCGCCGGGTTCGCGCACCCATGCGCCGCGCGATCCGGCACGCACCACCAGCGGGGCGCGCAAGGCCTCGCCGAGCGCCTCGCACAGTGCCTGCATCGACTTGTCGAATCCGCCGCCCACGGTCAATGTGGCGGAATCGTCCACGAACACGCCGAGCCGGTCGGCCAAGGTCTGCGCCTCCTGACGGTTGCACGACCAGATGGGGCGGGCGAGCACGAGGTCCTCCAACAGATGGTCATTGACCAGACTCAGCGTTTTGGTCGGGTTGATCACCAGCCGGTATTGGCGCTGCTTCGGGTCGGTGCCGGCGCGATGGACGAATTCGTCGATGCCGGCGGCGGTGTGATCGAGCAGCGTGTTGCCGCTGATATGCACCACATCGCCTTCAAGCGGGTCGAGCGCGGCGAAGGTCGCCTCATTGCCCTGCGCCTCCGCACCGTAGCGGGCGACGAAGGTTTTGCGGTCCGTGCCATCGTGGAACACGAGGCGGAATCCGGAATCGGCGTCGAGACGGTCCGGTCCGATGTGGCGGATATCGGCCTCGTCGAAGGCTCGCCGCACGGTTGTGGCCCAGATTCCGCTGCCGATGATGCCGGCGTGCGCGGCGGGAACGCCCATCGCGCCGACCGCCTGCAGCACGCGGTAGCTGCCGCCGACCGTGGGCGTGGTGTCGCCGGCGACGGTGAATCCGCCGGAGGTCGGCAGCGTGTCGATATCCATCATGATGTCGACCCAGACCTGCCCGAGCGAGATCACGGAAGGGGTGTGGGGCGCGCCGTCGGCGGTTGGGCCATGCGCTCCGGCCGTATCGTTCGTTTCGCTTGCGGCGCTTGCCGATTCCGTACCGGCCGCCGGTCGCGCGCCGGCGCCGGTCTTGCTGATGTCGGTTTTGGCGATGCCCGACGTCCCCGCGTCGGTCGCGTTCGCCGGAGCGACGCCCGTCGTCGTTGCCTCCTGTGCGGCGTCCGTTGCGTCCGCGTCCTTCCTGCGGCGTTTCGTCAGAAGCCTGCTGAGCCGGGTGGTTTGCGGGATATTCAATCCAAGCATGCTGTGTCCTCCTTGACGTACATCCCTTCGTTGTAATCTTACCGCGAGTTTATGAACGTCAGCTGGGAGCCGCAATAGTCATTGGGAATGATTGTGTCGCTCTCGGGCCGGTACGCTGGCGGCGAACATGCCGCGGTCCTGCGCGGCCGCAAGACCATCTGACTGGCTCTGCCGATTCGGCGTGATGGTCGGCCGTGTGATGGGTATCGCATGGTCGGGTGCGGATGACACGATTGGCATGCTTGCCGCGTTTGTGTGGCCGGGTCGGCGCAGGACGGCCGGTTTTCGGTGATTTGCCGCCGAAAACCTCCGAAGTGGACGGCTATGATACACGCTGATGTTGCATATGTCGGCATTTCGCGGTATATTCGGGAAGTTGTGTGTTCAGGACAGTGCCCTGGATACAGGAAGACTTGAAAACACAAAGGTTTAAGGGAGTTCATCATGGCAGCTCGTTGCGCAGTGTGCGGCAAGGGACCGCAGACCGGTTTCACCGTTTCCCATTCGCATCGTCGTACCAAGCGTACCTTCCGCCCGAACCTGCAGCCTGTGCGCACCACGATCGACGGCGAGAACACCCGCGTTCGCGTGTGCGGCAAGTGCCTCAAGGCCGGCAAGGTTCAGCGCGTGGTCGCCTGAGTCGCGAATAACGCTTCGCAATGCCCCACCGAGTCCGCTCGGCGGGGCATTGTTGTTTTTGCCCTCCTCCGCACGCCATACAATGGTTCGTTATGAGCATCACCTTGGACACCGCGCTTTCGTCGCTGCTGACGAATAAGCGCCGCGTGTCCGCGCTCAAAACGTTAGGCGTGGTCACCGTGGGCGACGCGTTGACCTACTATCCGTTCCGCGTCACCGAACCCGTGCCCCAACGCGCCATCCGCGAAGCCGCGCCCGGCCAGACGATGGCCTGCGCCGTTATGGTGCGCTCGCTGCGTGTGGTGCCGATGAACACGCGTCGAGGCTACCGTTTGGAGGCGCTGGTCGACGATTCCGACTTCGCCCGCACTCGCCACGTCGGCGGATCGGTGGCCCGGCTCACCTTCTTCTCCTATAGGAAATCCTATGTGGATTGGCTGGGCATGCGGCTGCGCGCTGGGGAGTCGGTTGTGATCGCCGGCACGCCGACCGAATACATGGGGCAGGCGCAATTCACCCATCCTGAAATCCTCACCGTCGCTCCCCCGACGACCCCGGCAGCCTTTGACGCAGGGGCCATGCCGCCCGCCGGCGATGGGATTCCGACGTCGACCGCCGGCGACGCGTTCTCCGCGCCGCTTCCCCCGGCATCACCCTCCGCCTTGCAATACGACGCGGCCACGGTCGCCGAGGCGATGCGCCGTTTGACCCGCCCGAGGCCCGTCTACCATGCCAGCTCGCGCATCTCCTCCGAACATATCCACGAGACGATTCTGGGACTGCTGCGCATGCTGGCCGAGTCAGGCGACGCCGCGAACGCCGCAGCCGCGGGCCTGGATACCGTTGATGCTGCGGACTCGAGGGGAGGCGTCGAATCGGCCGGCTCCATCGAATCCGGTGGCGTGGACGGAGCAGCCGATCCGGCCGGGGCGAATGGATTCGCGGATCCGTCTGAGACGCAGCCGGGCATCTCCCCCGACCGTCTCGCCGCCGCCGTTCCCGACATCCTGCCCGACGCGATCCGCGTCGAACGCGGGCTGCTGCATCGGGCCGAAGCCTTCCTCGCCATCCACAACCCCGACTCCACCAAAGCCTTCCGCGCCGGCATCGACACGCTGCGGTACGAAGAGGCCTTCGTCGCGCAGACCTCGCTGCTGCAGGCGCGCGCCCACGCCCGCAAATCGGCCGCGCATCCCTGCCCACTGGCTCCGGGAGGCGCGGCGGCCCCGCAAAGCGCGCAATCCCCGTCGAAAGTCATCGCCATGGACAGTGCGGCAGACGACTATGCGGACGATCGCGCAAACGGCACGTCGTCATCACAATCGCATGCCGCGCGCAAGGCCACGGATACGGAAGTCCCGTTACGCGACCGCTTCATCGCCTCGCTGCCGTTCACGCTCACCGGCGGGCAACGACAGGTGATCGACGATATCGCGGAAGACATGGCCCACGACTGGCCCATGCAACGGCTGCTGCAAGGCGAGGTGGGCTCCGGCAAAACCGTGGTGGCGCTCGCCGCCATGCTGCAGGCCGTCGGTGCCGGCTATCAGGCGGTGTTGGTCGCGCCCACACAGGTGCTGGCCGAACAGCATGCCGACTCCATCACACGCATGGTGGACGGGCTTGGTGTGCCGGTGACCCTGCTCACCGGCGGAATGAAACTCGCCGCGCGGCGCAAGGCGCTCGCCCAGGCGGCCAGCGGCGAGCCGTGCATCGTGGTGGCCACACACGCCGCGTTCTCCAAAACCTTCCAAGCGCCGAATCTGGCTCTGGTGGTGATCGACGAGCAGCATCGCTTCGGCGTGGAGCAGCGCGAAAGCCTGAACGCCAAAGCCGATTTGGCGCCGCATCTGCTGGTGATGACGGCCACGCCGATTCCGCGCACCGCGGCGATGACTTGGTTCGGCGACCTCGACATCTCATGGCTCACCGAACTGCCCGGAGGGCGCAAGCCGATTCGCACCGTTGTGGTCAACGAGGCGGACGCGAACACCATGGGCCGCATGTTCGCGCATATCCGGGCGCGGCTTGACGCAGGGGAACGGGCCTATATCGTTTGCGCGCGCATCGACGACAATGGGGAGGATGACGATCCGGGCGCGATCGGAGCGGATTCCGCGACAGGCGGCACTCGTGCGCAACGGCAGGCGTTCGCGGAAATCGATCCCTATGACGTTCCCGATGCGCAAGCCGAAGATACGCCCGTCCGGCCGCCGTTGCATACGGTGGCCGAAATCGCCGACCGTTTGTCGAAACTGCCGCAATTCCAGGGAATCGCCTTCGCCACGCTCACCGGGCGCGACAAAGACGAGACCAAAACCCAGGTGATGAGCCAATTCGCGGGCGGTGAGACGCCGGTGCTGGTGGCCACCACGGTGATTGAAGTGGGCGTGGACGTGAAGCAGGCCAGCTGCATCGTGATCTTCGACGCCGACCGGTACGGCTTGTCCCAGCTGCACCAGCTGCGAGGCCGTGTGGGGCGTGGCGGCACACCGAGTTGGGCGTTCCTGATCTCACGCGCCGAAGCCGGCTCGCCTGCCGAGCAACGGCTTGAAGTGGTTCATGGAACATTGGATGGCGCTGAAATCGCGCAGGCCGATCTGGAATTCCGCGGTGCCGGCGACGTGTTGGGTGACGCGCAATCCGGCGGCAAATCCGGATTGAAGCTGCTGCGTGTGGTCAAGGATGTGGATCTGATCACCGACGCGCGCGCCCGTGCCGAACGGCTGCTCGCCGAAGATCCGGAACTGGCCGGCGAGGTGCAGTTGGCCGGCGCGGTGCTTGATTTCACCCGCGGCAACGAGACCTTCCTGACCAGTTCGTAAACGAGTTGGCACTTGACCCCTCCAGTTGGCACCCAGATCTGGCCGTCTACCGATATCGCTATTTCAAAAACGTTGGAAAATCAGTGGTTTGTGGTGTTCCGTCGGGGCTGGTGCCAGAAACGGGGTGCCAACTGGAGCGACCAAGTGCCAACTGGATGAAGCGCGTTAGGCGGCGCATGGCCTACAGTGGGTCGATATGCGCGTGATTTCAGGACGATTCAAAGGCGCGGCGCTGGCCACGCCGAAGCCGGGCACCAGACCGACCACCGACCGCACCAAAGAGGCGATATTCTCCCGCCTTGACGCGTGGGGTGTGCTCGACGACGCCCGCGTACTCGACCTGTTCGCCGGAACCGGCGCGCTGGGCATTGAAGCGCTCAGCCGTGGCGCGCGGGAATTGGTGGCGGTCGAAGCCGCCGCGCCCGCGGCCGCGCTGATCGCCAAAACCTTGGGCGAATTGAAACGCAACCGTTCATGGGACGCCGGCATGGCCGCCAAAGTGGTCAAGGCCAAAGCGGAGCGATATGCCGCCGTCCCAACCGCCGCGCCGTTCGATGTGATTATGATCGATCCGCCGTACGCCTTCGCCACCGAAGACTGCGACCGCTTGCTGGCCGATTTGGCGACGAACGGCTTCGCCGCCGACGGCGCGCTGATTATGCTTGAACGCTCCACCCGCTCCGAGGAACCTACGGCACCCGAAGGCTGGGAAGTCACCGAACGTCGTGATTATGGCGAAACCGCGGTGTTTTATATCGAGCGGGTTGGCTGACAACACGTCAGTTGCAACGCTTTAACCACCAAGCGCATCGCGCCACCGTCATTTCGCCGTTTGTCGTCCGAACATGGCCGCAAGTGGTTAAAGCGTTGTACGCCTATGCCAAGCGACGCGGACGCTCGCCGGAAACCTCCCAGCCGAGCGCCATCAACGTTTTGCGGTCGGCCTTGCTCAACGCCGAGCAATCCAGCGCCTCGACGAGATCCGGTCGGATCTCGCTGGTGCGCGCCAGCGCCTCGTCGCGGCGGAACCGGTCGACTTTGGCGTGGTCTCCCGACAACAACACGTCGGGAACCGCCATGCCGCGCCACACCGCCGGCTTGGTGTACTGCCGATGCTCCAACAACGCGTCCTGTCCGGTATACGACTCCGTCACGATGGATTGCGGATTGCCCATGAACCCGGGCAGCAGACGGGTGATCGCCTCCAGCATCACCGACACCGCCACCTCGCCGCCGTTGAGCACATAGTCGCCGATCGAATACTCGCGCACATCCACGCCCCGCCCGCGATAATAGGCGGGAATGCGCGCGTCATAGCCCTCGTATCGTCCGCAGCCGAACAGCAGATGCCCCGCATGGCTCAGCTCGGTCGCGTCGCGTTGGGTGAACAGGGGAGCGGAGGGATTCGGTAGGATCAGCACCGGGCGGCAGTCGTCGGCTTGGCTGATCCGGTCGGTCTGACCATCTTGATTGGCCTGATTGGTCGGGCCATTCTGAGCGAGCAGGTCGTTCGGGGCGAGTCGTCCGCCTTGTTCGGACCATCCGACGGAATCGGCCCCGTCCGCCGCATCCGCCGGATCGCACTGTGATGGGGGCGCGAACCCCAACAGTTCGTCCAGGCATTCGGCCCACACCTCGGGCTTCATCACCATGCCGGCGCCGCCGCCGACCGGGGTGTCGTCCACGGAGTGGTGCACGTCATGGGTCCAGTCGCGCAGGTTGTGCGCCGTGACCTCCACCAGCCCTTTGGCCTGCGCCTTGCCCAGCAGACTCAGGTTCAGCACCTCGAAGTATTCGGGGAACACGCTCACGATATCGATCTTCATAAGGCACTACAGTAGCGGGACCACTGCCACCGATACACTGTTGGGCGTGATGAATTCGACGGTCAACATGCATATGAGACGCAAGCCCGAAGTGCTCGCCCCCGCGGGCAATCTCAGAGGATTGAAAACCGCGGTGGACTACGGCGCGGACGCCGTCTACTGCGGCGGCAAGGCCTTCGGCATGCGGTCCGCCCCGAAGAACCTCAGCCTCGCGGATTTCGAGGAGGGCGCGCGTTACGCCCATGAGCGCGGCTCGCGCGTGTATGTGACCTGCAATGTGCTGCCGCGCAACGACGAGGTCGAGGCCCTGCGCGCCTATCTCGGCCAGTTGAAGGACACCGGCGTGGACGCGCTGATCGTCTCCGATATCGGCGTGCTGATGATGGCCCGTCAGATCGCGCCGAATCTGGAGCTTCACGTCTCCACCCAGGCCGGCGTGACGAATTACCAGGCCGCCAACGCCCTGTACGAGCTGGGCGCGCGCCGCGTGGTGCTCGCCCGCGAGATGGACCTGCAGGCCGTGCGCGACATCCGCGCGCGCATCCCCGACGACATGGATGTGGAATGCTTCGTGCATGGCGCGATGTGCATGGCGTTCTCCGGCCGGTGCCTGTTCTCCAACTATCTGACCGGCCGCGACGGCAACCACGGCGAATGCGCGCAGCCTTGCCGTTGGAAGTATTCGATCGTCGAGGAGAAGCGCCCTGGCCGCTATTATCCGATCGAACAGACCGAGGAGGGCGCGTACCTGTTCAATTCGCAGGATATGAACATGCTTGCGCATATCGACGCGCTGATCGATTCGGGCGCGACCAGCCTGAAAATCGAGGGTCGCTCCAAAAGCGCGTATTACATCGCCGCGATGACCAACGCCTACAAAACCGCCGTCAACGAGTACATGCGCCAGCGGGGTTTCGAGGATGCGAGCGGCACTGTGCTCAAGCCTTTCCACGACCGTGTGATCCGCCCCGACGCGCCGATGCCCGATTGGCTGGCCGACGAGGGCGTGGATGAGCGCGGATTCGCCGCGATGCTCGCCGAGCCGGACGCGATTATGGCCCAGTCGGACGCCGCGTTCGCCGGTGTGCCCGACGCCGCCGCCCGTTGCGATGGCGATGGCACCGGCTCCTGCTCCTGTTCCGCCGACTCCGCCGCGCGCAGCACCCGCCGCAAGGCCAACGCCGCATCGGCCGACGCGCGTGAGGTCGCCGGCCTGTCCGAAGCGGCCGACGGCTGGCGACACGCCCTGGCCGCGCCCGCCCCGCCGGTGGTTCTGCCCGACTGGCTGCTCGACGAGCCGGACAAGGTGGCCCATCGCGACTATTCGACCGGCTTCTATTACCCCGACCAGAAGGTCACCCAGAACACCGACCGTTCCGCATACTTCCGCGCATGGCTGGTCGTCGGCGAAGTGCTGTCGTGGAGCGCGAGCGAAGGCGGGCGCGTGACCATTATGAGCCGCAACAAAATCGAACCCGGCCAGCTGGTGGAATTCGTGCTGCCCGGCGCTCCGCCGCTGGCCTACACCGTGCCCGAAAGCGGCCTGCGCGACGAGAACGGCGATCCCGTGCCGGCCATCAACAATCCGGCCCACGTGTTCTCGCTGCCCTGCCCGCACGAGGTGCCGGTGAACGCCGCCATCCGTTCGCGCACCAAAAAGCCCACGCTCAAAGCCGCCTGACCCACTACACTGGGTGCCATGGTGAAATACGACGACGCGATTCTCGACAGCACTGCCCTCAGTCCCGTGGACAAGCAGGGCCAACCCATCCCCGTGACCATTCCGGTGGCCCTCGCCCCCGGCGTCACGGCCGTGTACACCACCCGTCTCGGCGGCGTCAGCACGGACGGGTTCGGCAACTGCAATCTCGGCGGCAAATCCGAGGACTCCCCGGCCCATGTGCTCGCCAACCGCGTGGCGCTCGCCGAATCGCTCGGCGCACGCCTTTCCTTGGTCAACCAGGTGCATTCCGGTCGCGCGGTCGATCTTGACGAGATATTCGCCGACAACGCGCCGTTCGGTTTCGACGCTTCGGGCACGCGCGGCGCCGACCTGCATCCCACGGTGATCGAAGCCGACGCGCAGGTGACCAGCCGCACCGGCATCGCCCTGGGTGTGTTCGCCGCCGACTGTCTGCCGGTGCTGCTCGCGGACCCGGTGGCCGGCCTGATCGGCGCCGCCCATTGCGGCCGCCGCGGATTGCAGCAGGGCGTGATCGGCGCGACCGTCGACCTGATGCGGGCCAAAGGCGCCGACCCCGGCCGTATCGTCGCCACACTCGGCCCCGCCATCTGCGGCGATTGCTATGAGGTGGGCGATGAGGCGGCCGACGAATTCGACGCGCAATTCCCCGGCACCTTCACGCTCAGCCGCTTCGGCAAGCCCGGCATCGACATCAACGCCGCCGCGTTGGCCGAACTGGAGAAGGCCGGTGTGCCGCGCGACGGCGTGATCGCCTCCCGTCCACGCGTGGCCGCCGCGACCCAATACCTGTCCGAGGATGCGGAACTGGCCGCGTTGTGCGCGGGCGACGGCGAGGGCGACGATCTGCCCGCCCGAGTGCAGAGCATCCGCCACAGCATGTGCACGTTGGAGAATCCGCTGTGGTATTCGCACCGCCGCGCCACGTTGGCGAACAAACGCCACGAGGGGCGCATGCTCGCGCTGATCGTGCAGGAGTGAGCGGCGATTCCGTGCAAATGCGCGCGTTCGCGGCCGTGCGGCGCGCGCCACGACCTACGGTGGGGAGCTATGAGCGAGAACGATGAGAACCATAACGCGCCGGTGACGCCGGCGCAGTCATCCGTGCAGGAGCCGGCGCATGAGCCGCAGCCGCCGGTGGTGGCGGTGGTGCTGGCGGCGGGCTTCGGCACCCGTTTCGACCCGGCCAATCCCAAACAACTGGTGTCGGTCGGCGGCAAGCCGATCATCTGCTGGAGCATCGAGGCCTTCGACCGCAACCGCAGGGTCAGCGACATCATCGTGGTGGTCAATCCGCAGGTGCGTTCCACCGTGGAGCAGCTGATCGGGCGGTCCGGCTACGGCAAGGTGCGTATGGTGATCGACGGCGGCGCCGAACGCGCGGACAGCACCGCCGCCGCCCTGGACACGTTGGCGCGGGCCGGCATCCCCGGTGAGGCGAAGATCCTCATCCATGACGCGGTGCGTCCGTTCGTGGAGCAGTCCGCCATCGACGGTTCGATCGACGCGCTCGACCGCTTCTCGGCCGCCACCGTGGCCATCCCCTCCACGGACACCGTGCTGCTCACCGTCGACCGCGACGGGCGCAAGGTGGTGCGCAACGTGCCCGACCGTCCCGACACGTTCCGCGCGCAGACCCCGCAATCCTTCCGCTACGCGACCATCCGCCGCGCCTACGAACTGGCGGCCGCAGACCCGGATTTCCACCCCACCGACGACACGCGCGTGGTGGTCGACTATCTGCCCGACGAGCCGGTGGCCATCGTTGCGGGTGCCGAAACCAATCTCAAAATCACCACGTTGGCCGATATGCCCACGGCGGAGCGGATCGCCGAACAGGCGGCCGCCGACCCCAAGGAGCAGGCGCACGCCCGTATGCGTCGGATGCTCGCCGACGCGCTGCTGCCCGACCAGCGATGAGCGGCACCGCCGGCGCGACGGTTAGACTGGAGGATTATGAAGCAGCTGAATGTCGTGATTTCCGGATTCGACCACTACGACGACGTGAGCGTCAACCCCTCCTATGAGGTGCCCAAGGCGTTGGCCGACCAAGGCCTGGGTGACATCGGCGCATTGGGTGACGTCAATGTGGCGATCCACACGGTGAGTCTGCCGGTGAGTTTCGCCAACGCCTGGCCGCTGCTGCTGGAATCCATCGAGGCCGTGCATGCGGACATCATCATCGCCACCGGCTTGAAGCACGCCGCCCGCGGGGTGATGCTCGAACGCTGCGCCACCAATCTGATGGATGCCGCCCGGCCCGACATCGACAATATGACGCCCAGCCGCGAACCCATCGACCCGGAAGGTCCGGCCGCGTACTGGACGCGTCTGCCGCTGCGTTCGATTATGCGCGACTTCACCCGCGACGGCATCCCCTCCACCTTGAGTTCGGACGCGGGCACTTTCGTATGCAATTCGCTGTTCTACAACCTGCTCAACTGGACCAGCAGGCAGGAACGTGTGCTCAGCGGCTTCGTCAGCTTCCCGCAGGTGAGCGCGACCAGCGTCGCCGGCGTGGGTCGGCACGGACTGCCGTTGGAGCGCCAGATCGACGCCTGCCGCGACGTGGTGCGCGAGACGATCGGCTACTATCTCAAGCCGTCCTCGTCGGATATTCTCATCGACTAGCCGCGCGTCCGCACCCGCGTGTCCTCTTTGGGGCAGCGCCTTTTGCATGCATGGTGAGGATTCGCGGCTCGTTGGGCGTGTGCCGATTTCCATGCGCTACAGTGCATTGCGGTGGCACCGGTAGACGTGGTGCGTGTGCGAAAGGACGAATAATGGTGGATCGCTTTCCGGTTGTGTTGAGGGGATACGACAAGGACAAGGTCGACGACGCTTTTGATGTGATGCAGGGATCCATCAAGCAGGCCCAGCAGACGCTGGCCCGCATGCGCGAGCAGATCAAGGCCGGGGACGACCGCATTCTGCAGTTGCAGGCGCAACTGCAGGAGGAGAAGAACCGCAAACCGCAGGGCGGCTCCTTCACCTCCCTGGGCGCCAACGCCCAGAAGATGCTCGCCTCCGCGGAACAGACCAGCGCTGAACTGCTCGAACGCGCCAAACAGGACGCCTCCGCCACACGCACCGCAGCCCAGGCCCAGGCCGAGACGCTGATCAACAACGCCCGCCTCGACGCCCAGCACATCCTCGAAGACGCGAACGCCAAGGCCGCGACCGTGCTCGATTCCGCGCAAAGCGAGGCGGAGACGGTCACCTCCAATGTGCGTGAGGAGATGGAGCAGCTGCGTTCGGAAACCAACAAGAACGTCACCGAACAGCGTCAGACCATCGAACTGGAGCTGAGCAATCTGCGCGAGGAGCACGACAAGCGTCTGGCCTCCGAACGCGCCGCGCAGGAGCGTGAACTTTCGGATATGCGCGCCGAGGCCACACAGCAGGTGGCGGATCAGCGCAAAACCGCGAACCAGGAGATCGCCGATTTGAAAAGCGAGGCGAACGATCAGATCGAGGCCGCGCTCGCGGAGGCGAACAAGCGTCTCGCCGACGTGCGTGAGCAGGTCGCGAAGATGACCACCGACGCCCAGCGCAAGGCCGCCGAGATCGTGGACGCCGCCAGCGCCAAGGCCCAGGAGATCCTCGACGAGGCCGAGGTGAGCCGCACGTCCACGATGAGCCAGGTGAGCGCCGAGGTCGAGCAGATCCGCAGCGACATCGCCTCCCAGCAGGATGAGGCCACGCGGAAGGTCAACGAGCTGCTGACGAGTCTTGAGGAGCGCCGCGAGGCCGCCAAGCGTGAGGCCGACGAGCTGATCTCGCAGGCCAAAACCGTGCGTGAGGAGGCCGACTCCTATGCGGCCGAGAGGCGTCAGACCGCGGACGAGCAGGCCGCGAGCATCGTCAAGAAGGCCGGTGAGGACGCCGACCAGCAGATCGAAGAGCGCCGTCAGGCCGCGCAGAGCGAGTTGGATGGCCTGAGCAGCCATATCGCCGACCTGCAGCAGCGTGAGGCCGCCATCACCCAGCGCGTGTCCGAACTGCGCGCCATGTTCGCCAACGCGTTCAGCGGTTTCGCGTTCGGTGGTGAGGGCGGGGAGTCGCCCGCCGCCGATCTGCCGGTGATGAATGTGGTGGACGAGACGTCCGATTCCGCCGAAGACGGGCCGTCCGAGCAGTCGGATGGCGAGTCGGGCGAAGCGGGTGAGTTGAGCGAAGTGTCACCCGAACAGTCGGATGGCGGATCGAACGAGTATTCGAACGAATCCGAAGAATAATATTCACTGCGGGAAACAGTCCGCCCACGCTGATCGTCTGGTTGAAGTGGTCTGATTTGTTCTGCTTGCATGGCGAGGCGGAACGAATCAGACCATTTCGGTATTACTAGGGCTGTGAGGCGGTCGACCGGCGGGCGGAAGTGTACTAGACTTGCTCAACGGTGAACGCGCGGCATCTGGATGAAGCCATCCAGATGCCGTCCGTATGTTTGCGCCACAAGCGCACGAAAACAACAAAGGAGTAGATATGAGCGAATTGACGCCATTGACCGGTGAGGCGTTGGACGCGCTGCGCGACGAGTTCAAGGCTGACGGCACGAACCGTCTGGCGATGAACGCCGTCACCGCCGCCGGCATCGACAAGGTGGCCCGCAACTATGACCGCGCCCGCCTGCTGCAGCGTCGCTTCTCGACCACGGTGGACAACGGCGAGGCCACCCATCAGGACCGTTCCGGCCGCTGCTGGCTGTTCAGCTCGCTGAATGTGGCCCGCTTTGTGGCCAAGAAGAACATGGGGCTCAAGGAGTTCGAGTTCTCGCAGAATTACGCGATGTACTACGACAAGCTCGAGCGCGTCAACTACTTCCTGCAGGATGTGGCCGCCCTCGTGCGCGCCGGCGAGCCCGCCGACTCCCGCCTGATCCAGCATCTGCTCGCCGACGTGATGGGCGACGGCGGCCAGTGGACCATGGCCATGAACATCTACAAGAAGTACGGTGCCGTGCCGAAGGATCTCTACCCGGAGACCGCTTCGTCGATCAATACCGGTGAGATGAACACGCAGTTGCGTCGTCTGCTGCACACCGCCGTGGCCCATATGTACGCGGATCAGGATGCGATCGACGAGACGATCGCCGACGCCCGCGCCGCCGGCCACCGCATCCTCACCATCCACCTGGGTGAGCCGCCCGTCTCCTTCGACTGGGAGTGGACCGACAAGGACGGCGAATTCCACCGTGACGGCGAGATCGCGCCGGTCGAGTTCTGGAACAAGTATGTGGGTTCCGCCGGCCTTGAGGATTATGTGTGCCTGGTGGACGATCCGCGTGCCGAGCACGCCAAGGGCAAGAAGATCGGCATTGAGCATCTGGGCAATGTGGCCGGCGGCGATGCGACCGAATACCTCAACGTGCCCAACCAGTTCATGAAGGACTGCGTGCGCAGGATCCTTGTGGAGCAGGGCATTCCGGTGTGGTTCGGCGCCGACTGCCACCCGTTCATGGATCGCGAGAACGGCGCGTGGGCCACCGACCTGTTCGAATACGGCAAGGTCTACGATGTGGACTTCGATCTGGACAAGGAGCAGCGCGTGCGCTTCGCCGACTCCGCCATGAACCACGCGATGGCCTTCGCCGGCGTGGATGTGGCCGAGGACGGCACCACCACCCGCCGTTGGCGCGTGGAGAACTCCTGGGGTGCGAAGATCGCCGACAAAGGCTACTTCACCATGGGCGACGACTGGTTCACCGAATACGTCTACGAGGTGGCCGTCCCCAAGTCCATGCTCCCCGCCGAATATCAGGCCGCCCTCGACGAGCCCGCGACCATGCTCCCGGCTTGGGATCCAATGGGCGCGCTGGCGTGATTTTGCGCTTTCGCGCAAAATCACAAAACCAGCGCGGAGGCGGCTGCATGGAATCGGCCCTGTGGGCCGATTCCATGCAGCTCCATATAGCCCAACCGAGTCCCCAATCGGAGGCTCGGTTTTTCTTTTCCCGTCATCCCGAGCGGAGGCCGTCAGGCCGTAGTCGAGGGATCTCTTCGGTTACATGAGGCTGGTGTAGATGGCGAGGATGTCCGCTTCGGTGGCGGGGCGGGGGTTGCCGGGGGTGCACACGTCGTTGAACGCGTCGTGGGCGAGGCCGGCGAGGTCGGCCTGGGTGGCGCCGACCTCGCTGATGGTGGTCGGGTTGCCGAGCTTGACGGTCAGGTCGCGCACCGCGTCGACCGCGGCCTTGCGGGCCTGGTCGAGCGGCATGTCGTACGCGCCGGCGACGCCGAACGCGTCGGCGATGTCGCGGTACTTCTCGCCGGTATAGGCCTTGTTGTAGTCCATGACCGGGGCGAGCAGGATCCCGTTGGCCACGCCGTGGGCCACGTTCAATCGTCCGCCGAGCGGGTGGGCCATGCCGTGCACGAGCCCGAGCCCGACGTTGGAGTACGCCATGCCGGTGATGTAGCTGGCGTAGGCCATCTGCTCGCCGGCGGGCACGTCGCCGTCCGCGCTCTTGGCGAGGTTCTGGGCGATCATGCGGATGGTCTGCATGCTCAGGCAGTCGGACAGGCTCCACGCGCCCGGCGTGATATACCCCTCGATCGCGTGGGTGAGGGCGTCCAGGCCGGTGGCGACCTTCAGGCCGCGCGGCATCGAGTCGGTCAGGTCGGGGTCCACGAACGCGACCAGGGGGATGTCGTGCGGGTCGACCGCCACGAACTTGCGCCTGTTGGCGGTGTCGGTGACCACGTAGTTGATCGTGGTCTCGGAGGCGGTGCCGGCGGTGGTGGGCACGCCGAAGATCGGCACGGAAGGATGCTTGGTGTCGGCCACGCCCTCCAGGGAGAGCACGTCGGAGAACTCGGGGTTCGCGGCCACGATCCCGATGCCCTTGCACGTGTCCTGCGGACTGCCGCCGCCCAGACCGATCAGGAAATCCGCGCCCGAGGCCGTGAACTTCTCCACGCCGTCCTTGATGCACTCGACCGGCGGATTCGGCTTCACGTTGTCGAACACCTCGTACGGCACGCCCGCCCCGTCGAGCACGTCCGTGACCTTCCCCACGGTGCCGGTCTCGACCAGCACCGGATCGGTCACGATGAAAGCCTTCGTGAAGCCGTGCGACCTGGCCACGCCCGGGATCTCCCGGATCGCGCCGCGACCGAAATACGCCGACTGGTTGAAAATCATACGGTAGACCATACTTGCTCTCCTTCGAAGCTGATGTTGTGACTACGGCTTATGCCGCTAGCTTCAAGCATAGCGCATGTATGGAAAATTGAAGAAAAAATATAGAAAATATCTTCTTCACTGTAAAGGAGCCATAGTGCTTTCGCGGTGAACGATCTGCGTGGGAAGGATGATGTAGCGGTCCTCGAGCGCGTTGTCGCGGGCTTCGCAGACCATCTTCAGCGCCTTGCGGGCGATCAGGTCGAAAGGCTGTCGCACGGTGGTCAATGCCGGGGAGAGGTATGGGGAGGGGTAGGTGTCGTCGAAGCCGATGACGGAGAGGTCGTTGGGAATCGAGAAGCCGCGCTCCTGCGCGGCCTTATACAGACTCACCGCCATCAGGTCGTCGAAACAGAACACGGCCGTGGGCGGCTCGTCGAGTTCGAGCAACTGAATGGCCGCGTGATAGCTGGTCTGCGAGGTGTAGTCGCCCTCCACCACCAGCCGTCGGTCCACCGGCAGTCCGGCCTTGCCCAGCGCGGCCTCGTAGCCCGACAGTCGCGCGGTGGAGGACTGTCGGTCGGCCGGTCCGGTGATGGCCGCGATGCGGGTGTGTCCCAGGTCGATGAGGTGCTGCGTGGCGTCGAACCCTCCTCGCCAGTTGTCGATGTCGATGCCCAGCAGTTCGTCGTTGATTTGCCCGTAGGAGTTGATGGTCACATAAGGGATGTTGCGTGATTCCAGCAGTTTCGCTCCCTCCTGCGGCATGGTGGACAGCAGTGTGACCACGCCCATGGGGTTGCGGTCGATGATGTCGCGGAAGCACTCGTCCACGTCGAAGCTTCCCTCGAGGCGGGTGACGGTGATGCCCACATGGAACTCGCGCGCCTGATAGACCAGTTCTTTGGCCAATTCGAAGGATCCGTTGTTTTCCAGCGAGGCGATGACGAATTCGATGGAACGTGAGGTTTTGGTGCTGGCGAGGGATTTGGAATAGCCGTATTTGTCCAGCAGCTTCTCGATGGTTTTCCGCGTTTGCTCGGCGACGCCGCTTCTGCCGTTGACCACCTTGGAGACGGTGGAGAGCGAGACATCGGCCTCTTCGGCGATCTGCGCCAGTTTGGCTTTGCGCGTGCTGGTATCGGTGCTCATGTCCTCGTCCTCTTCTCGTCTGCCGGTGCCGCACTCGGAGACTTGCGGGTCATGATGGGGCGGATGCGGTGCCGTGTGGTTCCCTGTGAGTCTAGGTGATGCTCACAGCATACCTGAGATTTGCGACACGCGCTTGAAAGTTTCTAAAATCATGTATAAAGTTTAGCTGTGACCTGGCTCACACTTGGGCGGCAAGGAAGCTACGCCTCTAAAGCAAGAAAAGAGGAGCCAGGGCCAAGCGATAACTGAGTATCACACTTACACAAGGAGAAAGCAATGGTAGCTGTCGGTTTTCTTGTGCTTCTGATTGCAACGGTGTTCCAAGGAAGCTTCGGAATCTGTTTCAAGAAGTACCAGCCGTTCTCATGGGAAGCCTTCTGGGCGCTGTTCTCGATTATCGGCGTGCTGCTGATGCCGCATATCTGGTGCGCCATTCTCGTGCCCGACTACTTCTCGTACCTGGCCTCGACCCCGATGTCCACTCTGGTCACCGGAGCGGCCTGCGGCTTCTTCTGGGGCATCAGCTCCATCTGGTACAGCCTGGCCATCAACTATATCGGCGTCTCGCTGGTCACCGGCATCAACCTGGGCCTGTCCAACCTGCTGGGATCGCTGATTCCGATGTTCGTGCTGGGCACGTTCCCCTCCACTTCCTCGCTGATCCTGCTGCTGGTCGGCCAGGCCATCCTGCTGGGCGGCGTCGCCGTGCTGTCCAAGGCCGGCTTCATGAAGAACGACACCGTCAAGGTCGAAGACAAGCAGGACTCGAATGCAAAGACGAAGTCGCTGTTCATGGTCGGCTTCATCATGGCGCTCGCCTCAGGCGCCGGCTCCGCGGCCATCAACATCGGCGGCTCCTTCTCGAATTATCCGGTCAACCTCGCCACCGAGGCGGGCGTGACCCCGATGTACGCCAACCTGCTGCAGTGGCCCGTCGTGTTCTTCGGCGGATTCCTCGCCAACTTCGGCTACGCCGTCTACAAGCTCATCAAGAACAAGACCTACACCGACTACACCAAGCCCGGCTGCCTCAAGGCATACGGCAAGGTGCTGCTTACCTCCTTCGTCTGGTTCGCCGCCCTCGGCGTCTACGCGATGGCCACCGCCCTGCTCGGCGACTTCGGACCTGTGGTCGGCTGGGTCGCGTTCAACGGCCTCGCCCTGATCATCGCCAACCTCTGGGGCTTCAAGGACGGCGAATGGAAGGGCCATCCGAAGGCGCGCAACGTGGCGCTGATCGGCAACGCGATCATCATCGTCTCCCTGTTCGTCGTGGGCATCGCCAACGGCATGGCCTAAGCGCCGCGGCGACGCACCATCCAAACGCATACAACGCAGTATCCAAGAAAGGACCATCCACATGGCAGTCGATAACGTCTCCACCCTCGAAGAACTCAACTACGTTCCCGAAATGCCCGCCCACCCGCGCCCGATCGTATCCATCGCCACCGGCGGCATCGTCACCGGCTCGCATTACCCGGCCTACAAGCTCGCGGGATATCCGGTGATCGGCACCTACGACGTCAACAAGGAGGCCGCCGTCAAGGCCGCCGAGATCGCGGGCGCCGACTTCGTGGCCGACACGCTGGAGGAGATCATCGAATACGGTGAGAAGCACGACGCGGTTTACGACATCGCCGTTCCCGCCAACGCCACCGCCGACATCCTCGAGAAGCTGCCCGACGGCGCGGGCGTGCTCATGCAGAAACCGATGGGCGAAAGCATCGAGGAGGCCCGGCGCATCCTCGAGATCTGCCGTCGCAAGAACCTCACCGCCGGCGTCAACTTCCAGCTGCGGCAGGCCCCCTACATGCTGGCGGCGCGCAAGCTGGTCAACGACGGCGTGATCGGCGAAATCGTCGACGTCGACCACCGTCTGGTCGGCACGCAGCCGTGGAACCTGTGGCCCTTCCTCTTCCCGAAGGACCGCGTCGAAATCAACTACCATTCGATCCACTACATCGACAACATCCGCAGCTTCGTGGGCGATCCGACCACCGTGTACTGCAAAACCATGCAGCACCCCAAGATGCGCGACCTCGCGCAGACCCGCACGTCGATCATCATGGACTACGGCCCGGATCTGCGCGTCAACCTGCATATCAACTTCAACCACGACTACGGCAAGAAGTACCAGGAGTCGATTCTCAAACTTGAAGGCACCAAGGGCGCGATCCGCATCAAGCTCGGCCTGATGTACGACTATCCGGACGGCGAGCCCGACAAGGTGGAGCTGTACACCTACGAGACGGGCGAGTGGCAGGACGTTCCGGTGCGCGGCAGCTGGTTCAACGAGGCCTTCATCGGCACGATGGGCGGCCTGATGAAGAAGCTCGACGATCCGTCGTACGAGTACATGAACTCCGTCGAGGACGCCTACCACACCATGTGCGTGGTCGAGGCGGCCTACCGGTCCAGCGCCGACGGCGGAGTGGCCGTGGCCGACTACGAAATCTGAACCCCTCCACACCCGCGAAAGGCACATGACATGCGTATCGTCGACACCCACGTCCACATCTGGAACACCGAGGAGTACCGGCTGCCCTGGCTCGACGGCGAAGGACCGACGCTGAACCGCGTCTGGTCGGCCGCCGACTACCAGGCCGAGCAGCGGGGCCAAGGCGACTATTCCATCGACAAGGCCGTCTACATCGAGGTCGATATGGCCGCCGACGAGAGGCCGCGCGAGAACGCCCTCGCCGTGGAGCTCGTCGACGATCCCGTCACACCTTTCGCGGGTGCCTGCATCAGCGGGGATCTGAGCGATCCTGGATTCGCGGACTATATCCGTCCGTGGGCCGAACATCCGCAGATCAAAGGCGTGCGACAGGTGCTGCATGTGCCCTCCGCGGCGCCGGGCACCTGTCTGGGGGAGACGTTCGCCGACAACGTGCGTCTGCTCGGCGAGCTGGGATTGGTGTTCGAAGGATGTGTGCGCAATCCCGAACTCGCCGATCTGGCCACGCTGGCCCGTCGCTGCCCGCAGACCACGGTGATCGTGGACCATATGGGCATCGTCGATGCCGACATCGCCGGACTCGAACATCCCCAAGGCGGCGACGCGGCGTATATGGACGCCTGGAAGCGCAATATGGACGATCTGGGCGGACTGGACAACACGGTGTGCAAGGTGTCGGGATTGAACCCGGCGCGGCCGTGGAACGTCGAAACGCTCGGCCGGGCCGTGAACGTGGCGTTCGCGTCCTTCCCATCGGACCGTCTCATATTCGCCTCCAACTTCCCCGTGCTGAACGTGGCGCTCACACTCGATGAGTGGATCCGCGCCATGCTGGACATCACCGCCGATCTGGAACCGGGCGCGCGCGAGGCGTTCTTCGCGTCCAACGCCGAGCGCGTCTACCGCCTGTAGGCACCGCCATCCCTTCGCACCCATTCATCCATCACGACAACATCCACAAGGAGAATCCCATGAGCGACAACACCATCCAACGATTCGGCAGCGTGTCCCGAGCCGACGGCCCCGAAGGATACGCCAAATACAAGGCCTTTCACGCCAACCCCTTCGCGGGCGTCAATGAGATGATCAAGGCCTGCAATCTGCGGAACTACTCCATCTACCACTACGACGGCCTGCTGTTCTCCTATTACGAGTACGTCGGCGACGACTACGAGGCCGATATGGCCAAAATGGCGGCCGACCCCACCACGCAGGAATGGTGGGCGGCCGTGGTGCCATGCATGAAGCCGTTCACCGAAGACGGGCCCTGGGTCGATATGGAGCAGGTGTACCACCTCGACTAGGTCCGCGGGCGGCGGAAGGCATCATCGCACAACACGCAAGAAAGGAGCGCACGACATGGAAGGGCTGTATGTGGCGGCCATCGTGCCATACGACGACAACGGCGCCATCGACGACGAACTCATCCGTCGGCTGGTGGAAAGGAATCTCGATGAGGGGGCGGCGGGCTTCTTCGTGGAGGGATCAAGCGGAGAATGCTTCCTGCTGACCCCCGAGGAGCGGCTGCACCTGTTCGAGGTGTTCGCCGAATACAAGGACCGGTGCACACTGTTCGCCCATGTCGGCTCCTGCGGCACCGACGAAGCCGTGCGGTACGCGACCGCCGCCAAGCAGATGGGCTACCAGCGCGTGGCCGCGACCCCGCCGATCTATTTCGGCTACTCGCCGGCCGCCGTCGCCTCGTACTACGACGACATCGCGTCGGCCATCGGCGAAGGCGTCTACTACTACAACATTCCGATGAACACCCACCGCACGTTGGACTTCTACGACGCGGACACCCGCGCGATGTTCGCCAGCGGATCGATCGCCGGATTCAAGCACACCAACCTCGACCTGTATGAGATGGACCGCCTGCGCGCCATCAACCCGGATCTGAAGATCTTCGGCGGATTCGAGAACCTTATGGTCGCGTTCCTGGCCATGGGCTGCGACGGATTCGTCGGATCGACCTTCAACTTCACGTTGCCGCACTTCACCGCCATCATGCGGGCCTTCGAATCCGGTGACCTCGACACCGCGCGCGACCTGCAGATCAAAGCCAACAATCTCATGGAGGTCATCATGCGCGAGGGATTGTTCCCCTCGATCAAGCACGCGATGACGGCGCGTGGATTCGACGTGGGCGAAGTGCGCAAACCGTTCCTGCCGCTCGGCGCCGAAGCCGCCGCCCGAGTGGACCGCGCGATCGCCGACAACCTCATCGGCTGATCCACGGCCGCCATCCGCCATCCGCGCCGGCGGGGCCTGGCTCCGTCGGCATCCGACCAACCAACAGACATCCAAGAAGAGAGGCGATATGTCTGTGCAACTCAAAGGCATCACATGGGGCCACAGCCGTGGCTTCACCTCCATCGTGGGCGTCACCCAGCGCTACGCCGAACTGCATCCCGGATTCGACATCACCTGGCACAAACGTTCCCTGACGGAATTCGAAAGCAAACCCATCGACCAGTTGGCCGCCGAATACGACCTGCTGATCATCGACCATCCGTGGGCGGGATTCGCCGCGGCCCACAACGTGCTGCTTCCGCTCGACGAATGGCTTGACGCCGACTATATGGCCGACCAACGCGCCAACTCGGTCGGCCAGTCGTGCGCCAGCTACGACTTCGACGGATTCCAAAGCGCGCTCGCCATCGACGCCGCCTCGCCGGTGGCCGTATGGCGACCCGACCGGCTGTCGGCCGACGCCGTTCCGTCGACCTTCGACGAGGTGCTTGAGCTTGCGAAGCAGGGCGTTGTGGCCTTCGCGGGCACCCCGCAATACCTGCTGATGGATTTCATCGGATTGTGCAACACCGCCGGCGGCCGCCTGTTCGCGCCGGGAGAGGAACATGTCGTGGACCGCGCCACCGGCGTTCGTGTGCTCGAGGATATGCGCCGCCTGGCCAGGCTATGCGATCCGGCCGTATTCGAGTGGAGCACCATCGAACTGCACGAGCGACTCGCCAAGTCGGACACGCTCAGCTACTGCCCGTGGGTGTACGGCTATGTGAACTATTCGCGCCGCGGTTACGCCGAGCATGCGCTCAAAGCGGGCAATGTGCCGGCATACGCCGGCAGACTGGTCACCGGCGTGCTTGGCGGCACCGGGTTGGCCATCTCCGCCGGCACCCGGCATCCGCGCGAGGCCGCCGACTTCGTCGCATACGCGGCTTCCGGCGAGGTGCAGCGCACCCTGTTCGCCGACAACGGCGGCCAGCCCGGGCACCGCGCCGCATGGCTGGACGAGGAGTGCAACCGCACGACGCTCGATTTCTTCGCGGACACGCTGGAAACCTTGGACGCGAGCTACATGCGTCCACGCTACAGTGGATATCTCACCTTCCAGGACAACGCGGGCGGGTTCATCCAGGACTTCGTGCGCGGCGACGGCGCCGCCGAGGCCGTGCTCGACCAGTTGGATGCCCTGTATGTGCGTTCGCGCGAGCAGTAAGGAGCAACGATGAAACCGCTTGAGGGCATGGTGGTCCTCGACTTCTGCCAGTATCTCGCCGGCCCGTCCGCCGCGATGCGCCTGGCCGACCTCGGCGCGCGCGTGATCAAAATCGAACGCCCCGGAGTGGGCGATGGATCCCGGCGTCTGGCGTTGGAGGGACTGTGGTCGGATGGCGACGCGGTCAACTTCCACGCGATCAACCGCAATAAGGAAAGCGTCGCGCTGAACACGAAGGATCCGGACGACCTCGCCAAAGTGAAGCGTCTGATCGCGCAGGCGGATGTGCTGATCGAAGCCTTCCGCCCCGGTGTGATGGAGAAGATGGGACTGGGCTACGACGATGTCAAGACGTTGAACCCGCGTCTCGTCTACGGTTCGGTCAGTGGCTACGGCACGGTGGGTCCTTGGGTGGGCAAGCCCGGCCAGGATCTGCTGGTGCAGTCGCTGTCCGGCCTCGCATGGCTGAACGGCGACGACGGACAGCCGCCCATGCCCTTCGCCCTGTCCCTCGCCGACTCCTACACCGGCGTGCATCTGGTCGAAGGCATCCTCTCCTGTCTGATCCGCCGTGAGACCACAGGCGAGGGCGGCCACGTGGAGGTCAGCCTGCTGTCATCGATTCTCGACATGCAGTTCGAAGTGCTCACCACCTACCTCAACGACGGACGCCGCGCTCCCCAACGCAGCGCCTACCACAACGCGCACGCCTATCTGGCCGCCCCATACGGCATCTACGAGACGGCGGACGGTTATCTGGCGCTCGCCATGGGGTCGGTAAGCCGCATCGGCGAGCTTATCGGCTCTTCCGCGGTGGCCGCCCGCACCGACGAGGCCGAATGGTTCACCAAACGCGATGAGATCAAACGCGAGATCGGCGAGGCGCTGCTGGGCGGCACCACCGACCATTGGCTGTCGCTGCTGGAGCCGGCCGGCGTCTGGTGCTCCGACGTGTACACCTGGGAACGGCTGGTCGCCTCCGAAGCGTTCAAAGCGCTCGACTTCATCCAAGACGTCGCGCGCGAAGGCGACCCTTCGCTGTTCACCACACGTTGCCCGATACGTTTTCTTGGGGAGGACCGTCCGGCCTCGAAGCCGGCCCCGCGGTTGGGCGCCGACACCGACCGCATCGTCGCCGAGTTCGGACTCGACGCGAATGCGAGGGAAGGAGCGAAGCGATGAAACCGTTGCAAGGCATCAAAGTGCTGGATCTGAGCCAGTTCCTCTCCGCGCCTTCGGCCACCTTGCGGCTGGCCGACCTCGGTGCCGAAGTGTTGAAAGTCGAACGGCCCGGAGGCGGCGACATCTGCCGTTCGCTGTATATATCCGACTGCGTGATCGACGGCGACAGTTCGCTGTTCCATGCGATCAACCGCAACAAGAAGGCCATCGCGCTCGATCTGAAGGATCCGGGCAGCCGGACCGTGTTGGAGAGGCTGGTACGCGAGGCTGACGTGATGGTCGTCAACTACCGTCCGGGCGTGGCCGACCGCATCGGCGTGGGATACGACGCCATGACCGCCATCAATCCGCGTCTGGTGTACGGCGAGGTGAGCGGCTACGGCGAAAGCGGACCGTGGTCCGGCAAACCCGGGCAGGATCTGCTGGCCCAGGCGCTGTCGGGAATCTGCTGGCTGAACGGCGACGCCGGCCAGCCGCCGACCCCGATGGGGTTGTCGGTGGCCGACCTGTTCGCGGGACAGCTGCTCGTCCAAGGCGTGATGGCGGGCCTGCTGCGCGCCAAACGCACCGGCGTCGGCGCGCACGTGCACGTCAGCCTGTTGGAGGCGTTGCTGGACATGCAGTTCGAGGTGCTCACCACCTACCTCAACGACGGGCACAAACCGCCGCAACGCAGCGCCGTCAACAACGCCAACGCCTACATCAGCGCCCCGTACGGCATCTACGCCACGGCGGACGGCTATCTGGCGCTCGCCATGATCCCCATTCCCCGGCTCGGCGAGCTGATCGGATGCGAGAAACTGCTCGGCTACACGGATCCGGACGACTGGCATCGCAGGCGCGACGAGATCAAGCGTGTGCTGGTCGATCACCTCGCGGGCGAAACCACCGCCCACTGGCTGTCGATTCTCGAACCTGCGGATGTCTGGTGCGCGGACGTGTACACCTGGGACACGCTGATGGACACGGAGGCGTTCCAAGCGCTGGACATGGTGCAGGAGGTGCGCCGTCCCAACGGCGTCTCCATCGCCACCACCTGCTGTCCGATTCGTATCGACGGTGAGCGGTACAAGGGCGGCCCGGCGGCTCCGACCGTCGGACAGGACAACGCGCAATACCTGTGAGGGCGGCTGTGGCGGCCGCGTGGCACCCATAGCGCTCAAACGGAGCATTCCCAAGCACACATCACGTTCACCACGTTTATCCATCACGTTCATCACGTTCAGAAAGGAACCACAATGGCCGAACAGACACTGTATTTCGAGGATTACGAACTGGGCAGCACGCGCGTGACCGGCGCCCGCACCATCACGGAAGCGGATTTCGTGATCCATGCCGGGCAGACCGGCGACTTCTTCCCCCACCATATGGATGCCGAATTCGCCAAAACCACCGAATTCGGCCAGCGCATCGCCCACGGCACGCTCACCTTCAGCGTGGGCGTCGGCCTGACCGCGTCGTTCGTCAATCCGGTGGCCTTCTCCTACGGCTACGACCATCTGCGCTTCATCAAGCCGGTGTTCATCGGCGACACCATCCACACGGAGGTGACCATCCATGAGAAGAAGGACTCGCCCAAGCATGCGGACCAAGGCGTCGTGACCGAGCGTCTCGCCATCATCAACCAGCGCGGGGAGACCGTGATGGTGGCCGACCATCTGCTGATGTGCCAGAAGAAAACTTCCTGACGCCGCGTTCTGCATGGCGTAGTTCCATGTGACGCAAGCCGGATGGCCACCATGCGGGGGTTGTTCCACGTAACGGTCATCCGGTTTCGCGTATCGCACCCCATCCGTTAAGGTGGGGTGTTCGTATACGCCCGTGTATATTCATACATTCGCACGCATCACGCAGAGAGGAGAGTCGGCATGGCAGCATTGCGCGGTCCGGACAGTTCCGAAGACGATCGTCGCTTGGGGGAGCAGGCCGTCTTTCCGGAGACGGTCGACGTCAACATCCGCCAGCTCGACCCGATTCCCGCGCCCCGCGCGTTTCTGAAGGAGCTGCCGCTCACCGACGAGATGAGCGAGCTGGTGCTGCATTCGCGCCAGGAGATCCGCGACGTGCTGCACGGTCGCGACGACCGTCTGCTGGTGATCGTCGGCCCCTGTTCGATCCACGACCCCAAGGCGGCGCACGAATACGCCGAGAAGCTCGCCGCCGTCAAACGCGAGCTCGAGGACCGTCTGGTCATCGTGATGCGCGTGTATTTCGAGAAGCCGCGCACCACCATCGGCTGGAAGGGCCTGATCAACGATCCCGACCTCGACGGCCGTTTCAACATCCGCAAAGGCATGTGGATGGCGCGCAAGGTGCTCACCGACGTGCTCAGCCTGGGACTTCCCACCGCCACCGAATGGCTCGACCCGATCACCCCGCAGTACATCTGCGATCTGATCAGCTGGGGAGCGATCGGCGCGCGCAACACCGAAAGCCAGGTGCACCGCGAGCTCGCCTCCGGTCTGTCGATGCCGGTGGGCTTCAAGAACTCCACCGACGGCTCCATCAAAGCGGCCGCCGACTCCTGCTTCGCCGCCGCGTTCGAGCACCATTTCCTGTCGATCAACCTCGACGGCCGTGTGATCTCCGCCGAAACCAAGGGCAATCCCGACTGCCATCTGGTGCTGCGCGGATCCAGCCACGGCCCCAACTACGACGCCGCGTCCGTGGCGGAGGCGTTGGAGTCGCTCAAGGCTTCGAAGGCTTCCGGCCCCAGCGAGCACGGTCTGGTGATCGACGCCGCGCACGGCAACTGCGGCAAGGACGAGGTGCGTGAGGCCGAGGTGGTCGAGGAGATCGCCGAACGCGTCGCCGCCGGTGAGCTGGGCATTCTCGGCGTGATGATGGAAAGCTTCCTGGTCGCCGGCAATCAGAAGCCCGCGCCGCTCGACCAACTGGTGTACGGCCAGTCCGTCACCGATTCCTGCGTGCCGTGGGACCGCACGGCCGAACTGCTGCATAAGCTGGCCGACGCCGTCGACGCCCGCCGCGCCCGCTGATTGTGATGGCGCGCGGGCTCTCCGCCGGAAGCGCCCCGACCCATCCACCGCGCCTTATACCGCGTCTTATGTTGTGCCTTATGCCGGCCTGCGGATGGTGATCCGCGGCCCGGCGTGAACGCTTCGGACCGACCTCGTTTCCCGCGCGGAACGGGGTCGGTTATTCTTGGGGTGAGAACCAAGGAGAGTGCAGACTATGCAGCCGAACGACAAGCCCCGCGACATCGCCGAGGACCTTCGCGTCATCAAGCAGGCGATGGACGAGGGCAAGAATCCGTTGGTCGCCACCGACGTGCCCCGCTGGGAGGATATGGTAGGCGTCAACCGCATCATCAACCGCCGCGTCATCGAACTCGAGCCGCTGCCCACGCCCGCGCAGGTGCTCACCGACATGCCGCTTGACGAGCACGCGCAGCAGATCGTCTCGTATTCGCGCGACGAGATCCGCGCCTGCCTGACCGGCATGGACGACCGTCTGCTGGTGATCGTCGGCCCTTGCTCCGTGCACGATCCGGCCGCCGCGCTCGATTACGCCCGCCGTCTGGCCAAACTCAAAGACGAACTCGATGAGCATCTGCTCATCGTCATGCGCGTGTATTTCGAGAAGCCGCGCACCACGGTCGGCTGGAAGGGGCTGATCAACGATCCCGACATCGACGGCAGCCACAACATCCGCAAAGGCCTGCTCTTGGCCCGGCGCATCCTGCTCGACGTGCTCGGCTGTGGACTGGCGGCCGCCACGGAATTCCTCGAACCCACCTCGCCGCAGTTCATCGCCGACGCGGTCAGCTGGGGCGCGATCGGCGCGCGCAACACGGAAAGCCAGATCCACCGCCAGCTCGCCTCCGGCCTGTCCATGCCGGTGGGATTCAAAAACGCGACCGACGGTTCGGTCAAGGCCGCGGTCAACGGCTGCTATTCCGCCGCGCAACGGCACGCGTTCTTCGGCATTGACCATAAGGGGCGCGCCTGCTCGATCCAGACGCTCGGCAACCCCGACTGCCATGTGGTGCTGCGCGGCTCCATCCACGGGCCCAACTACGACGCCGCGTCCGTGGCCGCCGCGATGGATGACATCCGCGCGATGATGCCGGCCGATTGCGCCGCCTCGCATGGCGTGATCGTGGACTGCTCGCACGGTAACTCCGGCAAGGACGAGCATCGTCAGGCCGAGGTGGTGCGCGACATCGCAGGCCGCATCGCAGGCGGGGAGCGCGGCATCACCGGCATTATGATGGAAAGCTTCCTCGAGGGCGGCAACCAGCCCGCCGCGCCATTGAAGGAGCTGGTGTACGGCAAGTCGATCACCGACAAATGCATCAGCTGGCCCGACACGGCCAGCCTGCTGCGCGAACTCGCCGAAGCCGTCGCCACCCGCCGCTGGAGCTGATTTACACAATTACATAGAAGGAGCACACAAATGAAGACGATCGCGATCATCGGCGCGATGGATGAGGAAGTGGCGCTGATCGCCGGCGCGCTGGATAACGTCGAAGTCGATAAGGCCGCGAGCCTGGCCGTCTCCCGCGGCACCATCACCACGAACGCGGGCGAAGCCGTCGCCGTGGCGGCCACCGTCGGCGGCATGGGCCTGGTGAACGCGGCCGCCACCACACAGCATCTCATCGACGTCTACCGTCCGGACGCGCTGATCTTCACCGGCATCGCCGGCAACCTCAACCGCGACCTGCACATCAACGACGTGGTGCTCGGTGGCACCCTGCGCTACCTCGACACCGACATGCGTCTGGTCGGCCAGTGGAAGCCTGGCACCGCCACCGAGCCGGTCGAGGAATTCCACTCCGACGAGCGGCTGCTGCGCGTGGCCGACGAGGCGCTCACCGCCGCCGGCACCACGCATATCACCGGCATCATCGCCTCCGGCAACTATTTCGTCGACAGCCCCGCCAAGGTGATGGAGGTGGTGAACGCCACCGGCGCCGACGCCGTGGAGATGGAGGGCGCGGCCGTGGCCCACGTCGCTGCGCGCAACGACGTTCCCGCGCTGGTGATCCGCGCCATGAGCGACAACGCCGACACCGACTACGAGGTGTTCAAGGAGTTCGACATCTCCGAATACGCCGACACCGCCGCCCGCCTCGCCGTCGACATCGTCAAGCGCCTGTAGCGGGCGCGGACGGCATGGGTTGGTTATATGCCGTGATGGCCGATCGCGCTGCTCCCTCTGTTTCTGGTCAAAGAGAATAAGGACAACGACCACACGTTGTGACATCAACGAGCTTGTTGGCCCCGCGTTATGATCCGATAACGGTCATGGCGCGGGGCTATCTGCGTTACGGGTAGTGGATTTTCGTATCTGCAGACATCGATCTGCGTTACGGGTAGTGTCCTTTTGGCGTTACTCCCACTACCATGCCCCATATTTCAACGAACGTAAGTGGCGTGCGGTCTCTAGGGCACTACCGGTAACGCAGATCGATATCCGCAGGAGGCCGAATCCACTACCGGTAACGCAGATAGGCTGAAGCGAATGGCTTCGATGCGTTATGGGCGGGCTTTCGAAACAGGTGCCAAGCCGCACGCCATGCGAAGCCCTCTTCCGATAGTCGACACTGCCGCCCGCTAGCTGTCCATCGTCAAACGTCTGTGGTCTCTATCCGGCTTGAGCGAGGCCCTCCTACACGATATGTTCGCGCACGCACACGCGTATCGCTTCGGCTCGGCTATGTACGCCGAGCTTTTTGTAAGCGTTATTCATATGCGTTTTTACGGTTCCCTCGCTCATATGCATGGTATGCGCTACTGCGATGGTGGTCCGGCCTTTCAGATATTCCCTCAATACTGAGATTTCCGTGTCGGTAAGCAGTAGCCGTTGGAATGCCAATGATTGCTGTTGCCAAGTGATGAGCGAGGTTTTGCCGGTGGCGTGTCCGATGGTATGCACATAGTCTTGTATGGCCGCCTCTTTGAATAACACGGCATGTATCCCTGCCTCGCGCAATTCCTCATCGGTGTTCTCGACGGGGAAGGCTGTGATACCGATGACGGTGATCTGCGGGTACTTTCGGGTGATGTGCGTCGCCAGCTGTTTGCCGTCCATTCCAGGCATTCGTAGATCCGTGAGCACGACGTTCGGCTGTGTGGTGGTGTACTCGCACAAGGCCAGCGCATCGTGACCATTGCGAACATTCCATAATACGTGCAGCGGTGAGGGTTGATCGTCGAACATCGATACAAGCGCCTGAGAGACCAGTGGGTCATTGTCCACAATACCTACGGTTAACGATTCGGTGCACATGGTTATGCCTCGCTTCCGTTATCGGAGGAATTAAAGGACTCGGAGGGGACTGGAGGATGCGAGCCAGAGGGAATCGAAATGAAGATGGTCCATTCCCCGGACTCCTGACTGGTTGAAACCGTTCCTCCGGCGCGACTGATCTCCTCGGTGATTAAACGGAGGCCGGTGCTGGTTCCAGCGTCGATATCAGTGAATTTCGAACTTTGTTCATGTGGGTGTGGCGTAGAACAACGATTTGACGAGAGTATGGATATGGTCTGTTCATCCGTGTCGATAGCCAAAGCATACGGCCCAGGCATGCCGTACTTGATGATGTTGCCGCCGACCTCCCGCACGCAATGCGATATCAGCTCAATCCGTGAAGGAGTGAGATGCTCAACCTGTCCGATGACTTGTGGCATTCCGATAAAACCTTGTTCGTGAAGACGATGTGCGGCGCTTTGTATCGTTTGAAGTAGCGTATGCTCCGTGGACTCCGGAGTTGGACCGGGGCTTTGAACAGATGAAATCGGTCGGGCATCGGTGAGATCGAGTTTGCGCCGAGTTGGTATGATGACTTGTTGGCGCAACTCGTGCAGGCTGAGCGCCAGAACATCCGCTATCTCCCCAACGTCTTTCAGATTATTGCCGGCTGGCGTATTCGACTGAAAAGAACGTAGCCGAGCCAGAGCGTACACCAGATTATTGGCCACGGAATCATGCAATACGTGGAGCATCTCAAGTTGGTGCGCCCGCTGTTGATTTTGAATTTCGGCAGCGGCTCGTTCTCGCTCGTTGCGTGTCATCTGACCTATAAGCGCGCCGATGCCCCAAGCGACGATAACAGGTTGCATGGTGGCGGCAAAACTTGAAACCCACCATAACTGCGTGGCTGAGCCAACGATGATGAGCGATTGAAACAGAACGAATGCGCATGAGGGAATAATGACATTGGCGATATGCTTGCCGAGCACCGCAGATGCCAGCCAAACAGGAGATGCCTGCAACCAGTAGACTCCGGCCGACGGGAATGGCGCAAATGCGAGAACAAAACAAACGACTACGATGATCGAAGCGAAGATGACCGGACGCAGCGGTAGAAACAGAAGCAGCATTACCACAATGAGATTCTCTGCATGGAGCAGCGGAGTGGCTCCCAGCGTGTTTGCCCAGTCGGCAATGATTCCTATGGCGAAAAGCCACGAGATTGCGCAATATAGAGTACGTTCCTTGAACAGGATGCTGTTTCTCACAGCCATAACTGTACCCTGACCACGTTGTGCCTCTTCATTTCCACCTCATTGTAAAAATTCGTAGCAGTAAAATTGCTGGTTGTTGTCGCTGATGATCAGCAGTATTCCATTATGGTTGTAGATTCTTTTTGCTTGATAGTGATGATTAGAATCCATATTCAAAGAAGGAATTTGGAGCTCTTTCTCCACCGAATTGATGGTATCGAAATCCTCTTCCGAGGGAGCAGAGTAATCATCGGTATCTAAAACAGTGTTCTCAACATTGGAAAACCGCAGTATTGTGATGGTGGTGAAGCGTGTTCCGTCGCCTTGGAATCCGATGTCTTCTTTGTGGAAAGTAACATACGCTCCATGAGGGAACGTAACGTTCCAGTTGCGGGACATGTTGGAAATCGGGGAGAAAAACACATTCCCCGCAGCATATAACGCCAACATCGCTATCAGGACGACGGAAAAACCCACTATATAGATTCTGTGTTTTGCTGAATGACGGCTCCTTCCCATTATGTGTCCTTTCTTCAGGGAAACGAATGAACGATTGACATGTTCATTGTCCATCGATGAGGTATTCCGCATGTCGATGGAACTCATACGAACGGACAGAACTTCGTGAGGGTCCGTCGCTTGGAAGAGCCGGCCCATTGGCCCTTGCGTATCCGCCGCCAAAGTGAATTCCAGTTGAACTTCTGCGGTCCAATGGCCATGTTTTGGGTGACCGGCGATAGTCTGGGAAGGCGAATGGACGAAAGGACCGCATGATGCAATGGTGGCAGATCGCATTGCCGGCGCTGGTCGCCGTGGCCGTGCTGGCGGTGGCGGTCGCGCTCGCCTATATGCGCGGTCGTGACGTGGGCGAACGCGACGCCCGCTCCCGATACGCCGGCGGGGGAACGGCCGGCTTGATTAGGCCGACTGGCTCGACCGGTGCCGGCTTGCCGCAGAACGCCGACGCATCGCTGTTTGGGTCCGACCTGCCCGTGCGCGCCGCCGAAGAGGGCTTCATCCAGGTGATGACGGACGCCGTGATCATCGCGGACGCCCACGGCTTCGTCCACTACGCCAGCGCCGACGCGATGCCGCTCGGCCTGGTCGAGGCGTCCCGTCTCGTCTCGCCGGAGGTGGGGGACATCCTCGCCCAAGTCGTGAGCGACGGCGAAACCCGCGAACGCGAGGTGCGCATGCCCATCGACCATGCCGCCGTCGAATCCGCCGAACCCAGCAGCGGACGCGGCGTGAAGGCCGGACAATCCGCCCCCTCGCATACGCGCTATCTCAACGTGCGCGTGGGTGCGATCGCCCCCGCGCGCTATGCGATCCTCTTAAGTGACATGAGCGAACAGCGGCGCTTCGAGGCGATGCGCCGCGACTTCGTCACCAACGTCTCGCACGAGCTGAAAACCCCGGCGGGCGCGATCGCCCTGCTCGCCGAAACCATCGCCGACGCGGCCGACGATCCGGACGCCGTGCGCTACTTCTCCGGCCGTGTCTCCAAGGAATCCGAACGGCTCACCGAACTGGTGCACCGACTGATCGACCTGCAGAAAGCGCAGGACGACACCGCCCTGCCCGCCGCTCAACGGCTGTCGGTGCTCGCCGTGGCTCGCGAGGCTATCGCCGAGAACCGCGTGCAGGCCGCCGCCAAGCATATCGACGTGCGGCTCTCCTGCGCGGGCAAGCCGGTATCCACGGACGCTGGAATCGCCGGCGAAAACCTGCGGAGCGCGGAACCTACAGATGCCGCGGAACCCACGGATGACGCGGAACTCGCAGATATCGCGCGCGATTCCACAGACTTCACGCAAGGCATGGCGGCTTCCGACGCGTCGCAGGACGTGCTGGTGAACGCGGACGAGGAATCCCTCACCACCGCGGTCAAAAACCTCATCGAAAACGCGATTCGCTACTCGCCCGAACGCACCACCGTCAACGTGGCGGTCAGCGAACGAGACGGCACGGCGACCATCCGCGTCATCGACCAGGGCATCGGCATCCCGCAGGCCTCGCTCGGCCGCATTTTCGAACGTTTCTACCGCGTGGATCCGGCGCGCTCGCGGGCCACCGGCGGCACCGGACTGGGCCTGGCGATCGTCAAGCATTGCGTTCAGGACTGCGGCGGCACCATCACCGTGTGGTCGCGCGAAGGCGAAGGCTCCACATTCACCATCGAACTGCCATCCGCCGAAAGGCAGGGGCATACCACCCAAGACACTCAAGAAAGGGCGAAATGACACGCATTCTGATCGTCGAGGATGAGGAATCCTACCGCGAGCCGCTGGTCTACCAGCTCACCCGCGAGGGCTACGACGTCTCCGCCGCGGCCAGTGGCGAGGAGGGATTGGAGCTGTTCACCCAAGGTGGCATCGACCTGGTGCTGCTCGACCTGATGCTGCCCGGCATCGACGGCACCTCGCTGTGCCGGCGCATCCGCGAGCAAAGCCGCGTGCCGATCATCATGCTCACCGCCAAAAGCGCGGAGATCGACAAGGTCGTCGGATTGGAGATCGGGGCGGATGATTACGTGACCAAGCCGTACTCCTTCCGCGAGCTGCTCGCGCGCATCCGGGCCGTGATGCGCCGCAACCAGGACGTCGCGCAGGTCTCGGGCGGCGCGGACGCCGACCTGCCGCTCGTATGCGGCGATATCGCCATGCAGATCGGGCAGCATGAGGTCACCGTGCGCGGCGAGAACGTGTTCTTCCCGCTCAAGGAGTTCGAACTGCTCGAATATCTGATGCAGCACAAGGGGCGCGTGCTCACCCGGCACCAGCTCATCGACCGCATCTGGGGCTCGGACTATGTGGGCGACACCAAAACCCTCGACGTGCACGTCAAACGCGTACGCGCCAAAATCGAGGAGGATCCCGCGCATCCGCAGTATCTGACCACCGTGCGCGGTTTGGGATATAAGATTGATGATTGTTCATCTTCCGTTCACTGATTTCGGCGCGGGACCCCGCCGAAATCCCATAGGCTGGTATGTGTCAAGCAATGACACGGCGGCCCAGGCCGCGAAAAACATTGATAGAGGGAAATAAGAATCATGCGTAAGAATGCTCTCGTGCGCTCCCTTGCCGCGCTGTCCGGCATCGCCATGCTCGCCTCCGTCGCCGCCTGCGGCGACAACGTCGCCATCGACGACGGCTCGAATTCCAGCTCCTCCACCCTGTCCGGCGAATTCGCCGGCGCCGGCGCCTCCTCCCAGCAGGCCGCCGTGGACGCGTGGATCTCCGGCTTCACCTCCGCCCACTCCGGCGTGACCGTCGCCTACAATCCGACCGGATCCGGCGCCGGCGTGAGCTCCTTCCTGACCGGCGCGATCGCCTGGGCCGGCTCCGACAAGGCCCTCTCCGACGACGAGGTCGAGCAGTCCAAGGACGCGGCCTGCGCCGACGGCACCACCGCCTTCGACGTGCCCGTCTACATCTCCCCGATCGCCGTGGTGTTCAACTTGAAGGGCGTCTCCGACGAGGGCGAGCACATCAATATGGACGCCTCCACCATCGCCAAGATCTTCGACGGCAAGATCACCAGCTGGAACGATCCGGCCATCGCCGACCAGAACCCCGACCTCGACCTGCCCGACACCGCGATTACCGTGGTGCATCGCTCCGACAAGTCCGGCACCACGCAGAACTTCGTGAGCTACTTCAAGGACGTGGCCCCGGACGACTGGACCTACGACCTGTCCGAGAACTGGCCTAACGAGGTCGGCCAGGGCGCCAAGGGCACCTCCGGCGTGATCTCCACCGTCAAGCAGGCCGACGGCACCATCGGCTACGCCGACTTCTCCCAGGTGGGCGACCTCGGCACCGTGGCCGTCAAGGTGGGCGACCAGTACACCGAGATCTCCGCCGACGCCGGCTCCAAGGTGGTCGAGGATTCCGAGATCGACGAAACCGTCACCGGTGAGAACCGCGTGGTCGTCAAGCTCAACCACAACACCGAGGCCGACGGCGCCTACCCGATCGTGCTGGTCTCCTACGACATCGCCTGCCCGGTCTACGCCGACGCCTCCACCGCCGAATTCGTCAAGGAATGGCTCACCTACGTGACCTCCGACGAAGGCCAGCAGGCCGCGCAGAACGCCGCTGGCACCGCTCCGCTGCCGAGCAGCCTGAGCGAGAAGGTCGCCGCGTCCATCGAGGCAATCCAGACCAAGTAGTGTTCCAAGTGGTGACCCACCATCCATCGGACGAACCCGGGCGACGGGCATAGGCGCTGCAGGCACGGGCCGGAATCATCCCCCGTGCCTGTGGCGCGCCCGCCGTTTGGGTTACGATGGTTGCATCAGATTCGCAATGAAGGAGAACCTGTGAGTTCGCAACGCACAACGGCCGAACAGGCGGCCGGCGGCAAAACCGCGGATAAGGTGTTCAAAGGCGTGGCCTACGCCTGCGGCATCCTGATCCTCGCGGTGCTCGCCGCGGTGTTCCTGTTCCTGTTCTTCCGCGCCTGGCCGCTGATCGGCGGTGACCAGCAGGCCAACAGCGAGACCATCGCCAGCTTCACCGGCGGCAAGGCCTCCAACTTCTGGCAGTACGTCGGGCCCCTGCTGTTCGGCACGGTGCTCGTCTCCCTGCTGGCGCTGGTGATCGCATTCTTCATCTCCATCGGCATCGCGCTGTTCATCTCGCATTACGCGCCGAAGAAGCTCGCCGCCGCGTTGAGCTATGTGGTCGACCTGCTCGCCGCCATCCCGTCGGTGATCTACGGCCTGTGGGGCGGCCTGATTCTGGTGCCGGCCATCTATCCGTTCTGGAATTGGGTGGGCACCTACCTCGGCTGGATTCCGCTGTTCGAAGGCCCCGCCGCCAATCCGTCGCGCACCGTGGCCACCGTGGCCGTGGTGCTCGCCGTGATGATCCTGCCGATCATCACCTCGCTGTCGCGCGACATCTTCCTGCAGACCCCGCGCCTGCACGAGGAGGCCGCGCTGGCCCTGGGCGCCACCAAATGGGAGATGATCAAGCTCGCCGTGCTGCCGTTCGGCAAATCCGGCATCGTGTCCGCCTCCATGCTGGCCTTGGGTCGCGCGCTGGGTGAGACGATGGCCGTGCTGATGATCCTCTCGCCGGGACTCAACTACTCCATCAAACTGCTGCAGGCCTCGCAGAATCAGACGATCGCCGCGAACATCGCCGCGCAGTATCCCGAAGCCAACGATCTGGGCGTCTCCACGCTGATCGGAACCGGTCTGATCCTGTTCCTCATCACCTTCGTGGTCAACTTCATCGCCCGTAAGATCACCGAGAAAGCGAGTGCGTGATGAGTGCCGCCGAAAAATCCCCGATGAGCGGCGCGCCCGTCATCGACTTCGACAAATTCAAGCCCACCCGTTCCTCCGAGCAGGCGCGTAAGACCAAGGACATCGCCATGCGGGTCATCATCGCGCTGGCCTTCGTGGTGGCGCTTGTGCCGCTGGTCTCCGTGCTGTGGACCACCATCTCCAACGGCGTCAAGCGGCTCAACCTCAACTTCCTGAGCTACAACATGACCAACGTGATCGGCGGCAACCAGACGCCGTCCGGCGGCTACGGCGGCGTGCAGCACGCCATCATCGGCACGTTGGAGATCACCGCGGGCGCGATGCTCATCTCCATCCCCATCGGCCTGATGTGCGCCGTGTATCTGGTGGAGTACTCCAACCGGGGCAAGCTCGCCAAGGTGATCTCGCTGCTGGTCGACGTGATGAGCGGCATCCCCTCCATCGTGGCCGGCCTGTTCGCCTTCTCGATGTTCACGATTCTGCTCGGCCCCGGCACCATCAACGGTTTCGAGGGATCCGTGGCTTTGTCGCTGCTGATGATCCCCACCGTGGTCAAGTCCTGCGAGGAGATGCTCAAAATCGTGCCGAACGATCTGCGCGAGGCCTCCTACGCGTTGGGCGTCACCAAGCAGCGCACCATCACCAAAATCGTGCTGCGCACCGCACTGCCGGGCATCGTCTCCGGCGCGATCCTCGCCATCGCGCGAGTGATCGGCGAAACCGCGCCGCTGCTGATGACCGCGGGCTACATCTCCTCGACGAACTTCAACCTGTTCTCCGGGCAGATGACCACCCTGCCGGTGTACGTCTACCAGGAGTATTCGAAGCTGAACGCCAACTGTCCAGCGGGCGCCGACGCCACCTGCGTGACCACCATCCCGATGGAGCGCGCCTGGGCCGCCGCCCTTGTGCTCATCATCATCGTGCTGCTGCTCAACCTGATCGGCCGCGTCGTGGCGAAGATCTTCGCCGTCAAGTCGGAACGCTAGAACGCCAGACCCTAGGAATCAGAAGGAACCAACATGGGACAACGCATTGACGTCATCCACGAGAACATCTACTACGGCAACTTCCTGGCCGTGGAGGACGTGAACATCAACATCGAGCCGAACAAGGTCACCGCGTTCATCGGCCCCTCCGGCTGCGGCAAGTCGACTGTGCTGCGCACGCTCGACCGCATGCACGAGATCATCCCCGGCGCCCGCGTCGAGGGCGAGGTGCTGCTTGAAGGCAAGAACCTGTACGCCAAGGACATCGACCCCGTGGCCGTGCGCCGCGACGTGGGCATGGTGTTCCAGCGTCCGAACCCGTTCCCTACCATGTCGATCCGTGAGAACGTGCTCGCCGGCGTGCGTCTGAACAACAAGCGCCTCGCCAAGTCCGACGCGGACGATCTGGTCGAGTGGGCCCTGCGCGGCGCGAACCTGTGGGAGGAGGTCAAGGACCGTCTCGACAATCCCGGCATCGGCCTGTCCGGCGGCCAGCAGCAGCGTCTGTGCATCGCCCGCGCCGTGGCCGTGCACCCGCAGGTGCTGTTGATGGACGAGCCCTGCTCCGCGCTTGACCCGATCTCCACGCTCGCCGTCGAGGATCTGATCAACGAGCTGAAAAGCGACTACACCATCGTGATCGTGACCCACAACATGCAGCAGGCCGCCCGCATCGCCGACTACACGGCGTTCTTCAATCTGAAGGCCGTGGGACAGCCGGGCCATCTGGAGTATTTCGCGGACACCACCACGATGTTCAACAACCCGCAAAACGCCGAAGCCGAACGGTATATCTCTGGACGTTTCGGCTGATCCATCAGCCGAAACGTGGCGGCAGCCCGGTGGGCTGTCGCGATCGAGCTTCAGCTCGACAGGAACTTGAGCCCCGCTTTGGCGGGGCTGCTTTGTTTAGGTCGGCTGATCCATCAGCCGAAACGTGGCGGCAGCCCGGTGGGTTGTCGCAATCGAGCTTCAGCTCGACAGGAACTTGGGCCCCGTCCAAGCGGGGCTTCTTTGTTTGGTCCGGTTGATCGACCTGAGGCCGGCTCTTGCTGTTTGGCCGGTCCAAGGTCCCATCAGCGTGGATGATTTGCCACTAACTGTACGGTCGTCCACGCTGGGGAATGTCCAGGCGTGGATGATCCGTCACCAGCCGTCGATTTGTCCACGTTGAGGGGTGTCTTAGCGTGGATGGATTGATGGTGGCTGGCAATTCATCCACGTTTCGAATCCTGAGCGTGGATGAACGGTCATCAACTGTGTGGTTGTCCACGTTGAGGGGTGTTTTAGCGTGGATGGATCGACGGTAACAGGCAATCCATCCACGTTCCGAACAGTCAGCGTGGATGATTCGCCATTAACCATACGGCCATCCACGCTGAGAGACGCCTAAACGTGGATGATTCGCCGCCAACCAGCAGACCGTCCACGCTGATACCGTGTCCTGACGGCGCGAGGTCGAAAAGACCCCGCCCATGCGTGTATGGACGGGGTCTCATATCAATTGGAAGCCTCCCGCGGTGAAACGCCGCGTTCGGCTACGTGTCACAGCACGGCCATGAGCACGAAGTCGAGGATGAACAGCGCCGACACGGTCCAGATGATCGGATGGACGTTCTTGGCCTTGCCCTTGCAGGTCATCACGATGCAGTAGGTGATGAAGCCGCCGGCGATGCCGTAGGAGATGGAGTAGGAGAACGCCATGAACACCGCGGCGAAGAACGCGGGAATCGCCTCGGTGATATCGGCCCAGTCGACCTCCTTGAGGGAGGCCGCCATCATGCAGCCGACGATGACCAGCACGCCGGCGGTCGCGGCGGAGGGAACGGCGGAGATGACCGGAGCGAGGAACGCCGACAGCGCGAAGCAGACGGCCACGACCACGGAGGTCAGGCCGGTGCGGCCGCCCGCGGCGATGCCTGCGGAGGACTCCACGTACGTGGTGGTGTTCGAGGTGCCGCAGATCGCGCCGATCGAGGTGGCGACGGAATCGGCGAACAGCGCCTTGTCCATCTTGGAGGAGAAGCCATGGCCGTTCTCCAGGGCCTTCTCATCCTCGGCGGAGAAGATGCCGGTGCGACGGCCGGTACCGATGAAGGTGCCGAGCGTGTCGAAGGTGTCGGACATGGAGAACGCGAAGATCGTCACAATCACCAGCGGCAGTTTGGACACGTCGGAGAACAGCGCGGGGAAGCCCTCGGCGGTGAAGATCGCGCCGAACGTGGTCGGCAGCTCGGAGAAGGTCTGGGCGATGGACTGCGAGTCGGACCAGGTGGTCACGCCGAACGGAATACCGACGATCGTGGTGATGGCGATGGCGAGCAGCATGCCGCCCCTGACCTTGAGCACGGTGAAGGCGATGGCGAGTGCCAATCCGATGAGGAACACCCACAGCACCGGATTGTCGAACGTGGCCAGACCGGGGGTGGCGCCGGTCGCGGCCGTGGTCTCCTCGTCCGGGGTGAAGGTGATGAGGTCGACGTTGAGCATGCCGACATATGCCACGAACAGGCCGATGCCGCCGCCGATGGCCTGCTGCAGCGACTCCGGGATGGCCATGATGATCATCTTGCGGATTTTGGTGACGGTGATGATGATGTTGATCACGCCGCACAGGAACACCATGCACATCGTCTGCTGCCAGGTGAAGCCCAGGCCGAAGCACACGGTGTAGGTGAAGAACGCGTTAAGACCCATGCCGGCGGCCTGGCGTACGGCACGTTGGCGAACAGGCCCATGATAAGCGTGCCGATGATGGCCGCGATGATGGTGGCGAGGAATACGCCGCCCCATGGCATGCCGGTTTGCGAAAGGATCTGCGGGTTGACGACGATGATGTACGCCATGGCGAAGAACGTGGTCAGGCCGGCCAACACTTCGGTTGACACGGTGGTCCCGTTCTCCTTGAGATGGAAGAACTTCTCCATAGTCTCTTCTTTCCTGGGTTGTGCGGGGTTACGATCCCCGGCGAGAATTGCGACTCGCCCCGCCAGCGTCGCCAGATGCGGCATGGCCGGCCAGAACACACGCGATTATATCGCGCGCAGGTTAAGTCGCGGCGGGACGCGGCGGGACCACGCGGCAACCACGGCGAATCACGGGAAATCACGGAAACGGGACTATGGTGTGAGATAGCCAATCGCAGTGAAGGAGCGTCGCCAATGAAGACCATCGAAATCGGAACGTCGGGAGTGCATGCGTCGCAGGTGGCGCTGGGTGTGATGCGTATGGACGCGCTGGATCCGGGGGCGGCGGCCACAACGGTACGCGCCGCGGTCGAGCTGGGGGTGAACTTCTTCGACACGGCGGATATCTACGGATTCACGGCCGGTGCCGCCCACGCCAGCTCCCGTACGTTCGGCCGCGCGTGGCGTGACGCCGGCGTTAAGCGCGAGGACATCCTCATCCAAACCAAATTCGGCATCGTCATCGACTACGACGATCCGCAGGGCGTGCGTGCGCTGCGGTATGATTTCTCGGCCGCCCATCTCGTCGAGGCGCTCGAGCGCGAGCTTGAGGCGTTGGGGACCGATTATGTGGACTTCGCGCTGCTGCACCGTCCCGATACGCTGATGGAGCCCGATGAGGTGGCCGAGGCCTTCGATATTCTGCAATCCAGCGGCAAAGTGCGTCATTTCGGCGTGAGCAATATGGGTCCGTGGCAGGTCGAGCTGCTGCAGGCGTCGCTGGGGCAGAAACTGGAGGCGAACCAGCTGCAGTTCGGTCTGATGCACGCGCGGATGGTCAGCGACGAGATGATGGTCAACTCCACGGCCGAAGGAATGGCTCCGGCGAACCATTCCGACGGACTGCTTTCGTATTCGCGCCTGCGCAGGATGACGATCCAGGCATGGAGTCCGTTCCAGTCGGGCACCGAATTCGGTCCGTTCGTCGGCAATCCGCATTTCGCCGAACTCAACGCCGCATTGGACGCCAAGGCCGCCAAGTATGGAGTGAGCGCCAACGCCATCGCCACCGCGTGGATTCTGCGGCACCCCGCGAACATCCAAGCCGTGCTCGGCTCGATGAGCCTGACCCGCCTGGGCGAGATGCTCGACGGCGCCGACATCACGCTCGACCGGCAGGACTGGTGGGATCTCTACGTCGCCGCCGGCAACCTCATTCCGTAGCCTCCCGTCGCGCGGCTACTTGTCCAACAACCAATCCACCACGTTGATGATGCGAATGCCGTCCTCGGTGATGCCGGTTCGGTATCGGTCCAAAGTGAGCAGGGTTTTCGGGAAGGCATCGTGCAATTCCTGGAACGCGGCGAGTTCTCGCTTGCGGGTGGTCTCGTCGAGTATGGTTTCGGTGACTTGGATGTATTCGCGCTCGTCGAGTTTGGTGGCGATGAAGTCGATCTCCTTGCCTGAGCGCAGTGTGCCGACCGAAACGCGCCACCCGCGGCGCAACAGTTCGTTGTACACCACATTTTCCAGCTGAAAGCCCAAATCGTTGGTGGAAAACCCCGTCGACATGTTGCGCAGACCGGTGTCCACGGCGTAGAACTTCCTTAAGGGATTGAGGGTCTGCTTGCCCTGCAGTCCGAATTGCGGCGCCTCGTGCAGGATATACGCCTGCCGTAGTGCTTCGATGTAGCTTTCGACCGTTTCCGAAGTGGTGCGTCGTCCGGAGCTGACCAGCGCTCCGACGACTTTGCGAGTGGAGAACAGGTTGCCCGAGGTGGAGAACAGATAGGCGACCAGTCTGTTCAACAGGGCGATATCGCGTATTCCCAATCGTTCCGCCACGTCCTTGAGAATGACGGTGTTATAGATCGAGCTGAGTTCTCTCGTGATGCCGTCCTCATCCATGGAACGTAGCGAAAACAGGCTGGGCATACCGCCGAATCGAAGGTAATCGGCGAACAACTCATCGTTGGAGCGCGTCTGGCTGGGGTCGCGTTGCGCGGTGAATTCTCGGTATTCGGCGAATGACAGTGGGTAGATGTCGAATGCGATGGTGCGCCCGGCGAGCAGAGTGGCAAGATCGCTGGAGAGAAAATGGGCGTTCGATCCGGTGATATATACGTCGATGCCCTGGGTCGTGTGCAATCCGCGTACCACGGTTTCCCAATCTTCGACTTCCTGGATTTCATCCAGAAACACGTAGCGGTTGACATCCGGGTCGCTGGCGGCGAATGCGGCTGTGAGATCCTCGGTGAGATGCTGCGCTGTGATGTGCTGGGGAAGGCCGAATTCGTCGAATCGACGATGGATAATGTTGCGCTGGGGTATGCCGCGTTCCAGCAGGGTCGTGCGCAGCATGTCGAGGATCGTCGATTTGCCGCAGCGCCGAACGCCTTGCAGGACTTTCACCTGTTCGGTGTCGATGTAGGGTTCCAGCTGTCGGAGATAGGCGGGGCGGAGAACACGGTATTTGGTATTCATGGGTATCCCAATCTCTCGGATGCGTCGACTATACCCTACATTATATCGTGTTCAAGGTTAATTTGTCGAGTATAGTCGACACTTTGGGGATTATATTGGCAATGTGTCGGCCATATTCGACATTTTGCCGATGTGGGCTGATCCGTGATCAGCAGCAGTCGGTCGTGGCACGTCAGTCCTGCGATGGACTCTCATCTGTGGACCGCATTCTCAGGGATTAGCCGTGATTCTGCGGCTGATATCGACAGGCCGGGCCGGGCCTTTGCTGTGATGGTCCGGTGAATCTGCGGTGCTACCGGACGCCGGCAAGACAGCCTATATATCCTCCAGCGCTTTCAGTACTCAGGAATGCTGCGTCAGCGTATGCGAACGACGAGTCAGGAATGTCCAGACCGCCGTTGATCACAGGCCATCCTCCTGCTGCGACGGATTCCACGGCAGCCGCGCCTTTGCCCACAAGGAGTGGGTGTTCCGTGTTCGGGATGCAATTTGGCGCTGGGACTTGCGCAAAACGGACGCTTCGCCCGACGAGTCGAACGGAATACCATTCATCATGATGCAAAGCAGTGCGGCCGATCTCTTGAACGGTACCTTTGTTCGATATGCAAGCGACCACAGACGAGCTGTCGCTATCGGTCGTAATAGAAGCGAACACGTCTCGGTTTTGCTGAATCCGCGCCTCATGCATCAGTGTGGGATTGAACAGTACTTCGTAATCGAAATCATCGACTCGGGTCCAGATCCATTGAGGTTGAGTGGGAAGCATCAGATAGTCGTTCGGATTTATCTGCTCGATATGGCGATCCCTGTCGGTTTCGTTCTTGCCTTCTTGCGAAGCTATGTCGCCCAGCTGATACCCGTGGCGGGTGTTTTCTTGTCCCCTGATGATTCGACGTCGCAGCAAGGCGTCGCCCGGCGTGAAAACTGGCCACCCGTCTTCCCAAACTATTGGGAAGACGAAAGGTTCGCGCCCCATGAAACTATATCCTTCCACAACGCGCGATCCTAGGCACACGCCCCACCAGTCGCCGTTGTCATCGCGCAGCATATCGCTGTGTCCGACATTTTGTACGGGGAATCCCTCTCCTAAGGTGCGGTGCGTGAGGATGGGATTACGTGAATTGTTCTCGTAGTAGCATGCGTTCAGAGAATCGGAACGTGCCACCGACTGTGCGTGGCGGCGTTCGGTACCCGCTTCGGCGGCCAGCAAATAGTATGTGCCGTCCTTCAGGAAGATATGCGGCGATTCCGCCCATGTAGCTCCCTCCACCGCGCCATGCCAGATGATGCGTTCAGGGCCTTCGAGACGCCATCGTTCGGTGTCGAGCTTGCGCATCCAAATATCGGATTGAAATGGCCAACGCGGTGAGCTGGAGGGGCGACTTGCCGTCCACCATGTGGTGCCATCGGCGTCTATGAAGAAGTCCGGGTCATTGCCGACGGCTCCTTTAATCCAGTGTGGCCCTTCCCAAGTGAGACCATCGTCGCGCGAAACCAAGGCGAAATTTCCGTTCGCTGCTCGCAAGCGGTTGATCTCATCCGGATCTGCTCCATCCGCCAACGCCTTGTCCACCATGACTTCCATCACAGTGCTGACGATGATGATCGCATCTCCAAATTCTCGGATGGTGGGGGCGAATATGCCGTGATTGTCGGTACGGATATATTTAAGGAACAATCGACGTGCCATCTCTTCGTCGATCGCCGAACAGCGACGTTGCCAATGGGATAGATCTCGGGACGTATGGATAGGTAGGCCTGGCACCTGGCCGAAAGACGATGTCACCAGCCAAGCTTCATTGTTATGCCACATCCATGAGGGGTCGGGGAAGACTCCCTGCAGGACGGGATTGGTGATGGTGACGTCCCTTTTCATCGATGCTCCTTATTGTGTGTAGCGCAGATGTCCACGACATCCGTCTCATATCGTTATGAATATCATAACGATATGAGACGGATGGGGCAAGCGAATGCGTGTTTGGTTGCGACTTATGTGCGTTTTTGCTTGGCGGGGAGGCGTGCGAGCTGCACAGAATTCATATCGTTATGATATGATCGACGTGCGCTCTATCGCTGATGAGAAAGGACTTTCTGATGACGGACGCTGTCTCCGCTTGCAATATTCCTCAACCCCAGCCTCCTGCCGATCCTTATGGATATCTTCTGGTTCATTTTCTGGAGGATGACAAGGGCTACGCCGAACGCATCTATCTTGACGTCTCACAAGGAGACAACCCGGAGCGTTGGCATCCTTTGAACGGAGGTGCTCCCATTCTCACGTCTAATCTCGGCACGACCGGTGTGCGGGACCCGTATCTTGTACGCGATCCGGAAACGGGTACCGTGTATATCATCGCCACAGATTTACGTGTGTTCGGTGGCGACGATATCGTCCTTGAACAAGATCTTCAGGGGTGCGACCCCGACGAACAGGACTGGGAGTCGTATTGGAGCATCAAGTGGACGCATTGGAGCCATCATGGTAGCACCAAACTTATTGTTTGGAAATCCGAAGATCTGGTGCACTGGAGTGAGCCTTGGGAACTTGATGTGTCACGCCGCCCTGATGGCGGAAAAGAGGAGTTGGGTATGGCCTGGGCTCCGGAATGCCTGTGGGTGCCGGATTACCATCCTCAAGGGCATGTAGGCGGACGCGGCGCGTTTGTTGTGTACTGGTCCAGCAGATTGTTCGATTCCTCTGACCCGGACCATTCCGATGCTTCGGCGTATGATCGCGTGATGTGGGGAGCCACTCGCGATTTCACCAACGAGACTTTTGAATTCGGGGGCACGTTCATTGACCGTGGGCATAACACCATCGACACCACGATGTTGCAGCGAAGGCTGCCCGATGGAAAGATCCGCACCTATCGTGCGACCAAAGACAACGGTCCGAGGCCCGGTATCTGGTTGGATGCCACTGACGCGCGTCGCTGGTGGGAGGACGACGCGGAGTGGACCGTACTCCAGGAGAACATAGGCGTAGAGTATGTGCCCGATAGGGATCCCTCCGGAGTGGAAGGTCCGGCCTTATTCGCATCCCATAGCGACGATAAGGTGTATCTGTATGTCGATGTGATTCCCTCCATCGGGTACCGGCCGATGGTTGCCGTCGATCCGGACAAAGGCTTTGAATATCTTGAGACTCCGGACTTTGTGATGGCGCCGCATACCAAGCATGGCGGGGTTCTTTCGTTGACGAAGGCCGAATACGACCGTTTGCGTGACAACGATGGTCGTATCGGCGTGGAGTGATGTCCTTGCGTTTTGTAAAGGAGCTCCTCCCGATATATCTATGTCTCTGACGTAGAATGGGTGCAAGAAGGCGCTCTGCTGGGGCTCGGCTGCGATGATGGCACACTGCCAGCGAGCGTGACGTGGCATCTGATGGATAATCAAGGGAATAAGGCATCAACATGGTGGTAACACTTAAAGATGTGGCGAAGGAAGCCGATGTGTCGCCGGCTACGGTTTCGTATGCCTTGCGTGGCGGGCAGTATGTGTCTCAAGACACGATGGAAAAGGTGCAGAGAGCTGTAAAAAAACTCGGTTACACCACGAACCAGACCGCCCGCAATCTCCGTAACGGGCGCACCGGCGTGCTTGAGGTCGGCGTGCACGAGCTTGACATCCCATACTTTTATTCGCGAATGGCTGAGGCCATGGTTCAGAGAATCGAGAAATCGGGATACAAGGCTTTGGTGGTGCAGACTGGAGCCAACGTCAAGACGGTGCGTGAGGCTGTGAGTAGATTGGCCGATCAACCGTGCGACGGACTGATCACCAATGCCGGCGGTATGAACTCGGCTGAACTGAAACGGTTGGGAATGGGCAAGCATGTGGTGCTTGTCGATGATTTTTCACAACGTTTGGTGCTGGACACGGTGATTATTTCCGGAGAGGAAGGGCTTCGTCTGAGCACGAAGCATCTGATCGAACGAGGCTGCACGAATATCGCCTATGTTGGAGGTGCCTACGCGCCGCTCGCGGAGCTGGATCCAACAAACAGCGGGGATCTTCGTAAGAGAGGATATGCTACTGCCTTGTCCGAAGGCGGCCTGGAATATCGCGTTGAGAATATGTATGACGCGGCTTGGACCGTTGAACCCGGACGTGAGGCCGCTTGGCGAATCCTCAAGGACGGGATGCCATACGATGGCATCGTGTGCGCGGCGGATTCCTTGGCATTGGGATTGATCAGGGGTTTCGCGGACAAAGGCATTCGTGTGCCTGATGCGGTGAAGGTTTCGGCGTTCGACGGCATTTCTGTTGGCAATTATATGGTGCCTAGCCTGACCACGGTTTCCGTGGATATCGAGGATATGGCCGCCAAAGCCGTGGATATGCTCAAGTCCAGAGTTGAGGGGAGCTATGACGGTCCTCCCCGCCGTGAAGAGGCAAGGCTTGAGTTACTGGTGCGTGAGTCTTCTCGCTGAGGTGAGCGGTCCGTGATCCTGTGGAAGGTGGTTATCTACGCCTTCTTTGGATGTTTCCCGTTTCCTGATTGCATCAAACCTTTCTCATAACGATTTGACAAATATCTTGCCGTGTCATATCGTTATGATTATCATAACGATATGACACGGCAAAGGGATGCGGTGGTCGTTGTGCGAGGCATTGAAGCCGGAAAGGAAGAACGCGATGAGCACTTCGCTGAAGCGTAGGGTTAATTCGATACTTGCTGCGGGTGTGGCCGTTGCAATGCTGGTGGGCGTCACAGCGTGCGGCGGCAGCGATGCCGCGGTTGATGACAGTGGCAAGCCAATCGTGACCATCATGTCGACGAAAAACTCTCTGACAAAGATCGATCCCGCCGAGACTCAATGGTTCAAAGAACTTGAGGCGGCATGCGACTGCACCATCCAGTGGGACACTGTCTCAGTCGACGCGTGGCAGCAGCAGAAGGCCGCCGTGCTAACTTCTGGAGAGGTGGCGGACATCAGCATTGCGCTGTTCGGACAGTCCGATTTGGCCGGATATCCTTACTTCGAAGACCTCTCCGATGATCTGGACCAGCTTCCGTCGGTCAAGAAGTTCTTCGAAGACCGTGACTACGCGCGCAAGTCCGCCACTACGATGGACGGCAACATCTACCAGATCCCTAATGATGTGGTGTCCCAAGGCGAAAGCAACTATACCGGTCAGACTTTCCTGATCAACAAGACGTGGCTCGACAAGCTAGGGTTGGATATTCCTCGGACTTGGGATGAGTTGACCGAAGTGCTAAGGGCGTTCAAGACCCAGGATCCGAATGGCAATGGCGAGGCCGACGAGATTCCGTGGAATATCCGCGCGATGGAGACCTCCGGCTTCGGTTGGTATTCACCATTCCAGCTCATCAACTCCACGGGTATCTCCACCGCCATGACCATGTCTCCCGCTGGTCCTGAAGGGATCTACGCTAAGGATGGCAAGGTCGGCAACTTCTTGCAGACCGAGAATTTCCGTCAGGTGGTCGAATATCTCAGTGAACTGACCAGCGAAGGGCTGATCCCTCAAGCGGGCTGGACCAAGGACGATTCGAAGTGGAACTCCGAGCTCCAGTCCGATGGCGAGACCGCCATCACCGGCATGGCCATCACTTGGGACACCACATCGTTCGGTGGTCTCTCGGATCAGTATGTGTCCATTCCGGTGCCGTCCTCCAGCGACGATCCTGCCGATGCCACGGCCGAACAGGCGCAGTTGGCCTCGTATGATGGCATAGCTATCAAAGCTGACGCTCCCAACAAGGAGGCTATCTTCAAAGTCGTTGAAAAGATGATGGACACGGATGTGTCGGTAGCTCAGTTTTTCGGTGATCTTGGTGAGTATGTCACAAAACTCGGTGACAAGAGCTATGAGATTCCTCAGGAGCAGTACGATGCCGTGTCCGCCGGCGAATACGGCATGGGCAACCGCGGATACTCGTACTTCCCAGAGGGCATTACGATTGAAAACAATCCGGTGGAGCATTTCGATGAGACGACGCGCATCTACCGCGACCAAGCTCCTGGGCTTGATAGCGACGACTATTGGCCGGGGTATGTCATCCCGAACGATGAGGATGCAAAAACACTTTCCGATAACCGCACCCAGCTGCTCAACTATGTGGTGACTCAAGTCTCCCAATGGGTAAGTAACGGGGGCCTTGACGATGCCTCATGGGACGAGTTCCAAGACAGGATCAAGGCCTTGGGCGTTGAAGACAACATTGCGCTTTGGCAGAAGTGGTATGACGAATATGCCAAACTGTGATTGCTCTGGATAGGACTGGGGCTGAGATTTGAGTCTGAGTCGTATCTGAATCAACGAGGGCGGGGTGTGGAATCTGCGTGGACTCCACACCCCGCCCTCTTCGCGTTGGTCCAACTTGCTTTCTCATAACGTTGTGATATCATAACGTTATGAGAACGATGTGTTCGTTCTGTCAAGTGCAGTGAGGCCTTGGACGAAAGGAAAGAGAATGAGTGCGAGAGTGGATGAGGTGGTTCGCCCGGCGGCGGCGTGGGGTCGTCATGAGGGTGGCGGCTCGTTACTGCACGGGCAATCGTTGCCGGCGCGAATTGGATCATGGTTGGATTCGAAGGTGGGGCCGAAATGGCGGCTGTGGGTGCTGACGTTCCCCTGTCTGCTTTTCGTGGCGGTGTTCGCTTATGCCCCGATGTATGGCCTCCGTCTGGCCTTCTTCGACTTTGATCCCCGAGAAGGCATCTCCGGGGGTGAGTTCGTGGGGCTGAAGTATTTCAGCAAATTCATCATGTCACCGATGTTCGGACAGATTATGGTCAACACTATTCGCATCTCCTTGTGGACCTTGGTGATGAGCTTCATCTGCCCGATCGTCCTTGCGCTGCTGATCAACCAGATTGGCAACTCCAAAATCAAGGGATTCGTGCAGACGATTACCTACATGCCCCATTTCATCTCCACGGTGGTCATCGTCGCCATGATTAATATCTTCCTGGATCCGACCGCTGGCATCCTTGGTCGTTTCGCAGGAGACACCAGTCTGATGGCCATCCCAGGCATGTTCTCTGTCATCTATTGGGTCAGTGAAATCTGGCAGCATGTCGGCTGGGACTGCATTATCTATCTTGCCGCTCTTTCCTCCGTGGATCTTAGCTTGTATGAGGCGGCGAAAATCGATGGAGCGGGACGCCTCCAGCTTATTCGATATGTCGATTTGCCGACGATCATGCCGACCATCGGCGTCATGCTCATTCTCAAGATGGGATCGGTGCTGTCGGTCGGATTCGAAAAGGTCTTCCTCATGCAAAACGCGCTGAACCTGTCATCCTCCGAGGTCATTTCAACGTATGTCTATCGCATCGGCATCCTTGGCAACCAGTTCAGCTATTCCACGGCCATTGGCCTGTTCAACACGCTCATCAATTTCATCTTCGTTGTCGCGGCGAACACGATTTCGAAGAAGGTCTCAGATACCAGCATCTACTGATGTGAGAAGTGGTATGAGGCAAACCCGTCAGAAAAGGTCAGGTATCCCAATGACAAGCGCACTCGCAGGCGATTCTCCAACCTCTAAATTGACTTCCGCCGATATTCCATGGAATCCGAAGGTCCGGCCTCATAAAACGATGGGCGACTGGGTCGCCGACATCATCATCGTTGTGATGCTGGCGTCAATCGTATTCGCCATCATCTATCCGTTGTGGTTTGTCATCATCGCCTCGTTCTCAAATCAAGGCATGGTATCCCAAGGGCAGATCCTGTTCTTGCCGAAAGGCATCAATTTCGGAGGCTATGAGAAGCTTTTCGCCGATAGTCGCATTTGGCAGGGATACGCGAACACCATCTTGTATTCGGTGGTTGGAACCGCACTCAACATGATCGTCACGCTGCCTGCGGCGTTCGCCTTGTCGCGACGTGAATGGAAATCCCGTCGCGTGCTGCTGTTTTTGCTAACTTTCACGATGTTTTTCGTCGGTGGTCTGATTCCGAACTACTTGCTGTTCAAGAATCTCGGCATCCTCAACACCATGTGGGTGTTCATTCTGCCCTCCGCCGTCAATGTGTATAACCTCATCATCGCGCGCTCGTTCTTCGAGACGTCGATTCCCGATGAGCTCTATGATGCGGCGCAGATCGATGGGCTGACCTATTTCGGACACTTCTTCAAAATCGTCCTGCCATTGTCGAGTGCGATTATCGCGGTCGTCGGTCTCTATTATTTTGTCGGCCATTGGAATGACTTCTTCACTGGTCTGGTGTACATCCGTGACTCCGCGAAGTATCCGTTGCAGAATGTGCTGCGCGATATCCTACTGGCCAATCAGACCAACGCGCAGCAGGGCAATGTGAACATGGCGAACGCCGCCGAACAACAACAGTTGGCCGACCAAATCAAATACGGAGTGATTATCGTCTCCACGCTGCCGTTGCTCGTTCTATATCCGTTCCTGCAAAAGTATTTCAATAAGGGCGTCATGATCGGCGCGGTCAAGGGGTGACCTATGAGAGACATCGAAACCATCCATGTGCGACGGTCCGCTTCTTCCCATCGTGTCAGCGACGATTTGTGGGGAATCTTTTTCGAGGATATCAATGCCTGTGCGGACGGTGGTATCGCCAGCGAACTCGTGCAGAACGGTGCATTCGAATACTGCCGTTCGAGCTCGGAGCATTGGAGCAACTACTCATTCTGGACCAAGTCCGTGCCTGAAGACTCGTTCGCGGCGTTCTCTCTTGGCATCGACTCTCCAGTGGCTGAAGAGAATCCGCACTATGCCATCGTCGAAATCGGCAAGGCTCCGGCGAGTCTGACCAATGAAGGCTTTGACGGTATGGTGTTTCGTAAAAAGGAGTCCTATGACTTGAGTCTGTGGTGCCGCACCGAATCGGGACGCCCCCAGCGGGTGCGTGCTGAGCTGTTGGGCGATGATGGTCAGGTACTGGCCGAGGGGCTGCTGGTCTGTGATTCCGTTGGATGGAAAAAGCTGACCCTTGAGCTCGTCTCGCAGGGTGAGGCTTCTAACGGCGCTTTCCGTCTGACCTTTCTGAGCGAAGGCGTGTTCGAACTTGATTTCGTCAGTCTTGAACCCCGTGCCGCCTATAAAGGGTTGAAGCATTGCCGTCCTGATCTGGTAAGGGTCCTGGACGAGCTCCATCCGCGGTTCATGCGCTTCCCCGGAGGATGCATTGCCCATGGCTATGGCTATTACAACATGTACCGGTGGAAGGACACCATTGGTCCGGTGGAGCATCGTCCGCACAACTTCAACTGTTGGGGATACCACCAATCCTTCCGCATCGGATACTATGAGTACTTTCTTCTATGCGAAACCATCGGAGCCAAGCCACTGCCTATACTCCCAGCGGGGGTGGGCTGTCAAAACACGGATTCCGGACCGGTTCCCATCGCGCTGAAGGACATGCCTGCATATATTCAGGAAGTACTCGACCTGATTGATTTCTGCAATGCCGATCCTGCGGACAATGAGTGGGCGGCCAAGCGTGCGGAAATGGGGCATCCCGATCCGTTCGGCTTGGAATATCTCGGCATTGGCAATGAGGACCGCATTGATGCGGTGTTCGAGGATCGGTTCACCCGTATCTATGAGGCCGTCAGGGCCGCTCATCCCGAGATCACAGTCATCGGCACCGTCGGTCCCGACCCGGAAGGACGCGATTATGACGAAGGCTGGCGTATCGCGAGCAAACTTGGCGTTCCTATCGTCGATGAGCATTCTTACCGTTCTCCCAGCTGGTGGTTCCGTCATCTCGACCATTGGGATGGCGTTAATCGTCAAGGGCCAAAGGTGTATTTAGGAGAATACGGCTCATGGGGCACCGGACTCATTAACGGATTGGCGGAATCCGCAATCATGGGACGCATGGAAGCCAACGGAGACGCCGTGGTCATGGCCTCTTACGCGCCGTTATTCTGCAAAAATGGACATGCCGGTTGGAACCCGAATCTCATCTACTTTGACAACGAGCATGTGCACCGCACCTACAGCTATTGGGTGCAGCAGATGTATGCCGATACGATCGCCGACACAGCTGTTCCTCTTGAAATCGAAGGGGTCGTGGGAAGCGTGCGTGAACTTTCCGACCGGGTGCGGCTACGCTTCACCCATGATCAGGTGTGGGGAGGCGATCTCAAGCTCTCTATCACCGAATTCGAGATTCGTATGAGCGACGGCGAGATACGTCGCCTGCCGGACATGACTTATTTCACCGGTCTGGAGCAATGCCCCGACATTGACCTTCATGCTGATGACTATGAGATTCGCTTACATCTGGAATACCTCGCTGGGAAGTCCGATTTCTTCTTTGATTTCGGCGACATCGATGCAGGTGTGTACGACCAGATTCGTCTGAGTCGTAATATGTCGCGTATCACCGCATATTCCGAAAGCGGTGGTTTTGATATCGCCGCCGTGTCTACCGTGGGTCAGCGGACGGAGGGACAGCCCCAGCCCGGTGATGGTTGGCGGCTTCGGATTCTAGTGTCCGACCGTGGGCGGAAAGTCCGTGTGCTCGTGGATGGAAGCGAGCTGATGAGCGGCGTCGAAAGAGGAGAGGAGATCCGCAGAACGGTGGCTTTAGCCCACAACAGTGGGAAACGAACCAGTTATCTGCGCATCACCAATGCCATGGGATCACCTGTGGCGGTTGATGTGAAGGAGGCGCTGGGGCGTTCCGATCTTCCGGTTTCGTCGATACGCACGCTCACCGGAGATGATCCGTTGGCCGGCGTGCGGTATGAGGCCTCCCCGACTGCTCCCGTAGACGACATAGTGGATCTGAGCGTGTCTTCGATGGTCACCGTTCCCGCTTGGTCATTCACCGTTTTGTCCATTCCGGACGGCGAGCAGGGCTGAATGCCCGCCATGAGGTTCCTGGGCTGTTCTCTGGGAGCCGCGTGGACATTGCCATATGAAAGGAATCGCCCATGCCGTCTCATTATTGCTGTGTTTATTTCGGCTCACCGGCTTCGAAGCCAGCGGACGACCGGGCTGTTAGGTTCGCTGTATCTGATGCTGGCCTGCATTTCACCGATCTGAACGGCAATCGTCCGATACGACGGATCATGATGTATGGAGAGCGGGCAATGACCGAACTCGATGACGGGCGAGATGCGCGCCTCGCTTCGATTCGTGGCGATCGGATGACGTCGGTCAGCCGCGTTTTGAACCCTGTCTGCTGATGCCGCCTTTGTGGCCGGTGGCTTTGAACGGCATCGTGCCTTTGCCTAGTGATTTGCCGCCGTCTTTGCCTTTGATTCCCTGCGCTCGCGGATTGACCGCGAAAGGATTGCGTGATTGACGTTCCTTATGCGGCCACGCTCGGGTGGTGGCTGTTTGGGCGGCGGGCTTCTGTGACTTCTGCGGGTCCTTCGGCGTTCGGTGGGATGCTGGTTCTGTGGTTTGGCTCATGTCAGGCTTCCTGTTGCGGTGGTGGGGATGGTCGTTTGCTTGGCGGCATGCTGTTTCACTTCTTCGATGGCGTTATGCACCGCCTCCATGTCGATGTCTTTGGGAAGGAAGTACAGCTGCGCTCCCAAGGCGTCGGCCACGCGCATGATGGTATCGAACGAAGGTTTAGAATCGGGGCGCAGCGCCTTGTACAGCGATTCGCGGCCCAATCCGGACGCCCGGGCGACGCCCGTCATCCCTCGGGCGCGCGCGACCACGCCGAGCATATCCTGCAGCGAGGCCGGGTCGCGCTCTTCAAGCGCTGCGTTGAGATATCCGATGGCATCCTCGTCGGATCGGATGTCATCCTCGATATGCCAAGTGGAAAATGTGGTGTCCATCATCGTTCCTTTCGTCGCTGAGCTAGAAGTTGCCTAGCCGCAAAGATATCTCGGCTTTGGCTGCCTTTGTCCCCTCCGGCGAGCAGTAGGAGCAACTCGTCTTTTTCGAGTGCCGCGTAGACTCGGTAGCCAGGGCCGAAGTCGAATCGGAATTCGATGATGCCATCGAAGATCTTCCAGTCTCCCAGAAGTCGTCCTTCGCGCTCCATGCGGCGCAGCGAAGAACCGATCCTTTTCTTTGCGCGGGCATCCTCGAGTTTCCGCCACCATTTGTCGTAGTGGCTCGACTGCATAATCGTCCATTTCGAAGTGTATCCGATTGGATACGGAAAGTCAATAGGCATAATAGTCTCCCGTCTCGCACGCGATAGTTCGATGGTGGGCGGAAGGAGGCGAGGATGTCCAGTCGAACAGTCTTGTGTGGTTCGAGCCTTTGAGTTATCCACAAAGGCGATGCGCGTCCGGTGCGTTCCTCCGACAGCGGCGTCGCGGCCAAAGCGCATCGTCGCTGCCAAGCGCGACACGCCCGGATTGGGTGTGGGTCCGCTCGGGTCGGTATAGTTGTCGACTTGTAAACCACAGACCGTTGGTTGGAGTGTGCAAGCACTCCCGAAGTTTGGTTCGCCAAGCCAGCGCAGGTTGAGAGATATAAGCCCGTCAAGGGTACGCAGGTTCGCTTGCGAGATTATGTTGCTCTGCCTGTGCGCAGGGCTTTTTATTGCCCGGCGGGACGATCCGTCCTTCAAGTCAACGGCCGACTTAGGAAGGAACGCCATGAAGAGGCCCGAAAAGGAAGTGGTGGTCGCCCAGCTTACGGAGCAGTTCCGTAACGCTGACGCCGTCTACCTGACCGAGTACCGCGGGCTTACCGTTCCGCAGATCTCCGATCTGCGTGAAAAGCTAGGCCGCGATACTTCCTACACTGTGGCTAAGAACACGCTGGCACGCATCGCCGCCAAGGAAGCGGGCATCGAAGGTCTCGACGAGATCCTCTCCGGCCCGACCGCCGTCACGTTCGTGAAGGGCGACTTCATCGAGGTGGCGAAGATCCTGCGTGACTTTGCCAAGGAGAACAAGGCTCTGGTTGTCAAGGGTGCCGCCGCTGACGGCATCGTGTACGACGCCGAAGCCGCCCAGAAGCTGGCAGACCTCAAGTCTCGTCCGCAGCTGCTCGCCGAGTTCGCCGGCGACGTCAAGGCTACGATGGCCAAGGCCGCGTACCTGTTCAACGCCCTGCCGACCAAGGCCGTGCGTACGATCGACGCCCTGCGCGAGAAGCAGGAGAAGGCTGCCTGATTCGCCTGCGGCTCGCCGCGTGAATCATGAAGCTTCATAACTGAAAACAAACAAGGTTTATTCGGTTGCGGAATCCACTTCATCCGCGACCAAGATGGAAAGGAAGCCATTATGGCTAAGTACACCAACGAAGAGCTGCTGGAAGCCTTTGGTGAGATGACCCTCGTCGAGCTCTCCGAGTTCGTCAAGGCCTTCGAGGAGAAGTTCGATGTCGAGGCCGCCGCTCCGGCCGCCGTCGCCGTCGCCGCCGCTCCGGGCGCTGCTGCCGCCGCCGAGGAAGAGAAGGACGAGTTCGACGTCGTCCTCGCCGCCGTTGGCGACAAGAAGATCCAGGTGATCAAGGCCGTGCGCGCCATCACCAACCTCGGCCTGGCCGAGGCCAAGGCTCTCGTGGACGGCGCTCCGAAGCCGGTCCTGGAGAAGGCCAAGAAGGAAGACGCCGAGAAGGCCAAGGCTCAGCTGGAAGAGGCTGGCGCCACCGTCGAGCTCAAGTAATACGCGCGGGTGTGAAACCCGCCTATTGCGACGCTTGGAAGAACCCCGCAGTTCCGTATGGACTGCGGGGTTCTCCGCATAGTCGGGCGTGGACCGGAGGGTTCACAACGGGGGGAAATCGGCGGAAGTTGTTAATCCTTGAGGACAATCCGCGAATTCTCAAGGAAGCATGACACAATGGCTCGTAGTGTGTTTTTGCGTGAAAGGAAGGCTGGCACGGTGCAGTGGACGGTGAGAATCAATGGGATCGACCATGTCAGCGTCAAACCGGGCGAGCGCGTTGAGATCGGCCGTAAGCCGCTGCGTCCGCTGGCGGATGACGGCAATACGCGCGTCGATGTGATCGACGGCACCAAGTCGATGTCGAAACGGCATGCGGTGTTCGAAGTGCAGCAGTCCGGCGGCGCGGTCATCTGCGATCTGAACTCGACCAACGGCACCTATGTGGTGCGGGACAACGGCGACCTGCTGCGGTTGCCGGCGGGCGTCGACTTTCTGCTGCCCACCTCGCCGATGCGCATGCAGTTCGGCGATGTGCCGGTGGATCTGATCCGCCTCGAGCAGCCGGTCGAGGCGGAACCGGAGGATACGCCCGTGCCCGACCTGTTCGGTTTCGCGGTCGAACCCGCCAAACAGGAGCCGGACGCCGCCGATATGTCGGTGGACGATATTCTCGATCTGCGGGCCGGCGAGCCCACCAGTATGTTCGACGCGGCCAGTGTGAAGCGCAGGGTGAGCGAGCTCGATCTCTCCAATCCACTGACCCAGCTCGACCGTGAACCTGAGCAGCCCCGCGATCTGTTCGCCGACGCGGTGGCCACCACGGCCGGGGAGTCCCAGACGCAGGCCGCGCCGCAGCTGGTGCCGCTGGCCGCCGACGAGGTCGCCATGCAGCCGGCGTCGGTCGATCCGTTCGCGACGGTGGCCGCCGTGGCCGAGACTCCGACCGATGCCGCGCCGGTTGATGCCGACAAGCCGGAGGCGATGCCCGAAGCGCAGACCGAGGCATCCGCCGACGCGCTGTCGTTCGCGGCGTCCGGATCATTTGAGGCTGCGGAAGCCGCGCAATCCGCGGAACAGTCCGTGTTCGTCGCGCAGTCCGTGTTCGCTGCGCAGTCCGAGCCCGTCGACCAGCCGGCAGCGTCCGACCGGATCGCGCCGGTCGACGAGACGGCCTCCGATTCGTACGCGGCCGTCGAACCCGAAGCTCAGGGCGAAGGCGATACGCCGATGGCGCAGACGACCGAGCCGCAAGTGATCGAGTCGCAGACGGCCGAGCCGCAGCGGATCGTGTTCGCTCCCATGGAGGATGCTTCCCCGACTCCGACCACGACCGTGGCATCCGCCGCGACGCCCACCGCCACGGCGGCGAACGCTTCGATGACGTTCACCGCGATGGAATCCGGCAATGATATGGCCGCCGACGCCTACACTCCTGCGTTCGAGCCCGGTTCCGTGTTCGAGCGCGTCTCCAAGGGGGAATTCGACGCCCAGGAGCAGGTGGTGCAGGTTGACGGACTGAACTCCGACGATGCCCGTCGCACCGAGGATTTTGCCATGCAGTTCGAAATGGCGCGGCATCCGGAACTGCTGCCGTTCCTCGCGATGAACCCCTCGCTGTACGACGACCTCTATGCGTGGCTGGCCGCGCAGGGAAACCGCGATATCGACGAGGCGCTCGCCCGCAATCAGGGATATCAGGACTACCGTGAGGCAGTTGGAAAGTGAGTCGAAGTATGACCGAAAACACCAATAGCCGTCTCGACACGATCCGTCAGTGGCGTGAGCAGTACCGTGCGGCGCTGCCGCCATCGCCGTTGGAGGATATCAAGCAGCTGTCCGCGCAGCTCGACATGACGCATGCCCATCCCTCCGGCATCGCCCAGCTGTTCGCCAGCGGACACGCGAATCTCGCCGCGTTGTTCCGCGACAGCGGCATGCTCAAAGCGTCGGGCCGCCATATCTCGCGCGTGATCGACGACCGCAACGCCAAACAACGCGTCAGCGGCGTGGCCGAACTTTCGCTGGCGGTCGGCGTCGCCACCTGGCACGGCAACGCCCTGCCGGTGCTGCTGTATCCGGTGGATGTCACGCTGCCCCAGGTGGGCGAGTCGGAGGGCAACACCACGATCCGCTTCACCGGGCATGTGGCGCTTAACGACGTGTTCGTCTCCGTGATGCACAGCCAGGGCGTCATGCTGGACGAGGCCGCGCTGTTCGACGGCGCGAACTATGAAAGCGGCACTCCGGAGACCTCCGCCATGTTCGCGAAGATCGCCGCCGAGGCGGAGGCCCGAATCGCCGATTTCACCATCGAACGACGCATCGTGCTCGGCTGCTTCATGGAGCCCTCCGCGTTGACGCTGAGCGAAAGCCAGCGACTGATCGACCAGCTTGAGGACGGGCCGACCGGCAACGTGCTGCTGGACGCTCTGGCGGGCAACGAGGCCGCCATGGCCACGCTGTCCGACGCCGACCTGCCGCAGTTCAGCCCCTTCGACGCCGACCCCCATGGCGAGTACGAGGTTGGCGATGTGGACAACACCGTACGCTATGCCGCCAATGTCGCCGCCTCCGGGCGCAGCATCGTCGTCGACGGCGATGTGGCCAAAGACACCGCGGGGCAGGCGGTCGCCATCGCCACACGCTGCGTGATGAGCGGGCGCTCCGTGCTGTACGTGCCCGGCGTGGCCGAGCAGAAGCGCCGTTTCGCGCAGGCCATGAACACCAACGAACTCGGCGGACTGATGCTTGACGTGGCCGACGACGGCATGAACGCCTCCATCGACCGTCAGCTCATCACCGCGGTCGGCTTCCAGCCCGGCGTCGCCACCCAGCGCTTCGACCAGCTGGCCGACGAATTGGTCGGCGTGCGCTCGCGTCTGACCCGTTATCTCGGCGACCTGCACGGCCTCAACGAACAGTGGGGCGTCTCCGCCTACCAGACCATCCAGAATCTGGCCCGCATCGCGGTGCTGCCCACGCATCCCGCCACGCGCGTGCGTCTGAGCCGGGAATGCGCGCAAAGCATCGGCGGGCAGATGGACGAGTGGATCGGCAAGCTCGAACGCGCCGGCGAGCTCGGCGAATTCGTGATCGGCCCCGACGACACCGCATGGTTCGGCGCGTCCATCACCACCGAGGACGAGGCCGTCGACGTCTATCAGCGGGTGTCCGATCTGCTGGGCAAGCTGCTGCCCGCCACCCGCGAACAGGTGACCCGCACTGTGGAGACCTGTGGATTCCCCGTGCCTCCCACCGCCCGCGAGTGGGGCCGCCAGGTCACCGTGCTGAAGAATCTGCGCCGCGTGCTTGACGTGTTCCAGCCGGAGATCTTCGAACGCGATATCGACGCGATGATCGAGGCGACCAAACCCAAGGCGCAGCGCAAGGCCGAAGGCACGTCGATGGGGTTCTGGGAACGCCGACGCCATGTCAAGGAGGCCCGTGGACTGCTGCGTGCCGGCGCGCAGGTCGAGAACCTGCACGAGGCGCTGAAGGTGGTGTCCAAGCAGGCCGACCAGTGGCACCAGTTCGTGCCGCACGGCGGCTGGCCCGTGCTGCCGAGCAAACTCGATGAGATCATCGCCACGCAGGAGGCGGTGTCGCAGCATATGACCGCGCTGGACGCGGTGCTGTCCACCACTCCGCAGGGCGGCAATTTCGAAACCTCGGATTTCAACGATGCCGAACAGCGGCTGACCATGCTGTTCGACGACCATATCGCCTTGGACACCCTGCCGGAGCGCTGCCGTCTGGAGCAGGAGTTCGCCTCCTGCGGCCTTGGTGAATTCGTCGAGGATCTGCGCGCGCGCCGCGTGGACGGCGACGCCGTGCGCGGCGAACTGCAGTTGGCATGGTGGACCACGGTGTTCGAGGATATCGTGCGCTCCTCCGCCATCATCTCCAATCAGGATGGATCCGCCCTGCAAACCGTCTCCGACCGGTTCGCCCAGGTGGACGTCGAGCATGTGCGCTCGGTCGGCCCCATGGTCGCGCAGGAGTCGATGCGTCGTCTGTGCGATATGCTGTTCTCCCGCACGCAGGAGGCGAACCAGCTGCATACGGTGCTCGCCGGGCGGGCCAACGTGCCGTTGAGCCGCATTCGCCGCGACCATCCCGAAATCCTCGCCGCCGCCAAGCCGGTGCTGGTGGCCACCCCGGGCACGCTCGCCGCGCTCACCGATCCGGGGGTGATCGCCGACGTGGCGATTCTCGATGCATGCGCGCATATTCCGGCCGTCCAGATGCTCTCCATCGTCAGCCGCGCCCGCCAGATCGTCGTGCTCGCCCATGGTGCCACGGTGACCTGCTCCAGCCTGAAGCTGCTGATGGATATGCTGCCGCATATCGAAGTGACCTCCCATCCGATGCGTCGCGACCCGCGCCTGACCGCGTTCCTCGAATCCGAAGGCTATGGCGTGGTGCGTCACGACACCGCCACCGAAGCCATGTGCGGCAAGGTGCGCCTGCATGCGCTCGAGGCGACCGGCGTGCCGGTGATGCTGTCCGGTCTGGTGGAATCCAGCCAGCGCGAGATCGATGAGGTGGTGCGCATCATCACCGAACGCGCCGCGAGCTTCACCATCGTGCCGGCCGGATACATGCTGTCCGTCGTGACGCTTACCGAGGTGTTCCGCACCCGTCTCGGCTCCGAACTGAAGTCGCTGGCCGCGAAGAACAAGTCGATGGGCCGTTTCCTGCGCCATGTGCGTCTGGTCTCCTTGCGTGAGGTGGCCGGTTCCCATGCCACCGACGTGATCGTGTCGCTGTGCTATGCGAAGACCTCGCATGGTCGTCTGCTGCAGCAGTTCGGCGTGCTGGAGGATGAGGGCGGCCGCGGCATGCTGTTGGACGCCTTGGCCTTGGCCGACCGTCATCTGGATATCGTCAGCGCGTTCACCGCCGATGATCTCGACGACGAGCGTCTGCACCAGCCCGGACCCAAACTGCTCAAGTCCATGCTGGCATGGGCCCAGCGGCTCGACGAACAGGCAACGCCTCCCCGCACACAGGATTCCGGCGACAACGTGCTGTTCGCCGATCTCGCCGACCGCATCCGCGCCCGCGGACTCGACGCCACGGTGGGGTACGGCTACGAGCGAGGCATGGCGATCCCGCTGGTCGTCGGACTCAAGGGCAAGCCGTACGCGTTGGCCGTGCTGACCGACGACGCGGGGTTCATGGGCATCCAATCCACCAGGGAACGCCATCGTCTGCTGATGCAGAATCTGAACACGCTTGGCTGGAACGTGATGGTCGTGTGGAGCGTGGCCGCGTTCGTCAACCCCGACAAGGAGGTCGACCGCATCGTGGCGCGCATCGCCGAAATCTACCGGGAGGTCAAGTAGCCATGGCCGATGAGCGCGAACCGTATTCGGCCGAACGGCGGACCGCGCGCAAGCATAGGCGCGTGGTCCGGCAAGGCACCGAACTCTTCGACGCGGACGGCGTCAAACTCGAACCGGGCGATATGGTCACCGACCGCCAGCGCGCCGCCGATGACGACCAGCGCATCCTCGGCGAACTGCCGCCGCACTGGGCCGTGTTCAACGACAAGCGTTGACGGCTCGCGTCAGCGCGGTTCTCGTCAGCGCGTGATGGCTCGCGTTAGCCTGTGACGGCTTGCGTCATCCTGTGACGATACGTATCAGCGTGTGACGGCCACGATGGCGCCGGCCTCCTGCGAGGCCATCACCCGCAGCGCGTCGCGCGGCGGCATGGCGAACGGCACCACCGATCCCGCGGAGGCCGAGGCCTCATCGGCATGGGAGCGGTCCATCGCCAAAGCCGATCGCGCCAGCACGCAGGCACCATCCAATAAACCGGCATCCTCGCCTACCTTCCCGTTCACATCCCTGTCGGCATCCGCGCCGGCATCCGCGCCGGCCTCGGCACCGGACCCCGATACGGCTTCCGGGGCGTCCCCAACGGCCGCGTCGCAGCCCATGGCCGACACCAACGAAACCGTATCGCCGGCGATAAGCCGTTCCGCGTCGCTGGACAGGCGCACCTCGATCACCGTGTGCCCCGCCGGCGTGACCGGGGAATCCCGCGCCATATGCGTGGTGAAAGGCTGTCCGACGTCGATGTCGACCTGCGCCACACGCCCCACCACCAATGCGGTGGAGTCGACCAGCAGACGGCTGGTCGGCGATACGGGCATATCCGCCCATGCCACATCGGTCTGCTCGATCGTCTCCCCGCGCCGGATCGCCGTCCGCGCCACCACCACCGGTGTGGTCGTCACCAGGGATGACACCGCGGACATCACGGCGCACACGGCCACCGCGGCGCAGCATGCCGCAAGCCACCGCCGCAGCCGCGTCGTCGCACGACGACGGGCCAGAGATCCCCGTTGGGGAACACGCTTATGAAAAAAGGTCACCATGCTTGCATGATGACCTGTGGAAGAATGCGACCGCAAGCCGGAACGGCCTATGTGGTTCCAGCCTCGGGTTATCCACCGAAAAAACTTGGTGCGACTTACCAAAACCTCCCGGTCGTATGCCCGGAACGCCCCTCGCGCGCCTCGCCTTACTTCGTGGAGCCGCCGGACGCGCCGTCCGTGCGGTAGAAACCGCTGCCCTTGAACGTGACCGGCACGGCGGAGAAGACCTTACGCACCTGCGCCTCATGGCATTCGGGGCATACGGTGATCGGGTCGTCGTCGAACGACTGGTGTTCGGTGAAGTCATAGCCGCAGTTCTTGCAGCGATAATGATACGTGGGCATGAAATCCTCCGCTACGACGTCTGTCTCAAGTGTTGCAACCGTTCATATCCTAGTCATGGGGCCGACAGTCGGCATCGCGCCGGGCGAACATGACGACGCCGTCCACGCTGAGCGCCGCATCCACCGGCACGTCATGCGCCTCATGGGGCAGCGGGCCATCGACGATCTCCCACGGCCACACCACGGCGACCACCGGAGCATCGGCGCGACGATGCTCCAGCGCACGGTCGTACCATCCGCCTCCACGCCCCAAACGCACGCCCCCGCGGTCCACGGCCAAAGCGGGCACCACGATCAAATCGGCCTGGGCCAACGCTTCGGGCGGCAGCACCTCGCCATCCGGCTCCTGCGGGCGGCGAGGATTGCTCGGCTGGGACCGCGATGCGGACGATGCAGCCGATGCGGACGATGCGGACGATTCAGACGATTCAGACGATTCAGCCCGCGCATCACCCGCATCACCCTCGCCCATAAGCCGGGCGATAGGAACGCCAGCGGAATCCACATCCCGCAATGCCCCAATCGCGGGCAGAACGCTCCATCCGATCCGCAGTCCCGACCCCAACCGCGGCACCAGCACGCGCACGCCCGCGTCAAGCCACGCCCGCAGCGCGGGTTCCATCGGAATCTCACTGCCCATCGACACATACGCCGCCACCGTCGCCGCGGCCGGCAATTCGCCGATCCGGGACGCCAACGCGACGCCCGCTCGCTCGCGTTCCCCGACGGGCACGGTTTTGCGCCGGGCGAGCGCGGCCGTACGCAACGCCGATTTGGTCCGCAGGTCTTCCATACCGGCCGTTCTACCATGCCGGTCGGTCTTTGGCGCGGCGGCGGTTGTCGTCGTCGGTGACACAATAGGGGCGTGTCCGTTTTTCAAACCCTTCGCGACGCGTTCGCGCCAGTCTCGCCCAACGCCATCCGCATGCCGTACCAGCTGCACGCGCCCGCCGGCGGCGTGCCGGTTACGCTGCGTCCGTTGACGGCGGATGACGCCGACGAGTGGAACGACGTGCGCTGGGCCAATGACGACTGGCTCAAACCGTGGGAATCCGGCGATCCGCTGCACGGGCCCGGCCTGACCTACAACCAGTGGATGCAACGGCTGCGACGCAACGAACAGCAAGGCGTGGGCGCGGTGTTCGCCATCGAATACCAGACCCGCATCGTCGGGCAGGTTTCGCTGGGCGCCATCTGCTACGGGGCGATGCGCACCGGCGTGGTCGGCTACTGGGTCGACCAACGGCATGCGGGACGGGGCATCGCGCCGATGGCCGTCGGTCTTCTGGCGGATTGGGCGCTCACCGATTTCACCGGTCCCGCGCTGCACCGTCTGGAAATCGCCATTCTGCCGGAGAACGAGCGTTCCCAAAGCGTGGCGCGCAAAGTGGGGGCGCGCCACGAAGGCGTGCGCGAGCGGTATATGTATGTCAACGGCCAATGGCGGGACCATGAGACCTACGCGCTTTTGACGGAGGACGCCGGAGACGAGGGGTTCGCGGCACGTCTTGCGCGACGGGGTGCGAACGTGCCCCAGTAGGGGCCATATCAGCCGATTTTCAGGTGCTTTCAGCCCGACACGCCCAGAAGCATGCGCACAGATGGTTACGGTATCTCCTATTCTTGGAGCTTATGGGTTACGAGTCGCTGAGTACGGTTGTCGTGCTGGTGGTCGTCGTGATTCTCATCGCCGTCTGGCTGCCCGCCCGGACAGCCAACGGTATGAAGCGAGTGGCGGAACATCGGCAGGACCGATTCTCCCCCTCCCTGCATCTGGTGGATGCCGAGAGCGGGACGCGGTTCACGGATGAGCCACCTCAATGGGCGAAAGGGACGACCGTGCAGGCAGAAACATCGCAGGCCAGACTAAGCGACGAGCATATCGCCCGTATACGTGGGCTGCGTCGTGCGGCCGCGCGTCGCCGTCGCATTCTGGTGCTGTCGTTGGCCGCCGTCACCGTGCTGGTGCTGGTGCTGGCGGTGGTGTTGCGTTTCAGCCCGCTATTCGCGCTGATTCCCGCGGCGCTGCTCGTCATCGTGCTGGCGTTGGGCGTCAACGCGGCGAAGCAGGCCCGCGCGTGGGAGCGGAAGGTGAGTCTCGCCAAGCGCTCGCAGGCGCGGGGCGCGCAGGCCGTCAAGGCTCCGGAACAGCCGGTGCCGGGGGATGCTCCCGCCGATGAGGTGGTGGTCGCGGTCGGCGAGGCCGATACCGATGTGATGGAACAGCGTGAGATCCGCCGCGCGTTGCGTGACGCCGAAATCGCCAAAGCCCAGGCGATGGCGCTGCGTGAGGCCGCCGCGGCCGATGGCGCATCCGCCGACGGCCTATCCTCCGATGGTATGGATGGACATCCGTCCGAGTCCGCCGAATCCGCGCGGCAGGCGGAGGAGTCGGTTCCGCAGGCATCGCAGGACCAACCGACGGCGCAGGTCCAGCCGGATCAGCAGGACGACCACACCACGCAGCTCGACCGGATCCGCCCATCGCAGGCTCTGGACGCGTTCGAGATGGCCGTCTCGCAGGATCTCATCTCCTTCTCGTTGGGGGCGCCGCGCAATATCGTCGAGGAGCGCGCCGACGAGCCGCAGAGCCTGGAGATCAAGTCGATGCGCCAGGTCGCCAAAGCCGAACCGGTGGGCGAGGAGACGGCCGAGCTGATCTCCGAACAGGCCCGCAAGGTCGCCGAGCAGGACGCCGCCTCCTTCCACGACCGCGAGGAGCGTACGGATATCGATCCGCCGGCCGCCACGTCGGATTCCCTGGGTGTGGGTCTCGAATCCATCCTCTCCCGTCGCGCCGCCTGACGCGGACTTTGCCCGGTCGCGGGCGTCCCGACTTTTCTCTCTCAGCGTTAGCACTCAAGTTGGCAGAGTGCTAACAACCGCGCTACGATGGTCCCTAGTGCAAGGACGGCGCAAGTGATCGTCAGCCTCTTGAGTCCGGTCCTGGCGCGGTAACTATCGGTATCGAACAGTAAGAGGTGACCCACAGTGGCGATCAAGCTCACACCGTTGGAAGACAAGATCATCGTCAAGCAGGCTGAGGCCGAAACCCAGACCGCTTCCGGCCTGTACATTCCGGACAACGCCAAGGAGAAGCCGCAGCAGGGCGAGGTTCTGGCCGTCGGACCGGGCCGTCGCGACGACAAGGGCGAGCGCATCCCCGTCGACGTCAAGGTCGGCGACAAGGTGCTGTACTCCAAGTACGGCGGCACCGAGGTGCACTACGAGGGCGAGGACTACCTGATCATCGCCTCCCGCGATGTGCTCGCCATCCTCGGCTGATAGCCTTCGCGAAAAACGTTACGTTGCGAACCCCGCTTCCCGCCTCGGCAGGAGCGGGGTTCTTCCATGCGCGGCGGGTATGGGGAATCCTTCAATCCGCGTATTGGAAGGACGGCCGCCATGCGCGTAGACTGATGGCGAGGGGAAGCGGGGCCACCTGAAACGAGGTCGTGATGACATCCACTCCAGAAACCGCCGTGTTGGGCAGTCTCACCGAGGCGCTGGCCTCCGTGCTGTCATGCTCCCGCGAGGTGATCGAACTCGCCGTGTGCACGATGGTCGCGGGCGGGCATCTGCTGCTTGAGGACGTGCCCGGCGTGGGCAAAACCACGTTGGCCCGGGCGATGGCGCGCGGTGTGGGCGGCACGTCGAAACGCATCCAGTTCACGCCCGACATGCTGCCCGGCGACCTGACCGGTGTGAGCGTGTACCAGCAGGCCACCGGCCAATTCGAATTCCATCCGGGTCCGCTGTTTGCCAACATCGTCATCGCCGACGAGATCAACCGCGCGAATCCCAAAACCCAGTCGGCCATGCTGGAGGCCATGGCCGAAGGGCAGATCAGCGTGGACGGCGGCACCTACCCGCTGCCGGATCCCTATATGGTGATCGCCACGCAGAACCCCATCGAACTGGAGGGCACGTACGCCCTGCCCGAGGCGCAGCTCGACCGTTTCATGACCTGCGCGAGCTTCGGATACCCCACCGCGGAGGCCGAATCGGCCATGGTGGCGAACGACCACACGGACTCCCCGCTGGCGCATCTGGATCAGGTGTGTTCCGCCGAGGATATCGCGCGTCTGCGCGCGCGGGCTGGCCAAGTGCGTATCGCGCGGCCGATCGCGGACTATATCGTCGCGTTGGTCGCCGCCACACGCCGTTGGGAGGGCGTGCGTTACGGCGCCTCGCCGCGAGGCAGTCTGGGGTTGGGCGCGATGGCGCGCGCCCGCGCGATGATGCTTGGACGCGATTTCGTGCTCGTCGATGACGTGCAGGCGGTGGCCGCTCCCGTGCTGGCGCACCGTCTGGTGTTGGACCATGGCGGATACGGCACGAGTGTGATGGCCCGTTCGCGCGCGCTGGTCGCCGATATCGTCGCCGCGACGGCCGCGCCTCGGGTCGCCAACGCGTAATCGCTGGTTGACGGGCGGCAGATCGATATGGCGGCAGACGCGGGTGGACGACGGCACGGCGGCGGCGCTCGGGATTTGCGCGGGCCGCGGCTGCGGCATGCGGATCGGAGTATGCGCCCCCGCGGCTGGCACGCCCACGGCATGATGCGTCCGACGTTCGCGGGTCTGCTGGTGCTGTTGTTCGGCGCGTTGGCCTGCTATGGCGGATTGCTATTGGACGACCGCGCGCTGATGGGGGTGTTCGTGGCCGTCGCGCTGACGGTGGCGGTGTCGCTTATCGTGGCCGTGGCCCAGTTCGTCATCGTGCCGCTGCGTCACACCGGCGACGCTTCCGTGCGATCGCCGCGCTGGTTCTTCCGACTGGTTGAACTGTTGGCACCGCGGGATATGACCGTGCGCGGCCAATACGAGCAGTGCGACGCCGACGGCGTGGTGATCGGCCGATTCGTGGGCGCGCCGCCTCGCAGACGCGGACTGTACCGGCTGTCCTCCACCTCGCTTGCCTGGCGTGACCTGTTCGGACTGATCGCCATGCGACGCGTGGTCCGTTCCGAAACGCGGATCGCCGTCCTGCCCGACGTCGAAACCGAAGACGACGCGCGCCGGCTGACGGCGGATCTGCGAATGCAGGGGCGCAACAGCGACGAGAACGCGGGAAGCGTGCGCGGCTACATGCCGGGCGATCCGCCCAAAACCATCTCCTGGCGGCACAGCGCGCACCGCGGCGCGCTGATGACGCGCGAAACCGATCGTGAATCCCACACCAACACCGCGATCGTCGTGGACACGGACTGCGCGCCGGATGCGCTCGACGCGGCCGCCGCGCAGGTCGCGGCCATCGCACGCGCGGCCCGTGACACGAATATGCGGCTCACCGTCATCGCCGGCACGCATATCGCCGACGACTACGAATCCATACTCACACTGCTCGCCGCCATACAAGCGGATGGCGAGCGCGAGCCGAAGGCCGCATCCAAGCCTTCGCCGGGCTCCGCCAACGCCCCATCACCGCAGGAGGGTGTTTCGGCGAAAGCGTGCGAGACGACCGTGGAACGCTGGTTTGCCGCGCGTCGCCACGAATCGGCGCATGTGACGCTGTATTCCGCCGATCCGCGTGGCCCCCTCGCCACGGCGTTGCATACCGTCGTGCCCGCAGGGTGTCTGCACGTCCGCTCCATCGCGCCTCTGCCAGACGATTCCGCACTCACCGCCGTGGCCTTCGGATCCCAGCCGGTCCGGTCCGAACCGCGAGGCTCCTCCCCGGCGGCTGACATCATCGGGCGGATCGCCACCGCGGCGACGCTGCTGGTGTTCTTCGGCGTGACCGTCCACGCGCTTACGGGACTGGCCTCCGCCGATGATGTCTACTGGCCGTGGTTCGCGGCCGGGGCGTTGGGATGCGTCGCCATCGAATCGCAGATCCCCTCGAAAACCGCCCTGCGCGCCGCCTGGCGCACGGCCGGTATGGCGCTGGCCGTGCTCGTCGCCACCGTGCCGCTGGTCATCCTGCGGGTGCATGACATCGCCGGCGTATGGCTGCACGAGCTGGTGGGTGGTCAAAGCGAATCCGTCAGCATCGTCACCTCCGACGGCGACGTGCCGCTGACGGAGACGTACACGGCCGGCTTTTGGCAGACGCTTGCCGACAGCGTGGGCGCCGGCTTCGACCAACTCAACCTGCAACTGCCGCCGTTGAACGTCGACGCGGCCGGAGACCTGTTCCTCATTCTGATCATCGCGCTCGCCGCCGTCATCCTGCGCTGCCTTCTGTTCGAACGCTCCTGCGCGCCCGCGCTTATCATCCTGCCGGCCGCCGCGCTCGCCGCCGACTACGCTTTCGTCGGACGTCTCGCGCCCTGGTGGGAGCTCAGCCTGCTTATCGCGGCCTTCCCCTTGAGCCTATGGGCCGCGCATCCGAGACGCATCGCCCCGGCCGTGCCCGTCGCCGCCACCGCCGCCGTCACCGCGATCGCGTTGGCGCTCACCCCGGCCGCCACCGCCTGGGCCTACCGCGTGCCTTTGTCCATCGGCGACAACGCGGGACTGTTCTCCGCGAACACCATCAATCCGATGATCGACCTCAAACGCACGCTGCAGACCGGCTCCGAATCGACCGTGCTCAGCTATCAGGCCGAGCAACGGCTGTATCTGCGCATGGCCACCCTCGACGACTTCGACGGCGATACGTGGAATTTCGACCAGTCGCTCGCCATCGACGGCGGCTTCTACGGCTCCGGCATCCGTCTCGGCGCCAACGAGGAGGATGAGCTGGACTGGTGGCAGCGCATCAGCCTCAGCCCCTTAAGCGCCTATCTCGACATACTGGGATACAGCGACTATCTGGGATACGACGCCTACGGCATGTCGGAGGCCGAACGCAATACGATGAGCCGCCTGCAGGCCGGGGCCCAAGTGAACATCACCACTCTGAGCTCGCGGTTCCTGCCGGTGATCGGCGACGCCTCATCGGTGACGGGCGTGAACAGCAACTGGGTGCAGTACGAGGATGGAACGGTGTACAACCGCACGGGCGGCACCGATGAGAATACGAACTATCGGGTGTACGGCTCGTACATCACGCCCATCTCCACCGACGCCGGCTTCTCCCAGATCGACGGCGTGCTCGCCCTGGGCCAGCTTGTGCGCGGCGAGACAGGCGAGAACGGCGAGACGGACATGGATATGACGCAGCGTCTCGCGGCCCGCACGCAGGCCGTCGCCGAAGGGTATGCGGAGCGCGTCGGCGGTGTCATCCTCGCGCATTTCACCCTCGATCGGGAATCGGGCGCGTTGGTGGACGCGCAAGGCGAGGTGGTGGCCACGGTCGCGAACGGCGCCGGCATCGTCCAAGGGGCCGACGACGGGTCCGGAACCGGCGGCGTCGCCGTATCCGGATTCCCCTTCGACTACACCTTCACCGACGCGCTGAAGGAGCGGCTGGGAATCGCCGACGACGACATCAAGGGGCTGGCGTTCTCCGGTGATGACCAGGTGACGCTCGCCCTGTTGGCGGTCGACGTGAGCGATCTGCAGGTGGCGCAGGACGAGCAGGGCGAGGAGGCGATCGTCGACGGCGCCACCGGTGAGATCCTATGCCGGCAGGAATCCCTGAACGGAACATGGCGGCTCAGCACGATCGAGCGGCAGGAGGGGCAGGAAGGACTGGCCCAAACGCTGCTGTGGGCCGTGGTGGAGCAAGGAGGCTACGCCGAATACGGATCGGCGTTCGGCAGCGACACGCAGAGCGGCCGCATTATGGCCGAGCGGTACCAACAGCTGTTCGACGCCCTCGACGAGAGGGAAAGCGAAATCCACGAACGGTATGCGGGCCTGCCCGACGACCTGTCCGAGCAGGTGAACGTGGTGGTCGAACAGGCGCGGGCGGACGGCGTGGCCACCGACGGCGAGGGCTACGACCAGCAGGTCGCCGCGATGCGTTGGCTGGTGGACTACTTCACCGATCCGGCGAACGGCTTCACCTACACGCTGGACGCGCCCGACGGCGACGGCCGCAACAATATGGAGACGCTTGACGACTTCCTCGATCCCGACGGCGGCCACGCCGGCTACTGCGCGCACTACGCCAGCGCCTTGGCTGTGCTGGGCCGCGCGATGGGCGTGCCCACGCGTATGGTGCTCGGCTACAACGCCGGCGTGGGCGAGCGCGATTCGACCGGCCGATACAACGTGATGGCGCGGCAACTGCACGCCTGGGTCGAAGCGTATATCGACAGCGTGGGTTGGGTGCCCTTCGACGTGACGCCCGCCACCAGCGAGAACGGCAGCGCGGCCTCGGAGACGGGGGCGACGGATGGGGCGGATTCGGCCGACGCCGATGACTCGGCGGACACCGGCGCTTCCGTCGATATCGGCACGGATGACGGTGCCGCCGACGATACGGCCGTGGATGACGACGTTTCGGATGATGACGCTTCAGACGCCGACGCCTCGGACGAGTCCGCCGCCGACGATGCCGTTTCCGATACGGCTGATGACGTCGGCGCGGGCGGGTCGTTCTGGTCGACGCTGCCGTCATGGGCCCGGGTGGCGCTGATTGTGGCCGGCGTCATGGTCTGCGCGATCGCGCTCGCATCGCTTCCCGCCGGGGCGCGTGCCTTGCGCCGCCGCCGTCGCTTCGCCATTGTCGAGGACGCGTGCCGCAGCATCGATGCGGGTGTCGACGTGGGTGATGGAGCGGGTGCTGGCGCGGGTGCCGCCGGCGGAGAAACCGGTGCGCTCGACGTCACCGTTGGAGCGTCCGCGCAAGGCGACGAGCGGTGGGCTCGGGCTTGGCGGGCCGCGTGGTCCGAATTGCGCGACAGCGCGTGGGATGCCGGCGTGCGGTGGGAATCCTCCGACAGCGACGCCGTCATCGCCGGGCGGATTATCGCCTATTTGACGGCGGAGACTCCCGCCCTCAATGCCGCGGCGATCGTGCGTCAGGTCGCCGATCAGGCCATGCTCGCCGCGTTCGGTACCGACGGACCGGCCCACGACGCGGGACTGGCGGCGGATCTCGCCGTCGCCGTCCGCGCCCTCGCGTCCAGAAACGGGAACATCCTGCGCCGCGTCTTCCCCGCCTCGCTTATCCCATCATCCTAATCGGGTGCCCCTTTGGCCAGCTTCCCTCAGGCGGAGGGGACGTCGCCAGTCGAGCAGGGGGATGTCGGTGCCGATGCCCAGCTTCCCTCAGGCGGAGGGGACGTCGAAACCTGCCTCGGCCAAGGCATGGTCGATATCGCGGATCAGATCGTCCGTATCCTCCAAGCCGACCGCCAGACGGAAGAACCCACGGTGGAAGTCGCCCGGATACAGGTATTGCCGCTCATCGTCCTCGCCGAGGAACACGATCAGGCTTTCGTCGTGGCCGAGCGAAACGGCCGAGGTGATCACGTTGAGTTTCGAGACGAAACGGTTGTGCCCCTCATGGTCGGTGTCCAAGCCGAATGAGAGCACACCGCCGAAACCGGAATCCGCGCGGGCCAGCTGCGAGGCGGCCACCGCATGGCCCGGATGGCTTTCCAAACCCGGATACGCCACGAAGCGCACGGCCGGAATCGACTGCAGATGCCGGGCGATCGCCAGCGCCGAGGCGTTGTGCTGGCGGACGCGCAGCGGCAACGTCACCGAACCGCGGTTGATCAGCCAGGCGTTGAACGGCGAGATGATGCCGCCGTAGTTCACCTGCGCGGTGAAACGGATCTCGTCGGTGCGCGCCTTGGTGGTGGCGATCAGGCCTCCCAGCGCGTCGCCGTGCCCGTTGATGTACTTGGTCAGGCTTTCGATCACGATATCCGCGCCCAAATCGAGCGGGCGCACGTTGTACGGCGTGTTGAAGGTGTTGTCCACGCTGACGAGCACCTCATGGCCGGCCGCGGCCCCATGCTCGTGCGCGATGCGCGCGATGGCCTCGATATTCGACACCTTCAGCGTCGGGTTCGCCGGCGTCTCGATATGCACGAGCTTGGTGTTGCCTTTGAGCGCCGCCCGCACGTTCTCGGGGTCGGAGGTGTCGACGATCGAGGTCTCGATGCCGTACTTCTCCGGCAGGATCTCGTTGAGCAGACGATAGGCCGCGATATACGTCGTGTCCGAGAAAATCGCATGGTCGCCCCGGCCCAGGAACGTGGTGAACGTCGCCGACAGCGCCGCCACGCCGGAGGCCACCGCCACCGCGTCCTCGGCACCCTCCAGCCGGGCCAGCTTCTCCTCGAGGTAACGCTGGTTCGGATGCCCGTTGCGCGTGTACAGGTTCACGTCGGAACTCGACCAGTTGATGTCGGAGGGATCGTACGGCAGCGCGTACGCGTTGGCGAGCGTGATCGGCCTGCGGATCGCGCCCGTCTCGGCGTCCACGCCGTTGCCCAAATGGACGCTGAGCGTGCCGAATCCCAGCGGCTGGTCGTCGAAAGATTGCCCATGATGTACCAGTTGTGAAGTCATGCTGCCCAGCATGCCAGCGCCGCCCATCGCGCGCAAGTGGGGCAAAAGAGGCGAAAACCGCTCCACAATGCGGTTTTTGAACACGATATAACAAGAACCGGTATAGGATATGGGGCATGACTTTCCAACATCGCGCCATTATCGACACCATCCCCGGCTACAAGCAGGGCAAGCCCGCGCCTCAGGTCGCCGGCCAACGCTCCTACAAGATCTCCAGCAACGAGAACGCCTTCGACCCGCTGCCCAGCGTCGTCGACGCCATCAACGCCAATGCGCTCACCCGTCTCAACCGCTATCCCGACATGCGCGGCTGGGCGGTGGTCGAGCGTCTGGCTGCCAAATACGGCGTGGAACCGGAAAACATCGTGCTCGGCTGCGGCTCCACCGAGGTCATCACCATGCTGGTGGGCCTGGTGGCCGGCCCCGGCGACGAGATCGTCTACCCGTGGCGCAGCTTCGAAGCCTATCCGATCATCGTCACCGGCGCGGGCGCCACCAGCGTGCAGGTGCCGAATCTGCCCGACGGCGGCCACGACGTCGACGCGCTGATCGCCGCCGTCAACGAGCGCACCCGCTTGGTCATCGTCAACAATCCGAACAATCCCACCGCAACCTCCATCTCGGATGCCGACGCGCGCCGCATCATGCAGGCCGTCCCCTCCGACGTGCTCGTGCTGTTCGACGAGGCATACATCCAGTTCAACACCGCCGAAGGCACCAGCGTGGCGATGGATCTGTTCCGCGAATACCCCAACGTGGTCGTCGCCCACACCTTCTCCAAAGCCTACGGACTCGCGGGCCTGCGCATCGGCTACGCAATCGCCCCGGAAGACGTGATCGACGGCATGCGCAAGGTCGCTCTGCCCTTCGGTGTGACCGATGTGGCCCAATCCGCCGCGCTCGCCAGTCTGGACGCCGAGGACGAGCTTGAGGCCCGCGTCAGGTCGATTGTGGCCGAACGCGACCGCGTGGTCGCCGCGCTCCAAGCCCAGGGATGGGATTTTCCCCAGCCGTATGCGAACTTCTTCTGGCTTCCGCTGGGGGAGCGCACCGAAGCCGCCGCGGCCGAATTCCTCAAGGCAGGCCTTTCCACACGCGTGTTCCCCGGCGAAGGCATCCGCATCTCCATCGGGGAGCCCGAGGCGAATACGGCGGTGATCGAGGTGTGCGAACGGCTGAAAACCGCTGGTTTCTAACGCGACACACGGTGGCGCGACACGCGACTTGCGATTGTCTCAAAGCCGTGGCATACTAACCAAGTTGCCTGACGGGCCCCACGGTCCGGAGGGAAACGGCTGGCGGATTTCCCAAGCGGTCAAAGGGACCTGACTGTAAATCAGGCGCTTCGTGCTTCAGTGGTTCGAATCCACTATCCGCCACGCCCCGATAGCTCAGTGGTAGAGCACTTCCTTGGTAAGGAAGAGGTCGTGAGTCCGATTCTCACTCGGGGCTCTCTGGCGGGGTAGCTCAGCTGGCTAGAGCGTACGACTCATAATCGTAAGGTCAAGAGTTCGAGCCTCTTCCTCGCTACAAATCGCGCCTGTCAACCGGCAGGCGCTTATTACGACTAGAGGTGAATGAAATGGCTAAGAGCGCCGACATCCGTCCCGGCATCACGCTGGCATGCACCGAGTGCAAGGAGCGTAACTACATCACGACGAAGAATCGTCGCAATACGCCCGACCGTCTCGAACTGAACAAGTTCTGCCCGCGTTGCGGCAAGCAGACCGCGCATCGCGAGACCCGCTAAGCATCAAGCTTCAGAAAAGCCCGACCAGCCCGGTCGGGCTTTTGCGTATTCCGGACGGCCTCAACGGAGCCTCGCGTAAAAACGTCCGCTGAGTCGCACTCAGCGTCAGTTTTACGGAAAATGCGGCGTCTTCCGCGTAATTTGCGCCGCTGAGTCGGCGTCAGCGGCGGTTTTTTTACGGAAGTGTGCCGTCCGTCGTGGGAGCCGTGGAGTAAGGTGACAGGAATGACGAGTTTTGCAGACATCACCACCATCGGTGTGGGCGGCGAGATCGCCCGTTTCGTCGAACCCACCTCCCGCGTCGGCGTAATCGAAGCCATCGAGGACGCCGACGAGCGAGGACTGCCCCTATGCGTGATCGGAGGGGGCTCCAATCTGCTGGTCGCCGATGAGGCGTTCGAAGGCATCGTCGTGCGCGACGCGCGCCGTCAGATCACCGTGCCCGACGAGGCCGCGCCGGTCGAAGGCGACGACACCACCGTGCATGTGAACGCCGAAGCCGGCTGCAACTGGGACGATTTCGTCGCGTTCACCGTGGAGCTCGGTCTTGAAGGCGTCGAAGGCCTGTCGGGCATTCCGGGAACCGTGGGCGCCAGCGTGGTGCAGAACATCGGCGCATACGGCCAGGAGGTCGCCGGCGCGGTCGAATCCGTCGAAGTGTGGGACCGTCAGGACAAGCAGTCCAAAGAACTGACCGCCGCCGAACTCGGCTTCGGCTACCGTATGAGCGCGCTGAAGGCCAGCATGTACGCCGCTCCGGCCGTCCCGAATCCGGAGTTCTTCCCCACACCGCGCTATGTGGTGCTTTCCGTCACCTTCGCGCTGCGGCATTCCGCCACCGGTGTGGTGGGCTACGGGCAGCTCGCCAAAGCGCTCGGCGTCGAGGTGGGCGACCGTATGGACACGCAAGCCATCCGCGACGCCGTGCTCACAGTGCGCGCCGCCAAAGGCATGCTGGAGGACGCCACCCGATATCTCACGCCCGCGATGGCCGAGACCAAACGCGATGAGCAGATCGGACTGGCGCTCGCCGGGCAGGCCAAGTCCGCACGATCCGCACAAGATGAACAGTCCGTGCAAGATACCGCCGGAGCCGCGTTGCCGGCCCCTGATTTCGACCGTCACAGCTGCGGCAGCTTCTTTATGAACCCGATACTCTCCGTCGACCAGGCGGCGCGCCTGCCCGAGGACGCCCCGCGTTTCGACGCGACGCTGCCCGACGGCACACCCGGCGTGAAAACGTCGGCCGCCTGGCTGATCGACCACGCCGGTCTGCACAAAGGCCATAAGCTCGACCCTCAGGCCAAGGCGGGCCTGTCCACGCTGCACACGCTCGCCCTGACCAACCGCGGCGGCGCGACGGCCTCCGACATCGCCGCGCTGGCCAAAGCCGTGCAGGATCAGGTCGAAGCGAGCTTCGGCATCCGCCTGGTCCCGGAACCGGTGGTCGTCGGAATCGACTTACGGTAGACGGTGAGAGGCCGGCCTCGCAGGAGAGAAGAGTGATATGAACGTTTTGCGCACCAAATCCGTCGAACAGACGCTGGCCGAAACCGGCGAGGAAGGGCGCTCCCTCAAGCGCAACCTCAAATGGTGGGATCTTGCCGTAATGGGCGTGGCCGTCGCCGTGGGCGCGGGCATCTTCTCGGTGGGCGCGCAGGCCGCCGCCTTCCATGCGGGCCCTGCCGTCATCATCAGCTTCCTCATCGCGGGTCTGGTGTGCGGCGCGGCCGTGATGTGCTATGCGGAATTCGCGTCGATGATGCCCGTGGCCGGTTCCGCCTACACCTTCACCTACACCACGGTGGGTGAGATCGTGGCGTGGATCATCGGATGGGACCTCATCCTCGAGATGATGATGGCCGGGTCGGTCATCTCCAAATACTGGGGCGTCTACCTCAACGACTTCATGCACCTGATGGGATGGGATATCGACACCACCGTCGCCGTCGGACCGCTTGACGTCGACGTCGCGCCCATCCTCATCGTCGCGTTCTTCACCACCCTGCTCGTGTTCGGCACGAAAATCGGCGCGCGCGTCGACGGCGCGATGACCGTGTTGAAAATCGCCATTGTGTTCTTCGTCATCATCGTCGGATTCTTCTATGTGAAAGCCTCCAACTTCACGCCGTTCATCCCGCCGAGCGAGCCGTCCGCCGCCACCGGAGGCGAGGCGTTGACGACCCAGCCGCTGTGGCAGTGGGCCACCGGCATGACGCCCAGCATCTACGGCATCCCCGGCATTCTCTCCGGCGCGGCGCTGGTGTTCTTCGCGTTCCTCGGCTTCGATGTGGTGGCCACCACCTCCGAGGAGGTGGAGAATCCGAAACGGAACGTGCCGCTGGGCATCTGCTCGGGACTGGCGCTGATCATCGTGATGTACATACTCGTCGCCATCGTCGCCATCGTCACCACCGGCATGGTCTCCTACAAGGAACTTGCCCAGGTCGACAGTCCCTCGCTCGCCACCGCGTTCGAGGCGGTGGGCGCCACTTGGGCCGCGAAAATCATCAGCTTCGGCATCGTGCTGGGTTTGGCCACGGTGGTGATGGTGCTGCTGCTTGGTCTGACGCGCGTGGTGTTCGCCATGAGCCGCGACGGTCTGCTGCCGCGAGGCCTGTCCTCGACCGGACGGCACGGCACGCCGGCCAAGCTGCAGATAGCAGCCGGCGTGGCGGTGGCCGTGGTCGCCGCATGCTTCCCGATCGACGTGCTGGGCGATATGGTGAACATCGGCACACTATCCGCGTTCACGCTGGTGGCCATCTCCGTGCCCATCATGCGCAGGAAGCGCCCCGAACTGCCACGCACCTTCACAGTGCCGGGCAATCCCTGGCTGCCCATCCTCATCGCCGTGGCCAACCTATGGCTGATGCTGAACCTGTCCGTGCTCACCTGGATCCGCTTCGTGGTCTGGTTGGCCATCGGCTTCGCCATCTACTTCGCCTACGGATACCGCCACGCGCTGCTCGGCAAGAAGACGGAGCCAGTAGTACCCTTAGAGCAGTAACGCATCAAAGGAGGAACCATGCCATACGTTGTCGCCCAGCCGTGCGTGGACGTGCGGGACAAGGCCTGCGTGGACGAGTGCCCGGTCGACTGCATCTACGAGGGCTCCCGTTCGCTGTACATCAACCCCAACGAGTGCGTCGACTGCGGCGCCTGCGAGCCCGTGTGCCCCACCGAGGCCATCTTCTATGAGGACGACCTGCCCGAGGCATGGGCGTGGTACAAGGACGCGGCCGTGAGCTTCTTCGCCGAAGTCGGCGACCTCGGCGGCGCCTCCGCCAACGGCCCCATCGGCAAGGATCCCGAGCAGGTGGCCGCTCTGCCTCCGCAGGGCAACTGATCCATGGGTTTCCACGCCTACGAATCCCCCTACGATTGGGGGCGTATCGCCGCATACAAAACGACCGCGAAAGCCGCGCCCGGCGGCATGGTCGACCTCTCCGTCGGCTCTCCCGCCGATCCGGTGCCGGCCAGCGTGCGTCAGGCGCTCGCCGACGCGGCCGATGCGCCGAACGCGTACGGATACCCCGCCACCGCGGGAACCGCGGATTTGCGTCGGGCCATCGACGAATGGTTCCGCGACCAGCGCGGCGTGGATCTGAAGTCGGTGAACGCGGGCGTGACGCCCACGGTCGGATCCAAAGAGGCGGTCGCCCTGATGGCGAGCCTGCTGCATCTGGGACCGGGGGATGTGGTCGTGCAGCCGCGGGTGTCGTATCCCACCTATGAGATCGGCACGCAGCTGGCCGGGGCGAGCGTGCTTAAGGTCGACGACGTGGCCGACGTCGAATCGTGGGCGAACGTGCCGAACGTCAAAGCGGTGTGGGTGAATTCGCCCTGCAATCCCACCGGAGCAGTGATCTCCGCCGACTGGCTGGCCGACATCGTGGCCGCCGCCCGCCGTGTCGGTGCCGTGGTGCTCTCCGACGAATGCTATGCACTGATGGATTGGCGTTCCGGTGCCAGCTGCGCCCCATGCGCGTTGAACGCCCAAGTGTGCGAGGGGAGCGCCAGCAATGTGCTGGTGCTGTATTCGTTGAGCAAGCAGAGCAATATGGCCGGCTACCGCACCGCGTTCATCGCCGGCGACTACCAGCTCGTGGGCGAGATGGCCGAATACCGCAAACAGATCGGGCAGATCATCCCCGGCCCCGTGCAGGCCGCCATGGCCGCGGGCCTGCGCGACGCGGATGCGGTGCGCGCGCAGCGGCAACGGTATGCCGCCCGTCTGAGGATGCTGACGGAGGCGTTGCGTTCGCGCGGATACGACGCCGCCATGCCTCAGGGCGCGCTGTACGTGTGGGTGAAGGCCTTGTCCGGCGATTGCTGGGCCGATATGGCCGCCCTGGCCGAATTGGGGATCGTCGCCAGTCCCGGCGAGTTCTACGGAGCGCCGGAACACCTGCGGTTCTCCGCCACCGCCACCGATGAGGCCATCGCCGACGCCTGTGCGCGCCTAACCCGCTGATCATCTCCCTATAACCTGGCCCCCACCATAATCCCATGGTGCGGTTGCTGGTCTATGCGCCGAAACTGGCCGAGCGTCTGCCGAATTTGCGGCGGACCTCGTCGAGCGCGGCCTCCGCGTCGCGCAACCGTGCGGCCGAGGTTCGCTCGGTCGGACTGGCGGATTCCTCCAGCATGTCGTCCAACGAAGGTTGCACGGCGGTGCCTCCGGCCTCGGTGAGCCCCGAGGCGGACACTCCGGCCAAACGGATCAGTTTGGGCAGGGGAGTGTCGGGGCCGGCCGATTGCGGCATCTCCAGCATGGCCTTCAGTTGGGCCACGCTATGCGGGTACAGCGTGCTCGCCGCGTCCGTGGGACTGTCCATCGTGTGCGATCGGGTGCGGTAGCTCAGGTCGGCGAACCGCAGCTTCACCGTCAGCGTGCGCGCCACCAGTCCGCGACGGCGCAATGTGCTGGCCACGTCATCGCATGCCACGCGCAGCAGGTCGCACACCACACGCATATCGGTGGTGTCGCGTTCCAGCGTATTCTCTGAGCCGATGGATTTCTCCGGCGTATACGGCGTGACCTTCCGCTCGTCGAGACCATGCGAGGCCATCCATAGCCCGTGCGCTGCCGCCGGCGATCCCGTGGCGTGGGCGAGCGCGTCCTCGTCGAGCGCCGCCAGATCCCTCACGGAATGCACGCCCCACGAGTTCAACCGCTGTTCCAGCGATGGGCCGATGCCGGGAATGCCGCGCAACGGCATCATCTGCACGAATTCGGCGGAACGCGCGGTGGGGATGAGCAGCATGCCGTTCGGTTTGGCGTTGGTCGAAGCCATCTTCGCCACCAGCTTGTTGGCCGCGATGCCTACGGAACAGGTCACATGGAAGCGGCGCTCCACCTCCTGGCGGATCCATGCGCCGATCGCGCTGGGCGAGCCCCATCGCAACAAAGCGGCGGAGACGTCCATATAACCCTCGTCAACCGAAACCTGCTCCACTTGGGGTGTGACCGCGTGGAACACGTCGGTCATAATGGCGTGCGAAACACGGCGGTAATAGGCCATATCCACCGGCAGGAAAATACCGTTCGGGCAGAGCTGGCGCGCTCGGGCGGTCGCCATCGCGGAATTCACGCCGTATTCGCGCGCCTCATAGCTTGCGGCGGACACCACCGAACGCACACCGGTGCCGATGATCACCGGCTTGCCTTTGAGCTCCGGCCGTCGGGCGATCTCCAGCGACGCGTAGAAGGCGTCCATATCGATATGCAGCACCGTGCAACCCGTCTCGTCATGGCCCCAGTCGCGTTTGGCGGCCTCAAGTCTCGGTGCGGTGCTCATAGCCCCTCAGTATAGTACAGATGTTCGAACCGTGGGCCCGGCATGAGGGACGCCAAGCCCGACGTCATCCTGAGCGGAGTCCGAATGGCGGAGTCGAAGGATCTCCCACGCCACATGCTCGCCGTTCGGGTGGTTGGGGTAGCCTAGTCCTCCGTGAAGAAGGCTGTGCTTGATGTGTTGAACCGTGTGCCGGTGGTCTGTATCGTGATCGGACAGGCGTTGATCATCTACGTGGCCACGGCCATCGCCAAACTCGCGTTCACGCAGCTCGATCCCTTGTATGCGGTGTGGTACCGCGTCGGTTTCATGGCGGTGCTGCTGATGGCGTGGCGCAGGCCATGGTCCAAAGCCAAACGGGAGGCGATGTTCCACCGCACGCCGCGAGGCTGGGCGCTGGTCGCGTTGCTTGGCTGCTCGATCATGCTGATGAACACCATGTTCTATGTGGCGATCAGCAATATGGACATGGGCATCGCCGTGGCCATCGAGTTCCTTGGTCCGCTTGCGGTGGCGGTGATCACCGGCAACGGCTGGCGCGAGCGCATCGGCATCGGCATCGCCGCGCTCGGCGTGGTGCTGCTGGCCGGCATCTCGCTGACGGGGTCGTCGGACGGCAATTTCGCGGTCGGATTGGTCGCGATTCTCATCGGCGGCACGATGTGGGGCGTATATATCGTCACCGGGCGCAAAGTGGCTTCGCGCGGCAGTTCCTTGGACAACCTCGCCGTCGGCATCGCCATCGGATGGCTGGTGCAGTCGCTGTTCCTCGCCGTGCCGGCGGTCTCCCACGTCGTCCACCCCAAGCCGGACGCCACGTGGGCGTTGGAGCCCGGCGGCTCGTGGATGCTGCTCGGACTGCTGTTTCTGATCTCGCTGTTCGCCTCGTTCATCCCTTATATGGTGGAGCAGGTGACCATGCGCCGCACCACGTCGGGCACGTTCTCGGTGATGCAGTCGATCAACCCCGCCGTCGCGGTGGCCGTCGGCCTTGCGTTCGGTGAAATCCCCAGTCTCGGGGAACTCGGCGGCGTCGCCTTGGTGATTCTGGCCGTCGTCATCACCTTTTCCGGCGATTCCGCCGCGTCCCGCTAAGCATCGTTTCGGATGTTCTCTGACCAATGTGGGATTCGGCCTATGGCGCGCCATGCCGTGCGCTTAACCCCCGTTTGGCGCTTTTCGTGAGTCAATTAAAAGTACATTAACCGCGCTTTTTCGTGTCATATTATGCAGTATCGCGCTGTTTCGCCGGATTTTGGGCGGACACTGCGCAACCTTGCGCGGCAGCTCGCAAACCCTTGGAATCACTGGGTTTTCAGGGGGTGAAGGCATACGAAAAAGGACGGTACCGCGTACCGTCCTTTCGCTCCTCGCGGAGTCAGAGGGATTCGAACCCTCGAGCCGCTATAAACGACTAACACCTTAGCAGGGTGCCCCTATCGGCCACTCAGGCATGACTCCGGCGCTGCATTCATACATGCTCATATGAGCGCAACAGCATATTACATTACCACTGGGTGTGGATGCGACTCGCCCGCCGCGGCGGGAAAGTCGCATCGAAAAACCGAGCGGGTTCCGCGGCGCGCCCGCCCGACGCCCGAGTATCCGAGCGTATCCGAATGATGGGGCCGTCTTGGCCATGCCAATGGCGGCGTAGCCAAAGGCGATCGCAACAAAACGCGTTCCAAAGGCCGAGCGTGAGAAACAGGCGGTCATCTCGCGGACACGTCTCGTCGTCGAACGCGGGCGATGGCTCCGGCCGTGCGGTGGGAATCCGATAGGTGGAGCGGAGGTACGCCATTGTCCGTCCGTCTCCACATGACATCCTAGCCCTTTACGTCTATTGGTGGCGGGCGCGGCGCGTCCTGCCCCGTCGGACGTGCGATTTTCCAATACCTGCAATGGACAGTAGTCTGATAAGGGAGTATGTGAGAAGAGCTGGGAGTCCGATATGAAACATGCGAGCGGCTACGGCCATTACGGTGCGATGCGTGATCGCGTCGGCACCGCGTGGGTGGTTCCCTTAAGCATCGTGGTCGCCATCCTCGTGGTGATCGCGGTATGGTTCGCCACAAGGGGAACCGACGCGCCCGGCACCACGTCCGCCGACGGTTCCAACGCCAGCGTGCGGGCCGATTTGGAGAAAACCGAGGCGACGCCGACTCCGGTGGTCGAACACCACGGCAACTCGCCGGACTGCCCCGACACCGACTGCATCGCCATGCTCGTCAACGGCGACCTGTTGTTCCACGAAGGCCTGTGGAGTCAGTTCGCCGGCGCGGACACCTCCGCCACCGATGGCACGGCATTCAACTTCGACCCGCTGTTCGAGCCGATGCGCAAATACATCCAAGCCTCCGACATCGCCGTCTGCGAATTCGAGACGCCCATCGCCCAGCGCGGCGGCCCCTACTCGGCGTACCCGATCTTCAACATCCCCGCCGAAGTGGCCGATGCGGCCAAAAACGCGGGCTATACCGCCTGCACGCACGCCACCAACCATTCATGGGACCAAGGCGCCGACGGCATCGCCCGCCTATGGGACACGCTGGAGGCGAACGGCATCGCCCAGACCGGCTCCTACAAAACCGAGGCGGATTCCACCAAACCGCTCGTCATCGATTCGCCGACCGGCGGCGGCAAGCTGGGCCTGGTCACCGGCACGGTGTCCCTCAACGGCATGAGTGCCGACTATGACTGGCAGGTGGACCGCCTGCGCGAATCCGGCGATCCGAACCACCAGTCGGATATCGACAAGGCGGTGGCCAAAGCCGAGGCCGCGCGCGAGCAAGGCGCCGACGTGGTGGCCATGGCCATGCATTCCGTGCAGGAGTACATCGACTACGCCGATTCCTGGCAGATCTCCGAAGCCCACGCGCTCGCCGACACGGGCGCCTTCGATGTGATCTATGGTGCCGGATGCCATTGCGCGCAGCCGATCGAGAACTACAACGGCACGTGGATCGTCTACGGTCTGGGCAATGCGGTCACCGAATCCGCCAACACCGCGGCGACCATCGTCAACAACCAGGGCGTCACCGCCCGCATCCAGTTCGCCGGCAAGAAAGGCGTCGCCGGCTCATGGCGCGTCAACCGCATCGACTGGATCCCCACCGCGAATGTGCGCCAAGGCGGCTACCAATGGTGTTCGATCGCCGCGGACAAGCCGGATGGCCCATGTTGGGGAGACGACCAGGACGCCCAGGTGCGGCAACGCATATGGGACGTCATCTATTCGATGGGTGCCGACCAGAACGTGGTGCGCGAATGGAACATCACCGAAGAGCAGGCGCAGCAGACCGCGCAATAGCATCTGCCATCTTTTTCGGCTGGTGTGCCTAAGGTGTTGCCCATGACGCAAGTATTCGAAACCCAATCCGACCGCGCCGACCTGCCGCTTGTGGTGATGCCCGCGGTGCTCGATGCGATGGTCGAACCGATCAAGGCCCAGTTCCCGCAATTGCATGACATCGCCCGCGTGCGCATGTTCGAGGAGTTCACCTCCGACGAAGGCACGCTCGCCGACCGCGCGCAAGGCGCGGATGTGCTGCTGATCGGCGGCTACCACATCAGCGACGCGCTGCTGCGCCGTCTTGCCGACGGCGGCGTCAAATGCCTGGTGTTCTGCGGCACCGGCGTGGCCAGCTACGTCAACCTCGAATTGGCCGAGACGTTGAACCTGCGTGTGTGCAACGCCGAGCACTACGGCGACAACGCGGTGGCCGAACTCACCTTCGCGTTGCTGTTCGAACTGATCCGCCGCACCGGCGAGCTCGACGCGGCCACCAAACGCGGCGACTGGTCGTGGGCCGGTGGCGACGGCCTGCAGTTGGCCGGCAAACGTCTGGGCATCATCGGACTCGGCGGCATCGGCGCCACCGTGGCCCGCATCGCCCGCGCCTTCGGCATGCGGGTGAGCGCTTGGAGCGCGCATGTTCCCGAGAAGATGTTCGCCGACTGCGGCGCGGCCCCGGTGGCCGATCTAGGCGACCTGATCGAGGATTCGGATGTCGTCTCCGTGCATATGCCGCTGCTGGAAGGCGAGCATGGCACGCGCGGCATCATCACCGCCGAGCATTTGGAACGCCTGCGCCCGGGCACGCTGTTCGTCAACACGGCCCGCGCCGAGGTGATCGAGCCGGGCGCGCTGCTCGCCCGACTGCAACGAGGCGACATCCCCGCCGCGCTCGACGTGTATGACCATGAGCCGCTGGCCGCGGACGATCCGTTGTGCCAAATCCCCGGCATCGTGCTCACGCCGCATGTGGGATGGCGCACCGACGGCGCGTTCGTGGAGCTCACCCGCCAGATGGTCGCCTGCGCGGCCGCCTTTCTGCAAGGCGAACGGCTGAACGTCGTGGTGTCGGAACGCTGATGCGCACGATTCTGAATCCTGCCGACCAGCCGGCGCACGCCTCGCTGGTGGAGAAGAAATCCGAATTCATCGGCGACGCCGCCCATATCGACTCGCTTGAGGAGGCGCTCGCGTTCGTGGAGACGATCCGCGAACAGCATCCCAAAGCCCGGCATGTGGCGTATGCGGCGGTGACGGGTGGCGCGGATGGCCGGCTGAGCGAGCGTATGAGCGATGACGGCGAACCTTCCGGCACCGCGGGCAAGCCGATCCTCGACGTGCTGCGCCAAAGCGGCTCCACGGATTGCGTGGTGGCTGTCACCCGGTATTTCGGCGGTATTCTGCTGGGTTCGGGCGGTTTGGTGCGCGCGTATTCGTCGGCCGCTTCGTTGGCGATGAAGGCCGCGACCGCGGCGAGCATCGTGCCCTGCCAGCGGTATCGGCTGAGGTTGGAGTATCCGCAGTTGGCCCGATTGCAGCAGTTGCTGGCGCAAAGCGACGGCACTCAGGATCAGGAGACTTACACCGATAGGGTAGAGCTGGTGGTGGCCGTGCCCGTCGAGAATGCGGCGCGTTTCGAGGATCGGGTGCGTGAGGCGTTCAACGCCGCGTTGACGCCGGAGCCGTTGGATTGCGTGAACCGCGCCGTGCCGGATGCGGGTTCGGGCGCGGATGCCGGTCAGGTCGGCGTCTGAGACGGTTCGTCCACGCTGGGCGATGCCTAGGCGTGGATGATTCGTTAGTAGCTGCCGGTTCGTCCACGATGAGAGGTGTCTCAGCGTGGACGATTTTGTAGTAGCTGTTGTTTTATCCACGCTCGGGCCTGTCAGCGTGGATGGTTCGTTAGTGTGTGCCGGTTCGTCCACGGTGGGCGATGCGTAGGCGTGGATGATTCGTCGGTAGCTGCCGGTTCGTCCACGCCGAGCCGTGCGACGCGGCGAGGCGACGTCGCGGACCCTGAACTAAGCTGGTCGGTATGACCGACGAGAACAGCAATGAGACCACATCCGCTTCGCAGGGCTTCGAACCGTTGACGGAGACTTACGAACGTCTGCGCCATTCCACCGATTCCGCGGAACTCAGCGAATTCGCACGCCGGCCGTTGCCCGACCGCGCCGACCAGGCCTCGTTCTCACGAGCCACGGCATTGCTGGAGGCCGTGGCAGGCAATCCCCACACGCCAGTCGAGGACCGTCTGTTCCTCGCCCAAACCATGCCGTTCCCGAATGTGCTGATCAAATTGTCGGTCGATGCCGAGCCCGCGGTGCGCCAAGCCGTCGCCGCCAACGAGGACAGCAAGAACTGGCTGCTTGGCCGCCTGACCAAGGATCCGATTCCTGAAGTGCGCGACACCGCGCTCACCAACAAGCACACGTCATGGAAGATGCGTCTGGAGGGGGCGCAGAATCCCGAAACGGATACCCAGACCTTGGATTATCTTGGGGTTCTCGGCACGGAACTCGAATCAGGGGCCTCGCCGATCCTCTCGTCCATGGTGCGCCGCGCCGTGGCGTTGAATCCCAACACCAGCGCGGAAATGCGCGAAAAACTGGCGACGGATCCGTCCGAAGAGGTGCGCCGCGCCGCAGGCCGGTAGTTTTCGCGCGTGTCATGATTGATCGTTTCCCGAGGTGCGGGGGAGAGGTCGGGGGAATGGGCGCGTGGCTTCAACCGGTCCGTTTGCCCGTAACATGGAGGATCGGACCGTGTCCGTTGCCCCCGTCTTTTTTCTGACAACGATTGCAGAAACCGTAAAACAGCCGCGTGGCGCGGTTTTTCGATGGTTACACTAAACACTATGACAGAGAACTTTGAGAGTGAAGAACGTCTGGCACGTCCGCTGATTCGTTTGGCTCGATTGGTCGGAATCGCCACAAGTTACACTGGCATGAGCCATGACTGGCACGAGATCGACGATGATGTCCTGGTCGAAGTGCTGGCGGCGCTTGGCGTCGACGCCCGTGACGAATCCATCGCGCTCGACTCCATCCGCGGGATCCTGCGCGAACGACATGGCCGTCTGGTCGCGCCCACCGTGCTGCATATCGCCGGCCGTGAAGATCACGCGTTGGTGAACACCGGAATCCTGGAGGTCCCCTCGGGCACGATCACTCTGGAGAACGGCGAGGAATACGAGGGCACGCTGGTTCCCGGCCCTGGGGATGGCTCGAAGGCCTACGAGGTGGACGGCAAATTCGTGTCCACCGCCTCGCTCGCCATTCCCGCGGATCTGCCGATCGGCTACCACACCCTGCATGTCACGGTCGCCGGCCGCACGGAGGACGCCACGCTGATCAGCGTTCCCGAGCGGGTGGAATTGCTGGACGAGATGAAGTCCGGCAGCCTGTGGGGGTGGATGGCGCAGCTGTACTCCATCCGCTCCGCCGGATCGTGGGGCGTGGGTGACTACGAGGACCTCAAAACCCTGCTGGTGGAGTCCAAGCAGCGCACGGGCGCCGATTTCATGCTGATCAATCCGATGCATGCGGCCGAGCCGGTCTCCCCGCTGACCCCGTCGCCGTATCTGCCGGTGTCGCGCAGTCTGGTGAACTTCACCTACATCCGCCCCGAACGCGTCGCCGAATACGCGCAGCTGGACGAGGCCACGCGCGCCCAGATCGACGCGCTTCACGCCGAAACCGATCCGCTGAACGGCGATTCGCAGGTTATCGACCGCGACACCATGTGGGGCGCGAAGATGCGCGCGCTGTGGCTGATCTTCAAAGCCGGGCGCAGCGCGGAACGTCAGGCGCGGTTCGACGCGTTCAAGGCGGAGCAGGGCGATGATTTGGAGGCCTACGCCACATGGTGCCTGTGCTATGACAAGTGGGGCGCGCCCGATGGCGGCGAGGAGAACTGGGAACGTACGCTCACCAAGGATTCCGAACAGGTCGTCGCGCTGAGGGATCGGTTCCCCGACACGCTTGATTTCTACCGTTGGCTGGAATGGGTCGCCGTGGAGCAGTTCAACGCGGCGCAGCAGGCCGCGCGCGATGCGGGCATGGCCATCGGCGTGATGGCCGATATGGCCGTCGGCGTGCATCCCAACGGTTCCGAAGTGTGGTGGAATCCCGAGCGCTTCGCCAAAGGCGCGACCGTGGGCGCCCCGCCGGACATGTTCAACCAGCAGGGCCAGAATTGGAGCCAGCCGCCGTTGAACCCGCTCGATCTGGAGCGTACCGGCTACGCCGCCTACCGCCAGATGGTTCATAGCATGTTCGCGCGCGCCGGCGCGGTGCGTATCGACCATATCCTCGGCCTGTTCCGCCTGTGGTGGATTCCCGAGGGACGCAGCGCGACGGATGGCGCCTATGTGCACTACGACGCCGATGTCATGCTGGGCATCCTCGCGCTGGAGGCCTCGCGCGCCGGCGGTGTCGTCGTCGGCGAGGACTTGGGCGTGGTGCCCGATTACGTGGCCGACTCGCTGTCCGCGCATGGTCTGTTGGGCTGCGCGGTCGAATGGTTCGAACAGCGCGACGGTGTGTTCCGCACGCCGAAGCAGTGGCGCGAATACGCGCTCGCCTCGGTGAACACGCATGATCTGCCGCCGGCGGCCGGCTATCTCGAGTATGAGCATGTGCAGATCCGCGAACGTCTGGGACTGCTGTCGTGCCCGGTCGAGGAGTTCCAGGCCAGCGCCCAGGCCGAGCAGGATGCGATGATCGCGATGCTGGTCGACAACGGCTATCTCGACGCGCAGGCCGCCGCGGACCGTGTGGCCAACGAGAAGACGATCGTGGAGGCCCTGTACCGCGCGCTCACCGATTCGCCGTGCAAACTGCTCGCCGCCTCGATCACCGACGCGGTGGGCGAGAAGCGCGCGCAGAACCAGCCGGGCACCAATAACGAGTATCCGAACTGGCGTATTCCGCTGGGTGACGAGCACGGCAACGTGGTTCCGGTCGAGGGATTGTTCGACCGCGAGTCCGTGCAGCGCATCGCCGCGATCATGCGGGGCTGAGACGCAACCCGCTGGTTGCCTAAAGTCAAGGCCGGCGATATACTAGTGGATTGTTGTGTTTCCCTAAGGGGTCCTTCAAAGCGCTTTCCCACTCGCCATCGAGGACTTTCAGGGAGCCCACGGATAATGAGGCTTGAAAAGCCGGGCTTTGCGCCGCTTCAACGCATGCCCGGATTTGGACGGCCCGGAACACAATGAATAGAAAAGGTACCCTAGTGAAAACTTTCACTCCGAAGCCAGCTGATCTGACTCATGACTGGTATGTTGTCGACGCCACCGACGTGGTGCTCGGTCGTCTCGCCTCCCAGGTCGCAACCCTGCTGCGTGGCAAGAACAAGCCGACCTATGCGCCCCACGCCGATTCCGGCAACCATGTGATCATCATCAACGCCGACAAGATTGCTCTGACCGGCAACAAGATGGGCAAGGAACTCTACATGCACTCCGGCCGTCCGGGCGGTCTGCGTCGCGATTCCTACGCCGAGCTGCTCGAGAAGAACCCCGAGCGCATCATCCGCGCCGCCGTCAAGGGCATGCTGCCGAAGAACCGTCTGGCCAAGGTGCAGCTTGATCGTCTGCGCATCTTCCGTGGCGCCGAGCACCCGCACGTCGCCCAGAAGCCGCAGGCTTTCGAGATCGCCCAGGTCTCGCAACAGGCCAAGTGAACCGTAGGAGGAGATAAGAATCATGGCTGAAAACACCAACGACTCCCAGGTTCAGGAAACCGAAGAGCTCACCAGCTACACCACCGAGACCAACGAGGGCGCCGGCACCGGCACCTCCGCGATCGAGCCGGGCTACGGCACCGGTCGCCGCAAGGAGGCAGTCGCCCGCGTGCGTCTGATTCCGGGCTCCGGCAAGTGGACCATCAACGGCCGCACCCTGGAGGAGTACTTCCCCTCCAAGCTGCTGCAGCGTGAGGTCAACTCCCCGATCGTGCTGCTCAAGCTCGAAGGCAAGTTCGACGCGATCGTCCTCGTTGACGGCGGCGGCACCACCGGCCAGGCCGGCGCCATCCGCCTCGGCGTGGCCCGCGCGCTCAACGCCATCGACCGCGATGCCAACCGCGCCACCCTGAAGAAGGCTGGCTTCCTGACCCGCGACTCCCGTGTCGTGGAGCGCAAGAAGGCCGGTCTGCACAAGGCTCGCCGCGCACCGCAGTTCTCCAAGCGTTAAGTTTGGCGCGATACGCGTTATACGAAAGGCTCTCGGATTTTTCCGGGAGCCTTTCTCGTTTCCATGGCGGATATTGTCATTCCGTGGAGATGCTTGCGCCTCGTCGCACTGCGCTCAGCGTGACGAATAACCGTTATCATCGTCATCCCGAGCGGAGTCGAGGGATCTCCTGGCGAAGAGAGATCCCTCGACTCCGCTCGGGATGACGATGTTGCGGGTGGCTGCTATCCCACCTGCTTCATCAGGCTGATGCTTAAGGCGGGGGCCGTCCAGACATTGTCGTCGGGCTGTTCCGCCACGGCCGGCTGCTCCGCCGGGGATTGCGACTGTGTTTGGGCCTGTGATTGGGCCTTGCCCTTGACGGCCGATGCATCGCGTGCGTCATCGCGTGCGCTGGTGCCATATACGCTGCCATCGTGCGCACCACCATCGCGCGCGTCGTCGTCGCGCGCCGCCGGCATCGCCAAGGTGCTGGATTCGTTCTCCGTTTCGACCATCGACACCAGATGGATCGCGTCGTCGGCCGCCATCCGCTCCTGCATCCGCTTGATCAGATAGTGTACGGAGCTGTCGGGCGGCACGTTCCTCGTCCAGGTGGACTGCGAATCCTCAGTGGGCAGATCCTCCACCGCCAGCCCGTGTCCGGGCCTCTGTCCGGTCGATTCCGCCGAGCTCCACACCGGCGTCCATTCGCTGTCGGAGGGCAGGCGGAAGGCGGTGTCCTCGTTCACACCGTTGACGAGCAGCAGCACGTCCACCTCATTGTTGGAGAGCAGCCGCATGGTGAAGCTGCGCATCCCCAGATCGAACCAGTCGCGTTCCATGGGCGTCGTGCCGTTGGGCAGGAACCACTGCACGCGGCTGGAGGGCTTGAGCAATCCCAGCTGGCTCAATCGCGTGAAGAAATCCTCATGATGGAACATGTCCAGCGAGCGCCGCAGCGACAGCAGCCGCGAGACGGTGTCCAGACGGTTCATCTGGGGCGTCTTCTCCGGCGCGTACAGCCAGTCCCACGTCAGCCAGGTGATGTCGTTGTCCTGGCTGTAGGGGTTGTTGTTGCCGTGCTGCGAGTTGCCGAACTCGTCTCCGGCGAGCATCATCGGGGTGCCGAGGCTGAGCAGCAGCGTGCCCAGCATGTTCATCGCGGCCCGCTCGCGTTTGAGTGTGATCGCGGGGTCGTCACTCGGCCCTTCCACGCCGAAGTTGGCGGAATGGTTCACATTCGAGCCGTCGTTGTTGTTCTCGCCGTTGACCTCGTTGTGTTTGACCGCGTATTGCGTCAGATCGGTGAGGGTGAAGCCGTCGTGGCAGGCGACGTAGTTGATCGACGATGAGGCGCCTCGCCCTGGATCGGTGGCGAACAGGTCCGCCGATCCGCACAGGCGCGTGGCCATCTCCTGCATGCCGACGCGGCCCGATCCGTGGCCGGCCTCCACGTCGGTGAGCCAGAAGGTGCGGGTCGTGTCGCGGAAGCGGTCGTTCCACTCGCCGAAGGGGCTGCCGAACTGGCCGGTGCGCCAGCCGAGGTTACCCAGATCCCACGGTTCCATAATGAGTTTGAGATTGCCGAGCAGCAGGTCGGAGCGCAGGGCGTACAGGAAAGGATGGTGGCGGGTGAATTCGCCGTCGAGCCGGGCGAGCGAGGCCGCCAGGTCGAAGCGGAATCCGTCGATGCCGATGCGTTTGGCCCAGTAGCGCAGCGAATCGATGGCGAATGTGATGACGTGCGTGTTCGTGAAGTCGAGGCTGTTGCCGCAGCCGGTGGTGTCTTCGAGCCGTCCGACGTTGTCTTTCTGGTGGCGGTAGTAGGAGATGGAGTCGAGGCCTCGCCAGCAGGTGGTCGGCCCTTCCACGCCGCCCTCGCAGGTGTGGTTGTAGACCACGTCCATAATGACCTCGAAGCCCGCCTCGTGCAGGGCGCGCACCATGTCGATGACCTCCTGGCGCACCGCGCCGGCGCCGCGTTCGCGCGCGGCCTTGGTGGCGTAGGAGGGTTCGGGGGAGAAGTAGTTCAGGGTCGAATATCCCCAATAGTTGCTGCGGCCGTGCTCTTGGAGGAACAGTTCGTCCTGCTTGGCTTGGATGGGCAGCAGCTCGAGGGAGGTGACGCCGAGGTTCTGCAGGTAGCTCAAGGTGATGGGGTGCGCGAGGCCCGCGTAGGTGCCGCGCAGTTCCTCGGGCAGCCATGGCGCGTTGGCGGTGAAGCCTTTGACGTGCAGCTCGTAGATCACCGTTTTGCTCCACGGCACGTGGGGGTGGTCCGGGTCTCCTTCGTGTTTTTTGGAGTCGCGGTCGTCGATCGCCACGGATATGGGCATGTGCCCGAGCGAGTCGATGGTGTTCATGGGGCCGAACGCGGAGCCTTTCACCTTGCCGTCCACCACGTCGCAGTCGTAGGAGAAGGCGGCGGGGCAGAGCTCCATGGAGCCGTCGATGCCTTTGCCGTAGGGGTCGAGCAGCAGTTTGTACGGGTTGAAGCGCACGCCGTGTTTCGGATCCCACGCCCCATCCACGCGGTAGCCGTAGCGCATGCCGTCCCACGCTTTGGGCAGATGCACATACCACAGTCCGTAGTTCGGTCCCTGCATGCGGAACAGCGTCTCGCGCACATACAGCGATTCGATGACTCGCGAGCAGACGGCGAATTCCTGGATCTGGCGCACGAAGGGCACGTTGGGGGTGTCGAACAGGCGGACGGATTCGCCGAAGAACGCGCTGGGCTGGTCGATGGGCTCCAGCACGGACAGCCAGACCTGATCGGCGGTTTCCGAGCGCACGACGGCGTCGGCGCCGCCATCGTCGGTGAAGTACAGACCGGGCCTCGTCGCATACCGGTGAAGTTTCGGATTCCTCATAGCTGTATTCTACCGACACGCCGTGCAAAGTAGTTTTAGAAAACGAATTTGCAAAACAGAATTAAATAAGATATGCTCATTGTCAACACCGCACCGCAGACGGAGCGGCGGCAAACACAAATCATCGTGGATCACACACTTTCGCAGTGGAAAGGACAATCATTATGAAGGCTCTCGTGCTCACCGGCGTCAAGGAATTCGAAATCCAGGAACTGCCGACCCCGGCCATCGCGCCGAATGAGGTGCTTATCAACACCGCTTATGCGGGCGTGTGCGGCACCGACCACGACCTGTACGCCGGCCGTCCCGGCTCCGCCGCCGCCGTGCCGCCGATCGTGCTCGGCCATGAGAACTCCGGCGTGGTCGCCGCCGTCGGCGCGGAAGTGACCAACGTGGTCGTCGGCGACCGCGTGGCCGTCGACCCGAACATCTACTGCGGCCAGTGCGAGTTCTGCCTCACGCAGCGCCCCGAACTGTGCGACCATCTCTCCGCCGTGGGCGTGACCCGCGACGGCGGCCTCGCCGAACAGTTCACCGCCCCGGCCACCGTGGTCTACAAGCTGCCCGACAACGTCTCCCTGCGCGACGCCGCCGCCATCGAGCCCGTCTCCTGCGGCGTGCACGGCCTCGACCTGCTCGATCTGCATCCTTATCAGAAGGCGCTGGTCATCGGCGACGGCTTCATGGGGCAGATTTTCGCCCAGCTGCTGCAGGCCTATGGCGTGCATCAGGTCGACCTCGCCGGCATCTTCGACGAGAAGCTCAAGCGCAACCAGGAGGAGTTCGGCGTCGCCAATATCTACAACACCACCCGCGAGGCCATCCCGGCCGACTCCTACGACGTGGTGATCGAGGCCGTCGGTCTGCCCGCCACCCAGGCGCAGGCCGTGGCCGCCACCAAGAAGGGCGCGCAGGTGCTGATGTTCGGCGTCGGCCCGCAGGAGGCGCATTTCGAGATGAACACCTACGACATCTACAAGAAGCAGCTGACCATCCAAGGCTCCTTCATCAACCCGCTCACCTTCCGCGACGCGATCTCGCTGGTGTCGGCCGGCAAGATGAACATCGGCGGCCTGATCAGCCACGAGCTGGAACTCGAGCAGGTGCAGGACTTCCTCGACGGCAAGATCGCCGGCGTCTCCAAGGCCGTCGTCAAGCTCGGCGAGTAAGGCCCCCGCGCCGTCCGCACGCGCCTGCCGGGACGAGAACGCCGGCAGGCGCGCATCTCTCCGCCCACCCCGTTTAAGGAAATGAGTCAACGATGACCACCATGGATTTCGCAACGTCTTCATCCTCTCCGTCGTCCGTCTCCTCGTCTGCGAGGGCCGGTCGCACGGCGTCCCGCGGCACCACCATCGCCCTGTTCGCGCTGTCCCTGCCGCTCAACGCGTTGGGCAACGTGCTTACCGCCGTCTCGAGCAACCGCGTCGCCGGCGAAGGCGCGCAGGCCTCCTATCTCGGCGCGGCGTTCTGGACCGCGGCCGAATACAATTTCGCCGATGTGCTGCCTGCGTGGCTGAACGTCGGCGGCGTCTTCAACCTGCAGTTCTGGTCGTTCTTTTTGGTCGGTCTGGCGGTGATCGTCGTCAACCAGCTGCTGGTTGGACGTGTGAACTGGGCGCGCATCCTCGGCAATGTGATCTTCCTCGTGCCGTTCTCGCTGCTGGTGGGCGTGTTCACCGACTTCTTCCTCGGCCGCTACACGCCCGGCTGGGACGGTCTGCCCTATGCGGGCTCCAGTATCGTCATGCACGTGGCGTACGTGCTGGTGAACTTCGTCGGCGTCGCCTGCATCGCCATCGCCATCTCGATCTACCAGCGCGCGAACATCGCGTTGCATCCGGCGGACGACCTGATGCAGATCCTGCGGTTCAAATACTGCAAGGGGAACGCCGCGGTGGCCATGTGGCTGTCGTATGTGCCGCCGGCGCTGGTGGCCGTCGTCTCGATCGCGCTGCTGTCGGTGGCCAACGGCGGTTTGACGGTGAACTTCTTCGGTCTGGGCACCGTATTCGCCTTCCTGTTCCAGGGCGGTATCACCGGCTGGGCCGACACGCACGTGTTCCCTTCGTTCAAGCACCAGGCGCTCGACGTGGGTGCCGTGGCCGCATAATGCGGCGACGCGCGCGGGCCGGGTCCGGGCGGCGGGTCCGGCCGACGGCGATATGCGCGGCGTTGCGTTGATGAAACGTTTGGCCCGCGGACTTACCCTAGAAAACAAACCCCAATCCAAAGGAGGACCATGATGACCACACCTATGACCGCGTTCACCACTGACCTGCAGCATTCCGGCATGCCGGCCAAGGATCTGGACGAGACCATTGAGTTCTACACCACCAAGCTCGGCTTCGAACTGGCCGGCCTGTTCAAGAACGGCGAGAACCGCTGCGCCTTCCTGCGCTACGGGCATCTGACCATCGAAACCTGGGAGGGCGATCCCGCGCCGATGACCACGGGCGCGATCAACCACTGGGCCTTCGATACGCCGGATATCGAAGCCGCGTTCGAGAACGCGAAGGCGCTGGGATTGGACTTCAAAGACACCGAGATCCAGTCCATCCCCACGTTCTGGGATAACGGCATCCGCTATTTCAACGTCTACGGCCCCAACGGCGAGACCATCGAATTCTGTCAGATCGTGTGAGGCAGGAGATCCCTCGACTGCGCTCCGCTCTGCTCCGCTCGGGATGACGAGGGATCGTAGCGTTCGATTTGAGGGCTAAAAAGGCTTGGCTCTGATATGGAGCCAAGCCTTTTTCGTTGCAGTCCATCATTGTTTCATCCGATTGGAGATGGGGCTGCGACGATGATTGGCGCAGGCGTGGTGATGAGTCCGACGGTGCATCAAATATATTGGACGCCGGCGGACATGGTACGGGTCTGTTGGTTATGTAAGATAAGTGCAAATCTTCCTATTTTTTGCAAATTGCGGTTGAGTCGCGGACAATGAGTTCTGGTTGGTGTGAAATGGTCTCGTGCCGGGCGGAAAGCATTTTGTCCTGCATCATCGCGAACAGGCTTCGGACCATAGACTGGCATATGGCGGATACGGGTTGACGAACGGTGGTGAGCGCGGGGGAGGTCTGTGCGGCGAGTAACGAATCGTCGAATCCCGTTACTGAAATATCTTTGGGCACCTGCAACCCCATGTCCTTTGCCGCTTGTATGGCTCCCAGCGCCAGTTGATCGCTGGCGCACGCAATGGCTGTGGCTCCTTGGTCGATGAGCTGACGGGCTTTTTCCTTGCCTGATTCCACACCGTAGGTGGTCCATGCGGTGAGGTCTTCGCTGTGGGGGATTTCATGTTGGAGGAAAAAACGCTCAGACGCTTGGTACATGGCGATGGTGGGGTAGTGATTATGATCGCCGAGAAGCACGCCTATGTTGGTATGACCTAGATTGATCAGGTGCTTTAACGCCATGGTCATCGCTGAGGTATGGTCGGTCTCCACGTAGAAGCCGTTGATGTCATGGGCTGATTCGTTGAGGAAGACTAGGGGGATTCCTCGGTCTACCAAAGACTGGTAGATGCTGTGGTCGCTGGAGTTGGTGTCAAAATTTCCGGCAAGCAGAATCGCCCCTTGGATGGGCTGCGTTTGCAACATATTGATGAGTGAGGCTTCGGACGTGCCGGAAAAAGCGTAAGTGCAGAGAATCGGTAATGCCCGTTGCTGCGTCAGCAGGGTGCTGAGTGTGTTGACGAACTGCGGAAAAATCGGATTTGATAAATCCGGGGTTATGAGGGCGATGAGTTGAGTGCTGTCGTGCCGGGCGGTGTTGGTCGGCACTCCAAGCAATTCTGCCAGTTTCAGGATAGCCTCCCTTGTTTCGTTTGAAACTCCGGGTTTTCCGTTCATTACGCGAGAGACTGTCGCTTGGCTGACTCCGGCTTTTTGTGCGATATCTGCGAGGGTGGCGGGCATGGTTTCCTCCTATTACGTTTGTAAGTATCTGATAATTTCAACAATTATGCAAATTTTGATAGAAAGGGAAACGCAAGATTTGCGTAAATAATTCATCAATGTTACGCTATGGATGTCGATGTGGAACATCTCATCGACGGAGAATGACGGAATCAAAGGAGATGGAAGCGATGAGCGAGAAGCGATCGATAGTCACGGTCAGTGCCATTATCTGTGCTACGGCGATGCTTTTGTCTGGATGCGGTGCCGGTAATCAGAACACCGCTTCTGATGGCAAGCCAATCGTTGTTGTGCAGGTGGTCAAGGACGCCCGTGCCAAGAAGATGGCGGATATGGAGTGGACGCAGGATCTGGAAGCGGCGTGCGATTGCCATATCACTTGGCAGGAAACCGTCAGTTCATCATGGGACCAGCAGAAAAAAGCTGCTCTGGCGGCGGAAGAAGTCGCCGATGTGACTATTAGCGGCTTTGGTGCCGGTGACATGGCCGAGTACGGCAGCCTATTCCTGGACCTGACCGATGAGTTGGACAATATGCCCAATCTTAAGAAATTGTTTGAGGCTGAGCCCTACGCGCAAGCCGTGTCCACCACGGCTGATGGGAAGATCCTCGGCACTCCGGCAGTGGGGCGCAGCATCACCGCGCGTACCAGCAATCATATGTTCATCAACAAGCAGTGGCTTGATACGCTGGGACTGCAGGTGCCTACCACATGGGACGAGCTGGAGGAGGTGCTTGTAGCGTTCAAGACGCAGGATCCCAATGGCAATGGGCAGGCGGACGAGATTCCGCTGGACTTCAATTCTCCGGGCACTGGCGGATTCGGTCTGTTCCAGCCCAACGTGCTGTTGGCCAGCATGGGCATTGTCGTAGGTAACGGTCCTCTTGGAATGTACGTCGAGGATGGCATCGTCAAAAATTACCTGACCGATGACCGGTATAAGGACCTTATTGTATATCTGAACCGTTTGTGGGAGGACGGTGTCATCTCCTCTGAGGCGTTCACCCATGATTGGTCAAAATACACTTCCACAGCCAAGGGCGAGGAAGGTACGGCTAAAGTAGGGGTGACCTGGATGTGGACCCCATCGGATATCTTCGGCACGGAGCTTGCCGACCAGTACATTACGATTCCCTCATTGAAGGCCGAAGATGGACAGAGCGAGACTCCAGTATGGTCCTACAATGGCGATGATCTGGCGTATCAGGCGGATCGCGCGGTGGTATCCGCCAAAGTGTCCAACAAAGAAGCCGCGTTGAAGGTCGTCGATGCGTTCTATAGTCCGGATATTTCCATTCAGGCACGTTACGGATCCTTCGATACCTGCGTGAAGAAGAACGGGGCGGCTGACTATACGGTGCTGGATCCGGCCGATTCCACTAAGAATGCCTCAGATTGGCAGTTCACCAATTCTTTGGCGGATGGTGCCCCTGGATGGATTGGTGGTGATATGAAGCTTGAATTGCCGGAGCAGCTTACGGAGTACCGTGCCGCCGATGCGACATATGATGGCGATTTTGAGAATGTCGACTTCAATAACGATGTGTTCTATGCCAATATGCCGATGACCATGGATCAGTCCCGTACCGTCAGCGCGAACAACACGGGCATCACGCAAGGCGCGATGAGCAAGTTCGCGCAATGGGTCACCAAAGGCGGCGTGGATGACGAATGGGACGAATACGTTGCGAGCCTGCAGAAGAATAACCTCGACGAGAATATCGAGGTGTACCAGCAGGTGTACGACTCCTTCAAGAAGACGATGGCCGGCACCGGCGTCGATTTAAACAGTCTTAATAACGAGTGAATCAACGGTCGTCGCTTATGGCGGATGCGCGGGGAGGAACCGGTTTCGCGCATCCGTCATGAGCGCTGTATTCCAAGGAATTATTATGACCTCTCAACAACGTATGCTTATTCCCGACGACATTCATACCAATGGCGCGACGCCGAATCCGTGGTGGTCGAACGCGGTGGTGTATCAGATCTATCCGCGTTCGTTCCAGGACACGAACGGCGACGGCTTCGGCGATCTGAAGGGCATCACCTCCCGTCTGGACTATCTGGCCGATCTGGGTGTGGATGTGCTGTGGCTTTCCCCGGTGTACAAGTCCCCGCAGGATGACAACGGCTATGACATCTCCGACTATCAGGACATCGACCCGCTGTTCGGCACGCTCGAGGATATGGACGAGCTGCTTGCCGAGGCGCACAAGCGGGGGCTCAAGATCGTGATGGATCTGGTGGTGAACCACACCTCCGACGAGCACGCATGGTTCGAGGCGTCCAAAGACAAGAACGATCCGCATGCCGACTGGTATTGGTGGCGTCCGGCCAAGCCCGGCCACGAGCCCGGCACGCCGGGGGCGGAGCCGAACGAGTGGGGAGGCACGTTTGGCGGTTCGGCGTGGGAGTATAGCCCCGAGCGCGGCGAATACTATCTGCATACTTTTTCGAAGAAGCAGCCCGATCTCAATTGGGAGAATCCGGCCGTGCGCCGCGCCGTGTACGACATGATGAACTGGTGGATGGATCGCGGCGTCGACGGCTTCCGCATGGATGTGATCACCTTGATCTCCAAGCATGTGGACGCGAACGGTGAACTGCCGGGCGTTGCAGGCTCCCTGTCTGACGATCTGCCGGTGGGCGAGGAGGGCTATTCCAGTCCTTGGCCGTTCAGTATGGATGGTCCGCGTCTGGATGAGTTCCTGGCTGAGATGCGCCGCGAGGTGTTCGAGGGGCGCGAGGGCTTCCTGACTGTGGGCGAGGCGCAAGGAGTGACTCCTGAACGCAACGAGCACATCACCGATCCGGACAACGGCGAGTTGGACATGCTGTTTCTGTTCGATCATATCGGTATCGATCAGCCAGCGGGTAAATGGGATATGACGGAACTTGAGTTGCATAAACTCAAGCGGTCAATGGTCCAACAGCAGAAATCCGTGGCACAGCGCGGCTGGTCCAGTCTGTTTTTTAACAATCATGACCAGCCTCGCTCGGTCTCCCGATGGGGTGACGACTCCAACGAGGAAATGCGTGTCGCTTCAGCCAAGGCGTTGGCCATGTTGCTGCATTTACATCGTGGCACCCCGTATATCTATCAAGGTGAAGAGTTGGGGATGACGAATGCGCATTTCGCATCACTCGACCAATATCGGGATTTGGAATCTTTGAACGCGTTCGACCAGCGTGTGAATAAAGCGAAAATCCAAGATGCTGCTTCGATGATGTGTGCCCTCGCCAAGGCCAGCCGGGATAACTCCCGCACTCCCATGCAGTGGGACGCATCCGAATACGCGGGATTCACCATGCCCGATGCGGCGGTGGAGCCGTGGATCAGTGTGAATCCAAACCATGCCGAAATCAATGCGGCCGCCGAATTCGACGATCCGGATTCCGTGTACGGCTTCTACAAGAAGCTTATCGCCATGAGACATAACGATTCGGTGGTGGCGGCGGGTTCCTTCCACCTTCTTGATGAAGAGGATGCGTATGTCTACTCCTTTACCCGAACGTTGGACGCCACCACACTGCTCGTGGTGATAAACGTGTCATCTCGGATGTCGTGCATCCCGAGCCAGACCGCTGCCGCTTTAGACAAAGTCTCAGCTGAAGATATCGTGCTGACTGGCACGAATGCCGAAGCCATCATCCGCCAAATCCAATCCGGAACGCTGATGCCGTGGTCGGCGTTCGCTGTCGAATTCGCATCCTAAGGAGGATGTCATGTCTGCAACCATGAAAACAGGAGAAGCCGTTCATCACCACCATGAATCTCGCGCTCGGTCCAAGTCCATCCTCAGAGGGCTTGCCGAACATATCCGCCTGTATTGGCAGCTGTGGGCCATGGTTCTGCCGGCCATTGTTTTCGTAGTGATTTTCGCCTATGTGCCAATGTATGGCATTCAGTTGGCTTTTCGCGAATATGAAATCGGCAAGGGACTTACCGGCGGGGAATTCGTCGGCCTGAAGTATTTCATCCGTTTCTTCCAGGATCCGCTGTTCACGGAAATCATCATCAATACGTTCCGCATCAGTCTGTGGACGCTGGCCACCGGGTTCGTGGCACCCATCATCCTCGCCTTATTGATTAATCAAATCGGTAATGCGAAAATCAAGGGCTTCGTGCAAACCATCACCTACATGCCTCATTTCATCTCCACAGTGGTCATGGTATCGATGATCAACATTTTTCTGGCTCCCGGCAATGGTTTGCTTGGCCGCTTCTTCGGTGACACCTCGCTTATGGGTGAGACTGGTGCGTTTACTCCCATCTACTGGATTTCTGAGGTCTGGCAACATATGGGGTGGAACTGCATTATCTATCTGGCGGCGCTTTCCTCTGTGGATTTGGCGCTTTACGAGGCTGCGAAAATCGACGGTGCCGGTCGGCTGCAGCTCATTCGATATGTGGATATCCCTACGATTATGCCGACGGTTGGTGTGCTGCTGATCATGAACATGGGATCGGTGCTGGGTGTTGGCTTCGAAAAAGTGTGGCTTATGCAAAATACGCTGAATATCACCGCTTCCGAGGTCATCTCCACATACACCTATCGCATCGGTATTCTCGACAATCAATTCTCCTATTCCACGGCCATTGGCCTATTCAATTCCGTGGTGAATTTCTTCTTCCTGATCATTGCCAACATGATCGCCAAGAAGACCAGCGACACTAGCATCTTCTGAAAGGATGAACACCATGAGTTCACAAGCCTCCGTGCAAGATCGTCCTCGTTCCGAAAGCATTCCTTTTAACCCTCGCGTGCGTCAAAAGAAAACAATGTCCGACTGGATTGTCGACGGCGTTATCGCGGTGATCGTCGTCGCCATCGTACTGGTGATTATCTATCCTCTCTGGTTTATCGTCATCGCATCGTTCTCCGATCCGACTGATGTGGCGACCGGAAATGTCACATTACTGCCTAAAGGCTTCAGCTTCGATGCCTATGCGACGATACTTGCCGACAGTCGAATCTGGACGGGATACGCCAACACCATCCTGTACACCGTGGTCGGCACGGTTGTGAACCTCCTGGTCACTATCCCGGCGGCGTTTGCATGTGCCCGCAAGGAATTCAAACCAAGACGCGTGCTGATGCTCCTGTTCACCTTCACCATGTTCTTCGGCGGAGGCTTGGTGCCGAGCTATCTGTTGATGAAACAGCTGAACCTTTTGGATTCGATGTGGGTGTTCATCCTGCCGGGTGCTTTCGGCGTATACAACATGATCATCGCACGTTCCTTCTTCGAAAGCTCCATCCCGGAGGAACTTCGTGATGCCGCCCGTGTGGATGGCGTCAGCTATTTTGGGTTCTTCGTGAAGATAGTGCTGCCGTTGTCAAGCGCCATTATCGCGGTTATCGGCTTGTACTGTTTCGTAGGTCACTGGAATGATTATTTCACCGGTTTGATTTATATTCGCACGCAAGACAAGCAGCCGTTGCAGGTGGTGTTGCAGAATATTCTGCTCGCCAATCAGACGGACCAAGGGGCGGCGGGCATGTCCGCGGCGCAATCGCAGAATCTGGGCGATCAGATCAAGTTTGGTATCATTCTGGTCTCCACTTTGCCGCTGCTTATCATCTACCCGTTCCTGCAAAAATATTTCAATAAGGGCGTTATGATCGGCGCTGTCAAGGGCTGACAGCTGGCCATTCGAATAGGAGCAAACACATGGTTGATGCACGACAGTTTTCGCTGCGCTCGCAAGGTATTCAGCCCCATATGGATACGCGAGCGGTTATCCAAGGGGAACATTGGCGTATTGGTCTGATCACCGACGCGCTGGTGCGATTCGAATGGTCGGACAGCGGCGTGTTTGTGGATGACGCCACGCAGATGACAATGGTGCGAGATTTCAACGAAGTGCCGCAATATACGGTGCAGGATCGCGACGGATGGTTGGAGATTGACACCGCATCCGTGCATATCTCGTACAATCGCGGTCCTTTCAGCAAAGAGGGCCTGTATGCCACGGTCAAACAGGTGCCCTCTGGTAACAACACTTGGCATTACGGTGATGAGCAGCGGGGAAATCTTGGCGGAACCGCTCGCACATTGGACAACGCCAACGGGCGTATTCCTCTAGAAGTGGGCGTCAACAGTCGGGATGGCTGGGCCATTATCGATGACTCTGACGCGAATCTCATTCGCGAGGTGCCAGCCGTCCACGGTGCACCCAACCCATTCGGCACTTGGGTGGTTCCCAAAGATACACATACGACGGATATCTATCTGTTCGCCTATGGGCATCGTTACCGTGAAGCGGTTCGTGATTTTATGCGATTAACGGGTGCAACGCCGCTACTGCCTCGTTTCGCATTCGGCAATTGGTGGAGTCGTTTTCACCGGTATACCGAGAGCGAATATTGCGCTTTGATCGAGCGATTTGAGAGTGAACGGATTCCATTTACCACAGCCGTAATCGATATGGATTGGCATCTGGTCGACGATGTGGATCGGCAATACGGAACCGGTTGGACCGGATACACGTGGAACCGGAACTTCTTCCCTAATCCGCGGCGTTTCCTTGCTTGGTTGCATGAGCATGGAATGCGCGTCACATTGAACATACATCCGAAAGACGGTATCAGAGCGTATGAGGATCAGTATGAGACCATGGCCCAAGCCATGGGCATTGATCCATCCACAGGAGAAGCGGTCCAATTCGATCTGACGAGTCCACGCTTCATGGAAGCCTATTTCGACAGACTCCATCATCCGTTGGAAGACGAGGGTGTCGATTTTTGGTGGATTGATTGGCAGCAAGGTGGTGTGACCCGTCAGCCGGGACTCGATCCGTTGTGGGGCTTGAACCACCTGCACTATCTGGAGTCGGCAAGACAGGACGGCTCATCCTATGCGGAACGAAACCGTCGACCTCTCACTTTTTCCCGCTATGCGGGGCCTGGATCGCATCGCTATCCAATTGGTTTCTCTGGCGACACCCATATGACTTGGGAATCATTGCGCTTCCAGCCGGAATTCACAGCCACCGCTGCGAATATTGGGTATGGATGGTGGAGTCATGATATCGGCGGTCATATGCTCGGTTATCGAGATGAGGAGCTTGAGGCTCGCTGGTATCAGCTGGGGACATTCAGCCCCATCAATCGTCTACACTCGACGGATTCGCCATTCTCAGGCAAGGAGCCTTGGAACTTCCGTCTCGAAACAGAGTCGGCGATGGTGCATGCGTTGCGTCTTCGTCATGCGTTGATTCCATATCTGTACACTATGAATTGGCGTTCCGCCCGGGATTCGGAACCATTGGTGCAGCCGCTGTATTGGCATTATCCTCAGCTGGATGAAGCCTACCAGTTCCCGGACGAGTTCCTGTTTGGCAGCGAGTTGTTGGTCGCACCTATCGTTACGCCGGGTGAACGGTGCGTGCAAATGGGCAAGGCCGATGTGTGGCTGCCGCAGGGCATGTGGTTCGACTTCTTCACCGGTCGTCATTATGTGTCTGAACCTGTCTCTGGTAGAAGGATGGAGGTTTGGCGTCCACTCGATGGCATGCCGGTATTCGTCCATGCTGGCGCGATCGTGCCGTTGCAAACGGAATCCGAGCCGTTGAATTCGGTGATGAACCCGCAATCGCTGCAAATCATGTTGTTTCCCGGAGCCGATGGGTCGTTCACCATGATTGAGGATGATGGTGCCGAAGAAAAAGTTGCGATTACGGCCTGTACCACCTTCACTTTCGATGAGAGGCGATCCGAACTCGTCATCGGTGCGGTGAAGACGGAGAAACCACAGGTCGTCCCCCAAACAAGGCAATGGACCGTAACCGTTCGTGGCGTGGCCGATTGTTTGGATGAAGATTCAGTGACTGTGCGTATGGACGGTGGAGAACCTTTCGCAGTTGAGGCTTCGTACGATCCAGCGACGTTGGCCATAACGATTGCATTGCCAGAGCTTCCTGTCGATAGAGCCATCACCGTGGAGTTTCCAGGCAGACTCGGTATTGCGCAAAATCCGACTGAACGGGACATCTACACGATATTCCGCGATGCGCAGATTTCTGATGATGCGAAGCGAAAGTCCTATGGCATGGTGTGTGAATTGGGCGTGAACGCACACGCGGCGTTGAACACCATTAATCCGCCTTTGCCTACGCCGGTTATTCATGCTGTGGATGAGGTACTTGCGCGAGGCTACTCGCCGCAGATCTCGTCGATATAGGTTTGGACGAAGCGTAGGGCTGCGCCGATGATGTTCTGGTCATCGGCGCAGCTGCTTTTGCGCAGCTCGAAACGCTCCGAGGCGAAGGGGCTGAGCGCGTCCACGCGGCGTTTGAGGTCGATGATGTCCGCGTCGTCAAGATACTGCGCCGCCTCGCCGCCGATGATGATGTCGCCGGCGAGCACGGCGCGGATATTCGCCACCGCCTGCGCCACATTGCCCAGCCATTCGTCGAAGCGCTCGCGATGATCGCGTTCGCCCTGTTCCAGCACGCTGAAGAAGCCCGGCAGGCTTTCGCCGTCCTCCATCAGCGTCTCCGGCGAGCAGTAGACGTCCATGCATCCGCGCTGCCCGCAATAGCATTCCTCGCCGCCGGGCACGAGGCGCATATGTTCGATGGTGCCGTTGCATTGGTTCGGCCCCTGGTAGAGTTGCCCGCCCACGATCACCGCGCCGCCCGGCCGGCGTTCCAGATACACGCAGACCGCGTCGGTGATGGTGGAATCGAACCATAGCTCGGCCATGGCGGAGGCGTCCGAGTCGTGGATCATCAGCGCGGGATAGTCCACTCCCTGCGCCAGCGTTTCCAGCGTCAGTCCGGTGTTTCCCACGATATTGCCGAAGGTGATGGTCCGTCCGTCGGGTGAGACGATGCCTTGGATGGAGAAGGCGACGCCGAGAATGGCGCTGCCCTGTTTGGACACGGCGTCGGCGAATTCGGTGACCATCGCGCCGAGTTTGCGATAGTAGGCGTCGCTGTCGCGGTATTGGGTGGTTTTGTGTCTGCGGGCGATGACGTTGCCGCGCAGGTCCACGGCGCACATGGTGATGCCTCCGGCGCAGGCGGCCACGCCGATGGCGGCGTGGGATGTGGGGGAGAACTCGTAGGTCTGCGCCTTGCGTCCGCCGGTGGATTCCTGCGGTGTGCCGCGAACGATCAGCCCCTCCTGCTCCAAGGCCCGCAGGTTGGCGGTGATGGTCGGCAGACTGAGTTCCAGCTCGCGTTCCAGCGTCTGCTTGGTGACGTCGTGGTGCCGGTAGAGGTAGTCGGTGATGGCGCGGCGGTTCTGTTCCTTCAGCGCGGCGACGGATGCTGTCTTCATTGTCGGCTCCTTGATCCCATGCCTATGCCGTATTTCGACGATATCTGGCATCACTTTATCAAAAGTGTTTGCCAAATGTGCTGATGAAACGGCGAATGCCGCTGTTTGGCTGACTGTGGTGGTGATATAAGAAACGGCGTGATGGCAACGGTTTTGCGGGGTGTAGCGCCTGACTTTTATAAAATGACTTCAAAGAATTATTTTGTGTGGAAAAACTTATGGAAAATAAATTTCAAGAAGTTTGTCCGAAGTGATGTTCGATTTCGCACATAAAAGCGGACAAAATCACTCAAATGGTAGAAAATAGTCGATTAAATCGCAAAAAAGAACAAAAGAAGAACATAAATAGCACAGAAAATACCGTGAAGTGTGCAACACGGCAAATGTGCAAAAGCGGCTGCTCTCCGGTAACCTGTGACTTGGGTCACAGATAGGTTCTGCGACAACACACCACCCTTTGCGACATCCTAGATCGAGGAGGACCGAAAGTGGCAGAAGCAAAGAAGAACATCGAGGCTACCAAGCCGAGCCCCGAAGAGAAGCAGGCCGCGGCCGAGGCCGAGGTCGACGCTCTCGTCAAGAAGGGCCTGAAGGCCCTTGAGGAGTTCGAGAAGCTGGATCAGGAGCAGGTCGACCGCATCGTCGCCAAGGCTTCGATCGCCGCTTTGAACAAGCATCTCGTGCTGGCGAAGATGGCCGTCGACGAGACCGGCCGCGGTCTTGTGGAAGACAAGGCCACCAAGAACATCTTCGCGTGCGAGCACGTCACCAACTACCTGGCCGGGCAGAAGACCGTCGGCATCATCCGCGAAGACGACGTCATGGGCATCGACGAGATCGCCGAGCCCGTGGGCGTGGTCGCGGGCGTGACCCCGGTCACCAACCCGACCTCCACCGCGATCTTCAAGTCGCTGATCGCCCTGAAGACCCGCTGTCCGATCGTGTTCGGCTTCCACCCCTTCGCCCAGAAGTGCTCCTCCGAGGCCGCGCGCATCGTGCGTGACGCGGCCGTCGAGGCCGGCGCTCCCGCGGACTGCATCCAGTGGATCGAGCATCCCTCCATCGAAGCGACCGGCGCGCTGATGAAGCACCCCGGCATCGCCACCATCCTGGCCACCGGCGGCCCGGGCATGGTCAAGGCCGCGTACTCCTCCGGCAAGCCCGCCCTCGGCGTGGGCGCCGGCAACGCCCCGGCCTACGTCGACGCGGACGTGGACATCGTGCGCGCCGCGAACGACCTGATCCTCTCCAAGCATTTCGACTACGGCATGATCTGCGCCACCGAGCAGGCCATCATCGCCCACAAGGACGTCTACGCGCCGCTGGTCAAGGAACTCAAGCGCCGTAAGGCCTACTTCGTGAACGACGAGGAGAAGGCCAAGCTCGAGCAGTTCATGTTCGGCTGCACCGCCTTCTCCGGCAACAAGCCGGTCCTCAACTCCAAGGTGCCGGGCAAGTCCCCGCAGTGGATCGCCCGCCAGTCCGGCTTCGAGATCCCGGCCGACGCGACCATTCTGGCCGCCGAATGCAAGGAAGTCGGCGAGAACGAGCCCCTGACCATGGAGAAGCTCGGCCCCGTGCAGGCCGTGCTCAAGGCCAAGGACAAGGACGAGGCCTTCGTGATGTGCGAGCAGATGCTCGTGCACGGCGCCGGCCACACCGCCGCCATCCACACCAACAACCAGGATCTGGTGCGTGAGTATGGCCTCAGGATGCACGCCTGCCGCATCATCTGGAACTCCCCGAGCTCCCTGGGTGGCGTGGGCGACATCTACAACGCGGTCGCCCCGTCCCTGACCCTGGGCTGCGGCTCCTACGGCGGCAACAGCGTGTCCGGCAACGTGCAGGCCGTGAATCTCATCAACGTCAAGCGCATCGCTCGGAGGAACAACAACATGCAGTGGTTCAAGATCCCGCCGAAGACCTACTTCGAGCCGAACTCCGTCAAGTACCTGCGCGACATGTACGGCATCGAGAAGGCCGTCATCGTGTGCGACAAGGTGATGGAGCAGCTCGGTATCGTCGATAAGATCATCGACCAGCTGCGCGCCCGCGCCAACCGCGTCACCTTCCGCATCATCGACTACGTCGAGCCGGAGCCCTCGGTCGAGACCGTCGAGAAGGGCGCCGAGATGATGCGCGAGGAGTTCGAGCCCGACACGATCATCGCGGTCGGCGGCGGCTCCCCGATGGACGCGGCCAAGATCATGTGGCTGCTCTACGAGCACCCGGAAATCTCCTTCTCCGACGTGCGCGAGAAGTTCTTCGACATCCGCAAGCGCGCGTTCAAGATCCCGCCGCTGGGCAAGAAGGCCAAGCTCGTGTGCATCCCGACCTCGTCGGGCACCGGCTCCGAGGTGACCCCGTTCGCCGTGATCTCCGACCACAAGACCGGCTACAAGTACCCGATCACCGATTACGCGCTGACCCCGTCGGTCGCCATCGTCGATCCGGTGCTGGCCCGCACCCAGCCGCGCCGCCTCGCCTCCGACGCCGGCTTCGACGCCCTGACCCACTCGATGGAAGCCTACGTGTCCGTGTACGCGAACGACTTCACCGATGGCATGGCGCTGCACGCGGCCAAGCTCATCTGGGACAACCTGGCCGAATCCGTCAACGGCGAGCCCGGTGAGGACAAGACCCGCGCCCAGGAGAAGATGCACAACGCCGCCACCATGGCCGGTATGGCCTTCGGCTCCGCGTTCCTCGGCATGTGCCACGGCATGAGCCACACCATCGGCGCGCTGTGCCACATCGCCCACGGCCGCACCAACTCCATCCTGCTGCCGTACGTGATCCGTTACAACGGATCCGTTCCGGAGGAGCCCACCTCCTGGCCGAAGTACAACAAGTACATCGCCCCGGAGCGCTACCAGGACATCGCCCGCAACCTCGGCATCGACCCGGGCAAGACCCCGGCCGAAGCCGTCGAGAACCTGGCGAAGGCCGTCGAGGACTACCGCGACAACAAGCTCGGCATGAACAAGAGCTTCCAGGACTGCGGTGTGGACGAGGACTACTTCTGGAGCGTGCTCGACCAGATCGGCATGCGCGCCTACGAGGACCAGTGCGCCCCCGCGAACCCGCGCATCCCGCAGATCGAGGACATGAAGGACATCGCCATCGCCGCCTACTACGGCGTCAGCCAGGCCGAAGGCCACAAGCTGCGCGTCGAGCGCGAAGGCGAAGCCGCCACGGAGGAAGCCTCCGAGCGGTGATGACGCCTTGGCGTTGAACTGATATAAGGACCCGGCTCCGTATGGAGTCGGGTCCTTTTGCGTATGCATATATATAGGTATGGGCAGCATTGCGTGATGAGGTGGAACAGTTTTGTTATAAGGATGGCTCCGGCGGGTGAAAAGCCCACTGGGCTTTTCACTGATCCGCCTCGCGTCGCCGCGATATGCATTCCCCGAAGGGGAATGCGCGCGGCGACACGCCCATATCCCTTAATCCGTACCTGATGCTTTAATTGAGAAGTTGCCTGTTTTGGGCTCGCATATTGGAATCAAAAAAGCGAGCGCGGACCAAGAATAACCACCAGTGGTTCTTGGAGGCCGCGCACTGATGACGGATGACCGCCAGTGGACGTATGTCCAAAGGAGGCCATGCGCGCCGGTGCCCTTAACGAAGCAGGATTGGTAAACAGTACACGAATCGCTAGAAAGGGCGGACGGCAATGGCGGGACAGAAAATCCGCATCAGGCTTAAGTCCTATGACCACGAGGTCATCGACCAATCGGCGAAGAAGATCGTCGAAACGGTGACGAACGCGGGCGCAACTGTTGTTGGCCCCGTTCCGCTGCCGACCGAGAAGAACGTTTTCTGTGTTATCCGTTCTCCTCACAAGTACAAGGATTCTCGCGAGCATTTCGAGATGCGCACGCACAAGCGCCTCATCGACATCGTGGACCCGACCCCCAAGGCCGTGGATTCCCTGATGCACATTGATCTGCCCGCGGATGTCAACATCGAGATCAAGCTGTAAGGGGAGGAGGAACCGCTATGTCGCAACGAGCAGATCGTAAGGCGCTGCTGGGCAAGAAGCTCGGCATGTCCCAGGTGTGGGATGAGAACGGCTTCTTCGTTCCCGTCACCCTGATCGACGTGTCCACCAACGTGGTCACCGCCATCAAGACCGATGAGACCGACGGTTACACCGCGGTGCAGATCGGCTATGGCGCGATCGACCCGACCAAGGTGACCAAGCCGCTGGCTGGCCACTTCGCCAAGGCTGGCGTCACCCCGCGCCGTCACCTCGTTGAGGTGCGCGAGGACAACGCCACCGAGTATGAGGTGGGCCAGGAGCTGACCGCCGAAGTGTTCGACGAGGGCACCGAGGTCGATATCACCGGCACCACCAAGGGCAAGGGCTTCGCCGGCACCATCAAGCGCTGGGGCTTCAAGTCCTACCGCCGTACCCACGGTTCGCACAAGAACGAACGTCGTCCCGGCTCCGTCGGCGCCTGCGCCACCCCGGGTCGCATTCTCAAGGGCAAGAAGATGGCCGGCCGTATGGGCCACGTCACCTCCACCGTGCAGAACCTCACCATCGTTTCCGCGGATGTTGAGAACGGTGTTATCGCTGTCAAGGGCGCCGTTCCCGGCCCCAAGGGCGGTATCGTTCTCGTCCGTTCGGCAGTGAAGGGAGCCTGATAGATCATGGCAAACGTTACTCTGAACGTCACCGACGCCAAGGGCAAGGCCTCCGGCACCGTTGAGGCGCCGGCCGAGCTGTTCGGCATCTCCGCCGAGGACATCCAGTCCCACGTGCCGCTGGTGCACCAGGTCGTCGTGGCCCAGCTGGCCGCGGCCCGTCAGGGCACCCACTCCACCAAGACCCGCGCCAATGTTTCCGGCGGCGGCAAGAAGCCGTGGAAGCAGAAGGGCACCGGTCGCGCCCGTCAGGGTTCGACCCGCGCTCCGCAGTGGTACCACGGTGGCGTCGTGTTCGGCCCGCACCCGCGCAAGTACGACCAGCGCACCCCGAAGAAGATGAAGGCCGCGGCCCTGCGCTACGTCCTCTCCGATCGCGCCAACGCCGGTCGCATCGCCGTCGTGGACTTCGGCATCACCGAGCCGTCCACCAAGGCCGCCGTCGCCGCGCTGACCCCGATCACCGAGAACAAGTTCACCACGGTGGTCTTCACTCGTGACAACATCAACGAGTGGCTGTCCGTGCGCAACATCCCGACCGTTCACCCGATTTTCGTTGATCAGCTCAATACGTACGACGTGGTCACCGCGCAGTACGTGGTCTTCACGAAGGAAGCCCTCGAGGCTTTCGTCGCCGCCAAGACCGAGCCGAAGGAGGCCTGATTTAGATGGTCGCTATTCACAAGCCCGCGTACGACGTGATTCTTAAGCCCGTCGTCTCCGAGAAGAGCTACGCCGCTTCCGACCAGGGACAGTACACCTTCGTGGTGGCCCCGGACGCGAACAAGGTGCAGATCAAGCAGGCAATCGAAGAGATCTTCAAGGTCAAGGTGACGAAGGTCAACACCCTCAACCGCGCCGGCAAGCGTCAGCGCACCCGCACCGGTTTCGGCCAGCGCGCTTCCCAGAAGCGTGCGATCGTGACCGTCGCCGAGGGCCAGACCATCGACATCTTTGGTAACTGAAGGCTAGCCGAGAAAGTCAAAGGAAGAACTACATTATGGCTATCCGCGTTTATAAGCCGACGACTGCAGGCCGCCGCAACGCGTCCGTCTCGGATTTCTCCGAGCTCACGCGTTCCACGCCTGAGAAGTCGCTGGTTCGCAAGCTGTCCAAGACCGGCGGTCGCAACTCCTACGGCCGTATGACCTCCCGCCATCGCGGCGGCGGTCACAAGCGCCAGTACCGTCTCATCGACTTCAAGCGTTGGGACAAGGACGGCGTGCCCGCCAAGGTCGCCGAGATCGAATACGATCCGAACCGCTCCGCCCGTATCGCCCTCCTGCACTACGCCGATGGCGAGAAGCGCTACATCATCGCGCCGAAGGGCATCAAGCAGGGCGACGTCATCGAGACCGGCGCCCAGGCCGACATCAAGCCGGGCAACAACCTGCCGCTGCGCAACATCCCGACCGGTACCGTCGTGCACGCGATCGAGCTCCGCCCGCTGGGTGGCGCCAAGATCGCCCGCTCCGCCGGCACCTCCGTGCAGCTCGTCGCCAAGGACGGAAACCTCGCCCAGCTGCGTATGCCGTCCGGCGAAATCCGCAACGTCGACGCGCGCTGCCGCGCCACCGTCGGTGAGGTCGGCAACGAAGAGCACGCCAACGTGCAGCTCGGCAAGGCCGGTCGCGCCCGTTGGATGGGCAAGCGCCCGATCACCCGTGGTGAGTCCATGAACCCGGTCGACCACCCGCACGGCGGTCGTACCCGCGGCGGCAAGCCGCCGGTCTCCCCGTGGGGCAAGGGCGAAGTCCGCACTCGTCGTCCGAAGAAGGCTTCGAACAAGATGATTGTTCGTCGTCGTCCGAATGGCAAGAACCGCAAGTAAGGGAGTATCGAGAAGATGACTCGTAGCATCAAGAAGGGCCCCTTCGTCGACGCCCACTTGCAGAAGAAAGTCGACGATCAGAACGAGAAGGGCACGCACAACGTCATCAAGACGTGGTCGCGCCGTTCGATGATCACCCCGGACTTCATCGGACACACCTTCGCTGTTCATGACGGCCGCAAGCATGTTCCGGTGTTCGTCACCGAATCCATGGTTGGCCACAAGCTCGGTGAGTTCGCCCCCACGAAGACCTTCAAGGGTCACGTGAAGGACGACAAGAAGTCCCGCCGCTAAAGGAGAGAATGACACATGGAAGCTAAAGCAATTGCTCGTCACGTCCGCGTGACGCCGCGCAAGGCTCGCCGCATGGTCGACCTCATCCGAGGCAAGCAGGCGACCGAAGCCGTTACCATCCTCAAGTTCGCCCCCCAGTCCGCGGCCCTGCCGGTCCGCAAGGTTCTGGAGAGCGCCATCGCCAACGCCCGCGTCAAGGCCGAAAGGGCCGGCGAGCCGTTCCGCGAGAACGATCTGGTCATCAAGGAGACCTACGTCGATGAGGGCGTGACCATGAAGCGCTTCCGCGCTCGCGCCCAGGGCCGTGCCGCTCGTATCAACAAGCGCACCTCCCACATCACGGTCGTCGTCGCTAACAAGGAAGGAGCCCGCTAAAGATGGGTCAGAAGATCAATCCGTTTGGCTACCGTCTGGGCATCACCGAAAACCACCGCTCCAAGTGGTTCTCTGACTCCAACAAGGTCGGCGAGCGTTATCGCGACTTCGTCCTTGAGGACGATCAGATCCGCAAGGAGATGAGCAAGGATCTCGAGCGTGCGGGCGTGTCCCGTATCGTCATCGAGCGCACCCGTGACCGCGTCCGCGTCGACATTCACACCGCCCGTCCGGGCATCGTGATCGGCCGTCGTGGCGCCGAGGCCGAGCGCGTCCGCGCGAAGCTGGAGAAGATCACCGGCAAGCAGGTCCAGCTCAACATCTTCGAGGTGAAGAACGCCGCTCTCGACGCCCAGCTTGTCGCTCAGGGCATCGCCGAGCAGCTGACCAACCGCGTGACCTTCCGTCGCGCCATGCGCAAGGCCCAGCAGGATGCCATGCACGCCGGCGCCAAGGGTATCCGCATCAAGCTCTCCGGCCGTCTCGGCGGCGCGGAAATGAGCCGTTCCGAGTTCTATCGCGAAGGCCGCGTTCCGCTGCAGACCCTCCGCGCCCTGATCGACTATGGCTTCTTCGAGGCCAAGACCACCTACGGCCGTATCGGCGTGAAGGTGTGGATCTACAAGGGCGATATGACCGAGGCTGAGTTCGAGGAGCAGCAGGCCCAGCAGAACAACCGTCCCGGCCGTCGCGGCGATCGCCGTCCGCGCCGTGGCAACCGTCCCGCCGCCCAGCAGCAGGCCGCCGCCGAAGCCCCCAAGGCCGAAGCCGCCGCCGAGGCTCCCCAGGCAGCAGAAACGAAGGAGTGAGCAAGAATGCTTATCCCAAAGAGGACTAAGTACCGCAAGCAGCATCGCCCCACCCGTTTTGGCATGTCCAAGGGTGGCAACGAGATCAATTTCGGTGATTTCGGTATCCAGGCGCTCGCCCCGGCCTACGTGACGAACCGCCAGATCGAGGCCGCTCGTATCGCCATGACCCGCTACATCAAGCGTGGTGGCCGCGTGTGGATCACGGTCTTCCCGGATCGTCCGTTGACCAAGAAGCCGCTCGGCACCCGAATGGGTTCCGGTAAGGGCACGCCCGAATTCTGGATCGCCAACGTCCGTCCCGGTCGCGTCATGTTCGAGATCGGCGGCGTGTCCGAGGAAGTCGCTCGCGAGGCCCTGCGCCGCGCCATCGACAAGCTCCCCATGAAGTGCCGTGTTATTGCGCGTGAAGGTGGTGACATCTGATGGCAGTCGGAACCGCTGAATACTCCATCAAGAATCTCAACGAGAAGACCAACGAGGAGATCGAGGGCTTCCTGAAGAAGTCCAAGGAAGAGCTGTTCAACCTGCGCTTCCAGCATGCGACCGGTCAGCTCGAGAACACCGCTCGTCTCAAGGCCGTCAAGCACGACATCGCCCGCATGTACACCGTGCTGCGCGAACGCGAGCTTGGCATCAGCCAGGAGCCGGCCGCAACGGAAACTAAGGAGAAGTGATCATGGCGCAAGAGCGTAACTTCCGCAAGGTTCGTCGCGGCTACGTCGTGTCCGACGCTATGGACAAGACGATCGCTGTCGAGCTCGAAAAGCGTTCGACCCACCCGCTGTACGGCAAGGTCGTCCGCACCACCAAGAAGGTCAAGGTCCATGATGAACACAACGAGGCGAAAATTGGCGACCTCGTGAGTATTATGGAGACTCGGCCTCTGAGCAAGACCAAGCGCTGGCGTCTCGAAAGCATCATCGAGCGCGCCAAGTAACATAAGTTCGGCAAGGCTCCGCGCACACCGGGCACGGTGGTTCCCTTACGGGATCGCCGTTCCCGGTGTGCGGGGAGAACCAGCTCGGCTAAGGAGAATCAATGATTCAGCAGGAAACGCGGCTTCATGTCGCCGACAACACGGGTGCCAAGGAAATCCTGGCCATCCGAGTGCTCGGCGGATCGAAGCGACGCTATGCCGGCATCGGCGACATCATCGTCGCCTCCGTCAAGGACGCCATTCCTGGCGGGTCGGTCAAGAAGGGCGACGTGGTTAAGGCCGTCGTCGTCCGTACCGTTAAGGAGCACCGTCGTGCCGACGGCTCCTACATCAAGTTCGACGAGAACGCCGCCGTCATTCTCGGCTCCGGCCGTGAACCGAAGGGCACTCGTATCTTCGGACCGGTTGGTCGTGAACTGCGCGACAAGCGCTTCATGAAGATCGTGTCCCTCGCCCCGGAGGTGATCTGACATGGTAGCCAAGATCAAGAGCGGCGACCTGGTGAAGGTCATCCGCGGTAAGGACCGCGGCAAGGAAGGCACCGTGACCCGTGTGCTCTCCAACGACCGACTGATCGTCGAAGGCGTGCAGATCGTCAAGAAGCACGTGCGCGCCACCCAGCAGGGCCAGCAGTCCGGCATCGTCTCCACCGAGGCGCCGATCCATCGCTCCAACGTGATGGTCATCGACCCGGAGACCAAGCAGCCGACCCGCGTGGGCGTGAACGTTAAGGAAGAGGCGCGTGACGGCAAGGTCAAGACCGTGCGCGTGCGCGTCGCCAAGAAGTCCGGAAAGGAGCTGGCATGACCGATACCACCGCTATCGAAGCGCCGGCAACTCCGCGCTTGAAGGTGCAGTACAAGGAAGAGATCGCCCCCGCGCTCACCAAGGAGTTCAACCACTCCAACCCGATGCAGGTGGCTCGTGTCGAGAAGGTCGTCGTCTCCATGGGCGTCGGCGCCGCGGCTCGTGACTCCAAGCTCATCGAGGGCGCCGTCAAGGATCTCACCCTGATCACCGGCCAGAAGCCGAAGATCACCAAGGCCAAGAAGTCCGTCGCGCAGTTCCATCTGCGTGAGGGCCAGGCCATCGGCGCGTACGTCACCCTGCGTGGCGACCGCATGTGGGAGTTCCTCGACCGTCTGCTGACCCTCGCGCTGCCCCGCATCCGCGACTTCCGCGGCATCAACGGTCACCAGTTCGATGGCCAGGGCAACTACAACTTTGGTCTCACCGAGCAGTCCATGTTCCACGAGATCGATCCCGATTCGATCGATCACCAGCGCGGTATGGACATCACCGTGGTGACCTCCACCAAGGACGACAAGGAAGCTTACTCGCTGCTGAAGCACCTTGGCTTCCCCTTCAAGGAGAACTGATATGGCAAAAACCGCTCTGAAGAACAAGGCGTCCGCTAAGCCGAAGTTCGCTGTGCGCGCCTACACGCGCTGCCAGGTCTGCGGTCGTCCCCACTCCGTCTACCGCAAGTTCGGCCTGTGCCGCATCTGCCTTCGCGAGAAGGCCCATCGCGGCGAGCTGCCCGGAGTTACGAAGTCCAGTTGGTAAACATCGACGCTGAAGGTCCGTGGCCCGGCTCTCACACGAGGGCGGGGCGGCGGAAACCACGGCGAGAAAGGGCGTGAAGCCCACAATGACAATGACAGATCCGATTGCAGACATGCTTACGCGTCTGCGTAACGCGAGCGCGGCAAAGCACGAGACCGTGGATATGCCGTACTCCAAGTTCAAGGCGAACATCGCTGAGATCCTCAAGCGCGAAGGCTTCATCAAGGACTTCGCCGCCAAGGAGGCGAAGGTCGGCCAGACTCTTGAGGTCACCCTCAAGTACGGTCCGAACGGCGAGCGTTCCATCCAGGGCATCAAGCGCATCTCGAAGCCGGGCCTCCGCCGCTACGCGAAGTCCGACTCCCTGCCGATGCCGCTCGGTGGCCTCGGCATCGCCATCATCTCGACTTCCTCGGGATTGCTGACTCAGAAGGAATGCCTCGACCGGGGCATTGGCGGCGAAATCGTCGCCTACGTGTGGTGAGAAAGGAGAGCTAGATCATGGCATCGCATATTGGTAAGCTCCCCGTCGCCATCCCGGCCGGCGTGGAAGTCAAGATCGACGGTCAGAACTTCGAGGCCAAGGGCCCGAAGGGCACCGCCACCTACGAGGTTCCCGAAGGCATCACCGCCTCCGTCGAAGGCACCGACATCGTGCTGACCCCCGCCGATGACCTGCGCCCGACCCGTGCCAAGCACGGTCTGGCCCGTTCCATCATGGCCGGCATGGTCAAGGGCGTGCACGAAGGCTACGCCAAGACCCTCGACATCGTCGGCACCGGTTACCGCGCCGTCGTCAAGGGCAAGGGCATCGAGTTCTTCCTCGGCTACTCCCACACCATCACGGTGAATCCGCCGGAAGGCATCGAGTTCGAAGTGCCGAACCCCAACCAGGTGATCGTCAAGGGCACCGACAAGCAGGCCGTTGGCCAGGTGGCTGCGAACATCCGCAAGCTGCGCGCTCCCGAACCCTACAAGGGCAAGGGCGTCAAGTACGCCGACGAGCGTATCCTGCGCAAGGCTGGAAAGGCTGGTAAGTGATATGAGCGTCACGATTTTCGGAAAAGGCAAGAAGGTTGCGCGTCTGCGCCGCCACGCCCGCATCAGGAAGCACATCACCGGCACCCCGGAACGTCCGCGCCTGGTGGTCACCCGCTCCAACCGTCATATGGTCGCCCAGGTCGTCGACGACACCAAGGGCATCACTCTGGTGAGCGCCTCCACTCTGACCGCCGACTTCCAGGGCTTCGAAGGCACCAAGGTCGAGGCCGCCAAGAAGGTCGGCGAGCTCATCGCTGACAAGGCCAAGGCCGCCGGCATCACCGAGGTCGTCTTCGATCGCGGTGGCAACAAGTACACCGGTCGCGTCGCAGCTGTCGCTGAAGGCGCCCGCGAGGGAGGTCTGGCACTGTGAGCGACATCGAAACCCAGAAGGAAACCCAAGTGGCTGAAGAAACTCAGAACACTGCGGCTCCCGAGGCCAACAACGCGGACCGCAAGTCCCGTCGCGGCCAGCGTGGCGAGGGCCGTCGCGGCGAGCGTCGCAACCGTCGCGAGGAGAACCGCGGCGACGAGCTGCTCGATCGCGTGGTGACCATCAACCGTGTGGCCAAGACCCACAAGGGTGGCCGTACCTTCAGCTTCGCCGCCCTCGTGGTGGTGGGCGACGGCAACGGCACCGTGGGCGTCGGCTACGGCAAGTCCCGCGAGGTCCCCGCGGCCATCGCCAAGGGCCAGCTGGACGCCAAGAAGCACATGTTCACCGTCCCGCGCATCCGCGGCACCGTCACCCACCCGGTGATCGGTCACGACGCCGCCGGCACCGTCCTGCTGCGTCCGGCTGCCCCCGGTACCGGCGTTATCGCCGGTGGCCCGGTGCGCGCCGTCATGGAGTGCGCCGGCATCACCGACGTGCTGACCAAGTCGATGGGTTCGCCCACCGCCGTGAACATGGTCCGCGCGACCGTCGCCGCCCTCAAGCAGCTCGAAGAGCCCGAGGAGATCGCCGCCCGTCGTGGCCTCTCCCTCGAGGAGGTCGCTCCCGACGCCCTGCTGCGCGCCCGCGCCACCGGCATCGCCGAGGCCCGCAAGGCTCGCGAAGAGGCTCAGGCCAAGGCCGCCCAGGCTGAAAAGGATGGTGAGTGAGCATGGCTAACCTGAAGATTACGCTGCATCACGGTCTCGTGAACCGCACGCCCAAGCAGCGCGCCACTGCGCACACGCTGGGCCTGCGCAAGATCGGCCAGACCGTGGTCCGCCCGGACACCCCGGCCAACCGTGGCCTGGTGAACGTGGTTCGCCACCTGGTTACCGTCGAGGAGGTTGACTGATTATGGCAGATAACGAAATCCTGCAGATGCACGACCTCAAGCCCGCCCCGGGCGCCAAGAAGGCTCGCACCCGCGTGGGTCGAGGCGAAGGCTCCAAGGGTAAGACCTCCGGTCGTGGCTTCAAGGGCCAGACGAAGCGCACCCATGTGCGTCCCGGCTTCGAAGGCGGACAGCTGCCGCTGTACATGCGCCTGCCGAAGCTGCGCGGCTTCAAGAGCCCGTTCAAGACCGAGTACCAGGTCGTCAACATCTCCAAGCTTGCCGAGCTGTACCCGGCCGGCGGCGAGGTGACCGCCGAGGATCTGGTCGCCAAGGGCGCCGTGCGCGGCGGCTATCCGGTCAAGGTCCTGGGCGACGGCGAGACCACCGTGGCATTCACCCTTAAGGGGGTTAAGGCCTCGGCTTCCGCCAAGTCCAAGATCGAAGCCGCCGGCGGCTCCATCTCCGAGAAGTAATCCTCGAAGAACCGCCAAAAACGGCTGTATCGTATGAGATGACCCTCTCCGCCAAAGCCGCGGCGAGGGTCATTTCGTATAGGGGGTAGACCTGCCCAGCAGGCGCACAGGTAGATGCTCTAGGTTACACTCGTGCGTTAGAGTTTGTTTTTTATGCATGCCCACATGGCATGCGTTAGGGAGGAATCCAGGTGAGGACGCTAATCCAGGCCCTGAAGACCAAGGAGTTGAGGAAGAAGATCCTCTTCGTCCTGTTCATCATCATCATCTACCGCATCGGCTCCTTCATCCCGACGCCGGGTGTGGATTACGGTGTGGTGCAGGAATGCGTGGGGGATATGAGCACAACCTCCGAGAACTTCATCGGACTGGTGAATCTGTTCTCCGGCGGCGCCATGCTTCAGCTGTCCATCTTCGCGTTGGGCGTGATGCCGTACATCACCGCCTCCATCGTGGTGCAGCTGCTGCGCGTGGTCATCCCGCGCTTCGAAGCGCTGCATAAGGAAGGCCAGTCGGGCGAGGCCAAGCTCACCCAGTACACCCGATACCTCACCATCGGCCTGGCCGTGCTGCAGTCCACCACCATTCTGGTGACCGCCCGCTCCGGCGCGCTGTTCAACTACCAGTGCTCGCAGGTCATCCCCGACGGCTCCGTGTGGAACCTCGTCGTGATGGTGCTCATCATGACCGGCGGCACCGGCCTGATCATGTGGATGGCCGAGCTCGTCACCGAAAAGGGCATCGGACAGGGCATGTCCGTGCTTATCTTCATGTCCATCTGCTCCGGCTTCCTGCCGCAGCTGTGGGAGATCGGCTGGGGCACCGACGGCACCGACGGCGATTGGACCAAGTTCGCCATCGTCGTGGCCGTGCTGCTCGTCATCCTCATCTTCGTCGACTACGTGGAGCTGTGCCAGCGCCGCATCCCGGTGCAGTACACCCGTCGTATGATCGGCCGCAAGATGTACGGCGGCTCCTCCACCTACCTGCCTCTGAAGGTGAATATGTCCGGCGTCATCCCGCCGATCTTCGCCTCCTCCATTCTTGCGATCCCGACCCTGATCGCGCAGTTCGACTCCGACGCCGACTGGGCCGAGTGGATCAACAACAACCTCGCCGACACCACCTCCGTGTGGTACATCGCGCTGTACGCGGTGATGATCGTGTTCTTCTGCTTCTTCTACACCTCGATCACGTTCAACCCGGACGAGACCGCGGACAACATGAAGCAGTACGGCGGCTTCATCCCCGGCATCCGCGCCGGCAACGCCACCAGCCGCTACCTGAGCTATGTGATGAACCGACTCAACACCGTCGGCGCCATCTACCTGCTCTTCGTGGCGCTGATTCCGACCGTGCTCATCATGGCGCTGGGACTCAACACCCAGCTGCCCTTCGGCGGCACCACCATCCTGATCATCGCGGGCGTCGGCCTCGACACCCTGCGCCAGGCCAAGGCACAGACCGAACAGTACCAGTACACCGGCTTCCTGTTCGAGAACACCGACAAAGTAGAGGGCAAGTAGCCTTTCATAGCGGTGCCGCTTTCTTCACCGAGAAAGCGGCACCGTCGTTCATCCACAACACACTTCACAATCAAAGGAACCAACATGCGTCTGCTGATCATGGGCCCGCAGGGTGTGGGCAAAGGCACCCAGGCCGCGAAGCTCGCCGAGCATTACGGCATCCCCGCCATCTCCACCGGCGACATCTTCCGCTACAACATCAAGAACAAGACCGAGCTGGGTCTTGAGGCCATGAGCTACACCGACAAGGGCGAGCTGGTGCCGGACGAGCTGACCAACAAGATCGTCAAGGACCGTCTGGCCATGGACGACACCAAGAACGGCTGGATCCTCGACGGCTATCCGCGCAACGCCTCCCAGGTCGAGGCGCTGGACGCCATGCTGGCCGATCTCGGCACGCCGCTCGACGCCGTGGTGGCGCTCGACGCCGACAGGGACGTGCTGATGGAGCGTATGGCCAAGCGCGCCGCCGAGCAGGGCCGCACCGACGACACCCCCGAGGTGATCGCCAAGCGTCTTGAGACCTACGCACAGGAGACCGCCCCGCTGCTGGACACCTACGGTGAGCGCGGCCTGCTGGTCGCCATCGACGGCGTGGGTGAGATCGACGCCATCCAGGCCGATATCGTGGCCGCGTTGGACGCCAAGGTCGCCTGATTCTTACCATCCTCACCCCAAAAGGCTAGGAAACGACACGCTACGGCGTGTCGTTTTTCTATTTCGGCTAATCTTGCAATTTGGTGTGTCTTCGGATGCGCCGTAGTAATCATCCAAAGGACAGGAACTGCAGACACATGGCAAAAGACGGTGTGATTGAAGTCGAAGGACAGGTGGTGGAAGCGCTGCCGAACGCGATGTTCCGCGTCGAACTCGAGAACAAGCACATCGTGCTCGCCACGATCTCCGGCAAAATGCGCAAGAACTATATCCGCATCCTGCCGCAGGATCGTGTCGTGCTTGAGATGAGCCCGTACGACCTGAACCGCGGACGTATTACGTACCGCTACAAGTAAAGGTACAAGTAAAGGAAAACCATGAAGGTCAGCCCTAGTGTGAAGAGGATCTGCGAGAACTGCCGCGTGATCCGTCGTCACGGCCGCGTCATGGTGATCTGCATCAACCCGCGCCACAAGCAGCGTCAGGGCTGAGAGCAGATTCCAGCGGCATAAGAGAATAAGGCACTGAATCACAGTCCTTCGGGACTGAACCCCGGGTACGCAGGCCCGGGCCGGGAATCCGGGCGATTTGGTGCAAGACCTGCGGAGCACAGAAGGAATCGCAATGGCACGTCTTGCCGGAGTCGACATCCCCAATGAGAAGCGCATCGAGATCGCCCTCACCTACATTTTCGGTGTGGGCCGCACTCGTGCCAAGGAAACGCTTGCCGCGACCGGTATCAATCCGGATATCCGCGTCAAGGATCTTACCGATGAGCAGCTGATCACGCTGCGTGACTACCTCGAGGCCAACTACAAGATCGAGGGCGATCTGCGTCGTGAAATCGACGCGGACATCCGTCGTAAGATTCAGATCAACTGCTACCAAGGCCAGCGTCACCGTAAGGGACTTCCCGTGCGCGGTCAGCGCACCAAGACCAACGCCCGCACCCGCAAGGGCCCGAAGCGCACGGTCGCCGGAAAGAAGAAGGCCACCAAGTAGTCGGTGGCACGCTCCAGGCCACGGGATGAACCCATCCCATCGCCTGGACATCATCAAATAAGTTCGTTACTAGGAAACGAGGGTCAATGGCAGCTCCCAAGCAGGCCGCGCGCAAGCCTCGTCGTCGGGACCGCAAGTCGGTGCCGGTCGGGCAGGCGCATATCAAGTCCACTTTCAACAACACGATCATTTCGATCACCGATCCGTCCGGCGCTGTGGTGTCCTGGGCGTCCGGTGGCGATGTCGGATTCAAGGGCTCCCGTAAGTCCACGCCGTTCGCCGCTGGTCTGGCCGCCGAGTCCGCCGCCCGCAAGGCGATGGAGCACGGCGTCAAGAAGGTCGACGTGTTCGTCAAGGGCCCGGGTTCCGGTCGTGAAACCGCCATCCGCTCCCTGCAGTCCGCGGGTCTCGAGGTCGGTTCCATCACCGACGTGACCCCGCAAGCACACAACGGCGTTCGTCCTCCGAAGCGCCGCCGCGTCTGAGCACTCAGAATATCAATCCATCCAACCCGCTTTGACCGGTGAGTGCACCGCCGACCAAAAGCTGAAAGGATACCATAGTGCTTATTGCACAGCGTCCGACACTGACCGAGGAGTCCCTGAACCCGCAGCGTTCGCGTTTCATCATCGAGCCGCTCGAGCCTGGCTTCGGCTACACGCTCGGCAACTCGCTTCGTCGTACGCTCCTGAGCTCCATTCCGGGTGCCGCGGTGACCTCTGTGCGCGTTTCCGGCGCACTGCACGAGTTCACCACGCTGCCTGGCGTGCAGGAGGATGTGACCGAGATTCTGCTCAACATCAAGGGCATCGTGCTCACCAGCGAATACGATGAGCCGGTGGTCATGTATCTGCGCAAGAGCGGCAAGGGCGAGGCCACCGCGGGGGACATCACCCCTCCGGCCGGCGTGACCATCGCCAACCCCGATCTGCACATCGCCACCCTCGCCGAGGACGGCGAACTCGAGATCGAGTTCACCGTCGAGCGCGGCCGCGGCTATGTGCCGGCTCAGATGAACAAGCAGGACAGCGATGAGATCGGCCGCATCCCGGTCGACTCCATCTACTCCCCGGTGCTCAAGGTGAGCTACAAGGTCGAGGCCACCCGTGTGGAACAGCGCACGGACTTCGACAAGCTCATTCTGGACGTGGAGACCAAGCCCGCCATCTCCCCGCGTGACGCGGTGGCTTCCGCCGGTTCGACCCTGGTGGAGCTCTTCGGCCTGTGCCGCGAGCTCAACATCCAGGCCGAGGGCGTCGAGGTCGGTCCGGCTCCCGTGGCCGAAGAGACCAACCCCGAGATGGCCGTGCCGATCGAGGATCTCAACCTCACCCAGCGCAGCTACAACTGCCTCAAGCGTGAGGGCATCCACACCATCGGCGAGCTCGTCTCCCACACCGAGCAGGACCTGCTCGACATCCGCAATTTCGGTATGAAGTCCATCGATGAGGTCAAGGACAAGCTGCAGACCCTGGGTCTGGCGCTGAAGACCTCGCCGATTGCCTTCGACACCACCAACCTCGAAGGCGGCACCTTCTTCTCCCCGGAAGACGAGTGAGAACAGCCGCTTTTGCATAACCGTTCGGAAAACGGGTCGCGGACGCTCGGGCATATGCCCACCTGCGACCCGGCCGGACAATAAGGAGAAAACCCATGCCTACACCGAAGAAGGGCCCGCGCCTGGCGTCCAGCCCCGCGCATGAGCGCCTCATGCTGGCGAACATGGCCACCAGCCTGTTCCAGAACGGCCGCATCGTCACCACGCTGCCGAAGGCCAAGCGCCTTCGTCCGCTGGCCGAGCGCCTGATCACCTTCGCCAAGCGCGGTGATCTGCACTCCCGCCGTCGCGTGATGCGCGTCATCCGCAACAAGTCCGTGGTGCACATCCTGTTCACCCAGATCGCCGAGCAGATGGAGCAGCGCGAAGGCGGCTACACCCGCATCGTGAAGATCGCCCCGCGCGTCGGCGACAACGCCCCCGCCGCGATCATCGAGCTCGTCACCGAGCCGGTGAGCCCGAAGCAGGCCGTGGTCAAGGAAGCCGAAGCCGCCGTCAAGGTCGCCGAGGAAGCCCCGGTCGAGGTCGAGGAGACCAAGATCGAAGCCGAGGCCGTCGAGGCTGAGGCCGCTGAGGTGGAGAACACCGAGGCCGCCGCTGAGGCCGAGGCCGAGAAGGCCGAGTGAGCTAGCTTCACAACGCATTGACAAGGGTCGGAAATCCGCAAAGGGTTTCCGACCCTTTGTCGTTTTACAGCGTCATACGGGCGCGTCGGCGGCGTGGCCGTAGTATGGAAGCCATGACACGACTTCGCATTGATTTGGCGTACGACGGCGGCGGATTCTACGGTTGGGCGACACAGCCGACGCTGCGCACCGTGCAGGGCACCATCGAATCCGCGCTGCATACCGTGCTGCGCGTCCCGCAGGACGATCCCGACCAGCGGTTGCGTCTGACCGTGGCGGGCCGCACCGACACCGGCGTGCACGCCAGCCATCAGGTGTGCCATATCGACTTGGACGAGGCGCTGCTGGAGCGCGCGGTCGGCCATATGAACGTCTCCGGCATCGAAGCGTTGCGGCGCCGTCTCTCCCGCATGCTGCCCGACGACATCACCCTCCACCGCGTCAGCCGCGCCCCCAGCGGCTTCGACGCGCGCTTCTCCGCGCTGGAACGCACCTACGTCTACCGCATCGCCGACCGGGGGAGCGAGGCGGACCCCCGGATGCGCGGCTTTGTGCTGCGGATCGACGACCGGCTCGATCTGGATGCCATGAACGAGGCCGCGGCGACGACCATCGGTCTGCATGATTTCGGATCCTTCGCCACACCGAATCCGGGCGGCACCACCATCCGCGAGGTGAAATACGCGCGGTGGGAGCGCGTGCCCGTCCGTCCCCTGATCGACGCGACCGGTCTGGCCTACGAAACCCCCGCTGTGGAGTCCGGCCTGGTGTGCTTCACCATCGTGGCCGACGCCTTCGCGCGCAATATGGTGCGCTCCCTGGTCAACGGCTGCGTGCAGGTGGGTCTCGGCAAACGCGACCTCGACTGGTTCGCCGGCAAAATGGCCGTGCCTCTGCGCGAGGGATCCACCGGCCCCATCGCCCCCCAAGGGCTCACGCTGGAACATATCGCCTATCCGGCCGACGACCAGCTCGCCGCCCGCGCCGAAGCCATCCGCGCCGTGCGCACGCTGTAACAGGCTGTGGACTCCCGCCCGCCCAAGCTATTTTCGCGCCCGTAACACAAACGCACGCTGTCGGAAACCGCACCGTCCTAGTCTGGCGGCATCGGAACCGCGCGCCGCACGGCACGCGTGAACGCGATGAACCAATCCACAGGTACCCTAAGGGAGCGGAGACGATGATCGAACGGGCGGCGCGCACACTCGCGAACGAGCTGATCAACCGACGCGAGGACATCAACCGGGAACTCAGCCGCAACGGCGTGCGTTTCGGCGTCTACAGCGACGGCGAATACCACGACCGGCTGTTCCCCTACGATCCGATTCCGCGCATCATCGAATCCGACGAATACGACCGGCTGGAGGCGGGCCTGAAGCAGCGCGTCAACGCGTTGAACGCCTACCTCGCCGACATCTACTCCGACAAGCGCATCATCCATGACGGCGTGATCCCCGAGGAATTCGTCTACACCTCCGCAGGCTATTTTCCGCAGGTCAACGGCGTGACGCCGCCGGGAGGCGTGTTCGCGCATATCGCGGGCGAGGATCTGGTGCAGGGCGAGGACGGCCGCTGGTGGGTGCTGGAGGACAATCTGCGCATCCCCTCCGGTGCCAGCTACCCGCTGTTCGCGCGCGATATCGAACGGCGCATCAACCCCAAACTGTTCCGCGAGGTACGCGTGCGCGACAACCGCGATTATCCGCGGCTGCTGCGCAAAGCCATGGATTTCGTCTCCACCGAGGGCATCGCCGTGGTGCTCACGCCCGGCCGCTACAACTCGGCGTTCTTCGAACACGCCTATCTGGCGGAGAAAACCGGCGCGACGCTCGCCTTCCCCGAAGACCTCGAGGTGATGAACAACCAACTGTTCTTCCTTGACTACGCGGGCAACCGGCATCGCGTGGGCGTGGTCTACCGCAGGCTTTCCGACGAATACCTCGACCCCTTCGCCTTCAACCCCGATTCGGTGATCGGCGTGCCGGGGCTGCTCTCCGCCTACCGCGCCGGCAATGTGGCGATCGTCAACGCGCCGGGCAACGGTGCCGCCGACGACAAGGCGATCTACTATTTCGTGCCGCAGATGGTCCGGTACTACCTCGGCGAGGAGCCGCTGCTCAACAACGCCCCCACCTATATGCCGATGTTCGAGGCCGACCGCGCCGTCGTGCTCGACAGGCTCGGCGAGCTCGTGATCAAGGACGTGGCCGAGGCGGGCGGCTACGGCGTGGTGTTCGGCCGCGACCTCGACCGCGCGGCCCGCGCCGAGCTGGCCGAGCGCATCGCCGCCGAGCCGCGCCGCTTCATCGCCCAAGAGGTGATCCAGTTCAAAGACCTCGACGTGGTCGATCCTCTCACCGGCGCGGAAACCCCGCGTAAAGCCGACCTGCGCGCGTTCGTCGTCACCGGGCAGAACACGCACGTGTGGTATTCGGGACTCACCCGCTACTCGTCGGTGCCGGGGCAGATGATCGTCAACTCGTCGCAGGGCGGCGGATTCAAAGACACGTGGGTGCTCGCGCCCGACGACCCCAACCACAAACCCATCCGCCGCGACGAGCATATCGAATCGGTGAGTCTTATGCCGCATTCGCGCTCGCATGCGCTGGCTCTGGTCACCGCTTCGAAGGCCGACAACCTGTTCTGGCTGGGCCGGTACACCGAACGCGCGTTCACCACGTTGGTCCAGTTCCTGCCCTTCTACGACCGTGTGATGGACACGGATGTGGACGCGTTCCGCCCCTTCGCCCGGGCGCTCGACCTGCCGCAGGATTTCGAGGATTTCGACGCGTTCATCCGCAGCTTCCTGTACGACGGCGATCAGCCCGATTCGGTGCGCAGCGCCATCGTCGCCGCGTTCAACAACGCGGTGATCCTGCGGCCGGAGCTCAGCTCGCGTCTGCTGCAATACATCGAACTGGCGGTGACGAACATCACCGACGCGGCCAGCCGCTTCGCCAACGCGGACGACATCTACAAGCAGCGCGACATCGCCGACAACATACTCGCCTTCTGGGGAGGCGTCGAGAACTCGACGGTCGATCCCAGCCTCAAGGCCTTCATCTTCATCGGCAAATACGTCGAACGCATCGACCTGTACACGCGGCTGAATCTGCCGGCCGGCGAGATGGCGGCGCCGATGAGCAAACTCGAAACCTACTCGCGCACGTTGGACGGCATGCCGCTGCCGCAATGCTTCGCGGACGGCGTGCGCTGGCTGCTCGCCCAGCTTCCCGAACGCGGATACCCCGAACTGGTGGAGCGGTTGCGGACGTTCCTCGACGACTTCGGCGGGCGGTCCATCGCGCCCGAAGCCAAGGACATGGGGCAGCTCAACGCGATGAACATGGATGCGGAGCGTCCCTGAGGTGAGCGGAGCTGGTAAGGTGGACGGGACGTTTCGCGCATCCTTTGAGGAGTTCGATACCCATGAAGAAACTGGTGTTTGACTATGAGATGAGGCTCAGCTTCAGCTCGCCGGTCACCGACCACCGTTTCCAGCTGCGTTGTGTTCCCGCGACGGGCCCGCGACAGCAGATCGTGGACGTGCAGATCACGATGGAACCCGATGTGGAGTTGGAGACCACCGTCGATTCGTTCGGTTCGGTGGTCAACACGGGGTATATTCCGCAGGAGCACACGGTGTTCAACTACCGGGTGACGGGCATCGCCTTCGTGGACAACGCCCATATCAAGCCGGAGATCGACAAGCCGCTGTACCGTTTCGATTCCGCGCTGACCATCCCCGGCCCCGCCGTCACGGCGCTGATCGAGGTATGCCGCGCGCGCGTGGAGGCGCTGCCGCCCGACGCGACGCCGATCGACCGGGCCCGCGAGGTGATGGACGAGGTGTACCGCGCCTTCGTCTACACGCCCGGCGCCACCACCATCCGCACCACGGCCGAGGAGGCGTTTACGCAGCGCAAAGGCGTCTGCCAGGACTACGCCCACGTCATGCTCGCCGTCTGCCGGCATCTGGGATTGGGCGCGAGGTATATCGCCGGACTGCTCGGCGGCGAGGGCGCCACCCACGCATGGGTCGAGATCTACCACGACCGGCGTTGGATCGGGCTCGACCCCACGCACAACCGTATGGTCGACGACAACTACATCACCATCGCCCACGGACGCGACTACCGCGATTGCATGCTCGACATCGGCATCTTCTCCGGCGACGACGTGCGCCAGACCCAGTGGGTGAACGCCTCCGTGCACGAACAGGAGTTGTGATCGCGCGGGCGGCCCGGCGCGGCACGCCGGTTGCACGGGCGAAAAAATGTGGCATAATGGACAAGTTGCTTTTCGAAGCAGCATGGATGAGTGTCCGAGCGGTCTAAGGAGCACGCCTCGAAAGCGTGTGAGGGCGAACCCCTCCGCGAGTTCGAATCTCGCCTCATCCGCCATCAAGGGTTTTGGGATTCTCCCAAAACCCTTTTTTCATGCCAAAATTCCGGTGCTTTGGCCTAACCTATGGCCCCTGAAAAGCAAAAGGCCCAGCACTACCAATACCAGGCCTTCTGTGTGGTTGTCGGCTTACGCCCCCAATCACTAAGGTTACGAGATGAATCGTATCACGATGTACAGAAGCCTGAGCGTGAACGGGCGCAACGTGATCGTCCATGTGGGCGGCGGCGGGGCGCTCGCCACGGTTGACGGGACGCGCTCTGTGATGTGGTCTCCGTTTAGGATGATGCGAGTTGTGTTCTGAGGTATTCGCGCAGGTATGGGATGGCGAAGTCCACTTTGCCTCGTTCCGGCGCGTTGATGATTTTTTTCTCGATGAGTTTGGCTCGGTATTGGTTGGCGTAGTCCATGGTTTCGTTCATACGTTCGGCGACCTGCGCGGTGGATGAGGGGTCGTCGTCCTCGGCCATGGCCTTGAGATAATCGACGGCCCGTTCGGGAAGATTATCGATTACTGGCGCGCATACCCCCTCCCCGAGGCGGGCCCTGGCTTGGATGATGCCTTCCCGCACGTCGCGCATAGTGATTTCGTCGGCGGTGTTCGACTGGCGGCGTCGGGACGCCCTCCACATGTGGTAGCCGACGAGTTGGATCATGTACGGATATCCTTCCGTGGCCTGAGTGGCCTCGTCCAACGCGGCGTCATCGATGGCGACGTTCCTGCCGCGTATGGTGCTGGCGAACGATTCGCGTACGTCGTCCAGAGGTACGTCCCCGAGCTTTTTCAGGGACGCTCGGCGCAGGAACGTGACCACATTGGCGTTGAGCAGGTCGGAGATGACCTGGGGCAGCCCAGCGAATACGAATGCGACGTTCGCATTCTCCCGGAACATGTGCTGCGCGGCTGTCGCGATGGCTGTGATATCAGAGGGGTCGGCGTCTTGGATCTCGTCAATGGTGACCAGTAGCCCCTTGTTCTTTCCCAGTGTTTTTAGCCTGGCGTTCATGGCATCTCGCAGTGTGGAGGGGCGCAATGCTGGTGCTGTTGACACTTCGCCAAGACTCGCACCCATGAGGGAGGGCTTGATTGTGGCTCCGGCGAAGATGCCGGGGTCCGGGGCGATTTGCGTGATCAGCCGGTCGCATAGGCCTTCGCTGGCCGTTTCGTCAACGACATGCCAGTGCCTTTGCTCAGCAATTGTGCGCAGCTCGATCAGCATCACCGTTTTGCCGCTGCCGCGGGGTCCTGAAATCAGCATCAGCCGGTCGGGCGCTCCGGGGCCGTCGTCCAATCCCTCGGAGAAATCCTCGCATATCATGTCGCGGCCGATGAGCACAGGCGGCATGACTCCTGCCGTGGGTTTGAAAGGATTAGCGGGGAATGTCATACGAGATCCTTTCACGGCGCTGATTCGCATCATTATAGAATAAATAGAATGAAATAGAAAATCTTTAGAAGATTTTCAGTAGATGCGTATGAGTGCTACAAATGGCGGTTTTGCAATGCTTTTAGGGTATCAGTCAGCGATTTATAGAATAAATAGAGTAAATAGAAAAACTGGAATCGTGATTTCTTTGACTATCCATGTTCCGCCCATGCCGTTCAGGATGTAGACGGTGAGTTTCGTTCCGCCTTGGTTGCTTCTGGCAGGCGCAGCTCGCTCGTTTCCAGACATGCGTTCTGGCTGCCAGCCACCGACTCGTGATTGCGAAGAGCCCTTCTTTTCTCGTCATCCTGAGCGGAGGGCGGGGCCCGTAGGGCGCAAGGATCCCGCCCCGCCTGTGACCAAAGCTCCCGCAAAGCCAAAGCCGCCAGTCCTCACGCCCCGGTCCATTGGGTCCGTTATGAAGGGGGTGTCTGCTGGTGGGGTGACGGCCCTTGATTCCTGCCCATTTTTCCTTTCGGCGCGCCGGTGAACCCTGTTCTGGGGGGGGGGGGGATTGTTACGTTGGAAGTTGGATTGTGCCGCATGACGCCGTGCGTGCCGGAGAGAACAGGGGTTTGATGATGGTGGAAGCATTGCGTAGGTCCGCTCCGAAGGCCGTGTTGTTCACGTTGTTGATGATGTTCGCCACCCTCGCCGTGGCGTTCGTTTTGGGTATGTTCCCGGCCCAGGCCCAAGCGGCGGAGCAGCTCGTGGTCAAGGGCGCGTTCACGCTGTCCACCACCGACGAAAGCGGTTTGATCGAGGACGCCGATTACCGGTACGAGGGCACCACGCTGACCATCACCACCGAGAAGCCCGTGACGGTGGGCATGTCCGATGCGGCGAAGGACGAGTTCACCTACACGGATGCCGATGGCAAGGAACATACGGTTACCGGCACCAAGACGAGCAATATCATCGTGGCCGCGGACGGAACGGCGCATGTCATTTTCGATGGAGTGAAAATCTCTCGGAGCGGCGATGGCAGTCCGGCCGCCGTGCGGGTGAGCTCGGGTTCACTAGAGCTTACGCTTAAGGGGATCAGCGTTCTCCAGAGTCCTAATGCCGGCGCTGGTTTGGAAAATGGTTCACACCCACTCGTGATATCCGGTGATGGCACACTCAACGCGTTTGGCGGATTCCATGGTGCCGGTATCGGCGGTGGATATAACAGTTCTGGGCGGTATATTAAAATTGTTAGTGGCACCATCTATGCAAGAAGTGGCGGTGCCGCTGCCGGTATTGGCGGTGGATTTTATGGTGGTGCCAATGTGGAGATTCAAGGCGGTACTGTTACTGCGGTAACTCCGCATGGTAGCAACGCTATTGGTGGCAATGGATATTCCGGCATGAATATCAGAATTTCAGGTGGTCGTATTACAGCAAGTGCTGGAGACAGACCAGCAATTGGTGGCGGTAAGATTACTGGTGGCGTGTTCGCTGATACGTCAGCTGACGCTGTACTCAAGAACCAGGTGTACGGTTTGACTCCTGACGAGGGATATGGTGTCGTCGAGAATACGGATGAAACGACTAAGGACAAATATCCTCTCAAGGTGGTGAGCCGCGCTGGAGATTTCCATGTTGCTGGTGGCGCTTTTGGGAGTGATTACCTATACGAGAACAACGTGTTGACCATCAAATCGGCGAAGTCTATGACGGTGACCATGTCTGCTCAAGCGGATGATGTGGTCTTATATAAGGACACGAATGGCGAAGACCAGAAGACCGCAGGCACTGTCACGGATAGTATCGTCGTGGATGCGGGCAACGATACGGTTGCACATGTCACTCTTGACAATGTAGCTGTTGACCGGAGTGTTGACGGAGTTGCCTTGTGCGTGGAAAGTGGTTCGCTGGAACTTGCTCTTAAAGGGACGAGTATCCTCAAAAGCGGAGAAGGCTCAGCGGGGCTGCAGAGTGGCGCGTATCCGCTCACTATTAAATCCGGAGATGGAACGATTGTCGCGGTGGGTGGAGCTCAGGCTGCTGGCATCGGAAGCGGAGAACAGCATGACTCTGGCGCAATCTCCATTGAAAGTGGCAACATCATGGCGATTGGCGGTGAACATGGCGCAGGAATTGGCGGAGGAGCTGGGGGCACAGCTTCGAGCGTCACGATTACTGGTGGTGTGGTCAACGCGGAGGGTGGTAGCGAAGCTGCTGGCGTCGGAGGTGGGGCTGAGGGGACAGCTTCGAGCGTCACGATTACTGGTGGTGTGGTCAACGCAGAGGGTGGTTCCGATGGAGCTGGTATTGGTGGTGGGCGCCTTGGTGCTGCTGCGAAGATTACGATTAATGGGGGTACCGTCATTGCGGTGGGGCGTGGTGGTGCTGCTGGTATTGGTGGTGGTGCTAGTGGGTTGGCCTCTGACATCGCGATTATAGATGGTCGGATCAGGGTTGAGGGAGGTGCTGGTTCGGAAATCATAGGCAATGGTGCTCACTCATCCGGCTCGTCCTCTGTTTCCATCGTTGGTGGCGTTTTCGCGGATGGCAGCGTTGTGGATAATCGGGTGTATGGTGTGGCTCCTGCCGATGGGTGTTATGTTGCTCGCAATGGTGATTCGGCGACATCTGGCGAGTATCCTTTCGAGGTACTGCATGTCACCGGTGATTTCGTGGTTTCCGGTGGCGCGTTGGGTAAGGATTACACGTTCGTCGATCATGTGTTGACCATTGTGTCCGACGAGCCGTTGTCGGTGTCCATGTTCGTCACCGCGGATGACGGGTTCGAGTATCGGGACGCTGATGGCAAGGCGCGGAGCGTGGTTGGCACGCAGCTCGATCGCGTCGTCGTGGACTCGGGGGATCGGATCGCGCGCGTGACGTTCGATGGCGTGGCGATTGACCGAAGCGGCGACCAAAGCCAGAGCGACAGTGCTGCCGCCGTGTTGGTGCGTTCGGGTTCGTTGGATCTCACGCTTAAGAACGTGAGCGTGCTCAAGAGCGGTAATCGTTGTGCCGGTCTGCAGAATGGCGGTCGTGCGTTGTCCGTTTCCGGTGGTGGGTCTTTGAACGCCACTGGCGGCCAATATGGTGCTGGTATCGGTGGTGGATACGGTGAGTCGGGTTCGGATATCGCGATTTCGGGCGGCACGATCACAGCGACGGGCGGCGATATGGCTGCTGGTATCGGCGGCGGAATGGAGGGTTCAGGTTCTTATATCTCTGTTTCGGGCGGCACGATCACAGCGACGGGCGGTGATATGGCTGCTGGTATCGGCGGCGGGTTCCGTGGTTCCGGCTCTCGCATCAGTATTTCCAATGGTACGGTCACTGCGACGGGCAACCGTTTCGGCGGTGCTGGTATCGGTGGTGGAGGAATGGAGGGTTCTGGCTCGAACATCTCTATTTCAGGTGGCACGGTTACTGCGACAGGAGGCTCCTACGCCGCAGGAATTGGCGGCGGAGATGGGGGAACTGGTTCGGATATCAGTATTTCGAGTGGGTATCTCACGATTCAAGGAGGATATGAAGCCGATGCCATAGGTGATGGTGCCTTCGGTTCTGGTTCCGCTACCGTTTCGATCACGGGTGGTTTCTTCGCGGATACGTCGGGTGATCCCGCGTCGAAGACCGAGGTGTATGGTGTGGCTCCGGCTGACGGGTATGTGGTCAAGGCGAATGATGACGCGGCGACTGTGGGTGCCTATCCGGTCAGGGTGGTGAGCCGGACGGGTGATTTCCATGTGTCGGGCGGCGAGTATGACACGGATTACACGTATGACGGCACCGGTCATGTGTTGACCATCCAGACGGATAAGGCGTTGACGGTGAGCATGTCGTCCCAAGCGAAGGCAACGATTGGCTACACGGATGACAAGGGCGTCTCCAAGTCGGTCCCCAACGGCACCACGACGGACAGAATCGTTGTGAACCCGGGCGATGACAAGACCGCGAACGTGACTTTCGATGGCGTGGCGATCGACCGAAGTAACAACACCAGGGTAGCCGCCGTGTTGGTGCAGTCGGGTTCGTTGAACCTCACGCTCAAGGGCGATAGCGTGCTCAAGAGTGGGCACAATTGTGCCGGTTTGCAGACTGAAGGGCAGTCGTTGTCCATTGCCGGTGATGGTTTCCTCAGTGCGACGGGCGGCGACTGGGCTGCCGGTGTTGGCGGCGGCGATACTGCTTCTACTCCGGTCAATATTGTGATTTCGGGTGGTACGGTCGTCGCGACGGGTGGTGAGGCTGCTGCCGGTGTTGGCGGCGGAGCCGGTGCTCGCGTTCCGGTCAGTGTTGTGATTTCAGGTGGTACGGTCGTCGCGGCCGGTGGTAACATCCAGAGTTCATACGGTGCTGGTGCTGGTGTTGGCGGCGGCGCTGAAACTTCCGGTTCGGTCAGTGTTGTGATTTCAGGTGGTACGGTCGTCGCGGCCGGTGGCAATGGTAGGTATAATATAGGGGCTGCTGGTATCGGCGGCGGAAATTTTCCTTACGGTCCAGTCGATATCGAGGTGTCTGGTGGTGTGGTCACCGCGAAGGGCAGCCCGGGCGCTGCTGGTGTTGGCGGCGGAAACAGAGCCTGGGATTCGAGTTCGACGAGTGTCGTGGTGTCTGGTGGTGTGGTCGATGCAGTTGGCGGCGAGGGTGCTGCCGGTGTTGGCGGCGGAAAGCGGGCTTCCGGTTCGGTCGATGTCAAGATTTCGGGCGGCAGGATCACGGCTCAGGCTGGTTCCGGTGGCGATGCCGCTATAGGCGACGGTGCCGAGAGACAGGATGGTACTCCGACAGCTGTGGTTTGCATCACTGGTGGTGTGTTCGCGGATAAGACGACGGATGATCCTTCGTCGGCGACGGAGGTGTATCGACAGGCGCCCGCTGATGGTCATGTGGTGTATGCGAATGATGACGAGGAATCGAGTTCGGCGTATCCGTTGGCTGTCGGTCGTGATCCGTTGTCGGTCAAGAGCGATGTGTCGAAGGTGTATGACGGTTCGCCGCTGTCCGTTTCTGATGTGATCGATATGTCGGAGGGCGCCGAGGCTGATGGTGTCGAGGTGTCGCTCCGATATCGTCCCGCCGCTGTAGTCGAGGGCGATTGGGATGATGAGGCTCCGTCGGACGCGGGTTCGTATGTGGTCGAGGCGTCGGTCAAGAGCGCGGCGTATTCCGCCGGTCCGGATGGGGCGCGTTGGGCGGCCGTGACGAAGACGGGCATGTTCACCATCAAGCAGAAGGCGCTGACGGTGACGGCCAAGAGTTTCGATGTGGCGTATCGTGCTGATGCTCCCATATATTCGGCCGAGGCGTCCGGTTGGGTCGATGGCGAGGCGGATTCGTTGTCCGCCACGTTGTTCGAGGAGTTGGCCTATGACTGCGAATACGCGAAGGGTTCGCCCGTCAGGGACGGCGGTTACGAGGTCGCGCTGAAGTGGACGACGGACGCTCCCAAGGAGTTGGCGAACTATGCGGTGGAGCTCAAGTCGGGCAAGGTGACGGTGGTGAAGTCCGCCAGTACGGTGACGGCCGACTCGTATAAGGGCGATGACAAACAAGCCTCGTTCACGTATGGCGACACGATCACGGTGAGGGCGACGGTGACGGCGACGGGCAATGAGCCGGGTGCTGTGGTGTTCGCCGCTCCGCGTGGTCTGTCGGATGGTTCGGGGTTCGGCTTGTCCGGTTTGTCGGATGGTTCGGGCTCGTCCAGTTTGTCGGATGGTTCGGGTTCGTCCGCGCCGGGCACGGCGGCCCTGTATCTGGGAGATAAGGAGCTGCCCGGTGACATGACGGTCACGGACAACAAGGACGGCTCGTATTCGTTCGAGTTGGAGTATGACACGTCGAGGAAGGGCGTTCCCATCGAGGACGGCCAGTCGTTGACGGTGCGGTTCTCCGGCAACGCCAATGTCGCGGATTGCGAGAAGACCGTGACGGTCGATCTGACGGCGAGGACCGTGGGCGTGGACGTGTCGGGTAATGCGTCCAAAACGTATGACGGCTCGGCCACGGTGCCTGAGGGCCATTCGTTGAAGGTCGGCGTGGTGTCCGGTGTGCTCGACGCGGATGAGGCGAAGGTGTCGGCCACGGCGAAGTATGCGTTCGAGTCCGCCAACGCGGGCTCCAAGACGGTCACGGTGTCGGATGTCAGGTTGTCTGGTGATTCATCCGGCTGGTACGCGCTGCCGTCCAAGTTGCCGTCGTCGCATGAGGTGACCGGCATCACGCCCGCCAAGCTGGACGCTTCCATGCTGTCGTTGCCTTCCGAGTCTCTGACGTATGACGGCGAGGGACAGGAGCCCGTGGTGTCGGGTGAGGGCGTCGATAAGAAGGCGCTGGTCAAGGGCACGGATTTCACCGTCGAGTATGGGAACAACACGAACGCGGGCGAGAAGACCGCCGTCGCGAAGGTGACGGGCAAAGGCAACTACCAGGATGCGGTCGAATTGCAGTTCTCCATCGCCAAGCGTGTGCTGACGGCTTCCGTGACGGTGTCGGGGAAGACATATGACAGCACCGCTGACGCGCCGGTCGATGCGGTGTCGTTTAAGAATCTGGTTTCGGGCGAGAGTCTGAAGCGGGGTGAGGATTTCACGGTCTCGGCCGTGTTCGACAAGGCCGACGCGGGCGAGCGGACCGCCCATGCGACGGTCGTGCTGAAGGACACCGCCACGGCGTCGAACTACACGTTCGCCGACGGTTCCAAGGTCACGGTCGATGCGGGCAAGGCGACGGTCGCGCCCGCCAGGCTGGTTGTGACGGCCGAGGATATTGAGGTGGCGTACGGGTCGGTTGATCCCGTGTATTCGGCCACGGTGTCTGGTTGGGTCAATGGTGAGGGTTCCTCGTTGTCCGACGTGTTGTCGGCTGCGTTGGCCTACGCGAGCGAATACAAGAAGGGTTCGCCCGTCAGTGAGCGGGGCTATACGGTCACGCCGAAGTGGAAGACGGACGCTCCCAAGGAGTTGTCGAACTACGCGGTGGAGTTCGTGTCGGGCAAGGTGACGGTGGTCCGTTCCGCCGGTGTGGTGGAGGATGGCGATGTCGACGTCTATAACGGCGGCGAGCAGTCCTCGTCGTTCACGTATGGGGACACGATCACGGTGAGGGCCACGGTGACGGCGACGGGGGAGGAGCCCGCTTCGGGCGCGATGTCCCTGTTGTCGCGCTTGTCGGGTCTGGTGGGCCTGTCGGACGATCCGGCGTCGGGCACGGCGGCCCTGTACTACGGCGGGACGAGACTGACCGATGATGCGAAGGCGGAGGACAATGGCGACGGCACGTATTCGGTCGAGTTGCCGTACGACACGGCGCTCAGGCGCGTGCCCGCCGGCACCCGGGTGTTGACGGTGCGGTTCTCCCAGGACGGCAACCTGTCGGATGTGGAGGCTTCCGTGGAGGTCACGCTCGCGAAGCGCGTGTTGAAGGCGAGCGTTGAGGGTGACGCGTCCAAGACGTACGACGGGACGACCGCGGTGCCTGAGAAGCATTCGTTGGGGATTGGCCTGTCCGACGATGTGCTTACGGGCGATAAGGTGTCGGCGTCTGCGGCGGAGTATACGTTCGCGGAAGCGAGGGCGGACACCAAGGAGGTCAAGGCCTCCGGGGTTGCCTTGTCGGATGGTTGGTCCGATTGGTATGCGTTGGAGTCCACGGAGCTGACCGGCGCGGTCGCGTCCGGTATCGGCAAGGCCGGGTTGGATGCCCTTAACCTGTCCGTGTCCTCGGATGGTCTGGCCTATACCGGTGTCGGGTTGGAGCCTGCGGTGACGGGTGTGGGCGCGGACGGCAGGGCGCTGGTCAAGGACAAGGACTTCACCGTCGAGTATGAGAACAACACGAACGCGGGCGAGAAGACCGCGGTCGCGAGGGTGACGGGCATGGGCAACTACACGGGCGAGGTCGAACTGCAGTTCTCGATCGCCAAGGCCCAGGGCGTGTTGACCTTGACGCCAGACGCCGGCCAGTCCGCGGTCTATGGCGACGCGGGCTTCAAGCTGACGGCCGTGTCGAACAGCGGTGGCGCGGTGTCGTTCTCGTCGAGCGATACGGGCGTGGCGACGGTGGACGCGCAGGGCAAGGTGTCGATCGTGGGCGCGGGCGAGGCGACGATCACCGCCACGTTGGCCGGGACGGCGAACCATACGGGCGCGTCCGCGTCGGTGTCGCTTACCGTCTCCAAGAGCGGTGACGCGTTCCGGTTGGATACGGTGGCCATGGGCGCGGTCTATGGCGATTCGGACTTCGTGTTGGCGCCGTTCGCGTCCATCGGCGCGGGAACGATCAGCTACGCGTCCTCCGACGAGGCCGTGGCGACGGTCGACGCGGCGGGCCGCGTGAGCGTCGTGGGCGCGGGCAAGACGACCCTGACCGTGAGCTCTGCGGAGAGCGACGATTTCGAGGCGAAGAGCGTCGAGGTCGTGTTGGGCGTGCTTCCGCGTCCCGTGAGCGTCGTGTGGAACGCCGAAGCCACGTCCGCGACCGCGTCCGATGGCGTGTCCGCGGATTCGTCCGTGTTCGAGTACGCATACGACGGCGCGGCGCACGCGCCCACGGCGTCGGTGTCGAACCTGGTGGCCGGCGACGAGTGCGCGTTGACGGTCTCGGGCGCGCAGAGCGACGCGGGCTCGTATACCGCGACGGTGACGGGCGTGTCCAACACGAACTACACGGTGGAGGGCGGCTCGAACCTGAGCCGGGGCTTCTCGATCACGCCCGCCGCGTTCTCGTACACGGTCGCCGATCAGAGCGTGAAGGCGGGCTTGACCATCGCCGATCTGGGCGTGGCCGCTTCGGGTGTGGGCGTGACCTTGCCGGATGGCACGGTCGAGGCGGTGCCGGGCGTGCTCGCCTGGTACGCGGACGCCGAACATACGACGCCGTTGGACGCCACGCACGCGTTGCGGTCCGCTGATGGTTCGCCGGTGTCCCTGTGGTGGACGTTCGCTCCGAGCGCGGACGCCGCGAACTATACGGGCGTGGCGACCGGCGTGGCGACGGTCGCGGTCGAGTCCGTGTCGACGGACGCCGGTGTGGTCGTGAATCCGGACGGTTCGGCGAGTCTGCCCGATGATAAGGGCACGGTCGCGCCCGGCGGCGATAAGCCCGTCGTGGTGAACCCCGACGGTTCGGTCACCCTGCCTGAGGGCGGAACGTTCACCCCGAATCCCGATATCGCCGGCGGGGAGAGCGGTGTGGAGGTCGTGGTGCCCGCGGGCGGCATCATCCGTCCGGACGGGACCGTGGTCGACAAGGACGGCGGTACCGTGTGGACTCCCGTCATCGAGGAACCGGAGAACCCCGAGAACCCGGACAATCCGGGCGATAATCCGGACAACCCGGGCGAGAATCCGGGTGATTCGGGCGAAAAGCCGGACGGCGAACCCGGCAACCCGGAGAACCCCGGCGGCGATAACGCCGGTTCGGACGGCAATCAGAACGGCGGCTCGGACGACAAGAAGTCAGAGGAACTGTCCGAGAGCGGCATCGACGTGGCCGCGCCCCTTATGGCCGTGGGCGTTCTGATGGTTCTCGGTCTGGCTGGAGCCGTTCTGCGGCGCAAGGCCTGACGGGCATACGCGAACCGGGAGGTCGTCACGTGGAATGAGACCATGTGATGCCCCCCGGTTCGCGTATATCTTCGTGGGGAGGGGGCTTGTTACGTTGGGAATTGGATTGTGCTGCATGCCGTTGTTCATGCAGGGAAGAGCAGAGGTTTAATGATGGTGGAAGCGTTGCGAAGGTCCGCTGAGAAGGCCGCGTTGTTCGCGTTATTGATGGTGTTCACCACCCTTGCCGTGGTGTTCGCCTTGGGCATGTTCCCGGCTCAGGCCCAAGCGCAGGAGCAGCCTGTGGTCGTGGGTGCGTTTACGCTGTCCACCACCGACGAGGGGGGTTTGGTTGAAGACACCGACTACACATACAAAGACGGCACACTGACCATCACCACCGAGAAGCCTGTGACGGTGGGCATGTCCGATGCGGCGAAGGAGACGATCGAGTACACGGACGACAAGGGCAAGTCCCAGTCGGTCTTCAACGGCACCACGACGGACACGATCGTCGTGGCTGCGGACGCGGACAAGACCGCGAACGTGACCTTCGACAACGTGGCAATCGATCGGAGCGCTATCGAAGGGTCGGCCGCCGTGCGGGTGTCTTCGGGGTCGTTGAACCTCACGCTTAAGAACGTGAACGTACTCAAGAGCGGGCTGTATTGCGCAGGTCTGCAGAGCGAGGGGCGGTTGCTGTCCATCTCCGGCGAAGAGGATGGTTTCCTCAGCGCGACGGGCGGCCGTCTTGCTGCTGGTGTTGGAGGTGGCAGTACTGACGCTCCGGTCAGTGTTGTGATTTCGGGCGGTACGGTCGTCGCGACGGGCGGTGTTTATGGTGGTGCCGGTGTTGGTGGCGGATACGGTGCTCGTGCTCAGGTCGATGTCGAGATTTCAGGTGGCGTGGTCATCGCAACGGGCGGTGAGAATGGTGCTGGTGTTGGCGGCGGATATGGTTCTCGAGATTCGGTCGGTGTCGAGATTTCGGGCGGTACGGTCGTTGCGACGGGCGGCGGCTATGCTGCTGGTATTGGCGGCGGATCATGGTCTAACGATTCGATTGATGTTAGGATTTCTGGCGGTTGGACCACGGCGAAGGCGGGAGGTTACGCTACCGCTATAGGCGACGGCTCCAGTTGCAAGGTTCATGCCACTATTACTATCACGGGTGGTCTCTTCGCGGATACGTCGGGTGTTCCCGCGTCGATGACTAAGGTGTATGGTGTGGCTCCGGCCGACGGGTATGTGGTCAAGGCGAATGATGATGCAGCGACTGCGGGTGCCTATCCCGTCAAGGTGGTGAGCCGGACGGGTGATTTCCATGTATCAGGCGGCAAGTATGGCACGGATTACACGTATAGCGACGCCGGTCATGTGTTGACCATCAAGACGGCTGCGGCGTTGACGGTGAGCATGTCGTCCCAGGCAGATGATCAGGTCTCGTATAAGAATCCCACCGACGAGGCCAATCCCGATGCGGAGCTTACAATTCCCAACGGCACCAAGCAGGATCGCATCGTCGTGAACATGGATGATGCATCCGCCATCGCGAACGTGACCTTTGATGGCGTGGCGATTGACCGGCGCGACGATTATAGCGGCGGAGACAGTGCGGCCGCCGTGCGGGCGCAGTCGGGTTCGTTGGATCTCACACTCAAGGGCGATAGCGTGCTTAAGAGCGGCACGAATTGCGCCGGTTTGCAGACTGAGGGACGGTCGTTGTCCATTTCCGGTGATGGCTTCCTCAGCGTGACGGGTGGCTCGGGTGCTGCTGGTGTTGGCGGTGGAAACCATACTTCCGCTGCGGTCAGTGTTGTGATTTCGGGTGGTACGGTCGTCGCGACGGGCGGCGGCTATGCTGCTGGTGTTGGCGGTGGCTGGCAAGCTTCTGCTGCGGTCAGTGTTGTGATTTCGGGTGGTACGGTCGTCGCGAAGGGCGACAGCTATGCTGCTGGCATTGGTGGCGGCGACCATACTTCCGATTCTGGTTCGGTCGATGTTGTGGTTTCGGGTGGTACGGTCGTCGCGAGGGGTGACCATGCGGGTGCCGGTATCGGCGGCGGATTCTGTGCTTCTGGTTCGGTCGATGTTGTGGTTTCGGGTGGTACGGTCACCTCGACGGGCGGCTGGGGTGCTGCTGGTGTTGGCGGCGGATACTATGCTCGCGGTTCGGTCAGTGTTGAGATTCCAGGTGGTCAAATCACGGCTCAGGCGGGTTCGGCTGATGCTGCCGCTATAGGTGACGGCGCCGATAGGCAGTCGGGCGTTCCTGACGCTGAGGTGTCCATCACGGGTGGTGTGTTCGCGGATAGGACGTCGGATGATCCTTCGTCGGCGACGATGGTGTATCGACAGGTGCCCGCTGATGGTTATCTGGTGTATGCGAATGATGACGAGGATTCGAGTTCGGCGTATCCGTTGGCGGTGGGTCGTGATCCGGTGTTGACGTTCGGGTCTGTTGAGTCGAAGGTGTATGACGGTTCGGCGGTGTCCGTTTCGGCGTCCGTGTTGCAGGATGCGGCCGCTGATGGTGTGGTGGTGTCGTTGCGCTATCGTTCTGCCGATGCGGGTGCGGGTGAGAGCGCGTGGACGGGTGAGGCTCCGTCTTATGCGGGTTCGTATGTGGTCGAGGCGTCGGTTAAGAGCGCGGAGTATAAGGACGGTCCGAAGGGCGCGCGTTGGGCGGCCTCGGTGGTGACGGAGAAGTTCACTATCGATTGCAAGCCGTTGTCGTATCGGGATGTGAGTGTGTCGGGCAAGGTGTATGACGGTACCGTGGACGCTTCGGGGTCGGCCACGCTTGATGATGGCGTGGTGGCGTCCGATGAGGGCAAGGTGTCGTTGGTCGTGTCCGCGGCGTTCGGGGACGCTTCGGCGGGCGAGGGCAAGCCCGTGACGGTTTCGTTGGCTCTTGCGGGCGGCAGGTCTTCCAATTACACGTTGGGTTCAAACGCTACTTATCAGTCCGAGGCGTCGATCTCGAGGCGTCCGGTCGCGGTGGTCGGCGGCAGTGATTCGCTGGTGTATACGGGTGGCGTGTTGTCGGTCGGCTCGTACACGGTCTCCGAGCCGGATGCTGGTACTGGTTTGTTGGACGGTCATGTGTTGTCGGTGTCGTATGAGGCGTCCGGTACGGCCGTTGGCGAGCATGAGGGTAAGTTCGGCGAGCCGTCGGTCACGGCCGGCGGTGAGGATGTCACGTCGAACTATGCGGTGGAGCTCAAGTCGGGCAAGGTGACGGTGGTGCAGTCCTCTGGCACGGTGACGGCCGACTCGTATAAGGGCGATGACAAACAAGCCTCGTTCACGTATGGGGACACGATCACGGTGAGGGCGACGGTGACGGCCACGGGCAATAAGCCGGGTGCTGTGGTGTTCGCCGCTCCGCGTGGTCTGTCGGATGGTTCGGGGTTCGGCTTGTCCGGTTTGTCGGATGGTTCGGGCTCGTCCAGTTTGTCGGATGGTTCGGGTTCGTCCGCGCCGGGCACGGCGGCCCTGTATCTGGGAGATAAGGAGCTGCCCGGTGACGTGGAGGTCACGGACAACCAGGACGGCTCGTATTCGGTCGTGCTCTCCTATGACACGTCGGGCAAGGTGATCTCCGTCGGGAAGGGCCAGTCGTTGACGGTGCGGTTCTCCGGCAACGCCAATGTCGCGGATTGCGAGAAGGCCGTGACGGTCGATCTGAAGGCGAAGCCCGTGGACGTGGCCGTGTCGGGCGACGCGTCCAAGACGTATGACGGTTCGGCCGACGTGTCTGAGGGCCATTCGTTGAAGGTCGACGTGGTGTCCGGTGTGCTCGCCGCGGATGAGGCAAAGGTGTCGGCCACGGCGAAGTATGCGTTCGAGTCCACGAACGCGGGCTCCAAGACGGTCACGGTGTCGGATATCAGGTTGTCCGGTGATTCGTCCGGCTGGTACGCGCTGCCGTCCAAGTTGCCGTCGTCGTATGAGGTGACCGGCATCTCGCCCGCCAAGCTGGTTGTGACGGCCAAGGACGTCGAGGTGTCGTACGGGTCGGATGCCGTGTATTCAGCCACGGCGTCCGGTTGGCTCACCGAACAGGAAGGTGCGGATTTGTCCGGCGCGCTGTTCGACGCGTTGTCCTACATGAGTGATTACAAGAAGGGTTCGCCCGTCACCGAGCAGGGTTACGTGGTCACGCCGAAGTGGGCTTCCGGCAATGCTCCCAAGGAGTTGTCGAACTATGCGGTGGAGTTCGTGTCGGGTAAGGTGACGGTGGTCCGTTCCGCCGGTGTTGTGGAGGATGGCGATATCGACGTCTATGACGGTTCTGAGCAGTCCTCGTCGTTCGCGTATGGCGACACGGTCATAGTGAGGGCCAAGCTTCGTCCCGCGGATGAGACCTCTGGGTCGTCGTTGCCGTCGCGCATGTCGGCCCTGTTGTCGCGCATGTCGGGTCTGGTGGGCTTGTCGGACGATCCCGCGCCTGGCACGGCGGCCCTGTACTACGGCGGGACGAAGCTGACCGATGATAAGAATCCGAAGGACAACGGCGACGGTACGTATTTGGTCGAGTTGCCGTACGACACGGCGCGCAGGCTCGTGCCCACCGGTGTTCAGACGTTGACGGTGCGCTTCTCCCAGGATGGCAACCTGTCTGACGTGAAGGCTTCCGTGTCGATCACGCTCGAGAAGCTCACGTTGACTGCCAAGGTATCGGGCGACGCGTCCAAATCGTATGACGGGACGACCGCCGTGCCCGCGGAGCATACGCTGGGAATCAGCTTGTCTGGCGTGCTTGAGGGTGACGACGTGTCGGCTTCGGCGGCGGAGTTCGCGTTCCAATCCGCTACCGCGGGCGTCAGGACGGTGAAGGCGTCCGGGGTCGCCTTGTCAGGGAAGGACGCCGGCTGGTATGCGTTGGAGTCCACGGAGCTGACCGGTACGGTCGAGTCCGGCATCGGCGCGGCCGAATTGACCGAATCCATGCTCACCGTGGACTCGAATGGCCTGGGCTATACCGGAGCCGAGTTGAAGCCCGCGGTGACGGGTGTGGGCGCGGACGGCAAGGCGCTGGTCGAGGGCGTGGACTTCACGGTCTCGTATAAGAACAATACGAACGCGGGCGAGAAGACCGCGGTCGCGAGGGTGACGGGCATGGGCAACTACACGGGCGAGGTCGAACTGCGGTTCTCGATCGCCAAGGCCCAGGGCGTGTTGACCTTGACGCCAGACGCCGGCCAGTCCGCGACCTATGGCGACGCCGGGTTCACGCTGACGGCCAAGTCAAACAGCGGCGGCGTGGTGTCGTTCTCGTCGAGCGATACGGGCGTGGCGGCGGTGGATGCGGACGGTAACGTGTCGATTGTGGGCGCGGGTTCGGCGACGATCACCGCCAGTCTGGCCGCGACTCAGAACTATACGGGCGCGTCCGCGTCGGTGTCGGTGACGGTGGCCAAGAGCGGTGACGCGTTCACGCTCGACCAGGTGGCGTTCTCCAAGATGTACGGCGACGGGGAGTTCACGCTTGCGCCGTTCGCGTCCATCGGCGCGGGCGCGATCAGCTACGCGTCTTCTAATGAGGCCGTGGCGACGGTCGACGAGACGGGCCGCGTGAGCGTCACAGGCGCGGGCGAGGCGGTCCTGACCGTTAGTTCCGAGGCAAGCACGAATTTCGAGGCGAAGAGCGTCGAGGTCGCGTTGAGCGTGCTTCCGCGTCCCGTGAGCGTCTTGTGGGATGCCGTGACTTCGTTCGCATACGATGGGACGGCCCATGTTCCTGCGGCGTCGGTGTCGAATCTCGTGGAGGGCGACGACTGCGTGCTGACGGTCACGGGCGCGCAGACCGAAGTCGGTTCGTACACCGCGACGGTGACCGGCGCGTCCAATGCGAACTACACGGTGGAGGGCGTGGCGAACCTGAGCCAGGGCTTCTCAATCACGCCGGCGTCAATCTCGTATACGGTCGAGGACCGGACCGTGAAGGCGGGGGCGACTCTCGCCGATCTGGGCGTGGCCGCTTCGGGTGTGGGCGTGACCTTGCCGGACGGCACGGTCGAAGCGGTGCCGGGTACGCTCGCCTGGTACGCGGACGCCGAGCACACGATTCCGCTCGACACCACGCACGCGCTGCGTTCCATGGACGGCGCTCCGATCTCGTTGTGGTGGACGTTCACCCCGAGCGCGGATGTTTCGAACTATACGGGTGAGACGTCTGGCGTGGTGACGGTTTCGGTCGAGTCTGTGTCGACGGATGCCGGTGTGGTTGTGAATCCGGACGGTTCGGCGAGTCTGCCCGATGATAAGGGCGTGGTCGCGCCGGGCGGCGATGAGCCGGTCGTGGTGAACCCGGATGGTTCCATCACGCTGCCTGAGGGTGGAACGTTCACTCCGAAGCCTGATATCGCCGGTGGGGAGAGCGGTGTGGAGGTCGTGGTGCCCGCGGGTGGCATCATCCGTCCGGATGGGACCGTGGTTGACAAGGACGGCGGTACCGTGTGGACTCCCGCCATCGAGGAACCGGAGAACCCCGAGAATCCGGACAATCCGGGCGATAATCCGGAGGATCCAGGCGACGATTCGGGTGATTCGGACGAAAAGCCGGACGGCGACCCCGATAATCCGGACAACTCGGGCGGCGGTGACAACGCCGGTTCGGACGGCGATCAGAACGACGGTTCGGACGACAAGAAGGACGATGGCTCGGACGGCAAGAAGAACGGCGGTTCGGACGACAAGAAGTCGGAGGAACTGTCCGAGAGCGGGATCGGCCTGGCCGCGCCCCTGATGGCCGTGGGCGTTCTGATGGTTCTCGGTCTGGCTGGGGCCGTTCTGCGGCGGAGGGTTTGAGATCCCTCGACTCCGGCTGCGCCTCCGCTCGGGATGACGTAGTGGGAAAGGCTGCGCCTCCGCTCGGGATGACGACAATATGTCATGCTGAGCGGAGTGGAACGGAGTCGAAGCATCTCAGAAGGACGCAGTGACAGGGGCGGCGCTCACTGCGTTTGCTCCGTCCAGAATGACAGGAGATGCTATTCAAAGAGGGCGAAGTCGCCGGTGGGGTAGCCGAGCTGGAAGGCCTGATAGGCGTGCTGGGCCACCAGATCCGCCAGTATGGCCGCGCTTTCGGCGTCCGTGCCCGACCAGGCCGCGGCTTCGGTGCGCGCGCAATCCATTTCGACCGCGGCCACCACCGGGACCTCCAATCCGGTGGCGGAATCCGTCACGGTGCCGGAATCGCCGATCAGCGCGTCGATGGCATACGCCTTTTGCCGGGGATCGGCGTCGGAATTCGGCTCCACACCTGCCAAAGACACCAGCTGCTGCGCCGTGGTCTTATGGTTGTCGCTGGTGGCGAGGTCCGCATCCGATATGCCCCGCGCGGCAAGCACCTCCACGGCGAATCCGGCGCGATCCTCCGCCTGCGCCATGGTGAGCAGCGCCTGCGCATCCACAGCCAGGGAATCCACACCGTCGAGACGGGCGATCCGTGTCTGCTGCGAATCATCCTGCCCCAACTTCGCAGCCAGAGACGTCTGAACCAGTTCGGCACGTGCGCTGAACATCGCACCCTCGCCGAATCGCTCCGGGCATTGCGCGGCCACCTCAAGCCAAGCGGAGGGGAGGGTAAGCGAGGCGATATAGCGCGCCAGCAAAGGCTCGCCGCCATCCCCATCCACCGTCGAGGCGAGCGAAGACGCGTCCACATACGCGCTTTCGCACGCGCTCATCTCCTGCTCCGCTTCGGCGCGGCCCGCAAGACGCGGCGCATCGCATGCGGTAAGCGACGCCGTCAACCCCACGGCCGCCAGCAGTGCGACGGCACGCGTGGCCCACGGCGCGTAAGGGGGGTGGGCATGCTGGAACCGGTGACGTGTCTGCATACGAAACTACACTAATAGTTGACTGTGACCATATGGGCCAAGCGCTCGGATAATAACTTCATAGGAGGTCGGACCGATGGAACTTGATCTGACAGGAATGCACAAACTCGCCGCCGAGCAGGGAATCGAACCCGAGACGCTGGATGACGCACTGGCCGAGGCCTTGCGCCTCGCCTATCTGAAAACCCCACACGCCGCCAAGCACGCCCGCGTCGAGCTGGACGAGCGTTCGGGCAGCTTCACCGTATGGGCCGTGGACGAGATCCGTCAGGAGCCCACCGAGGACGATCCGCACCCCGCGCCCACGTTCAGCGAGGAATATGACGACACTCCGCGCGATTTCGGCCGTCTCGCCGCCGCCACCGCGCGCCAGGTCATCAGCCAGCTGTTCCGCAAGGCCGAGGACGACAAGGTGTTCGGCGCGTTCTCCGGCCAGAAGGGCAAGCTCATCACCGGCGTCATCCAGCAGGACGTCTCCGATCCGACGAACGTGCATGTGGCCATCGGCGATGTGGAGGCCATTCTGCCCCGCCGCGAGCAGGTGCCGGGCGAGCGTTACCGCCATGGCGAGCGTCTGCGCGTGTACGTGGTGAACGTGGCCCGCGGACTGAAGGGCCCGGAGATCGTGGTCTCCCGCTCCCACCCCGAACTGGTGCGTAGGCTGTTCGAGCGCGAGGTGCCGGAGCTGGTGTCGGGCGCGGTGTCGATTATGGCCATCGCCCGCGAGGCCGGCGCGCGCACGAAGCTCGCGGTGAAGGCCAACACCGAAGGCGTGAACCCCAAGGGCGCGCTGATCGGCCCCGGCGGCGCGCGCGTGCGTGCCGTGATGGAGAATCTGGGACCGGAGAAGATCGACATCGTCGACTGGTCCGAGGATCCCGCCAAGTTCGTGGCCGCCGCGCTCAGCCCGGCCGTGGCCACCGGCGTGCAGGTGATCAGCGAGAAGAACAAAACCGCCATCGCGTTCATCCACGACGACCAGCTGTCGCTGGCCATCGGCAAGGAGGGGCAGAACGCGCGTCTGGCCGCCAAGCTCACCGGCTGGAAGATCGGCATCGAATCCGCCGAAGCCCACGCGCAAAAGGCCGCGGAGAACACCGAAAACGCGCCGAGCGCGGAATAACCCATACCTGAACATCGTGCCGTTGGATGGCATGCGGCTCGCTTCGAGCGGCGACATCCAGCGGCACGAGTATGCTTGACTTTCGATGCGGGCAGGCGCACGACGCGCCGTCATGCCCCGCGAAGAGACGAGGTAACACGATCATGGTCGCACGATGAGACAGGGTAGGCTTGCCATCATCACAGACTGACCACGCCCAATCACGCGTGGTCTCAGATAGGAGTAATTAGTGGCGAAACCACGCGTATACGAATTGGCCAAGGATTTGAACGTCGACAGCAAGGCCGTTCTCGAAAAGCTCAAGGACATGGGCGAGTTCGTGAAATCCGCTTCCTCGACGGTGGAGCCCCCGGTGGCCCGCCGTCTTAAGGCCGCATTCGCCAAGTCCGAATCCGGCGAGGCCCAGTCCGCGCCGAAGGCCCAGGCCTCCGCCCCGGCCAGCAAGCCGGTGGCGAAGCCTGCCGCGAAGCCGGCGACACCCGCTCCGGCGGCTCCCAAGCCCGCCGCGGCCACGACCGCGACTCCGGCTCCGGCCCAGGCAACCCCGGCTCCGGCAGCCCCGGCTCCGGCTCAGACGCCGACGCCGGCCGCTCCGGCCAAGCCGGCCGCCAAGCCGCAACAGGATTCCAATCAGCAGCGCACCGCGCGTCCGGGACAGTCCCGCAACGGCGGTGCCTCCAATGGCGGCGCCCGTCCGCAGGCTCCCAACGCCCGACCCGCCGCGCCCACGCCCAACGGCGGCGCCTCCGGTGCGTCCGGCTCCGGCGCGCGTCCCCACACCCCCGGTCCCCGTCCGGGCAATAATCCGTTCAGCCGTAAGCAGGGCATGCGCACGCCGACCCCCGGCGATATCCCGCGCCCGCATCCGATGGCCCGTCCGAATGTCGAAGGTGGCCGTGGCGGACGTCCCGGTCGTCCCGGTCAGGGCGGCCAGCAGGGCGGCGGCGCTCGCGGAGGCTTCCGCGGCGGTCGTCCCGGTCAGGGCGGCGCGCAGGGCGCGCGTCCGGGCCAGTGGGGACACAGCCGTCCCGGTCAGGGCGGCCAGCAGGGTGGTGCCCAGGGCGGCTTCCGTCAGGGGCGTCCCGGTCAGGGCGGCGGCCAGCAGGGCGGCAACAACTTCCAGGGCGGCGGCGCGCCGAGCAACGGTCCCGCACGTGGCGGCGGCCGCGGTCGCGGCGGCGCGGCCGGCGCATTCGGCCGTCAGGGCGGCAAGTCCTCGAAGGCGCGTAAGAACCGTCTGGCGAAGCGTCAGGAGTTCGAGGAGCTGAAAGCACCGACCATCGGCGGTGTGCGCATCCCCAACGGCGGCGGCCAGACCGTGCGCCTGCGTCAGGGTGCCACGTTGGCCGATCTGGCGGAGAAGATCAACGTCAATCAGGCCGCGCTGGTGACCGTGCTCTTCCACTTGGGCGAGATGGCCACGGCCACGCAGTCCCTCGACGAGGCGACCTTCCAGATTCTGGGCGACGAGATCGGCTGGAACATCAAACTCGTCTCCGCCGAGGAAGAAGACAAGGAGCTGCTTCAGCAGTTCGACATCAACCTCGACGAGGAAGAACTGCAGGACGACGAGGATCTTCAGCCGCGTCCGCCGGTCGTCACCGTTATGGGCCATGTCGACCACGGTAAGACCCGACTGCTCGACACCATCCGCCGCACCAACGTCATCGCACGCGAGGCCGGCGGCATCACCCAGCGCATCGGCGCCTACCAGGTGACGGTGGAGCTGGAGGGCGAGCCGCGCAAGATCACCTTCCTCGATACCCCGGGCCACGAGGCGTTCACCGCCATGCGTGCCCGCGGTGCCGAACTCACCGACGTCGCGATCCTCGTGGTCGCCGCCGACGATGGTGTGATGCCCCAGACCGTGGAAGCCATCAACCACGCGCAGGCGGCCCATGTGCCGATCGTCGTGGCGGTCAACAAAATCGATGTGTCGGGCGCCAACCCCGACAAGGTGCGCGGTCAGCTCACCGAATTCGGCCTCGTGCCGGAGGAGTACGGCGGCGACACCATGTTCGTCGACATCTCCGCCAAGCAGGGGCTGAACGTCGACAAGCTGCTCGAAGCGGTGCTGCTCACCGCCGACGCCGAACTCGACCTGAGGGCCAACCCGGATATGGACGCCCGCGGTGCCACCGTGGAAGCCCGACTCGACAAGGGCCGCGGTGCCGTGGCCACCGTGCTCGTGCAGTCCGGTACGCTCCACGTGGGCGACGCCATCGTGGCCGGCACCTCGTACGGCCGCGTGCGCGCCATGCTCGACGAGAACGGCAACCCGATGAAGGAGGCCGTGCCCTCCAGCCCGGTGCAGGTGCTCGGTCTGACCTCCGTGCCGACCGCAGGCGACCTGTTCCTCGTGGCTTCGGACGACCGCGCCGCCCGCCAGATCGCCGAGAAGCGTCAGGCCACCGAGCGCGCCGCCCAGCTGGCCAAGCGCCGCAAGGTCGTCTCGCTCGAGGACTTCAAGAAGAAGCTCGCCGAGTCCGAGGTCGATATGCTCAACATCGTCATCAAGGGCGATTCCTCCGGCTCCGTCGAGGCGCTCGAGGACTCCCTGATGAAGATCGAGGTGTCCGACGAGGTCGGCATCCAGGTCATCCACCGCGGCGTCGGCGCGATCACCCAGAACGACGTCAACCTCGCCACGGTCGACAAGGCCGTCATCATCGGCTTCAACGTGCGTCCGAACCGTCAGGTCGCCGACCTGGCCGAGCGCGAGGGCGTGGAGATCAAGTACTACTCGATCATCTACAAGGCCATCGAAGACATCGAGGCCTCCCTCAAGGGCATGCTCAAGCCGGAATACGAAGAGGTCACCACTTCGCACTCCGAGATCCGCGAGATCTTCCGCTCCTCCAAGTTCGGCAACATCGCCGGCGTGCTGGTGCAGGACGGCGAGGTCAAGCGCGGAACGAAGTGCCGCATCCTGCGCAACGGCGTGGCCACGGTCAACGACCTGGAGATCTCTTCGCTGCGCCGCTTCAAGGACGACGTCACCTCCGTCAAGGAAGGCTACGAGGCCGGTATCAACCTCGGCTCCTTCAACGACATCGAGATCGGCGACATCATCGAGACCTTCGAGATGCGCGAGGTCGAACGCAAGTAGCGCGACCAACCAGTGGGATATGACGGCAACGCCCGCCCCCGGCTTTCGGAGGCGGGCGTTCCCGCGTCTATGGCACAATAACGGATAGCAACGGATAGTGAAGCGGATGCTTCCCCACGGAACGGGCCGACGCACGCGAACCGCCGCGATACGGCGGCGGACATGCGGCGCTCCGGGAACACTCCGCGACACGAACAAGACCCAAGGAATGGACTTATGGCAGGAACGAACCCCCGCGCGGCGCGTATCGCCGCCCTGATTCAGCGCGTGATCGCCTCGTCGATGGAGGCGCAGCTGCATGACAAGCGTCTGGCGAACGTCACCATAACCGAAGTGCGCGTCACCAACGATCTGCAGATCGCCAAAGTGTATTGGACCCAGCTCGGCCATGCCGGCAAAGAGGAGGGCGAGCGCAAACGCGCCCAGCAGGCCCTCAACCAGGCCAGCGGCCGTCTGCGCTCGCTGGTCGGCGTCAAGGCAGGCCTGCGTCTGACCCCGCAACTGCAGTTCGTCTACGACGAGGTGCCTGGCGAGGCGCATGAGATCGAGGACATTCTCGCCATCGCGCGCAAACGCGACGAGGAGCTCGCCAAGGCGCGCGCCACCGCCCAGTACGCCGGCGACGCCGATCCGTACAAGCATGCGGATGAGGATGCCGACGATGTCGACGACGAATACGACGACGATGACGATGACGATGACGATTGGGACGACGAGGAGGATTTCGAGGTCGAGGACTTCGATGCGGACGACTCCGCCGACACGGACGACTCCGGCGACTCCGATGACGTCGCCGACGCCGACCGTACCGAGTGACGTCGATGACATCGAATGGCTCCACTGCGGCCGGCGGTCTGCTGATCATCGACAAGCCGCAAGGCGTGACCAGCTTCGATGCGGTCGCCGCCGTGCGCGCCGCATTGCATACCAAGAAGGTCGGCCATGCGGGCACGCTGGATCCGATGGCCACCGGCATGCTCGTCATCGGATTCGGCAATGCCACCAGACTGCTGACCGCGATCGTCGAACACGATAAAAGCTATGAGGCCACGATCCGCCTCGGTCAGCGCACCACCACCGACGACGCCGAAGGCGAACTCATCGAACCGGAAGGCGGCGCGGTGGGCACGGCCGACGTGGCGAACCGAGTGGACGCTCTAAGCCGTGAGCTGATCGAAGAGACCATCCGCGAACATTTCACCGGTGACATCGAACAGGTGCCCAACAGTTTCTCCGCCATCAAGATCAACGGCCAACGCGCCTATGATCTGGCCCGCGAAGGCAAGACTGTCGAGCTTAAAGCCCGACCCGTCACCATCGGTGAATTCACTGTGCTCGGTATGCGTTCCGATACCGCCGTCGATGGAGGTTCCGACGCTTCGATGCCCGTGGTCGATGTGGACGTGCGCGTGAGCTGCTCGTCCGGCACCTATATCCGCGCGTTGGCCCGCGACCTCGGGGAACGGCTCGGCGTGGGCGGCCATCTGACCCGGCTTCGGCGCACCCGCGTCGGGCGTTTCGACTTCGCCGATGAGGCCGTCGCACGACGCGCCATCGGCGCGCATGCCGAATCGTACAGCTTCACCAACCGCGAAGGCGAAACCGTCACGCGTAACAAATGCATGCTCGATACGCCCGAGCTCGCCGGCGACCAACGCCGCGAATGGCTGCTGAGCCGCGCGTTGAACATGGCCGAAGCGGTGCGCGGTGCCATGCCGGTGATGGAGATCACCGCCGAAGAGGCCGCCGAACTACGGTTCGGCCGGCGCATCCACCGCCATCTCGAGACGGACCAGGCCGCCGCCGTGGTGGCCGACACCCAGGACGTGGTCGCGCTGATCGCCCCGGCCAACAGCACCCAGGTCAAACCCGTCACCGTATTCGCCGCCGCCTAGGCCGCCGTGCGCGGCTGCTGCTACAGTGGACGGCGGTTTTGTGAGACGGTAGAACACGCACAACACGAGGAAACGCTATGGATATCACCAGATTGACGCCGGATGAGCAAGGTATGGTCGAATGGCCCACCCTAAGCGAGGACCGCAAGGCCGTGGTCAGCGTCGGCGTGTTCGACGGCTTCCATCTCGGCCATCGCGCCGTCATCTCGCGCGTGGTGGAACTGGCCCGGCAGAACGACGCCTTCGCCGTGGTGGTGATGTTCGACCCGCGCCCCGGCCTGGTGCACCGCTACGCCAAAACCCATAACGGCGAGGACCCCGCCGCCGACGTTCCCGACACCGAAGCGCTGACCGATGCGGACGAGCGTCTGCGTTTCATGGAGGAGCTCGGCGTCGACCATGTGATGGTCGTGCGCTACACGTTGGCTTTCGCCGCGAAATCCTATCGCTTCTTCCTCGGCCAGATGGTCGGCAAGCTCGGCATGCGCGCGCTGGTACTCGGCTCCGATGCCGCCATGGGCAACAATCGCGAAGGCGATGTGCGTGCGATCGCGAATCTCGCGGCCGCCACCGGAGTGTTCGAACTGGAGGTGGTGGACGACCGCGGCCCGGGCGAGACCCGCGTGCCGCCGAACGCCCAGCCGATTGCCCCCGAAGGCTGGGGGGAACCCGCCGATCCGTTCGAGTCCATGAGCAAGGCCGAACGCCGCGCGTGGAGTAAAAAACACCAGGCCAAGGCCGTGCGCGTATGGAGTTCCACCAACGTGCGCTATCTGCTTTCGCAAGGGCGCGTCAAGGACGCCAATGCGATTCTGGGGCATGCGCACGCCATCGAAGGTACCGTGGTGCATGGCGAGGAACGCGGGCGCTCCATCGGATTCCCCACCGCGAATCTGGGCGACGACGTGACCGGCTATCTGCCGGTGGACGGCGTGTACGCCGGCTGGCTGGCGGATGGCGACCGACGTTGGCCCGCCGCCATCTCCATCGGCACCAAGCCCACCTTCAGCGAGAAAACCGGATTGCAGGAGCGCGTGGTCGAAGCCTATGCGCTCGCCGACGAGTGGCTGGACCTCTACGGGCACCATGTGCGCGTGGAATTCGTGGGATTCCTGCGCCCGCAGGTCAAATTCGACGGGCCGGACGAGCTGGCCGCCGAACTGAAGCGCAACGTCGAGGAGACGAAGCGCCTCACCGCTTGATTGCGGCGGCGAGTGAGATCCCTCGACTGCGCTGCGCTCCGCTCGGGATGACGAGGGATCTCAGCTCGGGATGCGTATTGTCGTCATGCTGAGCGAAGCGCAGCGGAGTCGAAGCATCTCTGCCTCGCATGCCGGGTAGGATATCAGTGGCGGAAGTGGGAGAAGAACTCCTTGGTCTGCGGATCCTGCGATTCGTCCATCACCTCGCGCGGAGTTCCGTTTTCGGCGATGACGCCGCCGCGCAGCAGCACCACCCTGTCGGCCGCGTCATGGGCGAAGCTCATCTCGTGCGTGGCCATCAGAATCGTGGTGCCCTGGCTTTTGAGCTCGGCCACCATGGTGAGCACCTCGCCCACCAGCATCGGGTCGAGCGCGGAGGTGATCTCGTCAAGCAGCAGCAATTCGGGATCGGTCATCAGAGCGCGGGCGATGGCCACGCGCTGCTGCTGGCCTCCGGAGAGCTGGTCGGGATAGGCGCCCGCCTTGGCGCGCATGCCGATGCGGTCGAGCAGTTCCAGCGCGCGGGCCTCGGCACGGTCCTTATCCCAATGGTGCACTTTGCGCGCGGCCAGCGTCACGTTTTTGATCACCGACATATGCGGGAACAGGTTGAACTGCTGGAACACCACGCCGATGCGCGCGCGCAGCTTGTCCTGATCGGCGCGTGGATCGGTGATGTCGGTGTCGCCCAGCCAGATCTGACCGTCGTCGACGCGCTCAAGCAGGTTCACGCATTTCATCAGCGTGGATTTGCCCGAACCTGAAGGGCCGAGCAGCGCCACGACCTCATGGCGTCGCACCTCGAAGGAGATGCCTTTGAGCACCTGCGTGGAGCCGAAGGACTTGCGGATGCCATCCAAACGCAGCACCGCGGGCGCGTCGGCTTGCGCGGGCGCGTTCTCGGTGGTGGCGGGGATTCCGGTCGCCATGGGATTCATCGTCTCGCTCATACCGTGCCTCCGCTCAGCTCACGTTTGCGCAGTCGCGCCGCATACCAGTCATTAAGCAGAATGAATGGCACGCTCATCAGAATGAACAGCAGGCTGGCCACCACATACGGGGTGAAGTTGTAGCTGCTGGCCACCTCGATCTGGGCGGCGCGCACCGCATCCACCGCGCCGAGCACGGAGATGAGGCCGACATCCTTCTGCATGGAGATGAAGTCGTTCATCAGCGCGGGCGCGACCTTGCGCAGCGCCTGTGGGATGACGATCATACGCGTGGTCTGCCCGGCGGTCAGGCCCAGGGAACGCGCGGAGGCGCGCTGCGAGGGGTGCACGTCGTTGAATCCGGCGCGCAACACCTCGGCCACATAGGCGGAATAGCCCATAACCACGGCGATGGTGCCGAGAATCGACGGGTCGATGCGCCCGAACAGGCCGAGTCCGGGAATGCCGAAGCCGATGAGGTAGAGGATCACGATCATCGGGATGCCGCGCATCACGGTGGTGTAGACGGCGGCCAGCGCGCGCAGCGGGAACAGCACCGGATTGGTGCTGGTGCGCACCAGCGCGATCAGTGTGGCGAAGATGGCCACGCCGATCACCGCGACGACCAGCACCCTGATGTTGAGCCACAGGCCGTCGAGGATTTCGGGGAACGACGAGGCGAAGTATTCGGCGGAGAAGAACGTCTGCTTGACGCGCGGCCAGCCGGGCGAGAGCTTCAATCCTACGATGACGATGGCCGCCAGCACGATGGTGCTGACGAGGCTGGTGGCCACCGACTTGAGCTGCTGCTTGCGGCGCCAGTCGCGGCGGAAACGTTCGACCTCGCTTACGGCCGCGGGGTCGTGGGCGGGGTCTCCGGGAGTGCTGATGGTTGGTTGATCGTTCATGGTCATCGGTGGGTCAGGCGAGTTCGTTCGGGTCTGCGGCATGTTCGGCCGGTGTGCGCGGCAGGGAGTGGTGCTGGGTCATATCTCCTCTTCCTGGGTCGGGTGCGTGAGGCGTGTGGTCGGCTGACACGGGTGATTATATCGCTGCGGTATTGTCGATGCGTCACGTTGCCCGCCGTCGCGGTCAAGAGTCCGGATGGGAGCGCGGATTCGGCCCGTTCTGCCGGATTATTCGGATTATTCGAGGGTGAATCCCTCGAAGGTGAAGCCGGGGCTGACCACGCAGGAGACCAGTGCGTCGCCCGGGCCCGGCACGGTGCGCTGCCAGACGCCGGCGGGCACCACCGCATGCCCCACGACGGGGGTTTCGGAATCGGCCTCGTCGGCATCCGCGACGCCCGAGCCCAACGTGAAACGCGTGCGTTTGGCCTCATCTGGTTCGGGAGCGTCGCCGTCGCCGCCGAATTCCAACGTCACCGGCGCGGGGCCGTGCCACAGCCAGATTTCGTCCGCATCCACCTTATGCCAGGCGCTCGCGTCGCCCTGCGGCAGCAGAAAGTAGATCAGCGAGGCCAACGGGCGGCCGTTCAGGCCGTCTTCCGGGTCGTTGGCGCGGTAGGGGAGCGGCGACTGCCAGTCGCGCGTGTACCAACCGCCTTCGGGATGCGCCTCGAGACCCAGCCGCTCCACGACGGAACGGGCGTAGGAGCTCATATTCTCCAATGCGATGCTCATATTGATTCCTTTCGATTCTCAATCAGAACGCGCCGTCGTTGTAGACCACGCGGCCGGAGATCACCGTGGCCCGGTTCGTGCCGGCACCGTGGCGCACCAACGTCTCCAACGTGTCTTCGATGCCGCGCGGCGTAGCCACATACACCGGCACGTCGAAGAACGCGAGGTCGGCGGTCGCGCCCGCGTTGATCTGTCCGATGCGGCCCGCGCCCACATGCATGCCTAGCACTTCGGCGCCGCCGATCGTCATCATGCGGATCAGCCGGTGGGTCAGGTCGTCGCCCGCATATCCCTGCTCGCGCGCCAGATCGTAGAGCATGGCCACATCCTCCAGCACGTCGAGGCTGGGGGAGCTGGACAGCGAGTCGGTGCCCACGGCCAGAAGGTTGCCCTCCTCGAGATATTCGCGGATCGGCGCGTCGCGGCCGGTCACCGTGATGCGGTTCGACCGCGGACACAACGCCACGCCCACGCCGCGCTGGCGCAGGATACGACGGTCCTCCTTATCGGCCCACACGCCGTGCGCGATATGCACGTCGGGGCCGAGCGAGCCGAGCTGGTCGAGGAACTGGATGGCCGACGCGCCCTTGCCCGCCTCCTTGAGCTCCTGATAGCTCGTCCAATCCTGATCGCGCCATTCGGCCGCCGAATATGTGGACAGGATCGTCTCGCGCCTGCCGGCCTCCATCGGCGTCTCCGCCAGATGGATGTGCAGGCGCATGTCGAGCTGGCGGGCGATGTCGGGCAGATCGACGAAGGGCGCGGTCTCCAAGGTGTAGGGCGCGTGCGGGCTGATGCCGATGCTGGGCAGCCCCTCTTGGCGCATACGCCCCAGATGGGTCACCAGTTCGGCGATGCCCTCGGTTTTCCAATCGCTGTTGCGCCAGTTCATCACCTCCCAATAGGCCACACCGTGCATGCCCTGCGAGGCGAGCGCGCCGACCGCCTCCGGATCGGTGACGATGTCGGCGGCGGCCGTGGTGCCGTTGCGCACCAGCATGCGCGCGCCCTCCTCGGCGGAGTCCCTCCACGAGCCCGTCTCGCACAGACGCTCGTACACGGGATCGAAGGCGCGCTCCCACGATTGGAAGCTGTCGTAGCTGCCGCGACCCACCTCGGCCATATTCGTGTACTGCAGATGCGTGTGCGCGTCGATCAGACCGGGGGTGATCACGCCATGCCAGTGGCGTTCCTCGAATCGCGCGCCGGCGGCCATATCCTGTTTGAGCGCCTCCAGCACCCAACGTCGGGTGCCGGCGTGCACCACGCGGCTACCGCTGACCGCCACGGCGCCGTCAAGCAGCACCGGTCCGGTGACGGGGATGATCAACGGCGCGCTGTACAGCGTCACCTCATTTAAAGGCGCGGGATGCGCGGCCGCGTACAGTTGGTCGAACGAGTCGGTGGTCATCGCGCCTCCTTGAATCGGGTGAGCGTCCAATCGTAGCCATTGTCGGCCACGGCATGACTGGCCTGATATCCGCGTGTCTCGAGCGCCACGGCGGCGATGCGCCGGTCGGTCGCCTCGTCCAGCCGGTGCAGGCCGGGGGCGAGCGCACCGCGGTGGGTTAACAGGTGTGCCACCGCGCTCGCCTGTACGGCGAAGCTCAAGTCCATGATTTCGATTGGGTTGCCGCCGCCGGCCGTGTAGTTCACGCCGTCGCCCTCCGAAAGCAGGATGAGCGTGGGGCCACCCGGCACGTCGAGTTCGCGTCGGGCGAGTCCGGTTTCGGCGCGGAAGCCGGGGATATGATCGAGGGCGATTTCGTTGGCGATGCCGCCGATCACCGCCAACACGGCTCTCTCGCGCATGCGGCGCATATGCTCCACGGTGATGGTGTGGCGCACGCCGGTGGCGGAGACGACCATATCGGCGTGCGCCACCGCCTCGTCGATGTCACGGGCGGCGAATCCGTCGAACACCGCCTGCAGCGCGGCCACCGGATTCACGTCGCATACCTTGACCCGCGCGCCCAACGCCCGCACGCGCAACGCGAAGCCTTTGCCGACCGGGCCGTAACCGACCACGGCGACCCGCGCGCCGTCGAAGGCGTGGCTGCCGAGCAGCTCCTGCATGGTCGTCACGCAGCTTTCGCCGGTGCCGTGGGCGTTGTCGAAGCCGGTTTTGAGGATGCTGTCGTTCACGGCGATGACGGGGAAATCCAACGCGCCGGCGCTCTGCATGGCCTGGAAGGCGCGCACGCCACTTGTGGTCTCCTCGGCCACGCCAATCAGGTCGGCCATGAGTTCGGGGCGTTCCGCGGCGGCCAGTCGGGCGAAGCTCGCGCCGTCGTCGATGATGATCTGCGGGCGGATCTCGTCCAGCAACCGCAGCGCGCCCTGATGTGTCTGTTCGGGAGTCCACGTCACGTCGGCTTCGACGACGACGCCTTCGGAGGCGAGCTGGTCGGCCACACGCTGGTCGGTGTCGGCGGGTTCGGCGAACACGCCCACGACGGCACCGGCCGCTTTGAGCTCGCGCAGCAGCACCGCGGTTTTCGGCTCCAGAATCAGACATACGGCGATCCGCACGCCGGTGAAATCCACGCCGTCGGCGATGATGCGACGCATCAGCTCGCGCAGCACCGGCATATGGCGGTGCGCATGCTCCATCGCCTCCAATCCGGTCAGTTTGCGCGCGTCGGGAATCTCCCACGACATGGGCTCGCCTTCGGCGTCCAGCACGATGCCCCATTGCCGCGCCTGCGTGAGCGACTCGGGGTCGGCGTCCGCTGGCGGCATGAAACGCGCGCCCGCCAACGAACGGTTGGTGCGCTGCGAATACGCGCGGGCCCACGCGGCGAAATCATCAGTCTGCTGCTCGGTCATACGCCCCATCATAAGCCGTGCGTGTCAATCCATGGCGTCAAGCCTTCCGTCATGCTGAGCGCAGGCGGAGCCGGAGTCGAAGCATCTCATTCGCGGTATTGAGATCCCTCGACTTCGCTCGGGATGACGAGAAGGAATGCTCGGGATGACGAGAAGGGACGTTCGGGATGACGAGAAGGGATGCTCGGGATGACGTTGGCAACGCTTGGGGGATCAGCGACGCGACAGGCCTAGGGCGGTGAGGGCTTCGGCTAGGGACCTCACCTCAATCAGGGTCAGGCCGGGGACGTCGATCGGCTTGCGGGGCGTGGGCACCACGGCCGTGGTGAATCCCAATCGCGCGGCCTCGCGCAGACGGTGTTCCAGTCGTGGGGCGGGACGCACCTGGCCGGTCAGGGAGATCTCGCCGATGGCGCAGGTGGCGCGCGCGATCGGCGTGCGGTGCGCGGCGCTCGCCAGCGCGGCCACAATGGCCAGATCGCAGGCCGGCTCCTTGGCCAGGCCGCCCGCGATGGTGGAGATATACAGGTCGTTGGCCAGCAGATTGATATGGCCGTGGCGGTAGAGCACCGCGGTGAGCATGGCGATGCGGTTCGAGTCCACGCCGTTCACCGCGCGCCTGGGCGTGGGCAGCACGGAATTGGTGACCAGCGCCTGCACCTCGATGGGCAGGCTGCGGTGCCCGTCCAGAGTGAAGGTCACGCAGGTGCCCTCCACCGGCGCCTCCTGCGCGTCGCCCGCGGACAGGAACAGGCCGGCCGGGTCACGCACCTCCTCGATGCCTTCGCCGCTCATGTCGAAGCAACCCACTTCGTCGGTCGGGCCGAAACGGTTCTTCACCGCGCGCAGCATGCGCAGCGCGGTTTCGCTGTCGCCCTCGAACTGGCAGACCACGTCGACCAGATGCTCCAACGTGCGCGGGCCCGCGATCGAACCGTCCTTGGTCACATGCCCCACCAGCAGCACCGGAATATCCAAGGTTTTCGCCGTGTCGATCAGCGCGCTCGCCACCTCGCGCACCTGCGTGGATCCGCCGGAGATGCCATCGACCTCCTGCGAGACGATGGTCTGCGCGGAATCGACGATGGCCAGCGTGGGCCGCTCCTGTTCGATCAGGCCCAGTACAGTGGCCAGATCGGTGGTGGAGGCCAGCAGCAGATTCGGCTCCACCGCGTTGATGCGGGTGGCGCGAAGACGCACCTGCGCCTGCGATTCCTCGCCGGAGACATACAGCACCGATCCGCCGCCGGCATGGCTGCGGGCGATATTGCCCGCGGTCTCCAGCAGAAGGGTGGATTTACCCACGCCGGGCTCGCCGGCGATCAGCACCACGGAGCCGGGGACGATGCCGCCGCCGAGCACGCGGTCGAATTCGCCGAAGCCGGTGGGCACGCGGGCGATCTGCTCCGTGCCGACCTGGGTGATGGGCGTGGCCGCGCCTTTGCCTCCCGCGGGGGAGGGCGTGGCCGGTTGGGTGCGTGAGGTGCGTCCGGGCGCGGCGGTACGGGTTCCGGCGGCCGCACGGGTCTCATGGAACTCCCCGACGGTGCCCCACTGCCCGCATTCGGGGCATTTTCCGAACCATTTCGCGCCATTCCAGCCGCATTCGGAACACACATATTGCACGGACGACTTAGCCATGATGCCGACGCTATCGGTGTTCGCCGACAAGATGTGGGGCGGGTGAGATCCCTCGACTTCGCTCGGGATGACGGAGAGGCGGTCGTGATGACGAGAGGGGGGGCGGGATGGCGAGCGAGGCGGTCGGTTCCTTTTCGTCATGCTGAGCGGAGTGCAACGAAGTCGAAGCATCTCCATGGGATGACGAGAGCGGTGGTCGGTCCCTTTTTCGTCATGCCGAGCGGAGTCGAGGCATCTCGGAACGCCCGGAAGCCGGAGGGGCGTGAGGCGTCGGGTTGGTGTGAGAGAATCGGGGCATGCCGAATACTCAACAGACATCCTCTTCGCATGGCAAACTTATCGCCGTGGTGGTCGCCGCCGCGCTTGTGATTATTCTGGCGGTGCTGTCCGCCTTCGTCTGGCCCGGTTGGGCGATCAAAAGCGCCGACGAGCCGGCGCAGTCCGAACAGCAGACGGAGGAGCCCACCACGCCCAGCATCGACGCGGTCGCGCTTCCCGAAGACGCCACCGAACTGCTCAAGGCGATGCCCGACAGTGTGCTCAACTACGCGCGCGTCAACGCCGAGGCCTCCACGAACTGGAGCTCGGCCTCGCCGCTGGAGGAATACACCGTGACCTATGCGGTGTCCGAAGACTCCCAGGATCTGACGATGATCACCGCTCAGTGGTCGTCCGCCGATTCCGCGAAGACGCAGTACGACGCTCTCGCCGCCACGCTGACCGGCGAGGAGCTGGCCTCCGGCAATGTGAAGGTCTCCGGCGACACCACCGGTAGCTATGTGGTGAAAACCGACGCGTCGGATGAGACCAAGGCCGTGGCCCTATGGCAGAACGACACCGTGGTGTTCCAGGTCACCGGATCCAAGGACGCCGTGATGCGCTTCTACCAGGAGTTCCCGCTGTAAACCCAAGCCGACACCGGCTGCCGGGCGGAAACGCAAGGATGAACGTGTGCGTGGAGTTCCCGCTGTAAACCCTCGGGAACCCTTGGAAAACAGCGCATGACGTGGGGTGCGACCCGCAGAACGGGTGGCATGGTGTCGTCAGTCGCCCAATGCGTGTACTATTGGGCAAGTTGCAACTTTCACGATTAATCGGAATGGAGGCTTCAGATGGGTTCCGTCATCAAGAAGCGCCGCAAGCGGATGAGCAAGAAGAAGCACCGCAAACTGCTGCGTAAGACCCGCCACCAGCGCAAGTAGTCTTACCTGCAATCAAGGCATGAAGAAACCCCGGTCAGCGAAACTGGCCGGGGTTTTGCTATACGCTCTCCGTCATTGTGAGCGGAGCGTGACTCCACCTCGTCATTCCGAGCGGAGCGTAAGCGGAGTCGAGGAATCTCGTTGCCGCCAGGGCGGAGATTCCTCGACTGCGCTCGGAATGACGAGAGAGCATCGCTCGGAATCACGAGGTGTTGCTCGGAATGACGGATGCCCTCGGTGCGCCGAGGGCCAACAATCACTTGTTGGAATTGGTCATTACGCGCGGGCCGTTCGGGTCGCCCACGATCACCGTGTCGACCATGTTGAGGAACAGGCCGTGCTCCACCACGCCCACAGTGGTGATGAGATCCTCGGCCAGCGCCTGCGGATGCTCGATCCTCTCCAAATGCAGATCCACCACGTAGTTGTTCTCGTCGGTGCGCACCGGCTGGCCTTCGGCGTCAAGGCGCAGCACGGGCTTGTATCCGCGCGCCTCGAACTTCTTGACGACCTGGCCCGCGCCGAAGGGGATCACCTCAACCGGCAGCGGGAACTTGCCGATGGTGTCGACCACCTTGGACTCGTCCACGATCCACACGATCCGGTCGGAGTTGGTCGCCACGATTTTCTCCCACAGCAGGGCGGCGCCGCCGCCTTTGATGCCGTCGAAGTTCTTGTCCACCTCGTCCGCGCCGTCGATAGTCACGTCGATATGGTCCACCTCGTCGACGTCCACGATGGTGATGCCGTAGCTTTCGGCCTGCTCCTGCGTGCGGCGGGAGGTGGTCACGCCGGTGAACTTCAGTCCCTCCTCCTGCACGCGACGGCCGAGCTCGTCGACGAGGAAGCGGACGGTCGAGCCGGTTCCGAGGCCCGCGACCATGCCGTCTTCGATCAGCTTGGCGGCTTCGATGCCTGCCGCCTTCTTCAAAGCGTCCTGTTGCGCCTTATCCATGGGTTCTCTCCTTGTTCTGTTCCCGAAGGAACGCGTATTGCCAATGGTTGGAGACCTCTCCTATCCTAACGCGTATCCCAACGCGATTGCGCGGTGGGGCGACGTCGTGTCCGTCGCGTGCGGAAGCGTGCGTTTGCGCACGCACACATGGCTCGCGATTCATGCCTCCCTGTCTTGCGACTTACGCCGCTCCGCCCGGATTCTCGCGCAGGAAAGGCGCGTTGGTGATGACGAGATTGCCGTCGCCGTCCACCAGTCCTTCGATTTCGATCACGCCGCGCACCGGCAGCGGCCGGCCGGTGAAGAAGGGGCTGGTTTTGGGCGCGGGTGAGAAGCGGAGGGCGCCCGACACCGTCAGTCCGGTCGGCAGGAACCGTGGGCCTGTCGGTGCCTCTGCCGTGGCGGGCTCCTCTGCCGTGGCGAGTTCCTCGGACTCGTCGTTCTCCGTGTCGTCCTCGTCCCCCTTCGACCGTCCGTAATCCGGCAGATCCGGCACGCCTTCGGGCTCCGGCTCGAGGATTGCGCGGGGATGGCGTTCGGCGGATTCGCCGCCGTTCGAGGAATCGCTTTCGCTCGGGGAGTCGCCTCCGCGGCCCAGATGATAGTCCTCGTGCGTGATCGCGCCGTCGAGCAGCATCCGCGCGTCGGAGGGGACATCCAAGCCTTTGGAGTATTCCGAGGCGATCAGCGACTGCCATCCCTCGCGCGGCAGATAGCCGTCGCGCACGCCGGAACGGCAGTCCTCGGCGAAAGTGCGCGCCAATTCGTCGACCTTCTCATTGCCGGCGTTGCCCGTGTGCCCCTTCACCCACACGAAGCGCACCGATCCCTCGCGCGCGCCGATCTCCTCGTCGATGGCCTTGATGATCGCCGCGTTCTTCACCGGCTTCTTCTGCGAGTTCTTCCAACCGTTCTTCTTCCAGCCTTTGACCCAAGTGGTCGAGCAGTTGATCGCGTACTGCGAATCCGTTTCGATCACCAGAGGCTCCGAACCCGGATGCGCGCGCAGCGCCTCCAGCACCGCGCACAATTCGCCGATCTGGTTCGTGCCGTTGGTGGCACCGCCCGCGTCGCAATCGCCCGGATGCTCGTGCCCGGGCGTGCCGCCGGCGTGTGGAGTGTGGTCGGCCCACGCCCATCCCATCGGGCCGTTGGGATTCGCAAGCGCCGATCCGTCTGTGGAAACCGTGATAGTCATGCGCTCCAGACTACGGGCGGGGTGCGAAATCGGATGGAGCGCGTTCCGGGGAATCGCCGTTACGGATGCGCCGGTCCGATGCTGGCACGTTCGACGAATGAGGAGGGCAGCATCACCGGTTCGAAATTCGGATGGGACTCGGTGTGGTGCAGCCGTCCGATCAGCGCGTCCACGGCCTGCCGCCCCAGCTGCCTGCGGGGAAGCCGCACGGAGCTGAGGCGCGGTTCGACCAGCATGCTTACGGGCAGATCGTCGACGCCGATCACCGAAACGTCGCCGGGCACGCTGTACCCCCGTGCCCGCAAGGCGGCCATGAAGCCGATGGCGGCGATGTCGTTGTAGGCGATGACGGCGGTGGTCGGATTGTCGAGGAACGTAGGCGCGATGCCATATCCGCCGGCGTAGGTGGGAGCCGTGCCGGGCACGCGTCTGAGCGTGATGCGATGTCGCGCGCACGACGCGCTGATCGTCCGCCAGCGCATGCCGTCCTGCCATGAGGCCTCCGGGCCGGAAAGATACGTCAGCGAATCATGCCCCAGATCGACCAGCCGTCCGATCGCGGCTTCCAGACCGGGCGCGGGGTCCCCGCTGATGGACTGCAATCCGCGCACCGGGCGGTTGATGGTCACCGCGGGCTTGATCTCGGCGATTTTGCGGATCGTGACGTCCGAAGCGCGGGAGGATGCGAGGATGAAACCGTCCACATGCGCGTGGGCCAATCGCAGCGCGTTGCGTTCGATGGCGCCGGTCTCCTCCGCGTCGATGACCATCAGCCCGAATCCTTTGCTCATGCATTGATGCTGGGCGCTTTTCACATAGTCGGCGAACACCGGATTGGCGATATCCGCCACGCTGATCGCCAGAATGCCGTGCAGCCGCCTGTCGTCGGCGGGGGTGGGGGTGTCGACGGCCCGCGCGCGGTATCCCAGCGCGTCGGCCGCGGCGAACACGCGTTTGGCTGTGCTCGCGCTCACTCTGCCGGGACGTGCGAAGGCTCTGGACACCGTGGATATGGAAACGCCGGCGGCTTGGGCCACGTCGCGGATGGTGGCTCGGTTCTCGGTGTCGGGCTCGCTCATACCGCCTAGCCTACACCGGTGCGGGCGCAAGGAAAACCATGGCAAAACCACACGCCGGCCATCGCGGCACCCACATAATAAAAGGCATCACACGTTCTTGAAAGAAGGATCCAATGGTGCATCTCAACGATGATTTCAAGCTTCACGCGGATCAATGGCAGCGGGCCGGAATCACGGTTCCCTCCTTCGATGTCGACGCCATGCGCGAGACGACCGCCTCCCACCCCTACTGGCTGCATTTCGGCGCGGGCAACCTGTTCCGCGCGGTGCACGCGCCGATCGCCCAGGCGCTGATCGAGGCGGGGGAGCGCGAATCCGGCGTGCTCGCGGCCGAAACCTTCGATCCCGACATCATCGACAAGGCGTATCGCCCCTTCGCCGACCGCTGCCTGCAGGTGGTGCTGAAGGCCGACGGCTCCGTGGAATCCACGGTGATCGCCTCGGTGGCCGGATCCTTCGGCGTGCGCGCGCATGACGAGCAATGGCAGGCCCTGGAGCGGGTGTTCACGCATCCCGAACTGCAGTTCGTCACCGTCACCATCACGGAGAAGGGCTATGCCGTCGAAGGCGCGGACGGTGCCCCCCTGCCGTGGATCGCGCCGGAGGTCGAGAACGGTCCCGATTCGGCGGTGAGCGCGATGGGCGCGATGACCGCGCTGCTGTTCGCCCGATTCAACGCGGGCGGCACGCCGATCGCGATGGTGAGCACGGACAACTTCTCGCAGAACGGCGACCGTTTCGCCGCCGCCATCCGCCGCTTCGCCGAGCTGTGGCGCGAGCGCGGATTCGTCGGCCAGGACTTCGTCGACTGGCTGGCCGACCCCACCAAGGTGAGCTTCCCGCTGTCCATGATCGACCGCATCACCCCCAATCCGGCCGCGTCGGTGGCCGCGATGCTTCAGGAGCGCGGCTTCGAGGACACGCAGCTGATCCGCGGCGAACGCGGCACGAATATCGCGCCCTTCGCCAACGCGGAGGAGACCTGGTATCTGGTTGTGGAGGACGCGTTCCCGAACGGACGCCCCGCGCTGGAGAAGGCGGGCGTGTACGTGGCCGACCGCGACACGGTGAACCTGGCCGACGAGATGAAGGTGACCACCTGCCTGAACCCCCTGCATACCGCGGTGGCGACCTTCGGCATGCTGCTGGGCTATGAGTCCATGTCCCAGGCGATCGCCGACCCCTCGCTCAAAGCCCTGGCGGAGCGTCTCGGCTATGACGAGGGACTGCCGGTGGTGGCCGATCCGGGCATTTTCTCGCCGCGTGAGTTCCTGCGCCAAGTGGTCGAGGTGCGCATCCCGAATCCGAACATCCCCGACACCCCGGCGCGCATCAGCACCGACACCTCGCAGAAGATCCCGGTCCGCTACGGCGAGACCATCAAAAAATACCTCGCCGATTCCGAACGCGACGTGGCCGATCTGGTCGCGATTCCGCTGGCCATCGCCGGCTGGCTGCGCCTGCTCATCGGTGCCGACGGCCAGGGCACGCGCGACGACGGCACCCCGGTGACGATCAGTCCCGACCCGCGTCTGGGCGAACTGCAGCGCGACTTGGCCGGGCTGAGCGTGGGCGGGCGGCACAGCCAGGCTCAGGTCGCCGAGGCGATCGCCCCCATCCTCGCGGACGCGAGCCTATTCGGCGCCGATCTGACCGAAACCGCTCTGGCCGACGCGATCACGGACTATCTGGTCCGGTTCGCGGCCGGCACCGGCACCGTCCACACCGTCGTCAACGAAGCATTGGGACTCTAAGAGCCCCGGACCCGACTTCCAACAGAAAGGAACCCACCCATGCATATGTCATTCCGCTGGTACGGCGAGGGCAACGACACCGTCTCGCTGAACGATATCCGCCAGATTCCGGGCGTGGAGACCATCGTATGGTCCCTGCACCACAAGCAGGCCGGCGAATTGTGGACGCCGGAGGAGATCGAGCGCGAGATGGCGCTGATCACCGGCCTGTCCGAGGACGAACGCAAGGCCGGCGTGACCAAAACCTTCAACGCGGACGTGGTCGAATCCGTCAACGTGCACGAGTCCATCAAAACCGGCACCACCCTGCTGGGCATGAGCCGCGACGAGGCGCTCGACAACTACATCAAGACGATCGAGAACCTCGGCCGCGCCGGTGTGAAGGTCGTGACCTACAACTTCATGCCCGTGTTCGACTGGCTGCGCACGGAGATGTTCCACCCCTGCCCGGACGGCTCCACCGCCCTGTACTACGACGCGAACGTGGTGGCCCAGCTCACCGATCCGCAGGCTCTGGTCGACGAGACGCTGAACGGCGCCGGCGACCTGACCATGCCCGGCTGGGAGCCCGAACGTCTCGTCCACCTGCCCGAATTCATCGAGGCGTACCAGGGCATGACCCATGACGCGTACTACGAGAACTACAAGGTCTTCCTCGACGCGGTGATCCCCACCTGCGAGAAGTACGACGTCAAGCTCGCCGTGCATCCCGACGATCCGGCCTTCGACCTGTTCGGCTGGCCCCGCGTGGTCAGCTCCAAGGAAGGCATCCAGCGCGTGCTCGACCTGAACCCCAGCCCCTACAACGGCCTGTGCCTGTGCCTGGGATCCTTCTCCTCGCGCCGCGGCAACGATCCGGTCGACGCCGTGAAAACCTTCATGGACCGCATCCACTTCTCGCATGTGCGCAACATCAAATTCCTCGACGCGGCGGGCTCGTTCAGCGAGGTCGGCCACCGCGCCTCGGAGGGCGACGTGGACACCGTGGGCATTATGAAGGCCTACGCCGAAGCCGGCTATGAGGGCTACATCCGCCCCGACCACGGCCGCCACCTGTGGAGCGAGAACACCGAAGAGGGACGCCCCCGCCCCGGATACGGCCTGTACGACCGTGCGCTGGGCATCCAGTACCTGCTCGGCGTGTGGGATTCCTTCACCTACGGAGACGAACGATGAGCTGGCTGGTGAACGACATCCGTCCGGGCAAGGTGCTGCTCGTCGGCGAGGCGATGGGATTGTTCACCGCCGGCGAGGAGGGCCCGTGCAGCCAGGTGGGCGCGTTCGGCGCTTCCGTGGCCGGTGCCGAGCTGAACGTGGCGATCGGTTTGCGACGCTTGGGGCAGGATCCGCTGTATATGACCAAAATCGGCGACGATCCGCTGGGCGAACGCATCCGCCTGTTCATGGAGGCCAACCAGTTGGACACCTCGCTGGTCGAGCTGAACCGCGAACGCCACACCGGCTTCATGATGAAGACGAAGGAAAGCGTGGGAGATCCGAAAACCTACTATTTCCGCAAAAACTCCGCGGCCTCGACCATCGGCGCCGGCGATGTGCGCGCCCTGGATCTGAGCGGCGTGAGCGTGCTGCATCTGACCGGCATCCTGCCGCCGCTGTCGGAATCCTGCCTGGCGGCGAGCAAGGAACTGCTGTGCGCGGCCCGCGCGAACCACATGTTCATCTCCTTCGACCCGAACCTGCGCCCCGTCCTGTGGCGTGACGCCGAAACGATGCGCTCCACCCTGCGCTCCCTCGCCTCGCACGCCGACCTCGTGCTGCCCGGCATCGGCGAAGGCGTCGAACTGTTCGGCGTGGAACGCGTGGAGGATATCGCCCAAGCCTTCCTCGACAACGGATCGCGCGTCGTGGTCGTCAAGGACGGCCCGCGCGGCGCCTATGTCAGCGACGGCAAGCGGAGCGCGTACGTGCCGGGCTTCGTGGTCGACCATGTGGTCGACACCGTCGGCTGCGGCGACGGCTTCGCGGCCGGCGTGCTGTCCGGCCTGCTCGAAGGGCTGACCGTCGAGGCCGCCGTGGAGCGCGGCTGCGCGTTGGGTGCCATCCAAACGCAGCATGTTTCGGACAACGAAGGGCTGCCGACCCCGCAGGAACTCGCCGAATTCACCGCCTCCCACACGCGGGTCGCCCTGTAGGCCGGCCCTCGCGGATCGGGCGACGGCCGGCCGATGCCGACAACCGCACGGCAAGCGCATAACCATCCATACGACAATCCCATCTCACGACAATCCTCATAACAGTCCCCAGACGGGGAAGGAAAGAACACCGATGAGCACAACAGACAACACCGAAATCATCGCTCAACTGGAGAGGCTGGGCATCGTCCCGCTGGTGACCCTGAACACCGTGGACGAGGCCGTTCCGCTGGCCGAGGCCTTGGAGCGCGGCGGCGTGCCGGTGGCCGAGGTCACCTTCCGTTCGGAATGCGCCATCGAAGGCATGAAGCGCATCCGCGACCACGTGCCCGGCGTGACGCTGGTCGCCGGCACCGTGCACACCGTGGACCAGGCGAAGGCCGCGGTCGATGCCGGCTGCGTGGGATTGGTGACGCCCAGCTTCGACGAGCCCGTGGTCGACTGGGCGCTGGAGCACGACGTGCTGATCCTTCCCGGCACCGCCGTGCCCTCAGATGTGGAGAAGGCCTACGATCGCGGCCTGCGCCACGCGAAGTTCTTCCCCGCCGAAGCCTATGGCGGCGTGAAAACGCTTAAAGCCCTCGCCGGCCCCTTCGCCGAGATGAGCTTCCTGCCCACCGGCGGCGTGAGCCTGAAGAACGCGCAGGAATACATCGCGTTGAAGAACGTGTTCGCCATCGGCGGCTCGTTCCCCGTGCCAGCGGCCGCGCAGGCCGCCGGCGACTGGGAGGCGGTCGCCCAAGCCTGCCGCGACAGCCGCGCGCTGGTCGACCCCATCATCGCGAGCAAAACCAACTGATTCCCGACGTGCGTCGGGCCGGCCGCCGATCGTGCCGTCGACGGCCGACCCGACCACCTCACCACCGGTGGCTCGCCCACCCATCCGAACGAGTCGAAGAGGACCCATCATGCAGACCCTGAACCCCGACCGCCTGTTCCCAGCCGAGCCGACGCAGCGGCGCATCGCGCGCGACCTGTACGACTCGGTGAAGGATATGCCGATCATCTCACCCCACGGGCATGTCCCCGTCGAATGGTTCGCCACGGACCATCACTTCAACAACCCGACCGAACTGTTCATCACCCCGGACCATTACGTCACGCGTCTGATGCACGCGCATGGCGTGGAACTCGCCGATCTGGGCGTGAACCAGTGCGACTTCAGCGACAACCAGGCCCGCGAGGCCTTCCTGACCTTCGGACGCTGCTGGCGGCACTACGCCGGCACGCCGATGCGCTACTGGTTCGAGGACTCGCTGGAGCGCGTGTTCTCCATCACCGAGCCTTTCGGCCCGGACAGCGCCGGCCGCATCTACGACCAGATCAACGAGATGCTCGCCTCGCCGGAATTCTCCACCAGAGCGTTGGTGCGCCGCTTCAACATCGAATCCATCTCCACCACGGACGATCCCGTGGACGACCTGCATCTGCACGACCAGGTGATCGCCGATCCCGACTTCGACGCCCTGCTCGCCCCGGCCTTCCGCCCCGACCGCTATCTGGAGCCGGCCGCGCCCGAATGGGCCTCGCTGGTCGACGCGCTCGGGCAAGCCGCCGGCGTGGACGCCTCCGGCTACGAGGGCTTCCATGAGGCGATGCGCCGTCGCCGCCGCTTCTTCAAGGAGCATGGCGCGGTGCTTTCCGACCATTCGCATATGGATGTGTCTTGCGAGCGTCTCGTCGACGACGAGGCCTCCCGCCTGTTCGCCCTCGCGTATGCGGGGAGCATCACGGCGGCCGACGCCGCCCGTCTGCGCGCGCACCTGTTCAACGACCAGGCGCGGCTGGCCCAGGAGGACGGGCTGATCATGACGCTGCACCCCGCCGTGCACCGCAGCTACGACCAATACGGCCTGGAGACCTACGGGCGCGACATCGGCGCGGACATCCCCGCCCGGTCGGAGTTCACCCGCGCGCTCAAGCCCATCCTGAACGCCTACGGCAACGATCCCACGTTCCGTCTGGTGCTGTTCACCATGGATGAGACGGTGTTCTCGCGCTCGCTGGCGCCGCTGGCCGGCTACTATCCGTCCGTGTTCGTGGGCGCGCCGTGGTGGTTCCTCGACCAGCCGGAGGCGATGCTGCGCTACTTCGAAGACACGGTGCCGATCTGCGGTTTCGGCAAACTGTCCGGCTTCATCGACGACACGCGCGCGCTGTGCTCGATTCCCTCACGGCATGACACCAACCGCCGTGTCACGGCGCGTTATGTGGCTTCCCTGGTGGCCGACCACCGTCTGTCTTTGGACGAGGGATACGAGGTGATGCGCGGCATGATCCAAACGCAGCCGCGCGAGGTGTTCCGCCTCAATCCCTGACGGGTTCCACTACTCTTTGCTGGTTATTATGGTTCAACGGCGAGGGGCGGATGACTTGGATTTCCAAGCCATCCGCCCCTTGTCTTATCGTGCGTCGCGTGTCGCGTCAGCCGCGCGTCAGACGCCCAAGGCCTTGTCGACGACGACCGTGGCCTCGTCGAGCACCTTGTCCAGCGCCTCGGGGGAGACGAAGGATTCGGCGTACACCTTGTAGATGTTCTCGGTGCCGGAGGGGCGCGCCGCGAACCAGTTGTTCTCGGTGGTGACCTTCAGTCCGCCGATCTTCGCGCCGTTGCCCGGCGCCTCGGTGAGCTTGGCGGTGATGTCCTCGCCGGCCAGCGTGGCGGCGGTCACATCCTCGCCGGAGAGGGCGGCGAACTTCTGCTTCTGCTCCAGCGTGGTGGGGGTGTCGACGCGCTTGTACCAGCTTTCGCCGAAGCGCTCCACCTGCTCGACATGCAGCTGGGCCGGGTTCTTGCCCGTCTTGGCGGTGATCTCGGCGGCGAGCAGGTCGGGGATCAGACCGTCCTTGTCGGTGGTCCACACGCGGCCGTCCTTGCGCAGGAAGCTCATACCGGAGCTCTCCTCGCCACCGAAGGCCACCTCGCCCTTGAACAGCGGGTCGACGAACCACTTGAAGCCCACCGGCACCTCGATCAGCTTGGCGCCGATGGAGGCGGCCACACGGTCGATCAGCGAGGAGCTCACCAGCGTCTTGCCGATGCCCGCGCCGGCCGGCCAGTCGGGACGCGCGCCGCCGAACAGATACTCCACGCACACGGCGATGTAGTGGTTCGGGTTCATCACGCCCCAGTTCGGGCACACGATACCGTGGCGGTCGGCGTCCGGATCGGTGCCGCCCACCAGATCGTACTTGTCCCACGCGCCGGCGTTGAGCTGGTCCACCAGACCCTTCATCGCATGCGGCGAGCTCGGATCCATGCGGATCTTGCCGTCGTGGTCGAGGGTCATGAAACGCCAGGTCGGATCGACTTCGGGGCGCACCACGCCGATGTCGGTGCCGTACTTCTCGTTCATCAGCGGCCAGTAGTTCACCGAAGCGCCGCCGAGCGGGTCGATGCCCAGACGCACGCCGGAGGAGCGGATCAGGTCGAAGTCGATCACATTGGCCAGATCGGACACATAGTGGTCGCGGAAGTCGAAGCCCTCCACGAACTCGGACTTGATGGCCTGCTCGTAGGGCACGCGCTTGATGGACTTGTAGTCGCCGAGCAGTTCGTTGGCGCGCGCGGCGATGGCGTTCGTCACCTCGGAAGGAGCCGGACCGCCGGTGACCGGATCGTACTTGAAGCCGCCGTCGGTGGGCGGATTGTGGCTCGGGGTGACCACGATGCCGTCGGCCAGGCCTTCGCCTTCGAAGCGCTGGGTGCCGTCGGCGGCGCGGTTGTGGGTCAGAATCGCCTGGGAGACGACCGGCGTGGGCACGAAGTCGCCGCGGGAGTCGACGCGCACATGCACGCCGTTGGCGACCAGCACCTCGATGGCGGTTTTCTCGGCCGGCTCGCTCAGCGCGTGCGTGTCGCGGCCGATGTACAGCGGGCCGGTCACGCCCGCGGCCTTGCGGTATTCCGCGATGGCCTGGGTGATGGCGACGATATGGGCCTCGTTGAACGAGGTCTTCAGGGACGATCCGCGATGGCCGGAGGTGCCGAAGATGACACGCTGCTCGGGAACCGCGGGGTCGGGGACGACGTCGTAGTACTTGCCAATGACCTCGTCGACATTGATCAGATCTGCTGGGGTGGCGGGCATGCCCGCATTGTTTGCTACCATACCCAACGATTGTACGCGAGAATGCGCGGTTGGAAGCCCGTGTGCTCGCGCAGTGTCGCGTCCGCCGTCTCTGCCCGTCTCCGGTTCAACCAGGCCTGGTCCCGGATTGGTCCCGGACTAGTCCTGGATGGGTCTGATCGTGCCGGTCATCTCCGCGAACGAGGCGGTGGCGTTCGCCTGCGCGTTCTGCGCGGTTTTATCCGCCGTCGCGGTGGATTCGGGCACGCGCACGATCAGCGCCTGATGTTCCACGGAGAATCGGATATGCGCGGTCTCGCCGAGCATATCGCCGTCCACCTGAGCCAGCGCCGGCTTCTCCAACACGACCTCGGCGCTTATGCCCTGGATCTGGTCGACCGTGGAGTTGGTCGACAGTGGATTCTGTTCGGCACGGCCGGTGAGCGTCTGGTGCAGCACGTCGCCGAACAGATTCGCCCATCCGAGGATGCCGCCCGTGGTGTCGATGAGTTCGAAATCCAGCAGGCCGTCGTCGAAGGAGGCGTTCGGCATCAGCGAGAAGACGGGGATCTGCCCGCAGTTGCCCGCCATCAGGGTGCGGAAGGTGAGCTCGCGCGTCGTATGGCTGGAGCCGTCGGCGCGGGTGATGGTCACGCTGCCGCGGTATTTCGGCGCGAACAGGTTCTTCACGCCGCCCACGAAGTAGGCGAGCCAGCTGATGTTCTTCTTCAGCTCCGGATCGGTGTCGTCGATCATCGCGGCGTCGAAACCCAGTCCCGCGATGATGAGGAAGGCGTGGCCGTGGTCCTCGTCGGGACGGTCCAGGATCATGGCGCGTCCCATATCCACCAGACGCGAGCCATGCGAGGTGGCCACGGTGAGGGCCGCGTCGATGTCGTCGATCGGAATGCCCATATTGCGGGCGAAGAGATTGCCCGTGCCGATCGGCACGATGCCCAGCGCGTGCCCGGTGCCCGAAACGGCGCTCGCCACCGTGCGCACGGTGCCGTCCCCGCCGACGGCCACCACCACGTCGGCGCCGTTGTCCAGCGCCTCCAACGCGCAGGCGCGGCCGTCCTTGTCGAGCTGCGTTTCGATGAACTGCACCTGCGTCAGACCCTTCGCCTGGCAGAACCGTTCGATATGCTCGCGGCGGGCCTCGGCCTGGGGCTTCGACGGGTTGATGATGAACGCGTAGTGCACCTCGTCGTCGCGGCGCTTGTCCAGGGAGGCCGCGAGGGCGCGCTTGCGGTGCAGCCGCACGCCGACGACGCCGACGGCGGCGATGACGATGCAGACGGCGATGACGACGAGTGTGATGTGCAGTGCGGAAGGCATGCTGTCCATTCTTGCCCGTGCGGGACGTCCGGCCATGCGAGGCGCGTCGAATTCCTCCAATTCTGCACGAAGCCTGAACGTATGATCGGGAGGTGCGGGAGGGGACAGACGGCCGCGATGCGCCGCCCGCGCGCCTCGTATGCGCATGCGCGCACCTTTGACGGATATTTGCCGCCGCATATCGGCGTGTCTTAAGTCCGGCATCGCTTACACTATCCGCTAGTTACTTGATTAGCAGGGTTGCTACTCGACAACGAGGCAAGACCTGAGACCTGGCGAAAGCCATGTCTCAGGTCTTTTTTGTTGTTCGGGGAAGGGCGTCGCCCAGCGGCCCGGCGTCAGGAAACGAACGAAGACGAGAATCCCGACGCCTGGCACAACGGGTGCCCGGCGGCCACACGAGACAAAGGAGTACCGGTGCGATTCCCCCTGAACAACACGTTCATCTTCCTCTTCGGCGCGCTTGGCGGCATGCTGTTCGGCTTCGACACGGGCATCATCTCCGGCGCGTCGCCGTTGATCGAAAGCGACTTCCAGCTCAACGCCGCGCAGACCGGATTCATCACCTCGTCGGTGCTGATCGGTTCGATGATCGGCGCACTCACCATCGGCGGCCTGTCCGATAAATACGGGCGCAAGAAGCTGCTGATCGTGTCATCCCTGCTCTTCCTGGTGGGGTCCGCGTTATCCGCCACCGCCACGGGCTTCGTGTGGATGGTCGCGGCCCGCATCCTGCTCGGCCTCGCCGTCGGCGCCGCCTCCGCGCTCACCCCGGCCTATCTGGCGGAACTGGCGCCCAAGGAGCGCCGCGGCTCACTGTCCACGCTGTTCCAGCTTATGGTGACACTCGGCATTCTGCTGGCGTACCTGTCCAATCTCGGATTCCTCGACCGCGATCTGCTGGGTTGGGACGACTGGCGGTGGATGCTGGCCTCCGCGCTGATCCCGTCCGCGCTGCTGCTCCTCGGCGGCCTGCTGCTGCCCGAATCGCCGCGCTATCTGGTCAAGCAGGGCGATATGCGCAACGCGTTCAAGGTGCTGCAGCTGATCCGCAAGGATATGGACGCCGCCGAAGTCACGGCCGAACTCGACGAGATCGAGCGCGTCGCCTCATCCGAGCGCGCGCAGCGCCAGGGCGGCGTCAAGGAGCTGTTCACCACCGCGCGTCCGGCCATCATCGCGGCCGTCGGCATCATGCTGTTCCAGCAGCTTGTGGGTATCAACTCGGTGATCTACTTCCTGCCGCAGGTGTTCATCAAGGGCTTCGGATTCCCCGAAAGCCAGGCGATCTGGGTGTCCGTCGGCATCGGCGTGGTCAACTTCCTCTCCACCATCGTCGCCACGCTGTTCATGGACCGTTTCAACCGCAAAACCGTGCTGGTGTTCGGTTCCGTGGTGATGGCCGTCTCGCTGGTCGCGCTCGCGCTGCTGAACTTCCTTGGCGACGTGAGCAATGCCGCCGTGCCCACCATGGTGCTGATCGCCGTGTATATCCTCGGCTTCGCCGTCTCGTGGGGTCCGCTGGCCTGGGTGATGATCGGCGAGATCTTCCCGCTGTCGGTGCGCGGCATCGGCACGTCGATCGGTTCGGCGGCCAACTGGATCGGAAACTTCGTCGTATCCCAGTTCTTCCTGATGCTGCTGGCCGCGTTCGGCAACAACGTGGGCGGTCCGTTCGCGATCTTCGCGGTGTTCGCGGTGCTGTCCATCCCGTTCGTGCTCAGGTTCGTCCCCGAGACCAAAGGCAAGTCGCTGGAGCAGATCGAGGCGGAATTGGTGGGGCGCGGCGCGTCGAAGTGACGCGGGTCCGATCGGATACCACGCCTGGGCTTGCGCGGGCGGTGTTCGTCGGACACTATGGAACCAACCCAAGGGAAGGAGCGCGGATGTCCGCAAACGGCGAGGTCGCCGCCGCCATCATCGCAGCCGTGGGCGGCGGGGCGAATGTGCGCGGACTGTCGCACTGCGCCATGCGGCTGCGTTTCGAACTCAATGACGGCGGCAAAGTCGACCTGGCCGGGCTTGAGTCCATCAAGCAGGTGCTGGTCGCCCTTCCCCAAAGCGGCAACCGTTGCCAGGTGGTGGTCGGCGGCGGCGTGGAGGCTCTGTACGAGGCCTGTCTGGCATTGCCGGATATGCGCGGCGTGCGCGCCCACGACGCCGCCGACGCCATCGCGGACGCCACGCACGCCGCCCGACGCGGCAAGACGGATGCCGGGGCGGGCGGTTCCTCTCCGGAGTCCAAGTCGGCGACGCGTGTGAACATCGCCTGGCTGGACGCCTTTTTCGACTATCTGGCCGACTCGTTCCGTCCGATTCTGGGCGTGCTGCTGGCGGCCTCGATCCTCATCGCCGCCGTCAACCTGCTGATCTCGCTGGGACTTGTCGCGGATGACGAGGCGAGCGCGGGACTGATGTTCGTCAAGGCGCTGTGGGAGGGCGTGTTCTACTTCATGCCGATTATGGTGGCCTACAACGCCGCCAGAAAACTCGCCGTGGACCCATGGGTGGGCGGTGCGATCATGGCGGCGTTGATGACCCCGCAGTTCGCGTCGCTCGCCGACTCCTCGCGCTGGGGCGATGCCGTGACCTGTGTGGACAACTCGGCGTTGGGCACCGCGTCCTGCTCCGTGAGCGTGTTCGGACTGCCCATGCAGCTGAACGACTACTCCGGCAATGTGTGCGTGCCGCTGATGATGGCCGCCGTGCTGGGACTGGTCTACCGCGGTCTGCGGCGCGTGGTGCCGCCCTCGATGCGGCTGGTGTTCGTGCCGTTTCTCTCGCTGATCGTCGTGGGCGCGCTGACGGCGTTCGTCATCGGCCCCTTGGGCGTATGGATCGGCAACGGTCTGGGCGTGGCGTTCGCCTGGCTGAACGGCCACGCGCCGTTCGTCTTCGCGCTGCTGGTGCCGATGCTGTACCCGTTCCTGGTGCCGCTTGGCCTGCATTGGCCCGTGAACGCCCTGATACTGATGAACATCCAATCGCTGGGCTACGACTTCATCCAAGGGCCGATGGGCGTGTGGAATTTCGCCTGCTTCGGCGCCACCGCCGGCGTTCTGGTGCTTGCGTTGCGCGAACACGACACGCAGATGCGCCAGACATGCGTGAGCGCGCTTGCGGCCGGACTGCTCGGCGGCGTGTCCGAACCAAGCCTGTACGGCATCCATCTGCGGTACAGGCGCATCTACCCGCGTATGCTCGCCGGCTGCGCCGTGGGCGGCGTCACCATCGCCGTGCTGGGATGGCTGTTCCCTTCCGCCGTCTCCGGTGGATCCGTGCCCGGGGTCACCACCACGGCGTTCGCCTTCACCTCGCTGCTGACCATTCCGGCGTTCCAGCGCATGTGGGTGTACGGCGTATCCATTGCGGTGGCGTTCGTTCTGCCCATGGTGCTGATTGTCATGCTCGACTATCGCGAGCCGGAGACGGGTGGGAGACGCGATGTCGACGGGGAGCGGGCGACTCCGTCGCGTGACGGCTCCCTGACGGCGCTTGCGTCGATATTCCATCCCTATGGTGGGGCGGGAGTTTTAGGCGAGGCGGAAGACTTAGATGGTGCGGGAGTCTCGTGCGAGGCGGGAGCCTCAGGCGAGGCGGCCGCCGCCGGCCCGCAGTCGACCGAGTCCGTGCTCGCGCCGGTCGCGGGCCATGTGATCGCCCTCGACGACGCCGGCGACAAGGTGTTCGCATCCCGGGCGCTCGGCGAAGGCGTGGGGGTGGAACCCACCGACCCGCACGTGGTGGCGCCGGTCGACGGCGTGCTCACCACCGTGGCCGCGACCGGTCATGTGTTCGGCATCAAAACGGATGACGGCGTCGAGGTGCTGGTGCATGTCGGCCTTGACACCGTGCGGATGGGCGGGGAGGGATTCGTCGTGGCCGTGGTCAAAAAACAGCGCGTCCACGCCGGCGACCTGCTCGTCACGGTCGATGGCGACCGGATCCGCGCGGCCGGGCATGCCACCACCGTTATGATGACGGTGATCAACACCGCGAAATTCGCCGCCGTCGTGCCACGCGTGGGCATCGACGTGCGGGCCGGCGAGCCGGTGATCGACGTGCGGCGCTAAAGTGTGGCCGACGAAAGGAACTCCATGAAAATCCTGCGCGTGTTCAACAACAACGTGGTGTTGGCCCAGGGGCGCGACGGCGAGGTGATCCTCACCGGTCGGGGCATCGGATTCCAAGCCAGGCCCGGCATGCGCGTCGATGAGAGCAAAGTGGTGCGCACCTTCGTGCCGGCGGACGGACGCGACCCCGATCATATGGCGCAATTGCTGTCCGATATCCGGCCGGAGACGATCCGCGCGGTCTGCGAGGCGATGGGGGAGGCCGGACTGGGCGCCGACATGCAGGGCAGCGCCACGCTGGTGATGGCGGTCGCCGACCATGTGGACAACGCGCTGTTGCGGCTGGAGCGAGGCATCGAGGTCGACTATCCGCTGGTAGGGGAGGTGTCCAACCTCTATCCGAAGGAATACGAACAAGGGCGTCTGCTGGTGCGGGCGTTGAACCGGAGGCTGGACCGCGCGCTGCCGCAAGGGGAGGCCATCGCCCTGGCCCTGCATCTGGTGAACGCCGGATTCTCCACGGGAGACCTGACCTACACCTATCAGATGACCGGCGTGATCCAGCAGATCATCACCATCATCGAAGAGACATACGAGGTCGAGCTGGACCGTTCGTCGGTGAACGTGGGGCGTTTCATCACGCATCTGCGCTACCTGTTCGTGCGCATCAACCAGCATCGGCAGCTCGTCGACGAACCCGAATCGATCGTCGGCGCGATCCGCGATTCCTACGCGCAGGCGGTGCGCTGCGCCTCGTATATCGCGACGGTGCTGGAGCTGCGCTTCGACGCGGACATCACCGAGGACGAGATCGCCTATCTGGCGTTGCACGTCGCCCGCGTCGCGGATAACGGACGACACGGCCGGAGTGTCGGCTTGCGGGACTAGGCTTATGGCTCATGCTTGATATTCAATTCATTCGCGAACACACCGACATCGTCAAGGAATCCCAGCGCAAGCGCGGGGAATCCGTGGAGCTGGTGGACGAGGTGCTTTCCTCCGACGAGACGCGCCGTGAATCCCTCAAGGAATTCGAGGCCGCCCGCGCCCAGCAGAAGGAGATCGGCAAGAAGGTCGCCGCCGCCCCCGCCGACGAGAAGGCCGCGCTGATCGCGCAGACCAAGGAGCTGTCCAACAAGGTGGCCGAGTTCAAGGCCGCCGCCGACGCCGCCTCCGAGGCGTACACCACCGCGATGTGGAAGCTGTCGAACATCGTCGAGGACGAGGCCCCCGCCGGTGGCGAGGACGATTACGTCGTCGTCAAGAAGGTCGGCCAGATCCGCGACTTCGCGGCCGAGGGTTTCGAACCGAAGGACCATATGACCCTGGGCACCGGCGTGGCCGGCATCGACACGCGCCGCGGCGCGAAGGTCGGCGGCTCCCGCTTCTACTTCTTGCGCGGCGCCGTGGCCCGCATGCAGATCGCGATGCTCACCATGGCCGTCGACCAGGCCGAGGCGAACGGCTTCACGCTCGCCATCACCCCCACGCTGGTGCGTCCCGAGGTCATGCGCGGCACCGGCTTCCTCAACTCCCACGCCGACGAGATCTACCGTCTGCGCGAACCCGACGACCAGTACCTCGTCGGCACCTCCGAAGTGGCGCTCGCCGGCATGCACGAGGACGAGATCCTCGACCTGTCGGGCGGTCCGCTGCGCTATTGCGGCTGGTCCTCCTGCTACCGCCGCGAGGCCGGCGCCGCCGGCAAGGACACCTCCGGCATCATCCGCGTGCACCAGTTCGACAAGGTGGAGATGTTCGTCTACGCCCAGCAGGAGAACGCCCGCGATGAGCACAAGCATCTGCTCGCCATGGAGGAGGAGATGCTCGGCAAGGTCGAACTGCCGTACCGTGTGATCGACACGGCCGCCGGCGATCTGGGATCCTCGGCCGCCCGCAAGTTCGACTGCGAGGCGTGGGTGCCGACCCAGGGCAAGTACCGCGAGCTGACCTCCACCTCGAACTGCACCGAATACCAGGCGCGCCGTCTGAACATCCGCGAACGCATGGAGGGCGGCGGCACCCGTCCGGTCTCCACGTTGAACGGTACGCTGGCCACCACCCGCTGGCTGGTCGCGATCCTCGAGAACCATCAGCAGGCCGACGGCTCCATCGTCATCCCCAAGGCCATGCGTCCGTATATGGGCGGCAAGGAAGTGATCGAGCCCACCGCGTGGGAGGCATGATCGGGTTGACGGTTACAACGCTTTAACCATAGGGGGTGCGCCACTTGGCCGGAATCGGCGCAATGGCGTCATCGCGATAATCGATGTGGTTAAAGCGTTGTGACGGCGCACGCTAATCGAGGGGTGCGATTAGCATGGTGACCCCGAGGACAGATGTCTGAGCGGTCTAAAGAGACGGTCTTGAAAACCGTTGAGGGGCAACCCTCCGCGAGTTCGAATCTCGCTCTGTCCGCAGGCCAGACCCGGCGGCCGTTGGAAATCCAGCGTCCGCCGGGTTTTTGTTTGCGTGCCCACGGACGTGTGCGTCGCATTCGCCATGCGCCATTGCGGATACGTGCGGTTGTCGGCCACCCGGCGATAGTCTTGGATGGTCTTGGGTAGGGTGGCGCTGTGCGTTCGGCGGTCGCGGAACGCGGCGCAGCGACGAAGGAGGGGATATGGGGCGATCCGCCATCACCGACGTGATATTCGATTTCGGCGGCGTGCTGGTCGATTTCCAGCCGAGGCTCGCGTTGGAGGGGCAGTATCCGCCCGGCGTGGTCGATATGTTCTTCGATCCGGCGGATCGTTTCGGCTATCACTACTACGAGCGGAAAGCCAACCTGGGGTGGAGCGAGAGCCAGGTGCTCGCCGATTATGAGACGCAGCACGGTCCCGCGGTCGCGTGGGTGTTCCGCGTGCTGCTCGAGCGGCAGAGGATGGCGCTCGCCGGCATGATGCCCGGCATGGGGGAGTTGTTGCGTGATCTGGACGCGGCGGGGATCCGCATGTGGGGGCTGACGAATTTCACGACCGACTATGTCGAGGCCGCCCGCGAGCGGTTCCCGGAGCTGCGGCTGCTCTCCGATGTGGTGGTGTCGTCCGAGGAAGGGATGATCAAGCCGGATCCGCGGATCTTCCGGCGCGCCATCGAGAGATTCGGCGTGGATCCCGCAGCCACGGCGTTCGTGGACGACAAGCGGCGCAACGCCGACGTGGCCGGGCTGGAGGGGCTGCTGGGCATCTGCTTCACCGATGCCGAACAGCTGCGGCAAGAGCTTGGTGACAAAGGGGTGTTAACAAAATAGAGAAATGGCGAAAATCCAAGAAAAACAAAGGGTTTTCAGGCTTTTTCTCTAAGAGACACGCTTTATTGTTAGCGAAGTTGACATTTATTCTCTGGCACCGTATATTGATACTCAGCTATCACAGAGGAGTGATGGTGAATATTCACAAGGAGTTAGAGATATGGTTTCGCACAACAAACGCTTCATAGCCGCTCTGGCCTCCGTCGCCGCGATGGGCATCGCCCTGTCCGGCTGCGGCAGCGCCGGTGGCGACACCGCCAGCGACGGCGGCTCGACCTCAGGCGAACCCGTTGAGATCACCTACATGCACCGTCTGCCTGATAGCGAGGGCATGACGCTGGTGAACGACATCGTCAAGAAGTGGAACGACGAGCATCCGGACATCCAGGTCACCGCCACCAAGTTCGACGGCGGCGCCTCCGACATGATCAAGAAGCTCGAAACCGACGTCAAGTCCGGCGAGGCGCCCGACCTGGCCCAGATCGGTTATTCGGAGCTGCCCGAGGTCTTCACCAAGGGCATGCTGGAGGACGTCACCGAAGAGGCCGCCAAGTATCAGGACCACTTCGCAGAGGGCCCCTTCAAGCTGATGCAGGTCGGCGGCAAGACCTACGGCCTGCCGCAGGACACCGGCCCGCTGGTCTACTACTACAACGCCACCGCCTTCGAGGAGCTGGGCCTGAGCGTGCCCACCACGCAGGATGAGCTCATCGAATCCGCCAAGAAGGCCGCTGAGCAGGGCAAGTACATCCTGTCCTACCAGGCCGATGAGGCCGGCAACATGTTCCCCGGTCTGGCCGGCGCCTCCGAGTCCTGGTACACCGTTGAGAACGACGCCTGGGTCGTCAACACCGAAACCGCCGGCTCCAGCGCCGTGGCCTCCGTGTTCCAGGAGCTGATCGACAGCAGCGCCGTGGCCACCAGCCCGCGCTGGGATCCCTCCTTCGACGCCTCCCTGCAGGACGGCTCCCTGATCGGCACCATCGGCGCCGGCTGGGAAGCCCCGCTGCTCATGGACTCCATCGGTGATGCCCAGAAGGGCCAGTGGCGCGTCGCCCAGCTCGGCGACTGGTTCGAGAACGGCGGCAAGTCCGGCCCCGACGGTGGCTCCGGCGTGGCCGTGATGAAGGGCTCCGAGCACCCGGCCGAGGCCATGGAGTTCCTCGACTGGTTCAACACCCAGGTCGCCGATCTGGTCTCCCAGGGCCTGGTCGTGGCCGCCAGCACCGAAGCCGCTGAGACCCCGGCCGATTGGTCCGAGTTCTACGGTGGCCAGGACGTGATGGCCGAGCTCGCCACCGCCAACGACAACATGGGCGAGTTCACCTACATGCCTGGCTACTCCGCGGTGGGCGCCGCGATGAAGGAAACCGCCGCCAAGGCGGTGGACGGTTCCGGTAAGGTCGCGGATGTCTTCTCCACGGCCCAGACCACCTCCATCGAGACCCTCAAGAACCTCGGCCTGTCCGTGGCCGAGTAGCGGATCGAACGGATCGCCAAGCCGCCGGGGCCTTTCCCGGTGACGTGATCCGTCCCACCCTCACAACCGAAAGGCCGGAGCTTCAAACCCTCCGGCCTTTTGTTGTCCAGGGCAATGATGTCCTCATTTTCCTTGAAAGACAAGGTAGTGCAATGACTGCAACCACACAATCCGCGAAGGCGGGCGGCGCGCGCCGCGCGGCCAAGCCGAAGCGGTCGAACGCCGCGAAGCGCGAGAACCGCACCGGCTGGGCGTTTATGGCGCCGTTCGGAATCCTGTTCGCCCTCGTGTTCATCCTGCCCATCATCTGGGCCGTCTATTCCAGCTTCTTCCGCCAGGTATCCGAAGGCGGCGGCGCGTACGGCGGCGGCGAACTCGTCAACCAGTTCGTCGGCTTCGAGAACTTCCAGTACGTGCTCACCTCATCCAACTTCTGGGGCGGCATCGGCCGCGTGCTTATCTACACCCTCATCCAGGTGCCCATCATGATCATCGCCGCCCTCGCGCTGGCCATGCTCATCGATTCCTTCGTCGTCAAGCACATCACCGGCTTCCGCCTGGGCTACTTCCTGCCCTACGCCATCCCCGGCGTGGTCGCCTCCATCATCTGGGTGTACCTCTACAACGGCCAGATCTCCCCGATCGTCAAAGGTCTGGCGGCCCTGGGCATCAACGTCGACTTCTTCGCCGACAACATCGTGCTCGCCTCGATGGCCAACATCACCACTTGGACCTTCACCGGCTACAACATGCTGATCTTCCTGGCCGCGTTGCAGGCCATTCCGCACGAGCTGTACGAGGCCGCGCGCATCGACGGCGCGAACGGCTTCCAGATCGCGATGAAGATCAAGCTGCCGAACGTGCGCTCCGCCGCCCTGCTCGCCATGCTGCTGTCCATCGTCGGCACCATCCAGCTGTTCAACGAGCCGCAGATCATGCAAACCGCCGACCCCGGCATCTCCAAATCGTATACGCCGATGATGATGGCCATGAACACCTCGCAAGGCACCCTCACCCCCGGCGGTGACGGCCCGGCCTCGGCCATCGCCATCGTGATGGCGCTGATCGCGGGCGTGCTCGCCATGGCCTACGCCCTCGTCGAAAGGAAGGTGAACGCGGAATGATCGCCATGTCCTCACAGGCGCGCGCCCGCAGAAAAGCCGAGAAGCTCCAGGCGAAGGCGGCCAACGACCTGCCCCGCTCGATGCGCCCGTCCCCGGTCGTCAAGGTCATCACCATCGTGGTGCTGGTCGCGGCCCTGATCTACTTCCTCTTCCCGATCTACTGGGCGATCGTCGCCTCGACGAAGAACCCCTCGCAGATGACCGGCAGCAACGGACTGTGGTTCGCCGTCGGCATCGACCAACTGCCCGACGCCATCGCCACCAACTACTCCAAGCTGCTGGGATGGACCCGCGGCCAGTTCTGGCGCTGGGTGCTCAACTCGCTGATCTACTCGGGCGTCTCCGCCGCCGTCGGCACCATCGTGGCCGTGATGGCCGGCTACGCCACCGCGAAGTTCAACTTCCGCGGCAAGAACGCCGCCATCGGCGTCATCATGGGCTGCATGCTCATGCCCGCCGCCCTGCTGACCATCCCGCAGTACTCGATCTTCCACGCGGTGCACCTGACCAACACCATGCTCGCCGTGATCATCCCCTGCTCGGTCTCGCCCTTCGGATTCTTCCTGGGCCGCGTGTACGCGCAGAGCTCCGTGCCGAACGAACTGCTCGAGGCCGCCCGCATCGACGGCGCCGGCGAAGCCCGCATCTTCTTCACGATCGTGCTGAGGATCCTCGCCCCCGCCATGGTGACGATCTTCCTCTTCCTGTTCGTGGCCACCTGGAACAACTTCCTGCTGCCGTTGATGATGCTCTCGTCCGATTCGCTCAAGCCGGTCACGCTCGGCCTGTACGGCATGGTCTCGCTGGCCACGTTCAACGATCGAGGAGCGTTGATGATGGGCGCGCTGCTCGGCGTGCTTCCGGTGATCGTGCTCTTCCTCGGCCTGCAGCGCTACTGGCAGGCCGGCCTCGCCGCCGGCGCGGTCAAGGGCTGATCCTTCCAAATCCCACCACAACTTGTCGTGCCGGGCGCCGCATCGGTGTCTTGTGCAGTCAGGGAGGCCGACGCGCCGCCCGGCATGGCATCGCATTTCCCTCCCACATCCCAAGGAGACACAACCATGACCACTACTGGTCGTTTCACCCTTCCCAGCGAAGAGAACTTCGCCGAGAAAACCAAGGAACTCGCCGAACTGTGGGGCGCCGACGCCATCCGCAACTCCGACGGCACCCATCTGGACGAGGCCGTGCTCGCCCTCGGCAAGAAGGTGTACAGCGCCTACTTCCCGACCCGCGCGCACAACGAGTGGATCACCCTGCATATGGACGAGACCCCGCAGGTCTTCCTGCTCACCGGCCGCGTGCTGGCCCAGGACTCCACGGTGGACGTGCCGCTGATGGACAGCTTCTACGAGGAGCAGCTCCAGCCGAACCGCGACGCCGACCCGCACAAGTACTGGGAGGTCATCGACCGCACCACCGGCCAGGTCGTGGACGCCTCCGATTGGACGCTCGACGCCGAGACGGACACGGTGCATATCGCGAACGCGACGCCGATGCACGAGTACACGGTCACCTTCCTCGCCTACATCATCTGGGACCCGGTCGAGATGTACAACCATCTGACCAACGACTGGGGCGACAAGGAACACGAGATCCCCTTCGACATCTACCATGACGCCACCCGCGGCTTCGTGCTCGACACCTTCCGCGACTGGCTCAAAGACAACCCGCAGGTCGACGTGGTGCGCTTCACCACCTTCTTCTACCAGTTCACGCTGCTCTTCGACGAGAAGCACCGCGAGAAGATCGTCGACTGGTTCGGCTGCTCCTGCACCGTGAGCCCCAAGGCCCTCGACGACTTCGAGGCCGAATACGGCTACCGCCAGCGCCCCGAGGACTTCGTGGACGGCGGCGCCTACAATTCCGCCTGGCGCGTGCCCCGCAAGGCCCAGCGCGATTGGATCGACTTCCTCTCCGGCTTCGTGCGCCGCAACGTCAAGGAACTCGTCGACATGACCCACGCCGCCGGCAAAGAGGCCATGATGTTCCTCGGCGACCAGTGGATCGGCACCGAGCCCTACAAGGAGGGCTTCGAGGAGCTCGGCCTCGACGCGGTGGTCGGCTCCATCGGCGACGGCACCACCACCCGCATGATCGCGGACATCCCTGGCGTCAAGTACACCGAGGGCCGCTTCCTGCCGTACTTCTTCCCCGACACCTTCTACGAGGGCAACGATCCGAGCGTCGAAGGCCTCGACAACTGGCGCAAGGCCCGCCGCGCCATCATGCGCAGCCCCATCTCGCGCATGGGCTACGGCGGCTACCTGAGCCTGGCGGCCAAATTCCCCAAGTTCGTCGACACCGTGACCCACATCGCCGACGAATTCCGCGATCTGCACGAGCGCACCGGGGGAGTCGCCGCCGAAGGCGAGCTCAACGTGGCGATCCTCAACAGCTGGGGCAAGATGCGCTCCTGGATGGCCTACACCGTGGCGCACGCGCTGCCCAACAAGCAGACCTACTCCTATTACGGCATCCTCGAAGCCCTCTCCGGCATGCGCGTCAACGTGCGCTTCATCAGCTTCGACGACGTGGTCTCGGGCGGTGTGGACGACGACATCGACGTGATCATCACCGGCGGCCCGGTCGACACCGCCTATTCCGGCGGCGACGCGTGGACCGATCCGAAGCTGGTCGAAACCCTGCGCGCCTGGGTGCGCGGCGGCGGCGCGTTGGTGGGCGTGGGCGAGCCGAGCTCGCTGGCCCGTTTCCAGGCCGGACGCTTCTTCCAGCTGGCCGACGTGTTCGGCGTGGACGAGGAGCGCTACCAGACGCTGTCCGTCGACAAGTACTTCCCGCCGGTCGTCGAGCGCCACTTCATCACCGAGGATGTGGCGCTGGCCGACGGCGTGATCGAGGCGGCCAACGCGGCCCGCGCGATCCCGCTGTCCGGCTGCGGCGGCGGTCAGGGCGGCGTCGTGGGCGGCATCGACTTCGGCGAGCCCATCCCCAACACCTATCCCATCAACGAGGACGTGACGCTGATCCGCGCCGACAACGGCCAGGTCCAGCTCGCGGTCAACGAATACGGCGAGGGACGCGGCGTCTACCTGTCCGGCCTGCCGTACTCCGCGGCCAACGCCCGACTGCTGGAACGCATCCTCTTCTACGCCAGCCGCAACGAGGACAAGTACGACGCGTGGAGCTCGACCAACCCCGAGTGCGAGGTCGCGTACTTCCCCCAGTCGCATGTCTACTGCGTGATCAACAACACCGACCAGCCGCAGACCACCGAGGTCCGTCTCGGCGACGGCACGTCGGAACGCTTCGAACTCGCCTCCAGCGCCATCGCCTGGCGCGAGGTGTGACACACGGGACCAGGGCTGCGTCTTTCCTCCTCCGGACGCAGCCCGCTCGGTCCATTGCCAACAACGCCACCGGAGGAGCAATCCATATCGCTTCGACGGCGGACGGCCAGCCTTCCGCCCGCCCGAGGGGCCCGAAGAAAGAAGAGTCCCATGGCTCAGCATGACGCCCACCTCGACGCGGTCGTCGAGAACTTCCCCCTCGAGGGAACCGTCGAAAGCATCGCTCCCTACGGCGACGGCCACATCAACACCACCTACCTGGTCACAACCGGCACCCGCCGGTACATCCTGCAGAGGATGAACACCGACATCTTCCCCGACACGGCGAATCTGATGCGCAACATCGAGCTCGTCACCGACTTCCTGCGCTCGCAGGGCCAGGAGACGCTGGATATCATCCGCACCAACGACGGCGCCTCCTACTATGAGGCCTCCGACGGCCCGTACCGCGTGTTCGTGTTCATCGAGAACACCATCTCGTACAACCTCGTGCCCGACGCGGACGTGTTCCGCGACGCCGGCGCGGCGTTCGGCCAGTTCCAGAACCAGCTGGCGCGCTTCGACGCCTCGCAGCTGACCGAAACCATCGCCAACTTCCACAACACCCCGAGCCGTTTCCGCGACTTCCAGGCCGCGGTGGAGGCGGACGCGATGGGACGTGCCGCAGGCTGCCGCGACGAGATCGACTTCTTCATGAACCACGCCGACGAATACTCGGTGATCATGGACGGTCTGGCGGACGGCTCGATCCCGCTGCGTGTGACGCATAACGACACCAAGCTCAACAACATCCTGATGGACGCGGACACGCACAAGGCGCGCGCCATCATCGACCTCGACACCGTGATGCCGGGCTCCATGCTGTTCGACTTCGGCGACTCCATCCGCTTCGGCGCCTCCACGGCGCTTGAGGACGAGAAGGACCTCGACAAGGTGCATTTCAGCACCGAGCTGTTCCGCGCGTACGCGCAGGGATTCGTGGGCGAGCTGCGCGACAGCATCACCGCGCGCGAGGCCGAGCTGCTGCCGATGGGCGGCAAGATGATGACCATGGAATGCGGCATGCGCTTCCTGGCCGACTATCTCGTGGGCGACACCTATTTCGCCACCAAGTATCCCGAGCACAATCTGGTCCGCGCCCGCACGCAGATCAAACTCGTGCAGGAGATGGAGCAGAAGGTCGGCGAAACCGACGCCATCGTCGACGAGATCATGAACGAGGCGCGCTGACATGGCCGAACAGGACAAGCTGGAACCGGTGTACGCCGGCGTCGACGCGCTGGTGGACTACGCCTGCGACCGCCTCGCGTTGGACCGGCGCGATGCCGACTGGACGCGCAACCGCATTTTCGAGCTCTTCGACCTCAGCTCGTACGCGCCGACCGGCGCCGTGGCCGACGGTCGATCCGCGGACGAGCTGCTGGGCGAATTCCGCGCGGCCGCGGTCGAAGCCGGCCTGTTCGAGGCCGAGGAGGGGCCCGTCTGGGCCGATATCGTGATGGGCATCCTCTCCGCGAATCCCTCCGCGCTGCAGGACCGGTTCCTCGAAGTGGAACGCGACTGGGGCGGCATGGCAGCCATGCGCTGGCTGTACGACTACTGCGTGGCCAACACCTACGTCAAGCGCGCGCAGCTCGACGCCAATCCGCGCTTCGACTCGCACGGTCTGGTCGTGACCATCAACCTCGCCAAACCCGAATTCAAGGATATGAAGAAGGCGGCGGCCGGCAACGCCGTGGCCGGAGGATATCCGCAATGCACCATCTGCCATGAGAACGAGGGCTTCGCCGGACGCAACAAGCGCACGCTGCGGACCCTGCCGGTCGAACTCGGCGACGAGTCGTGGTTCTGGCAGTTCTCTCCCTACGGCTACTTCGACCAGCACGGCATCTGCGTGAACACCACGCACACGCCGATGCACGTCGACCGCGACACCTTCGGCATGCTACTCGACTTCGTGGACCGCTTCCCCGGATACTTCCTCGGATGCAACGCCGCCCTGCCCCGCATCGGCGGATCCGTGCTCGCCCACGATCACTTCCAGGGCGGCGGCGAACTGCTGCCGATGCACACCGCTCCCGTGCTGCGCGAACTGCGCTTGGACGCGTTCCCCGACGTGGCCGTGGAGATGCTCGACTGGCCCGGCAGCGCCGTGCGCGTCGTCTCCAAATCGCGCCAAAGCCTGATCGACGTATGCGATCTGATCCGCGAAGGCTGGGTGACCTATTCGAATCCCGAGCTCGACATCGTGTGCGAGGGCGAGGACGGCAGGCGTTCGGCCCTCTCGCCCAGCGCGATCGTCACCGAACGCGGCTACGAGATGAGCCTGATCTTCCGCAACAACGGCGTCAGCGAGGAATATCCGGACGGCATCTTCCACGCGCATCCGGAGTTCTACCCGGTCAAGCAGGAGCCGATCGGTCTGATCGAGGCGCAGGGTCTGTTCATCCTGCCCGGCCGTCTGGTCGAGCAGCTGGGGCATATCGAGGACGCGCTGGCGGCGGGCGAGGGCCTGCCCGAAGCGGAACGCGAGTTCACCCTGGAATGGGACGAACTGACGAAACAGCTCGACGGCTCGCGCGACCGCGACGATATCCGGGCCGCCATCCAGGACGAGCTCGGCAGCGTCTGCTACCGCATCCTGCGCAATACGGCCGTGTTCAAAACCCCCGAACTCATGTTCGGCTTCCTCGCTTCGCTCGGACTGCACGCCGCATAACGGGCGCCCCGCGCGTCGTGGCGTACGGGCCCGACGCGCGGAGCTCCGACCACACAGATACGTACCCCGTGCGAAACCAAGCGGACCGTGGCGGTGGAGGGCGATCGTCGCTGATCGTTCACTCCACCGTTACGGTTCGCGCTTCCCTTCCGCGATGAGGAAGAGGATAATACAGACTGGAAAAGGAGAATATCATGACCACAATTTTGGTGACCGGCGGCGCCGGCTACATCGCCACCCATACCGACATCGAACTGCTCAACAAGGGCTATGACGTGGTGTCGGTCGACAACTACGGCAATTCCTCGCCCGAGGCGCTGCGCCGCGTCGAGGAGATCACCGGCAAAACGGTGAAGCGCTACGACGGCGACGTGCGCGACGAGGCGCTGATGAACCGCATCTTCGACGAGAACCCGATCGATTGGGTGATCCACTTCGCAGGCCTTAAGGCCGTGGGCGAATCCGTGGCCAAGCCGATCGAATACTACGACAACAACCTCTATTCGACGCTGGTGCTGCTCAAGGTGATGCGCGCCCACAACGTGAAGAAGCTCATCTTCTCGTCCTCCGCCACCGTGTACGGCGATCCGGCGGAGCTGCCGATTCTGGAGACCACCCCCACCGGCGGCACCACGAACCCCTACGGTACCTCCAAGCTCTTCCAGGAGCAGATTCTGCGCGACGTGGTCGTCTCCGACCCGGAATGGACCATGGTGCTGCTGCGCTACTTCAACCCGGTGGGCGCGCACGAGTCCGGCCTGCTGGGCGAGGACCCCAAGGGCATCCCCGCGAATCTCACGCCGTATGTGGCCAAGGTTGCGGTCGGCGAGCTCGCCGCCGTGCAGGTGTACGGCACCGACTACAACACTCCGGACGGCACCGGCGTGCGCGACTACATCCACGTGGTCGATCTGGCCAAGGGCCATGTGGCCGTCGTGGACCACATCGACGAGCCGGGCGTGCACGTGTACAATCTCGGCACCGGCCACGGCTACTCCGTGCTGGAGGTCATCAAGGCCTACGAGCAGGCCGCCGGCCACCCGATTCCCTACGAGCTCAAGGACCGCCGCCCCGGCGACATCGACGCCTGCTACGCCGACGCCTCCAAGGCCGCCAAGGAGCTGGAGTGGAAGGCCGAGCTGACCATGGAGGATATGGCCTCCTCGTCGCTCAACTGGCAGACCAAGAACCCCAACGGATTCCGCACCGCCTGATCGCGGCTGGCCGCGCCCAACTCAACCATCGTCCTAGGACGGGAAGGCCATCTTTTCGCCGTCATCCTGAGCGGAAGGTCCCATCCTCTCCACGTCATCCTGAGCGGAGGCCGTAAGGCCGGAGTCGAAGGATCTCCTGACCATAACGGTCCTGAGATCCTTCGACTCCGCACTTCGTGCTCCGCTCAGGATGACGTAGCGGTTATACGATGCGGCGGTCGGCGGCCCATCGGGTCAGTTCGGTGCGGTTCGACAGCTGGAGCTTGCGCAGCACCGAACTGACGTGCGTCTCCACGGTTTTGATGGAGATGAACAGTTCGGCCGCCACCTCCTTATAGGTGTATCCGCGGGCGATCAGCCGCATCACCTCCTGTTCGCGCGCCGAGAGCCGATCCAATTCCTCGTCTCGCGCGGGCGCTCCCGTATCCTCGGCCAACGGCGCACCCTGGAAGGCGGAGAGCACGAATCCCGCCAGTTTGGGCGAGAACACCGCATAGCCCTCGTTGACCTGTTTGATCGAGGAGATCAGATCCTCTCCGGTGATCGTTTTGGTCACATAGCCCCGCGCGCCGGCGCGGATCACCGAACCCACATCCTGCGGGGAGTCGGAGACGGAGAGCGCGAGGAACACCGACGCGGGGGCCAGAGCGCGCGACCTCATCAGAATCTCCGCGCCGCCGCCTCCCTCGCCGCCGGGCACATGCACGTCAAGCAGCACCACATCGGGTTGGGTGTCGGCGATCATCGCCACCGAGCCCTCCACATCGGCCGCCTGGCCGACGATACGGAAATGCGGCTGCAGGGTGGCGATCACTCCCGCGCGGAACATCTCGTGGTCGTCGACGACCGCCACGCGGATCGGCATGCCCGCATGTCCAGGCGAGGGTTGCGGAACGGCGTCGGTGTGCGGTTCAGGCTTCGTCGTGGTCATAATGCGTTCCTTCTCATCTTAAAAGCGGCGGCGGGCCGCTGTTCGTCTTCTGCGTTCCTCTTCATGTCAAGCGGCGGCGGGATCGCTTTGCCGCTGGCCGGCGTTCGGGTTCGAGGCGGCTGTGGTGTGCGGCGTATCGCCGGTGATCGGAATGCGCATACGGACTTCGGTGCCCCAGTCGGGCCTCGACACCACCTCCACTGTACCGCCGCGGCGGCGGACGCGGCCGATGATCGACTCGCGGATACCCAATCGGTCCGCGGGCACCGCGTCCATATCGAATCCGTCGCCGTGGTCGCGCACGAACACCTCCACCTGGGTCTCGCCCGCCTCGCAGTAGACGGAGACGGGCTCGCCGCCGTGCGTGACCGCGTTCACCAACGCCTGGCGCGTCGCGTCGAGCAACGCGTCCGTCTGCGCGCTGGGCCGCGCGTCACCCACGGTGACCACGTCGATCGGCTTGCCATGCTCGTCTTCGATGGCGGCGGCGATCTGCTTCAATCCGGCGTTCACCGAACGGTCCGAGGTGGAACGCGTCTGATACAGCCATTCGCGCAGCTCGCGCTCCTGCCCGCGGGCCAGGGTGAACACCGTATCCGGCTCCTTGGCGTGCAGCTGGATCAGTGCGAGCGTCTGCAGCACGCCGTCGTGCAGATGCGCGGTCATATCGGCGCGCTCCTCCTCACGCTCCTTCATCGCGCGTTCGGCGGCGAGCGAGCGGATCATCGCATTGGCCCACGGCACGATCGCCAATCCCACGCCGATGAGCATCGCCAATCCGGCGGCGATCAGGCTCAACGGGTCGGAACCCCAATCGGAATACATGACGTTGATCACATAGGCCGCATAGGCGAGGAAGATCAGCGCGATGCCGCCGACCATCGTCGGCATCTGCCCCTCCCTGGCGTCGTAGCGCGCCCACGCCACCAGCAATCCGGATATGCCGAACAGCAGCGGCAGAATCAACTCCTCGTGATGCGCGTACGACATCACCACCGCCAACATCAGCAGAACCATGCCAGCCGAGGCCACCAGAGCGGGCTTGGGGGCGCGGCGCAACGCGTCGACCACGGTCTCCTGCGCGCCGGCGTCGGGGGAGCGGGCGTTATCCTCGTCTGCGGTATCGGCGTCGTCTGGCGCATGCGCGGGGCCGGTGGGGAACGCCGCATTGCCGCGCGAAAGCGGCGCTTCCGCCGTCGCGTCATGCGCTTGGCGGCGCGCGGCCTCGACCGGATCGCCCACCGGAGTGAAAATCCATAAAAACAGATAGGCGACCACGCCGGTGCCCCACAGGCAGGCGGCCACAAGGAACGCCAGACGCACCCAGACGACCGAAACGCCCAGATGCAGACTGACGCCTTTGCAGACACCGGTCAGCCAGCGTCCCTGCTTGGGGCGCATCAGCGGCAGTTTGGCCGGCGCCATCGCAGTGGGAGCGTATGGGGCGTGATACTGCCGGCCATCAGCGGTGGCGGCGGTGGAGGCGGCATACGGAGGCGTACCAAGCGATGCCGTCCCAGGCACCGTCGCTTCGGGTGCCGCATACGACTGGCCGGCGTATCGGGGCGCATGGTCTGTGCGGTTGGTGCGCGCGCCGAATCGTCGCATGGGGTTCGCAGGTCGAGTCATGGTTCCATTGTGCCGCCTTGCGGGGATGGAATCGGGGCTTTTCCCCAAGGTTCAGGGAACAATCAGGGTGTTCCCCGACGCTTTTTCGCACGCCGGCTTGGTGTAATGGAAGCATGAACGATATGTATGGCGGCCCGCAGCCCGGGCCTTATCACTCTTCCGAAACGAACGGCCAAGGCGGGAGTCCCAGCCAATCCCAATACGCGCAAGGCGGCCAGACCGGCCAATCCAACCACGCCGGACAGGCTGGCTACACCGGCCAATACGCCCAGTACGGCCCGAACCAGTCGGGCCAACACCGACCGCGCGTGGACGAACGCTTCTTCGTATGGGTGCGTTCCAGCGCCATCACGCGCGGCGACGACCGCTGGATCGGCGGCGTGTGCAGCGGACTGGCCCGACGCCTGGGCTGGAGCCCGACCCTCGTGCGCGCCCTGGTACTCGCCTCCGTGCTGCTCTTCGGCTTCGGCGCGGCGCTGTACGCCATTGGCTGGATGCTGATGCCCGACGATCGCGACGGACGCATCCTGGCTGAGGAACTCATCGCCGGACGTTGGGATTGGAGCTGCGCTGGCGCGTTCGCCTGCCTGGCGCTCGCGATCTGCATTCCTGGCGCGGGATGGCTGGCCATCGCTCTGGCAGTGCTGGCCTTGTGGATCCTCGCCCAAGGCGGCATCCGCCAGCAGGAGGGATACGGCTTCGCCCACCACGGTCCCGCACCGCAGACGGGCGCTCCCGGTACCTCCGCGCCATCAGCGGCGGCCGCTTCCGGTATGGGCGCTCCATCTGGCGCAGCCGGAACCGCATCGCAATTCACGCCTCCCGCTGCCCAAGGGACCGCCTATGCCGCTTCCGGCAGTCCTTCGACGATGGGCTATGGTCCCGCCGAGCCTGCGACGCGACCTATGCCGGCGCAATCGAATCACTATGAGCCGCCGGTTCAATCCGACTCACCGGCGCAGCCGCAGGGCGGGGCTGCGTACCGGAACCAACCGCAGACGGCTCCACGCCCCGCGGCCGCGGCCTATGCGCCGGCTCAGGCGACTTATGCCGTGCCGCTCTCTGTCTCGCCACGTCCGGTCAAACCGCGCGTCGCCCGCCGCAAGCCGGCCGGACCCATTGTGGTGCTGGCCTCGCTCGGATTGATCCTCATCTCCGCAGCCCTGCTGGTGGGAGGATTCCTCGGACCCGTCGGAGTCGACGGTCTGGAACAGCTGGTCCGCTATGGCACCATCTGGAGCGGCGCGGTGTGCGCGCTGCTGGGCGTGGTGATCGTCGCGCTCGGCCTGATCGGACGGCGCACCGGAGGCCTGCACCCATTCGTGTGGATCGCCGCGTTCCTCGCCTTCTGCATGGTGTGCCTCTCCGCCGCCTACTCGTACGTCTACGACGACCTGCGCCTGTTGTGGGCGAGGGACGGCTATGAGGTCGTGAACCTCGGCGACGACGTCTACGGCTTCGACTCCAGCGAACGGCAGATGCAAACGCTTAACGACGGCGTGGTGTTCCGCGGCATGGACTATGACCGCAGCATCGCGAACATCGACCTGACCGACTGGGAGGAGCGCTACGGCACGCATGATCTGACGACGCAGCGGTTGGACGGCGAAAGCCAAACCGTGGAGTCGGGATGTCCGGCGGGACAGCTGAACATCAGCGCCACCAAGGCGCAGGTGCAGGTGACGATCCCCGACGGATGCACCTGGGCCTGGGGGGAGAGCGGCGATAGCTTCATCCACGGCTTCTCGGCGCTCGGCGGCAAATACGCCGCCATGACCGACAGCGGCATGGGCGCGTCCATCGGATTCTCCTCCGGCGGATACTGGGTCGACAGCTATGGCTCCGAGTACCAGTGGCTGAGAGACGACGATGAAATCGTGAACGGGGTCGATTTGTACATCAATGTGGAGAACGTGACCGAAGCGCAGGTGCGCGTCGTCTACGAATCCGACAGCACGCTGGCCAGCGCCGCGTCGACGTCGGCCCTTACGAAGGAGAACTGATTATGAGCGACGAAACCGAAACCACAGTCATGCCGACGCCTGCGGATGACGAGCGTACGCAAACCATCGACGCCGTGCCCGCCGATATGGTTGACGAATCTCAGACGGTCGAGGAATCTGCTGAGGTGGACGATCTTGATATGACGAAGCCGCTTGACGAGTTGGTTCAGGAGCGGGCCGAACAGGATGCTCAGAACACCCAGACGGTTCCGCAGGTGCCGTTGTACGCCACCCAGCCGCCGTCCGGCGGTTCGGCGGCGCGCGGCGGATCCGTGCCGCAGGGCGGTAATCCATGGGCACAACCCGGCCCTCAGCCCTTCGTGCAGGTGCCGCCGCAGCCGGTGACGGAACGTCCGGTGATCCATAAAACCGGGCCGAGCGTCGCTACCATCGTGTTGGGCGTGTTGCTCGCGATAATGGGCGTGATCGCCATCGTATTCGGTATGGAGACGCCGATTCTGAGTCTGGATTTCGTCGCCGATTCACGCATGATGGTCGGTGCCATATTCGGCGTCGTCGGCGGCGGATTGGTGCTGGTCGCCATCATTTGGGGATTGGTGGGGCTGGTCCGATCCAAGCGTCAGAGCGCAGAAGACGGCGAAGACTCCGACAGTCCGGCGACGGGCGAGTAGCCGCTACTGAGCCGCTTCGGCCTCGTCGAGGCCGGCGAAACCGCCGAGCCGCACGGTATTGAGGATGGTCTCCTCGGTCAGGTTGCGGCCGGCGGTTTTGTATTCATTGACCATCCGTTCGTAGAGTTCCAACGTGCGTTCGGAATACGTGCCGAGTTCGCCGCGCAGATACGTTTCGAACGACGTGATCTCAGGTGTGTCCTCGGCGGTGGTGAGTACGCGCATGGCCTGTCCCAGTTTGGGGTAGCGTTCGCGGAAATCGGCCGCCCACGCCACCTGCGTGGCGATGATCCTCTCCTGTGTGGCCACGCGGGCTTCAGACAGGCGCGGAATATACGGTTCGATGCGTTCCCGGTATTCCGCGGGCACGGTCGAGGCCATCATGCGGCCGTATTTCTCGGTGATGAGATTGCGTCCCGTGCGGTCGGCCTCCAACAGGTCGTCGCGGTAGCTTTCCAGCAACGGCGGTTCCCACGTGAGGAACTGGCTGGCGCGCATCTGGCGGAACGTCGGCCAGTTGCCTTGGCAGGCGGCGCGTCCGCCCTCGTTGTTGGTGCGTTGGAACTGCTCCCACTCCAGCCGGATAATGGTGTTGATAATTTCCTTCAACCTTCCTCCTTGGCCGTCGATTATCGATTTGCTGAGTATTCGCCGAAGCGAGGGCGATTCACGTTTTATGTTGGACCTTTCCTTCGGCTGATCCTGTCGTCCGGGAACTGGCCGGACGACATTGGCAAGCCGGCACGGGCTGCGGTCCGTTTATAAGCTATGCAGACAAGGATTTGAATCGGCGATATGCTCCTCGACGTAGGGGCGTTGCCATTCCAGAAAGGTCTCATCGCTGTTGGTGAGTCCTTCGCGACGCAGTTGCGTGACGATCTGCCCGCAGATGTGTTCGACAGTGGCGTTGGCGGTCTCGACGGCCGGAGTCGCGCCTTTGCCTCCTTCGCCGAATCCCGCGCCGCCGAAACAGGCGGCGGAGGAAAGCCGCAGCAGCGATTCCAACTGTTCGCACACATCAGACAATCGTGTCGCCATACGGGAGGAAAGCCGCCGCAATGCGGCGAACCGCCATTTGTAATACGGCATATAGCCCGCCGAAACCGGCTCATTAATCAGAAACACCAGCGATCCTGCGGCTGTGACGAACTCCTGGATCGACAGCCATGCCGCCGCGCCATCGCCACGTTTGAGGCTGCGAGGCAGATTGTATTGCCCCGCCTGCGCGATCATGCCAAGCCGTTTGGAGATCAACGCCAGCCGCACGTCCTCGGGCATGAGCTTGAACCCCTGACGGGTTTTTGAGAATTCGCCCAGCGGGTCCGCGAACACCTGTCCGTTGGTGGCCGCGGCCAGCGTCGCCTCGTCCAACATCAGCCATTCATGTGGGGCGTTGGCGGGCGGCGCCTGACGGTATCCGGTGATCGACTCGAAGAAATCGCCGATACGGAACACGCCGTCACGGCGGCCCGCTCCTTGCGCGCGAGACGTGGATTCGCGCGGGCCATAGCCCAAGACCTCCTGTGGAAGCGCGTCGTAATCGGCCTGCAGGCGCTCGCCGATGGCGGCGTAATCCTCGTCGGTGAGCCATAGGCAGAAGCGTGGCCCGAAATCATGGTCTTGGGAGAGCTCGTCGTCGAAGCCGTAACATTCCGAACCGTGGCCCACAAGTCCTGCGGCGATGCGACCTTGGTATTCGGGGTAGCGTTCGGCGATCAACGGCTTGCCGTAGGCCAGCCAGTATCGACGGGCGAGCTCGAGGCCGCGGATGTGTGTTCCGCCGCCATCGTGGTTGCGTGTTTCTCCTTCGCCGTGGCTGCGTCTCCCCTCGTCACCGTGGATGTGTGTTCCGCCGTCATCGTGGTTGCGTCTCCCCTCGTCATCCCGAGCGAAGTCGAGGGATCTCTGAGATGCTTCGACTCCGCTCAGCATGACGGAGGAGGAGTCACTTGGAACGGCGGAGGCGGCCTCGGCACGTTCGCGGGCCAGATTCTCGGTGTGGCGCAGGTTGGATTCGGTGATGCGGTAGTAGTCGGTGTCTGTGCCGTAGCATTCCTCGATCACCGCCAACGCCTTGCGGTAGTGGTCCGCCGCGTCGCCATAGCGTTCGCGCGCGCAGGCGACCTGCGCGTATCCGGCCAACGCCGAAGCGTAATGCGCGGAATGTTCCAGATGCCCGTCGCGGTAGATGCGCAATGCCGTTGCGGCATGATCCTCCGCTTCGTCCAATGCCTCGCCGGCTTGCGGCATGGCGAGCAGTGCGAGTGCGAGGTTCGTGTGGGTGGAGGCCACGTCGATATCCTCGTTTGGGTTCACGCTGGAGGATTCGAGGATATGCAGCGCCGTTTCCAATTCGCGTCGCGCTTCGGGCGCGCGCCCGGTTTCGCTATACAGCATCGACAGATTGTTATGCAGGGCGGCGAGCCGGCGGTCGGTGGGAGAGAACGCGGTTTCGGCTGATTGCAGCGCCATTCGATAGAGTTCCTCGGACTGGAGGTATTCTCCGGCGGCGCGCATCGTCGTGGCGCAGTTGATCAGCGTGGTGGACCAGGCCTCGGGATTGTCGGCCGGCAGTCCCATGCGCGCGGCGAGCTCCATCGTGCGCTGCACGATCCATTGGTTCTCCCGATGCCTGCCTTGCGAGCGGTAGAATCCCATCGTCTCGTTGAGCACGGTGAATAGTCCGGCCTCGTCGCCCGCGTTCTCCGCATCGATCATCGCCTGTTCCAAGTATGGACCGGCCTTGGTGGAGGCCTCATGCGCGTCGAAAATCGCATCCAACCCGTTCAGGAAGACTTGGGTGCCTTGCCATGCGGTGTTCGCGGCGGCGGCGAGGGGATCGGTGTCGTCCGCGTCATCCGGACCGTGCGCGAAACTCGCGGCGAACCGGGCCAGCAGCGTCTCCTCATCAGCCATAACACAACCTCCTCGTCGAACTTCCACCAGTCTATTGGTTTCGTTCGGCGAGGAGGCGACGATACTCTGTGAGCTTGCTCTCAGTGTGGAGCGGATCAGACGTGGATCTCACGCATGCGGTGGATGGCGTCGGTATCCGTCTCGCAACGCAGCGAGTAGAAGGCGAGCAACGCCACGGCCGCGGCGGCGAACGGCATGCCGGCCAGGCCCGTGGAGTGGTAGTCCATGGCGGACATGGTCAGCGCCATGCCGCCGACGGCCGAACCGACCGCGTTGCCCGCGTTGAACGCCACCTGCACGGCCGCGCCGGCGATCAGCTCGCCGCCGCCCTGGCCGGCCTCCACCATAAGCAACTGCTGCGGGGAGGAGATGAAGAACAGTCCGAACGCGATCCAGAACGTCAGAATAAATGTGGAGACATGGTTGCCGGGCAGCAGGAACACCAGCAGCAGGCCGATGCAGGAGAAGAACTGTCCAAGGGCGGCGGTGCCGGCGGAACGCCAACGGTCGCAGATGCGGCCGCCGATCAGTCCACCCAACACCATGCCGAATCCGGCGAGCATCATCAGCGCGGGCACCAGATCGGAACCCCATCCGCCGGTCTGCTGCAGCCAGGGGGCGACATAGCTCCACCAGCAGAACACGCCGGTGTTGCCCACGAACACGGCAGCGAGGATCACCCACGGACCACGGCGTTTCAGGAAGCGGAACTGACCGGCCAGACCGACGTCCTTCACCGGCGGCACATTCGGCACCCACGCCAGCACGAGACCGATGGTCATCGCGGCCCATGCGGCGAGCACGCCGAACGCCAGACGCCAGCTGAGATGCTCGGCCATCAGCGTGCCCGCGGGAACGCCGAGCATATTCGCCACGGTCTGTCCGGTCACCATCAACGAGACTGCCTGCGCCTCCTTGCCCTTGTCGGCGACCGTTTTGGCGATCAGCGTGGCAGTGCCGAAGAACGCGCCATGCGGCAGGCCCGAGATCAGACGGGCGGCCAGCAGCATCGGCGAATTCACCGCCACGGTGCTCAGCAGATTGCCGGTGAGCGCCAGCAGCATGAACAGGATCACCAGACGCTTCGGCGGCACCTTGCGGCCGAACACGAGCATCAGCGTGCCGATGCACACGCCGATCGCGTACGCGGAGATGTAGTTGCCGGCGGTGGGGATGTCGACGTTCATCGTGGCGGCCGTCTGGGGCAGGATGCCCATCATCACGAATTCGGCGGCACCGAGGATGAACGCGCCGGAAGCGAGCGCGAGCAGGCTTTTCTTCATGGCTTTTCCTATATGGGTGGGATTGTGGATATGCGGCGAAGCGGGATAAGAAAAGGGCCAGACCTTTGCTAGGCAAGGATCTGACCCAGTTGTCGGGCTGGCGGGATTTGAACCCGCGGCCTCTTCGTCCCGAACGAAGCGCGCTACCAAGCTGCGCTACAGCCCGTTAGACAACGTCGTAGATAATACAACGAACCCGAAGACAAACACAAATCGGCGCGCCGCGCCGCCGTGGTCCGTCGTCGGGCGGCTTCGGTCACCCTGAAGCCGTACACTGTCGTTCTATGTCTGAACTTGTCGAAAACACTGAAAACACCGAAAACACAGAAGGCGTCGAGGGGCTGGAGAGCGTCGAGAACGAATCCGCCGCGCCCCGGATGACCACCGTCGAACGCGCCGAAATGCTGCTGGCGCAGGATGCCGCCATTCGCGCGCGCATCGACGACGGTGCCACCTTGGATGAGGCCATCGATCCGGGCAATAAGGAATTCGGCCCGCTGGCGCATCCCGAGCAGGTGCAGATGCGCGTGGCCAAGCGCGCCCTCATGATGAAGGAAGGCCTCAACCCCTATCCGGTGGAGCTGGACGTCACCACCACCATCGAGGATCTGCGCGCCCAATACGACGGCACGTTGGAAGCCGGCGCCGAAACCGAGGATGTGGTGGGCGTCGCCGGCCGCGTGCTTTTCATCCGCAACGCGGGCGGCCTGAACTTCGTGCAGCTCGCCGCCGGCGACGGCACCACGATCCAGGGCATGATCTCCAAGAAGGAGGTCGGCGCCGACTCGCTCAAGCGGTTCAAGCAGCTCGTCGACCTTGGCGACCATCTGTATCTCAAGGGGCGCGTCATCGCCTCCAAGACGGGCGAGCTGAGCGTGTTCGCCACCGAGTGGGCCATCGCCGCCAAGGCGCTGCAGCCGCTGCCCGCCCTGCATAAGGAGCTGAACGAGGACACCCGCACGCGCAAGCCGTACATCGGCATGATCGCGGACAGCAACATCCGTAACATGGTGCGCAACCGTTCCAAGGCCGTGGCTTCGCTGCGCCGCACCTTCGACGACCACGACTTCATCGAGGTGGAGACCCCGATGCTGCAGACCGTGCACGGCGGTGCCGCGGCACGTCCGTTCACCACGCATATGAACGCCTTCGACCTGGACCTGTATCTGCGCATCGCGCCGGAACTGTTTTTGAAGCGCTGCCTGGTCGGCGGCATCGACCGCGTGTTCGAAATCAACCGCGACTTCCGTAACGAGGGCGTCGACGCCACGCACGCCCCCGAATTCACCATGGTCGAGGCCTATCAGGCGTACGGCAACTACAACACCATCGGCGCGCTCGTCAAGGAGCTCGTGCAGAAGACGGCCATGGACGTGTTCGGCTCGTATACGGTGACCCTGCTCGACGGCACCGAATACGACTTCGGCGGCGAATGGAAGTCCATGAGCATGTACGATTCGCTGTCCGAAGCGCTGGGCGAGGAGATCATCCCCAACGGCGGACCCGACGCGCCCGGCACCTCGGTGGAGCGTCTGGGCCAGATCGCCGACAAGCTCGGCGTGGAGCGCGACGACGTGGAGAACCATGGCAAGCTCGTCGAGCATCTGTGGGAGCACTTCTACGAGGACAAGCTCTATGAGCCGACCTTCGTGCGCGACTTCCCCGTGGAGACCTCGCCGCTGGTCAAGGGCCACCGCTCCAAGCCCGGCGTGGTGGAGAAGTGGGATCTCTACGTGCGCGGCTTCGAACTGGCCACCGGCTACTCCGAGCTCAACGACCCGATCGTGCAGCGCGAACGTTTCGTGGATCAAGCCAAGGCCGCGCTCGCCGGCGACGAAGAGGCCTGCGATATCGACGAGGACTTCCTGGAGGCGCTCGGCGTGGGCATGCCTCCGGCCGGCGGCACCGGCATGGGCATCGACCGTCTGCTCATCGCGCTCACCGGCGCGACGATCCGCGAAACGATCACATTCCCATTGGTGAAGCCGCTGAACTAGCGCTGTCAGCTTTCTGTGACCTTTCTGGGAAAGCCCGGTTCCGCCGGGCTTTCGTCGTAGGATGGGGGCAGCGAACGAATACCCCGATCCAGGAGCGTCACGACATGAATCCCAACCAGACTCCGAACCCGAACGTCAATCCCGCACCCAATCCATTCTCACCGACCGGTCCGAACCAGACCGGTCCGAACGCCGCCGGAGCGTCCAAAACAACCGCAGCCGACTTCATGCGCAAGGTGGAGGCCTCCGAGGTGACCATCGCCGGCCGTTCGTATGGCGTCTCGGCCATCGTCGCGTTCGTCGGATGCGTGCTGACGATTCTCGCCTGCTTCTTCCCGGCCGCGTCCCTGCGAATGAACGGCCTCTCCGCCAGCCTCACCCTCACCGACAATGGCGATGGCTGGGTGCTTATCGTGCTTGCGTTACTGGTGGCCGTGCTGGTGGTGTTCAAGAAGTATCTGGCCGCGATGCTGTTCGGCGTCGTCGTATTCGTGGCCAGTGTCTATGCGGCCGCTGTGGTGACGGAATGGGTTTCCGAACTTGGAATCGGTCATGTCGGCGGTGGCATCTACCTGCTGGTGATCGGCGCGATCGCTGTGTTTGCCGGCACTGTGGTGGCCTTTGTCATCGATTATCGGCGTAAGAAGAAGGCCCAGCCCCAGCCTATGCCCATGGCGTCCATGCCGTACGGCCAGCCGATGCCCGGACAGGCGTACGCTCCGCAGCAGGGCCAGCCCTATGCGCAGCCGCAATACGGACAGCCGCAGTACAACCAGCCGTATGGTCAGCAGTATCCCGCTCAGCCGATGGGCGTCCAGCAGCCGTATGCTCAGCCGATGACCGGACAGCAGGCATACCTCGCGCAGTCGTATGGTCAGCCGGTGCCCGCGCAGCCGCAATATGCCCAGTCCGATCAGCCATTCACCCAGACTATGCCCGCGCAGCCTCAGCCCGCCCAGCCGGCGGACGCCCAGCCTGCGCCCGAATCGGCTCAGCAGACCGAGCAGTCTGAATCCGTGAGTGCCCAGCAGGGCGAACTGGTGGATGCCCAATCCGCGCCCGAGTCGGTTCAACAGCCCCAGCCGGTGAGCGCTCAGTCTGCGGATGACCAACCTGAGGACGTTCAGACCGCGGATGATCGGCCTGCAGACGATCAGCCCGCGGCGGAGCCGACGAATGACCGGCCCGAATCCGATCAACCCTCCGACGAACGCCCCACTGCCTAGACGGCTCAATAGGCAGCACTCAAGAGTTTGGTGTGTCGGGTCTGACGGCATTGCTCACATATAACGATTGATTCGCGAGTTTGGTGTGAGGAATTAGCCTTGTCAGGCAAATCCGACACACCAAACTCTTTTCATATTCCAACGGAACGCGTTTATGCGGGTGATTGGACGCGAACGCGGTCACGGCGTACTGCCAACCATCATGACAGACGCGGATGCGGGCGCGGATGGAATTCAATCCCCCCCCCCCCCCCCCTAAGTACACTGGGAATAGGCTGGATGCGTCAATGAAGTCGGCTTCCGACCTGTGGTGAAGTATATGATGGCTTCGATGCAACAAGGGGAAGAAGAGATGGCCGTTTCGATATGGATTCGCGGCATGCGGCCGCGCACGTTGCCGGCGTCGATCGCGCCGGTGCTGGTGGGCGCGGCGGCGGCTTGGTCGGGCTCGGTGGAACAGCGGTGGTATTGCGATGTGGTGGGGCTGTCCGCCGTCGAGGTCGCCGGTGGTTGCGATACGGCCGCAGTGACCGACGGTGCTCCTTCGGCATGGTTTTGGATAGCCTTCGCCGCATGTCTGATTGTGGCTTTGGCGTTGCAGATCGCGGTGAATTTCGCGAACGACTATTCCGACGGCATCCGCGGCACGGATGCGGGGCGCGGCGGAATCGATGGGAATGGTCGAAACGGCGGCAAAGGTGTCAATAACGAGAGCTCCCGGAACGACGCGAACGGTCGTGGCGACGCCACCAATCGCAACGGCGGGAACGCCTCGGCTGTCGGTCCCGCCCGTCTTGTGGCGTCGGGTGTGAATCCCAAACATGTGTTGGCGGCCGCCGGCATCGCCGCCGCCGTGGCCTGCGTGGCCGGGCTGGCGGTCATCATCGCGGGCCAACGCTGGTGGCTGCTGGCGGTGGGCGTCGCCGCCTTGGCCGCCGGCTGGTTCTACACCGGCGGCAAACACCCCTACGGATATGCCGGATGGGGAGAGGCTTTCGTGTTCGTGTTCTTCGGCTTGGTCGCCACGGTGGGCACCTGCTACGCCATTACGGGCTCGATCGTCGCCGACCATCTCTGGACCGGTGCCATCGTCGCGGGACTGAACGCGGTGGCGCTGCTGATGATCAATAATATCCGCGACATCCCCACCGACCGTGCCGCCGGCAAACGTACCTACGCCGCGCGAGTCGGCTTGGGCAAGGCGACGACGTCGTTGTATATGGTGCTGGCGCTGTCCGTTCTGCTCAGTCTGCTGGCGTTCAACTCGATGCGGATGCGGTGGGGTGACGTGACGATGTCCGGTGTGTGGCTGACGGTGCCGCTGGCGTATGCCGTGTATGTCGGCATGTGCGTGCGCAGGTCCGACTATCGCAGGGCATTGGGCGCGGCCGGGATGTACGCGCTGCTGTCCTCCTTGTGCTGGGTGGTGGTGTTCATCGGATACGCGCAATTCCTTGCGTCGTGGTGAGCCCAGAGGATGCGTTGCGCCACAGGGCGGAATTCTGTTGCGTTTCGTCTCCGAGGTCGCCTAGACTAAAGCCATGTCTTACAAACTAGTACTGCTCCGTCACGGACAGAGCGCATGGAATAAAACCAATCAGTTCACCGGCTGGGTCGACGTCCCGCTGACCGAGCAGGGTGTTGAGGAAGCCAAGAACGGCGGCCGTCTGCTCAAGGAGAAGAACGTCCTTCCCGATATCGTCTTCACCTCGATGCTGCGTCGCGCCATCAACACCGCCAACGTCGCGCTGGATGAGGCCGATCGCCTGTGGATCCCCGTCAAGCGCAACTGGCGTCTCAACGAGCGTCACTACGGCGCTCTGCAGGGCAAGAACAAGACCGAGATCCGCGAGGAGTACGGCGACGAGAAGTTCATGCTGTGGCGTCGCTCCTACGCGACCCCGCCGCCGGAGATCGATCCGAACGACCAGTACTCCCAGAACGGCGATCCGCGCTACGCGGGCGATCCGGTTCCGGAGACCGAGTGCCTGGCCGACGTGGTCGAGCGCGTGAAGCCGTACTTCGAGTCCGACATCATCCCGGAGCTCAAGGCCGGCAAGACCGTGCTGATCGCCGCCCACGGCAACAGCCTGCGCGCCATCGTGAAGATGCTCGACGACCTCACCGAAGAGGAGATCGCCAAGGTCAACATCCCGACCGCGATGCCGCTGCTGTACGAGCTGGACGAGAACTTCAAGCCGATCAAGCCGCGTGGCGAGTATCTGGATCCGGAGGCCGCCGCCGCCGGTGCCGCCGCCGTCGCCGCCCAGGGCCAGAAGTGATCTGAATCCGACAGCGTGTAAAACGTATAAGAGGGACGATCCCAATCGGGATCGTCCCTCTTTCGTATGCCGTAAAGCGGTCAGTCGATGTCGGTGCCTTCGTCGCGGGTCGGCTCCTTGCTCGGATCGAAACCGGAGACGATGAACACCACGCGACGCGCGGCGGAGACGGCATGATCGCCGAGACGCTCCATGAAGCGGCCGAGCAGAATCACATCGATCACCTGCTGGCGGGACATCGGCGTGTTCTCATCCGAAGCCAGCGCGAAGGTCTGGCGGTGCAGCACGTCGAGCTGATCGTCGTCCATAATGACCTGCTCGGCGGTTTTGGTGTCGCGGTCGGAAAGCATGGTCACCATACGGTCGGCGGTGACGTTCAGGAAGTCCTGCATCTGGGCGAACAGATCCTGCGCCTCGGCGGGCAGCGGGGAGGCCGGATAAGTGCGTCGTGCGGCCTCGGCCAGATGGCGGGCCAGATCGCCCATACGCTCGAAGGTGGCGGCCAGGCGCAGCGTGGAGACCACCACGCGCAGATCGGTGGCGACCGGGTTCTGCTTGGCGAGCAGCTTCACGCACTGGTCGATCACGCTGGATTCCAGCGCGTCGATTTCGATATCGCCGTCGATGACGGCCTGCGCGGCCTCGACATCCTGATTGAGCAGCGCTTCGCCGGCGCCGTTGATCGCGCTGCGCACGCGCTGCGCCATGCGATCGAGGTCGTCCGCGACCTGCTTCATCTCCTCGTTGAAAATAACGCGCATTTCTTTTGTGCCTTTCCTGCTGTGAAAAATATGCAACCTGTACCAGTGTATTATTCGCTCGCCCCACACGGCAAAGCGAAGGCGAAAATACCACCGCAAGTTATCGCAATATTCACCGGGAAGTTCACCCGGCATTCACTTTGGACCGTCGCGTGTCGGCATAATGCGCGTCCGTGCGCGCATACGGGGGCTCGAAGTGTGGGAGAATGGAGGCCATGCCCGATCAGTCGCTTTCGTCCATCGTGATCTTCGCCGTGTTCGCGCTGTTCGCATTGGCGGTGTTCGCCATCGTCGTGCTGAAACTGTGGGAGCTTATCGGCCCGCTGGTGGACCGTACGCTCCAAGGCGCCTCCGTCGCGGAATACGCCAGCCAACGCATGCGCAGGTTCAAGGCGCAGCGCAGGCAGGACGACGAAGACAGTCTGGAGGATCTTCCCGACGATACGGCGACGCTGCTGTCCATGCTGACGGTGACCTCGATTGTGGTCGACGCGCAGGATGAAGTGGTGCGTTCCAGTCCGGACGCCTACCGTCTGGGAGTGGTGCAGGACGACGCCATCGCCAGCGAGGAGGTGATGCGCGCCGTCCATGAGGTGCGGGCCGCGGGCGGTCGCCGCATGTTCGATCTGACCACCAGCACGCCGGAACGGTTCGTCCGTATGCCCAGCGAGGCAGCCGCCTCAGCGGGCGTGGTGGAAACCGCCTCGGTGCGTCGGCCGAATTGGCTGAAGGTCACGGTGGGGCGCATCAACGAGCGTTTCGTGGTGGTGCTGATCGACGATGTGAGCGACGCGGTGCGCTTCGGCCAGGTTCGCGACTCTTTCATCACCAACGTGTCCGAACAGCTGCTGGGACCCACCGAGGCGTTGGCGGTGCTGGCCGACGATCTGGAACGCGGGGGAGCGGACGAGGAACGTATCGCGCGCGACGCCCGCCAGGTGCGCGACTCCTGCGACAAGCTCAACCATATGGTCGCCGACCTGCTGCTGCTGATCAAAGCGCAGGAGCCGGTCACCCCCTCGTCGGCGAACCGTCTCGATCTGCTCGAACAGGCCCGGTATGTGGCCGACCGACTGCGGCCCCAGGCCGTGGCCGCGGATGTGGTCCTGCATGTCGATGGGGATGAGGGTGTGATCGTCAACGGCGAGAGCGACCAGATCCGCACCGCCATCACCAAACTCGTGGAGAACGCCATCGGCTACTCGCCCCGGGGAGGGTCGGTGTCCGTGGCGGTTTCGCGTGCCAAAACCGGCGATCATGCGATGGTGCGTGTGCTCGACCAAGGCCGCGGAATCGCCAAGGAGGATCAGTCGCGCGTGTTCGAACGGTTCTATCGGGGCGCCGAACAGACCGGCCGCACGAAGAACGGCGTGGGATTGGGGCTGGCGATCGTCAAGCATGTGGCGCTCACCCATCACGGCGACGTATCGGTGTGGAGCGTGCCCGGCAGCGGCAGCACCTTCACCCTCAGTCTGCCTTTGGCCCGGTAGGCGCACCGGCCGGTCCTCCGGAAACGCAGAGGCCCGCGCCTCTCCCGAAACGGGTGAGGACGCGGGCCTTGACGTATAGGCCGACTGCCTATTTGCCCAAGCGGCGGTAATCCCAGCGGTCGAAGAATTCCCAGACCAGCAGAAGGATGCCGATCACCACGCCCGCCTCGCACACGTAGACGAGGTCATGCGTGTCGATGCCGAGCGCGCGCAGCAGCAGACAGATCAGCAGCGCCAGTATCCACAGTCCGGTGCCGACGCCGAAGGCCTTGCGCAAGTCCACGCGCACCGGCTTGGGCGCGGGTTTGCGCGCCGCCGGGTCGATAATAGGGGCGAATTTCATACGGCCAGCTTATCTCGCAGGGGCAGACGAGTCGCGCGGATCAGACGAGCCGTTCGACGATGTAGTCGATGCAATGCGTCAACGCGTCCACATCCGAGGGCTCCACGGAGGGGAACACGCCGATGCGCAGCTGGTTGCGGCCCAACTTGCGGTATCCGGAGGTGTCCACGATGCCGTTGTCACGCAGCAGTCCCACCACTTGGTTCGCGTCGATGGCGTCGTCGAGGTCGATGGTCACCACGGCGTTGGAGCGCGCCTCGGGATCGGCCACGAAGGGCCGGGCGTATTCGCTCCGCTCCGCCCACGAGTACAGCAAAGAAGCCGACTTCGCGCAGCGGGTGGTGGACCAGTCCATGCCGCCGTTGCCGTTCATCCAACGAATCTGGTTCTCCATCATCACCAATGTGGCCACGGCGGGCGTGTTCAGCGTCTGATCCTTGCGGGAATTCTCCAACGCCTGGGTGAGCGAGAGGAAAGGCGGCACCCATCGGCGGGAGCCTTCCGTCTTGGCGCTTTGCTCCACATCGGCCGCGCGTTCGATGGCGGCGGGGGAGAGCAGCGCCACCCACAGGCCGCCGTCGGAGCCGAACGCCTTCTGCGGGGAGAAGTAGTAGACGTCGAATTCGTTCGCGTCGACGCGCAGCGCGCCCGCGGCGCTGGTGCCGTCGATCACGGTGATCGCGCCCTGCTCACGGCTGCCGGGCACGCGGGTTACGGGGGCGGCCACGCCGGTGGAGGTCTCATTGTGGGCCCAGCAGTAAGTGTCCGCCCCATCGGTGAGTTCGGGCAGACGGTAGGTGCCGGGCTCGCCCGTGTAGACGGCCGGCTTCTCCAGGAACGGCGCCAAAGCCGCGGACTTGGCGAATTTCGAACTGAACGAGCCGTAGGTGCCGAACGCGGCCTTGCGGGTGATCAGCGAGGCGCAGGCCACCTCCCAGAACGCGCTGGCACCGCCGTTGCCCAACGCGATCTCATAGCCGTCGGGCAATTGGAAGAACTCCTGCAATCCCTCACGGATCGAAGCGACGACACGCCTTACCGGCGCTTGGCGATGCGAGGTGCCCAGCAGTGTGACGGCGCCGTCTTTGAGCGCCTCCACCTGGTCGAGGCGGATCTTGCTGGGGCCCGCGCCGAAGCGGCCGTCCTCGGGGAGCATGGACTGGGGAATATTCACTGTTATAGGCATATGGTCAAGGGTAGCCGCGACGGCGGGAGGAGCGCGGCCGATGCCCGATAGGCGGAAAAGATGCGGGGCCTTGCCACGCGGTGCATGCAAGCCGTTCGGTGGACGAATGACAAGCGGTCGTTGTACAGTACGTAGATGTGAGCGTTCGGTGATGCCCCAGTCATGTGCGTCCCGAGCCGGAATCCCAAGGAGTGATTGATCTATGAAGCATGCCGCGCATAAGGCAACGGCAGGTTCCCGCCAGCAGTTCAGCTTCGCGAAGGCGCTGTTCTCTTCTGGCAAGGGATCCCATTGCGCGCGCAAGGTGCGCGCCATGCAGGTGGCCAACGGCGGCGTGGTGCTGGGCCTTGATCCCGCCGTGGCGGAGAAGCTCAATGAGGTGGCTCCACTGACCCGTCGTTCCATTCGCGAGGCGGCCCGCGCCGCCGAACGCCGCAATATCATGCTGTCCTCCGCCTCTCTGGCGGCTTTGGTGGGCACGGCGGCGACCGCGATGGCATTCGCCAACCCGGACGAGTCCCCTGTGCTGGCCGACGCTTCGACCACCACCACGCAGATGAACCGCGTCACCGGTGCATCGTCCACCGTCTCCCGTTCCGAGGCCCGCGAATCACTGTCCTCCGATACCTCGGCCACCCAGCAGACCTCGAACGAGGGCGATTGGCAGCTGGGTGACACCTCTTCTCTTGACACAAGCCTGATGTCCCGCTCGCTGGCGAACAACCCGGTCGTCGCCGCGCTGATGGACGAGGACTACGGTCTGCTTCCCGACGGCTTCGACCCGAACCATGCGGTCGGCACGGAAAGCAACCAGTATCCGTGGGGCCAGTGCACTTGGTATGTCTACCAGCGACGCGCCGAGCTCGGCCTGCCCACCAGCGGCACCTTCGGCAATGCCGGCAGCTGGGGCGTCTCCGCCTCCGCGCTGGGCTACTGGGTCGACGGCACCGCCCGCCACACCGGCGACGTCGTGGTGTTCGCCCCGGGGCAGGAGAGCGCCGATTCCTACTACGGCCATGTGGCCGTGGTGGAGAAGGTGAACGCGGACGGTTCCATTGAGATCAGCGAATCGAACGCCGAGGGCTTGGGCGTGGTCTCCACCCGCACCTTCACCGCCGAGCAGGCCGCCCAGTTCACCTATATCCACTACTGATCCGCCATCGGCCCGTCCGCTGCGCCGTCGCGATGCGACACGCCGGACAAAACGGGAGCGGCTGGCTGTTCCCATATCCCAAGGCTGGATTTTTGCGCGGCATGTCATGCTACAGTGACGATTCTATGAAGGCTTCTGCGATTTCCTCCTCCGTCGTCGCGTGCGTCGCGGCTGGCTTCCTGTTCGCATGCGCGCCGACGGCCGTCGCCGCCGAAGACACGGTCACCTCCACGCGTTCCTTCCCCTCCGTCACGCTGGTGCGCAAGGATCTGACGGTGGAAAGCACCTCCACGCAGGTTGAGGAGGATTCCGATTGGGGTTCCATCGAATCCCTCGACGTGCCTCAGACCCAATCCCAGGCCGAGAAGGAAGCCGAAGAGCAACAGGCCGAAGCGGAAGCCGCGGCGGAGGCCACTGACCAGGCCGCCGAGCAGGAGGCCGCCCAATCGCAGGCGGCCAGCCGCAACAATTCCCGTGACACGCTGTCCTCGTCGTCGTGGACCGATGCCGGCAGCAGCAGCTCATCCGGTGCCGCCGCGGCTGTCGACCGCGCGTATTCGCTGATCGGTTCGAATATGGATTGCACCGAGCTGGTGACCGCGGCCCTCGCCGCACGTGGCATCAGCTTCCATGGCTGGCCCGAGGACTACCTCAATGTGCCCGGAGGCTCCGTGGTCACCGACGGCAGCCTGCAGGTCGGCGACATTCTCATCTACGCCTACACCGGCGGATGGAACGGCGGCGCCCACTACGACCATGTGGCGCTGTATGTGGGCAACGGACAGGCTATCCATGGCGGATGGAACGGTTCCACCGTGGCGTTGGCCGGCGCGATGACCGACCAACTCACCGCCGTCGTCCGCATTCCGTAGGCCTCGGCGTGTCGCCAATGGCGACACCCCTTATCGCCCCCGACCTATTCGGCGTGTATTCCGCCAGTGATAGGGTCGTGCCCTGATGAAGTGTAAACAAGCTGTAGTGATGTGCGCCGCTGTTGCGATGTGCGGCGTCTCCCTCGCCTTCGTGGCTCCCAGTGCGACGGCCGATGACTCGGATGCCGTCACCTCCGCCCGTTCCTTCCCGAAGGCCACCGCGGTGAAGAAGAACCTGTACGCCGAGTCCGTTTCCACCACTGTGGAGGAGGATTCCGATTGGGGTTCCATCGAATCCCTCGACGTGCCGCAGACCCAGTCCCAGGCCGAGAAGGATGCCGAGGCCCAGGCTCAAGCCGAAGAAGAGGCCGCCGCCGAAGCCCAGGCCCAAGCCGCCGACCGTTCCCAGCAGCGTGAGACCCTGTCCACGACCACGGTCACCACGCCGTCCGTGCCCGCCAGCGCCGATGCCTCCGCGCTGGCCTCCTACGCCACGCAGTTCGCCGGATATCCGTATGTGTACGGCGGCAACACGCCCTCCGGCTGGGACTGCTCCGGCTTCACTCAGTACGTGTTCGCCCAGTTCGGCAAGGATATCGGACGCACCACGTCCGCCCAGGTCAACGCCGGCACCCATGTGTCCGATCCGCAGCCCGGCGACCTGATGATCTCCACCGACCTGTCCCATGCCGGCATCTATCTCGGCAATGGTCTGATGATCCACGCGATGAACGCCTCGATGGGCACCGGAATCTCCTCGGTCGCCTCCGTGACCCCGAGCAGCTACTACTACATCCGCGTGCTGTAATACCCACGCTGATATCCGCGGATTCGCGGCATATTCGTCGACGAGCGCCTTCGAAAGAGGGCGCTCGTTATTTTTTCAGCGCAACATGCGTTTCTTCTCCACGAATCGGCGGTATTGTTGTTGTCTAAGGGGACGGCATTCTCGCCGTCGATAATTGAAGGAGGTCGTCATGATCAACGACAAGGCCATTCTCGTCGGCGTGGACGGGTCGCATGCCAGCTATAAGGCCACGTGGTGGGCCGCGAACTATGCCAAGCATGCGGGGCTGACGCTGCAGATCGTGTGCGCGTATTCGTTGCCGAGCTACGCCGCCGTGTCGTTCGATGCGACGTATACCGCCATGGGGGACGATAACGCCGCGCATTCCGACGCGCAGGAGATCCTGTCGAAGGCCAAGGCCATCGCCGATGAGCAGGGCGTCGAGGCCGCCACATTGATCGTCACCGGAGACCCCGCCTCCGTGTTCGTGGAACTGAGCCGCAACTACAACCTCATCGTGATCGGCAACCGCGGCAAGGGCGGTCTGGCCGAACGTCTGCTGGGCACCACCTCGTCGTCGCTGCCCGCCTACGCGTACTGCCCGATCGTGGTCGTTCCCTACACCGACGACGACGGCAACCTGATGCATCTGAACAACACCATCACCAAGGTGGCGGTGGGCTCCGACGAATCCAAGTGGGGTCTGAAGGCTCTTGAGATCGCCGCGGACTTCGCCGACGTGTGGGGCGCCGAACTCGACGTGCTCTCCGCCGTGCCGAATCTGAAAGGCGTCGAAGGCGAGGAAGGCGTGATGGACTCCTATATGGAGGATCTGTCCGTGCGGTTGAAGCCGTTGCAGGAGTCGCACCCCAATCTGACCATCAACAAGCAGATCGTGTCCGGTCCGGCCGTGAACGCGCTGACCAAGGCCAGCTACGACCATGACGTGGTCGTCGTCGGTTCGCGCGGTCGCGGCGGCTTCACGGGCCTGCTGCTCGGCTCCACCAGCCAGGGACTGCTGCAGCATGCGGTCGGCCCGGTGTATGTGGTGCCGCGCAAGTACGTCGAGGCGGCGGAATCGCGTCTCGACACCGTGCCGAGCTCGCCCGCCGAAGTGCCCACGATGGCTCTGGAGGATATCTCCGGCGTCGAGGAGGTGCCGGTGGCCAAAGCCGACGCGGCGACCGTCGCCGAAATCGAGACCACCATCGACCCCGAACGTCAGGGCTGAGCCTGTACGATACGCATACGAAAGGGCTTGCCGAACTGCTTGGTTCGGCAAGCCCTTTTCGTCATCCCTCACCCGTCATCCTGAGCGGAGCGCAGCGGAGTCGAAGGATCTCCAACCCATCGGCCATGAGATGCCTCGACTTCGCTCGGCATGACGATGGTCACGTCGAGCGGGATGCGGGGAGCGTCCAGCTAGCGGCGAACCGTCACGTCCATGCGCACGGGGGTCTCCTGCACGTAGGTGTGCTTCACCGTGCAGCCCTTATCCACATGGCGGGTGATGCGTTCGGCCAGCTTGGCGGCGTCCTCGTCGCTCAGATCGGCGTCGGTGGCGTCGACCACCAGCTGCTCGTTGAAGTTGATGTAGGCGTCATGGTCGGCGTCGTAGGTGCCGTCCACGACGATTTTTGCGCCCTTGCCCTCGCCCAGCGTGTGTTCGATGGCGAACTGGCTGGACAGCGCCGCGCAGCCCGCCAGCGCGATCTTCATCAGATCGCCCGGCGTGAACTGGCCGCGGTCCTTGCCGAATTTGATATGCGCGCCGTCGTCACTGAACGCGTCCCAGCTGCCGTCCTTATTGCGCTCGACCCACAGTCGCTTGCCCATAATGCCTCCTTGGTGTGTGGCGTGTGTGGCGCGTATGCGCGCCGCTTCTCCCAATCTAACCGCATCCGCGCGAAGAATCGTCGTATTCCGCCCTGCGGTGAGATGCGGGACGGGCGGAATACGCCGAATTCGGGCATATCCGTCGGTTCCGCCGCGCGCGGATTCGCGGGGCGGTGGGATGGCGGCACTCGCGGGTCTGCTCTAGACTGGAGCGCATGGCTTTGACACAAGAACAGCTCGACGATATCCGTTCCCGCATCCCCGCGCGGCCCGACACCGATATTCCGATGCCCTACGAGGATCTGGTGCGCAGGATTCTGACCGAAGGCACGCTCAAATCCGACCGCACCGGCACCGGCACGATCTCGCTGTTCGGCCAGCAGATGCGTTTCGACCTGTCCGAATCCTTCCCCCTGCTCACCACCAAAACCGTGTTCTTCAAAGGATTGGCCTACGAGCTGCTGTGGTTCCTCAAAGGCTCCACGAACATCCAATACCTGACCGACCACAACGTGCACATCTGGGACGAGTGGGCGGATGAGAACGGCGATCTCGGCCCCGTCTACGGCGCGCAGTGGCGTTCCTGGCCCGCGCCCACGCCCGAGGATCCGAACCGCACCATCGACCAGATCGCCAACGTGGTCGACCTGGTCAAGCACAACCCCGACTCGCGCCGCATGGTCGTCTCCGCATGGAATCCGGCCGAGGTGGAGCATATGGCCCTGCCGCCATGCCACGCGCTGTTCCAGTTCTACGTGGCCGACGGTCGCCTGAGCTGCCAGCTGTACCAGCGTTCGTGCGACATGTTCCTCGGCGTGCCGTTCAACATTGCCTCCTATTCGCTGCTCACGCTGATGCTCGCGCAGCAGGCCGGATTGGAGCCGGGGGAGTTCGTGTGGACGGGCGGCGACTGCCATGTGTACGACAACCACATCGAGCAGGTGCTCGAACAGTTGGGCCGCGAACCGTACCCGTATCCGCGGATGCGCATCCGCAAGGCCGACTCCCTGTTTGATTACGACTATGAGGATTTCGAGATCGTCGACTACCGGCACCATCCCACCATCAAGGCGCCGGTGGCGGTCTGATCGGCTTTCCGAGAGGTCTGCGCCGCCTAATACACTGAAACGCAGTCCGTACACGCCCAAGGAGTGAATGAAATGGAGCATGACAGTAGCCGCAGTGGCTATCACGAACCCGAGCCCGGATCTGCCGGGCTTGACGAAACCGAGGACTGGGGCGACGACTTCCCCAAAACCTTCTCGGTGAACCTCATCTGGGCCGAGGCCCGCGACAAGGATGATCGCGCCGGCGCCATCGGCTTCTCAGGCGGCATGCCTTGGCATCTGGCCGAGGACATGAAGCATTTCAAGGAACTGACCGTATCCCATCCGGTGATTATGGGGCGGCGCACATGGGAGTCGCTGGGGGTCAAATACCGCCCGCTGCCCAACCGCGACAATATCGTGGTCTCCCATAATCCGCAGTATCACGCGCCCGGAGCGACGGTTGTCCCCAGCCTTGAGGACGCGTTGGATCTGGCGCGGCAGGAAGCCATTCCGGACGACGGTCTTGACCGCAGCGAGATCTGGATCATCGGCGGCTCGCAGCTGTTCGCCGAAGCCCTGCCGTTCGCCGACAAGGCGTATGTCACGAAAATCCGCGCCCAGGTCGAGGCCGATACCTACGCGCCCGACGTGGCCGCGCTGGTCGAGGACGGCGCGTGGCGCGTGGTCGAAGAATCGCTGTGGCTGGAACCGAAGAACCCCGAGAACGGCATCAGCGAGTACAAATTCGCCATCTTCGCGAAGAACCGCTGACATCCATCGCAACGCTCCCCATCGTCTCGCCGACGACAAGGGGAGCGTCTCGCATTGAGCAACGAAACGAGAGGCTTGACCAACCATGAGCGAAACCAGTCCCTATACCGTGATGACCGTGTGCACCGGCAATATCTGCCGTTCCCCCATGGGCGAGATCATCCTGCGCCATTTCTTCGCCGAGCGCGGCCTGTCCGACCGCGTGGTCGTGGAATCGAGCGGCGTGAGCGACGAGGAATGGAGCCACCCGATCGACCCGCGCGCCGTGCGTGTGCTCAAGCAGCGTGGCTACGGCGACGAGATCCCGCGCGATCATTTCGCGCACCGCATCACCGCCGACGAAATCGAACGCACCGACCTGTTCCTGCCGATGACCGCCTCGCATATGCGCTCGCTGCTGCGCCAGCTGCCCGCCGACAAGCGCGATGGCGTGCATATGTACCGCAGCTTCGATCCGAACCTGCCCACGCCCAAGCCTGGCCGCGAGGACTCCATCGATCTGGTGGATCCCTGGTACGGCGGCATGCGCGAGTTCGAGGTGGCCATCGACCAGATCGAGGCCGTTGCGCCCCATATCGTCGACTGGGTCGCCGAACAGCTGGGGGAGTGACGCCTTAAGGCAGCCATCTTATGAGGAAGCGCGCATGCCACATGCGCGCTTTTGCTGTGGGGGAGGGGCATTCTTATGCGGGTTGTTCTGCGGAATCGTTCTGCGGGTTGCTTATCTGAGAAAGATAAAGCAGTTTAGTTTTAGCGGTTGAAAGCATCGCGTCTTATAGGGGGATATGGTGGCGTGAAAGCGATATCGGTGTTGTGACGCGCCGATGAAAATGCTTTAAATCGTTGGAATGTAGCCATTGCTCTCTGTCGATTGGACAAGTGTGGATTGGCGCGCTAATATGCAACTAAAGCGATTTAGTTCGAATCGCCAAACCCGTCAAAGACGAGGGACACATGGAACGAAAGTTCCAAACAGGGCGGCATCGAAGCTGTCGATGATGACGCCTAAGGAAAGGAAAAATATGAACACTGCGAAGAAGGCGCTCGCGTTGACCGGCGCAGTCGCCATGATTGCTTCGTTCGCCGCCTGTGGTTCCAGCGGCACCGCCGGCGATGGCACCAAGGAGATCACATTCCAGACCTGGAATCTCAAAAACGACACATATACCCCTTATTTCGAAAACCTGATCGCGGCTTTCGAAAAGGATAATCCCGGAACGAGTGTCAAGTGGATCGACCAGCCCGCCGACGGCTATACCGATAAAATCAATGCCGATGCCGCGGCCGGCACCTTGCCTGATGTGGTCGATATGAGCCCGAACGGCGCATATAGTCTCGCCAAGGCCGGCGTCATCGCCAATCTGTCGAAGGATGATGCGCAGGCCGAAGACCAGTTCACCTCGTCTTCTTGGGATGCCGTGACCTTCAAAGGCGAGAACATCGAAACCGGTGCCTATGCCTATCCGTGGTGCCTCAACTCCGGTGTGCAGTACTATAACAAGGCCATCTTCGACCAGTGCGGCGTTTCCGAGCTGCCGGAGACCATGGATGCGTGGTTCGACGCCGCGAGCACCATTGGAGAGAACTGCCCCGGCACCAACATGGTCGCCGCCGTTCCCACCCTCGAATCCTTGGGACAGTACGGTTCCCAGCTGATGAACGAGGATCAGACCGCATTCACGTTCAACGATAAGAAGGGCGTTGAGCTTGTTCAGCACTATATCGATATGTATAACGAGAAATCGCTGTCGGCCGACGCGTTGAACAACCAGTGGACCGGCGAGGGAGACGCCTTCAAGCAGGGCAACGTCGCTTCATTGGCGGGGTCGGCCTATTCCGTGGCGGATTTCCAAGAGAACGCTCCCAAGGTATATGAGAATCTCGCCATCGTCGAGCGTCTGCTCGGTGAAGGCGGTAAGCAGAATGTGGCCATGGAGACGCTGGTCGTCAGCGAAACCGCGAAGAACAAGGATCTGGCGATGAAATTCGCGCGTTTCGTCACGAACAAGGAGAACCAGACCGAATTCTGCACCAAGTCCCACACCTTCCCCTCCGTCGATGGTGCCATCGACGACGCCGCGTTCTCTCCGACTGGGGACACCCTGCAGGACCAAGCCATCGCACTCGCTTCGAAGGCCGTGAAGGACGACAATTGGTTCGCCTCTCCCGCTCCGTTCTCGGAGAACGCGAAGACCGCCCTGCGCGAGCAGATCGCTTTGGCCATCCAAGGCGAGCAAACCGCCCAGCAGGCGTTGGATAAGGTCGTCGAGATCGCGAACGAGGATCTCAAGTAATATGTTCCGCCGCACCGTTTCCAACGGCGCCGTCAAACGCACCGCGCACACCAGTTCCGTTGCTGTGCGCGGTGCGCGCACCTCGCGCGTCGAAGCTTCTGATTACGTTGATGAACAGCATCGTATCCGCGAAGGCAGAGGCCTTTCCGGATGGCTGTTCGTCCTTCCCGCCATCACGGTGGCGCTGATTTTCGTCATTGCCCCGTTCATCAACACGGTTCGCCTGTCGTTCACCGACGCGACGTTCTCCAATCCCGGCAAGTTCGTCGGCCTGGAGCAGTACCAGCGCATGCTTGAGGATGAATCCGTGCGCACGGGCCTGATCAATTCATCGCTATACGTGGTGTGCGTGGTGCCGTGCATGGTTATCCTGCCGCTCATTCTCGCTTCGTTGGTGTCCGGAAATTCCAAGATCCTCGCGTTCTTCCGAGCCTCGTTCTATTTGCCGGTCGTGGTTTCCAGCGTCATCGTCGGTCTGGTGTGGACCAACCTGTTGAGCACCCGCGGACTGGTGAACTCCGTCTTGCAGACTTTCGGCTGGGTCAAAGAAGCCGTGCCGTTCCTCACGGATCGCTGGCTGCTGCTGTTCAGCGCGATGGCCATCACCATCTGGACGGGTCTCGGCTACTACATGATCATCTATTTGTCTGCGTTGGCCAATATCGACCAGTCGCTCTATGAAGCCGCCGCGCTTGATGGAGCCGGCGTGATTCGTCGGTTCCTCCATGTCACCGTGCCCGGATGCCGTTCCACGATGGTGCTCATCATGCTGCTGTCCTCCGCCGCCGCGTTCCGTGTGTTCAACGAGATCTATGTGCTGACCGGCGGCACCGGTGGCGTGGGCGGCAAAGATGTCACGATGACGATGCTGATCAAGAACTACGGCACCGGTCTTAACGCCAAATACGGTTATGCCGGAGCGATCAGCATGTTGGTGTTCCTGATTGTCGGCAGCCTGATCGCCATCGAATTCTTCGTCCAGCGGAAGGTGGAGCGTGATGCGTAACAAAACCGCGAGCAAAGTGCTGCAGTACCTGCTGCTGGCGCTGTTCTTCATCATTCTCATAGGCCCGTTGCTCTGGCAGCTGACGCTCGCCTTCAAAGGTAAAGGTGACGATATCTACGCGGTACCGCCGTATGTGTTCCCGAAAGATCCAACGTTCGACAATTTCATCGAGGCGTTCACCCGTATTCCGGTGCTCAAGTATTTCGGCAATTCGCTGATCGTCGCCGCCATCTCCGTGTGTGGCAATGTCATCGGCTCCACATTGGCTGGATATGCGTTGGCCCGTCTCAAATTCTGGGGCAAGCGTCTGGTCATCGTGCTGATTTTCAGCGCGATGCTGATTCCGGGCGAAACCTTGCTGATCTCTCAGTTCATCATCGTGAAGAACTTCGGCTTGCAGAATACGTTGCTGGGCGCTGCCTTACCGGGGCTATGCGCTGCTATGAACGTGCTGTTGATGATGAACGCGTTCTCCGGCATCCCCATGGAACTTGAGGAGGCTGCGAAGGTCGACGGCGCGAACGTGTGGCAGCGGTTCTTCAACGTATGTCTGCCGCAGGTCAAGGGCACGATGACGGTCGTTGTCATCTTCGCATTCGTCGGTGCCTGGAACGACTTCCTGTGGCCGCTGATCATTCTGGGAGATGATTCCGTATACACCCTTACGGTGGGATTGAACCGATTGAAGAACCAGTTCGTGTCCGATCCACGTCTGATCGCAGCCGGCACGGTGATCGCGCTGGTCCCAATCGTCATATTCTTCCTGATCTTCCAGCGTCACTTCTTTAAAGGCGTGGAATCAGGTGGAATCAAGGGATAGTGAGGAATCTGTCTTATGCGTTTCGGAGTCAACTACACCCCATCGGATGGCTGGTTCCATTTCTGGCTCGACCCCCATTGGGATTCGGTGGAGCGCGATCTCGCGCAGATCGCCGATCTTGGCATGGACCACATCAGGATTTTCCCGCTGTGGCCCGTGCTGCAGCCCAACCGTACCTGGATCAACCGCGCGGGGCTCGAAGACGTGCGCCATATGGTCGCGATCGCCGCGAACCATGGTCTTGACGCCTACGTCGACGTGATCCAAGGGCATCTGTCCAGCTTCGACTTCGTGCCGTCCTGGCTGGTCTCCTGGCATGAGACCAGCATGTTCGCCGACGCCGACGCCGTCAAGGCGCAGGCGGAACTGGTCGAGGCGCTGTACGACGCGCTTGCCGACGAACCCAATTTCAAGGGGCTCACGTTGGGCAACGAATGCAACCAGTTCGCCGACCGTTCGCATCCGCGCCGTATGCCGGCCACGACGGGCGAGATCGAAAACTGGCTGACCTCGCTGATGGCCCCGGTCGAACGCAAGGCGCACGATCGCGGCCGTATTCTCATCCACAGCGAGAACGATGCCGTATGGTACGCCGACGGTCATGTTTTCATGCCCCGTCAGGCGGCGAACATCGGCGACGTGAGCGCCATCCATTCGTGGGTGTTCAATGGCACCGCCCAGCATTACGGCGGCATGTCCGAACAGAGCGTGCGTCACGGCCAGTATCTGCTCGAGCTGGCCAAGGCGTTCGCCGACGATCCGAACCGTCCCGTCTGGCTTCAGGAGATCGGCGCCCCCGGCAACGTCATCGACGAACGGGACACCGTGGCTTTCTGCACCCGTTCCGTCGAATCCGCGTTGGAATGCCCCGGCCTGTACGGCGTCACCTGGTGGTGCTCGCATGACGTGAACCATGCGATGTCCGATTTTCCGCCCTTCGAACACGATCTTGGACTATTCGACGAGAACGGCGAGATCAAGCCGATCGGACGTGAGTTCGGGCGTCTGGCGCGGGAGCATCGCCATGACGAGGCCAAGCGTGAGGACGGCATCGCGGTGGTCATCCCCGTCGACGACGAAGGCGAACCGATCCTCAGAAGTGCATGTTCGCCGGGCGGGTCATTGTTCGAAGCATGGATGGACCTCGCCATCCGGGGGTTGAGACCCGCATTCGTCACCTCGGCCACGGCCGCCGATCCCGAGGCGTTGCGCGCGCGTGGAATCTCACGGACGGTGACGCCGGAACTGCAGGCCGGCCACGCCTACAGCGCGGTGTCCGACCCCTCTCTTGAGGCCGCCATGGCCCAATAGGCTGTTATGGTATCGGTGGTATGGGCAGGGCCGCGTCTGTGTTTGGACGCGGCCTGCATCAATCGGGCCGAACGTGGCATACTGGAACTGGGCGCCACGCGAATCAGTGGCGTCGGCCGGAAGTCGACAGCGGATATGGGCCAAGGAGGGCTGGGATTTCGTGTTCACACCGAGTGATGCGCCGCTCCCGGTTCCGATCGTTCTCAAGGAGACACTTCGCCGGCCGATAGTCGCCGGGGTTATGGAGGATATCGGCGGATGTCGAAGCATAGTCGGGAACGCAGGAAAGGAACATACGCATGAACGCGCAAGGCAAGCCGGCCTCACGGCACGGAGCCGTCAGTCTTAAGGACATCGCCGACGAACTGGGCATCTCCCAGACGGCTGTGTCGTTCGCCATCAACGACAAGCCCGGCGTCTCCGAAGAGACCAAACGCAACGTGCGCGAAGCCGCCGCCAGACTGGGGTGGACCCCCACCTATGCCGCGCGGGCGTTGGGGTCGAATAAGACGATGACGATCGGTTTCGCGCCGTCGAGGTCCAGCGAGGGGTACCAGACCGAAACGTTCATGCTGCATTTCATGGCGGGGATCCATGAGTCGCTGAGCCGTCAGGGCTACGGTCTGTTGTTCCGGCCATGCAAGTCGACGCGCGAGGAGATGTCCGTATACCGCGACTGGGCGCGCAGCAAGCGTGTGGACGGGGTGATCCTCGTGGATCTGCGGGCCGATGATCCCAGGCCGAAACTGTTGCGCGACCTGGGTCTGCCGGCGGTGCTGGCCGGCGGTCCCGACCCCGACGATATCGTGCCGTCCCTGTCCATCGACGATTCCCGGACCATGGAGACGATTCTGACGCATCTGACCCTGTTGGGGCATCGCCGCATCGCCTATCTGTCGGGCGATTCGCATCTCGACTACTGCATGGAGCGCACGAAGGCGTTCGAACGGTTCACGTCCAGCCGTGGATTGGGGCCCTTGTGGATCGAATTCACCGATTTCGACATGGACAAGGCCCTGATCGCTACACAGCGCCTGCTGGCGGAGGACGAGCCGCCGACGGCCTTCATCTTCGAAAGCGAAACCCTGGCCGCCGCGAGCATACGCGTCATCACCGAGGTCAAGGTCCGGCAATCCTACACGGCGGAACGCGGCAGCGGGGGCGTGTATCCGTACAATATGCCGGCCACGGTGAGTTTTGAGGACAGTTTCATCTGCGAGAGCGCCTATCCGTCGATTACCGCGGTCCATCGTGACGCCGGCGAATACGGCGTCAAAATCGCGAATCTGTTGTTGAAATTGTTGGCGGGGGAGCCTGTCTCCGGCAACCGGAAGATTCTGTCTCCGCAGCTGGTGGTGCGCGAAAGCACCCGTTTGCCGATGATCCAGACCTGATGCGGTTGTCGCGAAACCGCAGAGTCCTTTGGTGTCTGACCGCCTGTCGCGATGTCGGCCGCCGCGCCATGCCCCTATCCGGCCGATCTGCGGCGAGTTGCGTTTCGGGATGAAGTAGACTGCAACTAAAGCGGTTTAGTAAATTCTGGTCACGAAGCCGGACGGAGCGGTTCGCGGGGCTTGTGACCGGAAGCCGTGCCAAGCAATGAACGCAAAGGAAACGTATGTTTCTGAACATCGACCAACAGCTGGAGCGTTGCGCGCGAGTCATCAGGCAGCGGGTGCGTCCCCACGTCCATCCGGTCATCGAATCCCTATCCATCGAAGCTTTCGACATCCCCGGCGAGCCGATTCCGGCGGATGAGTTCTTCGCCAGACTGGACTGTGGCGAGATACCGTTCGAACCCTTCGAGGCGGGCTCGCCGTGGGGCACCACGTGGGGCACCGTCTGGTTCAAACTCACCGGCCGCGTGCCGCAGAGCTATCCGCAGGGCCGTCCGCTCGAACTGATCCTCGACCTGGGCTGGTACGACCATTCCGTCGGCGGACACATCGAAGGCATGGTCTACCGGCCGGACGGCACGGTGATCAAAGCCGTGCATCCGCGCAACTACTGGGTGCCCTTCGTCGACGCCGACGGCACGCGCCACACCGACCTCGACGAGGACGGCGGCTTCACCGTGTATCTCGAGGCCGCCTGCAATCCGCTGCTGCTCGGCGTGACCCCGTTCATCGAAACGGAGCTCGGCGACCACGCCACCGGCAAACCCGAGGAGCAGTACGTCTTCCGCTCGGCGTCGTTAACCGAATACGACGCCCGCTTCGAGGACTACTGGCTGGACTTGGACGCCGTTTCCGGTCTGATGGCCGAGCTGCCCGACAAGCGGTCCGCCCGCTACTTCCAGCTGGGCAAGGCGCTGCAGCGCTCGCTGAACGCCTTCGACGAACAGCGGCTCGATTCCGTCGAGCAGGCGCGCGCCGAACTCGCGGACGTGCTGGCCCGGCCCGCCAACGCCTCGGCGATGCGCGTCAGCGCGGTCGGACATGCGCATATCGACTCGGCGTGGCTGTGGCCGGTGCGCGAGACGCGCCGCAAGGTGGCCCGCACCGTCTCCAACGCCCTCGCGCTGATGGATGAGTCGCCGGACTTCAAATACGCGATGAGCTCCGCCCAGCAGTACGCCTGGCTTGAGCAGGACCGCCCCGACCTGTTCGCCCGTATGAAACGGCGTATCGAGGAGGGGCGGTTCATCCCCGTGGGCGGCATGTGGGTCGAATCCGACGGCAATCTGCCGGACGGCGAGTCGCTGATCCGTCAGATCTCCTTCGGCCGCCGCTATTTCAAAGAGCATCTGGGCGTCGAGCCGCGCGGCATCTGGCTGCCGGACAGCTTCGGGTACACCGGCGCCTGGCCGCAGATCGCCCGCCGTGCCGGCTACGACTGGTTCCTCACGCAGAAGATCTCCTGGAACGACACCACCAAGTTCCCGCATCACTCCTTCCTGTGGGAGGGACTCGACGGCACGCGCATCTTCACGCACTTCCCGCCCTCCGACACCTATGCGGCATGGGTCACGGCCAAGGAGATGGTCTACACCGAACACAACTTCCAAGACAAGGACCTCTCGACCCGCGCGCTGATGCTCTTCGGTTACGGCGATGGCGGCGGCGGTCCCACGCGCGAGATGATCGGCAGCCTGCACCGCTTCCGCGATCTCGAAGGCCTGCCGAAAGTCGAGATCGAAGCCCCGGACGAGTTCTTCGACGCCGCGCGTGCGCAGCTGGAAGGCAACGCCGGCGAGGAGACGCCGGTGTACAAAGGCGAACTGTATCTGGAACTGCACCGCGGCACGCTGACGGCCCAGCAGGAGATGAAGCGCGGCTGCCGCGAGGAGGAGTCGCTGTTGCGCGCCGTCGAATACCTGTGCGCCGCCGCGACGCTGGCCGACGGACAAGGATACGCCTACCCGCGTGAGGAGCTGGACCGCATCTGGACGACGCTGTTGCTCAACCAATTCCACGACATCCTGCCCGGCTCGTCGATTCCATGGGTGCACCGCGAGGCCCGCGCCGACTACGCCCGTGATCTCAAGCGTTTGGCCGAGATCGCGCAGGAGGCCTGCGCCGCCCTGCGTGCCTCGAACCCGACCGCCGATCTGCTTGACGAGGCGAGGATCGCGCAATACCGCGTCGACGGCGGCTCGTGGACACCGGCCGCCGCCACCCGGAGCGCCGACGATTCCGAATCCGTCGCCATCAATCGGTGCGACGGCCGCGTGGTGATGGACAACGGACTGCTCGCCGCGACCATCGAAGCGGACGGCACCGTCTCATCGCTGGTCGACAAGCGGCGCGACCGCGAACTCGTGCCGGCGGGCATGCGGCTCGGCGTCTACGAACTCCTGCACGATGAGCCCTCCGTATGGGATGCGTGGGATATCGAGCGCGACGCCTTCCTGAATCGCGACGTCATCGGAGGCGGTCGCATCGTCGATGTCTCCCTTGACGCGTGTGGCACGGCATGTGTGACGGCGCGCGTCGAATTCTCCGACAGTGTCATCGACACGACAATCTCGCTCGCCGTCGGCGCGGGACGGCTGGACTTCTCCGCCACGGTGGACTGGCGCGAGCGCGAACGCTTCCTCAAAGTGGATTTCCCAATCGCCGTGGCCGCCACGCAGGCCCAATACGACTGCCAGTACGGTCTGGTCGAGCGGCCCATCGCGAAGAACAGTCGCGGCGACGAAGCCAAATACGAAAGCTGCACCCGCAGGTTCGTGCGCGTCAACGAGCCCGGCTATTCGGTGGCCGTCGTCAACGGATCGGTATACGGCTCCGACGTCGCCCCGATCGCCGCCGACGCGGCCGCCGAGCGCACGCCCGGCACGATGTTCCGCCTGTCGCTGTTGAGCGCGCCGGTGTTCCCCGACCCGCGCGCCGACATCGGCACGCACGGGTTCCGCTGGTCCGTTCTGGCCGACGCGACCATCGAACGCACATTGCAGACGGCCGCGGAACTCAACGCGCCGCTGCTACACGACGTGCCCGCGATCGCGCCGCTCGCCTGTCTCGACACCCAGGAGGGCGTGCCGGTGATCGACTGGATCAAGCTGGCCGACGACGGCTCCGGCGACCTCATCGTGCGCCTGTATGAGGCGGCCGGCGGACGCGCCAAAGCCGCGCTGCGCGTTTCGGAGGTCTTCGCCGGCGGCACGGTACGCGAAACCACCGTGACGGAAGCCGACGATCTCGCCGCCGACCTGCCGGTATGCCTTGAGACGCGCGGATCCACGCCCGCCCAAGGCGCGCGGATCCATCTCGCCCCCTTCCAACTGGCCACGCTGCGCATCAGCCGATAGGCCACCGGACCAAGCCGTCGCGGTCATCGGACGCCGCCCGCGACGGCCTGGTCCGATGCCGCCCCGCAGTGCGATCCGCCATCCCGCAGTGCGATCCAACGAACCGATACCGTAACCACCACCCACCAACGAACGTGATCCAAACAAGGAGTCGTCGATATGTTTCTGTTACCCGACCAGCAGTTGGCGCGATGCGACCGCGTCATGCAGCAGCGCGTCGAACCCCACATCCACTCCACGCTCGCGCATTGCGCGTTGCGCGCCGCGGACAATCCCGGCGAACCCGAACCCTCGGCGGACTTCCTCGCCCGCGCGCGTGCGGGACAGGTCGAGTGGCGCGACTTCGCCGTCCCCGGCACCTGGGGCACCACCTGGGGCACGACCTGGTTCGAAGTCACCGGCCGTGTGGATCTGGCCGTAGCCAAAGGGAGGCGCGTCGAACTGTCCGTCGATCTGGGATGGATGGCGCACCGCGGACCGGGCTTCCAATCCGAAGGCCTGTTCTACCGGGCCGACGGCACCGCCATCAAATCCGCGAACCCACGCAACAGTTGGATCCCTCTGGTCGCCGCCGACGGCACCCCCAACGTGGAATTGGACGCAGACGGCAACTTCACCGTATACGTCGAAGCCGCGGCCAACCCCTTCGTCGAAGGGCCGACGCCCTTCTCCCCAACCGAACTGGGGGAGCGCGCTGACGGCAATCCGAGCGGCTACACGCTCAGCCGCATGGACGTGTGCGCCTTCAACGAGGACATGTTCGACTATTACATAGATCTGGAAACCGTCTCGTCGCTGATCCGCGAGCTCAACGGCGACGATCCGCGCCACTGGCAGCTCGCCAAGGCGTTGCAGCGCTCGCTGAACGTCTACGACGAGCGCAAACCGCAAACCGTTGCCGCCGCGCGCGGTGAGCTCGCCGGTGTGCTGGCCGAACACGCCTCGTCCAGCGCGATCAACCATATCGCCATCGGACATGCGCATATCGACTCGGCGTGGCTGTGGCCGGTGCGCGAGACGCGCCGCAAGGTGGCCCGCACCGTCTCCAATGTGCTTGCGCTGATGGACGAGGATCCCGACTTCACCTACGCGATGAGCTCCGCCCAACAGTACGCCTGGCTTGAAGACGAGCATCCGGACCTGTTCGCCCGTATGAAACGGCGCATCGAGGAGGGGCGGTTCATCCCCGTGGGCGGCATGTGGGTCGAATCCGACAATATGGTGCCCGCCGGCGAATCGCTGATCCGTCAGATCACCTTCGGTCGCCGCTATTTCAAAGAGCATCTGGGCGTCGAGCCGCGCGGCATCTGGCTGCCGGACAGCTTCGGCTATTCGGGCGCCTGGCCGCAGATCGCCCGCCGCGCCGGATTCGACTGGTTCCTCACGCAGAAGATCTCCTGGAACGACACCACCAAGTTCCCGCACCACTCCTTCGAGTGGGAAGGCATCGACGGCACCGCGATCCTCACGCATTTCCCGCCGTCCGACACCTACTGTTCGTCCATGAGCATGCATGAGGTGCAGTATTCGCAGCGCAACTTCCTCGACAAGGACCTGTCGCGCAACGCCATCCTGCTCTACGGTTGGGGCGATGGCGGCGGCGGTCCCACGCGTGAGATGACCGCACGCGTGCGTCGCGACCGTGACCTGGCGGGTTGCCCCAAGGTGGATTTCGGCACGCCGGACGAACTGTTCGACCGTGTGCGCCGCGACATCGTGGACGACGCGCGCGGCGAAACCCCGGTGTTCAAGGGCGAGCTGTACCTCGAACTACATCGCGGCACGTTGACGGCCCAGCAGGATATGAAGCGCGGCTGCCGCGATGAGGAGTCGATGCTGCGCGCCGCCGAATACCTGTGCGCCGCCGCCTCGCTGAAAAACGCCGGCTACGTCTATCCGCGCGAGGAATTGGATTCCATTTGGAAGACGCTGCTGCTCAACCAGTTCCACGACATCCTGCCCGGCTCGGCCATCGCATGGGTGCACCGCCAGGCGCGTGAGGAATACGCGCGCGACATCGAACGCCTGCGTGCCATCGCCCAGGACGCCGCCCAAGCCATCGCCGCCGCCGATCCCGCCGCCGAGCGGGTGGAACATGCGGTTATCACGCCGTATGCCGGCGATGCCGAGGCCGCATGGACCGTGCGTGAGGCCTCATCCGTCATGGGGCATGCCGGAGCGCAAGATGTGAGGGTGGACCATGTGGGCGACTCCGTCATACTCGACAACGGTCTGCTTCGCGTCACCATCCTGCCCAGCGGCGTCGTCTCCTCGATGGTCGATCTCGCGTCCGCGCGCGAACTGGTGCCCGCCGGCACCGGCATCGGACGTTACGAGCTGCTGCGCGACGAGCCGTTCCACTGGGACGCTTGGGATATCCAACGTGACGCCTTCCTGTGCGCCGCCGGCATGGACGACGCGACGGTCGACGGCGTGGAGCGGAACGCCGACGGCTCGGCCGTTGTGAAGGTGACCACCAAGGCCGAAGGCGTGGTCATCGCCACGAGCATCACATTGCGTCCCGGTGCCAAAAGCCTCGATTTCGCCGCCGATGTGGATTGGCGCGCCCAAGAGCGCTTCCTCAAAGTGGACGTGCCCGTGGCCGTGCAGGCGCTTAACGCCCAATACGAATGCCAGTATGGTCTGGTCGAACGGCCGATCCAGAAGAACACGCGCAGTGACGAGGCCAAATTCGAAAGCTGCACGCACCGTTTCGTGCGCGTGGCCGACGCCTCCTACGCGGCCGCCGTCGTCAACGCCAGCACCTACGGCTCCGATGTCAGCGAACTGCACGCCGAACGCGGCACGATGATCCGCCTGTCGTTGCTGAGCGCGCCGCTGTATCCCGATCCGCGCACCGACCAAGGCCTGCATTCCTTCGCGTGGAGTGTGGTGGCCAATGCCGACATGCCCGCCGTGCTCGCCGATGCCACGCGGCTCACCACCCCCGATGTGGGCGCGGTGCCCGCGTTCGGGCCCTTGGTGCGTCTTGAGAAGGTTCAGGGCGTGCCCGTGTTGGACTGGATCAAAACGGCCGACGACGGATCCGGTGATATCATCGCACGCGTGTACGAGGCCGCGGGCGGTGTGGCCAAGGCGAGTTTTGCCATGTGCGACGAGCTGGCCGACGCCATCGTACGTGAGGTCGCCGTCACGGAAACCGACGCATTGGACGACGGACTGCCCCGTGCCTTCGATGCCGATGGAGTCCGTCCGGCGCAAGGCGCGGCGATCTCGCTGGCACCCTTCCAGCTTGCCACGCTACGCTTCAGCCGGCGGCCGATCGACGGCGTCGAACCAGTAGGGAATAAGTAAAGGAGACTCCATGCGATACGACAGCATTCCCGCATCCGTCCAACGTTTCATGGACCATATCACCGAGTTGTGCGGATCGGAGCACGAGGCATGGGCGCGCAATTTCAACGCCTGCTTCGCCAACACGCTGCTGACCACGGTCCGACGCCATGACGACGGCACCACATTCGTGCTCACCGGCGACATCCCGGCGATGTGGCTGCGCGACTCCACCGCGCAGGTGCGTCCCTATCTGGCGATCGCCGGCCAAGACGCCGACCTCGCCGATATGATCGCGGGACTGGTGCGGATGCAGTTTCGATACATCGGCATCGACCCATACGCGAACGCGTTCAACGAGGAGCCCAACGGCAACACGTGGGACCCGAACGACCAGACCGATGTGTCGAGCCCATGGTTCTGGGAACGCAAATACGAACTCGACTCGCTGTGCTATCCGATCCAACTGGCCTGGCTGCTCCACGCCAACACCGGGCGTTGCGATCATTTCGACGAGACCTTCATCGCCGGCATCAGGCGTGTGCTCGACGTGATCGAAACGGAGCAGGACCATGCCGCGCGCTCGCCGTACTTCTTTGTGCGGGATTGCGACATTCCCACCGAGTCGCTGGCTCGCGACGGTCGGGGCACGCCGGTGGCGGACACCGGCATGTCATGGTCGGGCTTCCGCCCCAGCGACGACGCCTGCACCTACCATTATCTGGTTCCTTCGAATATGTTCGCCGTGGTGGTGCTGGGCTATGTGGAGCGCATCTTCACCGACATCATTCCGGACGAGGATATCGCACGACGGGCCGGCTGGCTTTCCGCGCGGATTCGCGACGGCATCGAAACGCATGCGCGCGTGAGCAATGCCGCCGGCGAGACGATCTACGCCTACGAGGTCGACGGCCTGGGACATGCGGTCGTTATGGACGACGCGAACGTGCCCAGCCTGCTCGCCGCACCGTATCTCGGGTATTGCGCCGCCGACGATCCGACCTATCTGGCCACCCGCCGCACGTTGCTCGGTGAGGAGAATCCGTACTATTACGCCGGTCCGTACACGCGCGGCATCGGCTCGCCCCACACGCCCGAACGGTATGTGTGGCCGATCGCGCGCAGCATCGAAGGGCTGACCTGTGAGGACCGGGAGGCCAAGGCCGCGATTCTCGACAATCTGGTCGCCATCGACGCCGGTACGAACCTCATGCATGAGGGCGTGTGCGTGGACGATCCGACGAAATACACGCGCGAATGGTTCTCCTGGTCCAATATGATGTTCTGCGAACTCGTCATGGACTATTTCGGAATCCGCGTCAAGCGTTGAGCTTGAACGGGTCTTTTCGAGTTTGGTGTGTCCGGCTGTTCAACTGAGTTTTGCTAAAACGTTTGATTCTCGAGTTCGGTGTGTGAGATCGGCGTTGGCAGACGAACCGGACACACCAAACTCGTTTTCTTTCGTTATGAATGGGTTTTGGGCTTTCGGAGCCGGGTGTGGCGGGCGTATATAGGCCGGCGGATGGGGATCCAGCTGCTGTGAATCTGGGGTATGAGGACAGAATAGCGGCGAAGTGGCGAGATCCGACCAGGACTGCGTTCTTCCGATTGTCTTGGCGGCGGTTCGCGGTTGATGGAATTCCGGTCACCCACTAGCTTGTTTTGCAAAATAGTAGTATCTTGTCTTACAAGATACTACTTGGTGTGAATGAGGCAGGGTAAGGGGGTGAATATGGGCGAGGCAATGGTGCCGACACAGATGCTGAAAGGCGTTATCGAAGGTTGCGTCCTCGCGGTGATCGCACGCGAGGAGACCTATGGGTACGCCATCTCCCAGCAGCTGTCGGACTATGGCTTCGGCGCAATAGCGGAGGGGACCATCTATCCGGTGCTGTTGAGGCTGGAACGAAACGGTTGCATCGCCTCTCAATACCGACAATCGGTGTTGGGGCCCAAACGCAAGTACTACACCCTCACCACACAGGGCGAAGCCGCGTTGAGGGAATTCCACATGCAGTTCAACACGCTTGCCGGCGCGGTGGACTCCCTATTCGCGGATGCCGTGCCGCTGAAATCCCCAACAGTCCAGGAGATCGAATCATGAGCAGGAGCAGCCGCAGACTTCGCAGGGCCAACAACGAGCTCGTACGTCAGGTCGGGCCCATCGATTGGGATGCGCTTACCAATATCACGTGGTATCTGCGATCCTCGAAATTGACGAATATGCAGCAGGAGCTTGTGCGTCGTGACATCATCACCATGGTGATCGACGGTGAGCGACGCGGGCAGACCGCCAAAAACGTATTGGGCGAGGATTATCAGGCTTTCTGCGATGAGATCATCGCCGCCGTGCCGCATGCGTCGCTCAAGCGGCGTTTCCTCGGGCATCTGGGCGTGCTGTTCGCCGTGCTGGCGTTTGAATGTGGATGCCTGCTGCTGGCGGGGCTTATTCGTGGGGGCGTCGACTCGACGTTGCCGATGCTGGTCTTTTCTCTAGGCACCATTATTCAATACGCGATATTCATCACGCTGGTGATTGTTCTGGTGCGGCAGCTCACTCGCCATGTTTTCGATATGTTCGGGCGGGGGCGTTGGTCCCGTCGCAAAATCGTCACATGGGTCGGCTATGGGGTAGGCCTGATGATCGCCAGCGGCTTTTCCCTGTTCTTTCGCGAACCGGTGATTCGCATACATGTGTTGATCGGTGTGATTATCTTCGTGGGAGTCGTCGTCATCGCGCTGGCCATCGATTTTCTGGAGGATTGATTCTTCCGGACGGTTCGGGGTTATAGGCCAAAATGTGTGTCTGAAATGGCCCGTGGGGCGTTGTGCCCGTTGGGTTCCGGGGTGTTGAAATGTGGCGGGGCGCGGTTTTGAGGCCGGCCAGAATGTGTGTCCGGAAACGCGCTTGGGGCGTTGTCCCGGTTGTCGCGCGTGGGGTTCGAAAGTGGTTTCCTGAACGGCGTGAGGATTTTCATTGTGTCCGGCGTGCGGCGGCGGGACGAAGGGGAACGGCGGAACCTCGATGGAGGGGATCCGCTGGCGGTGTGGGGATCCGGAGCGCGGCTCGTCGTCGGCCATCCTGTGCCCCGTCGCGTTCTGGGGCCGAAGGTCTGGTTCCGGGTAATCACCGTAACGCCGGAGGGCGTCGGCGTGGATGGATGGTCAGCAACTGCCGGTCCGTCCACGCTGAGGGGTGTGACACCGTGGATGGATGGTCGGTGACTGTCGATTCGTCCACACTGAGGGGCGCGTCACCGTGGATGAGTGGTCAGCAACCGCCAGTCCGTCCACGTTGAGTGGGCCTGGCGTGGGCGAACCGTCAGCAACTGTCAGTCCATCCACGTTGAGGGGTGTGCCACCATGGATGAATGGTCAGTAACTGCCAGTCCATCCACGCTGAGCGCGACTAGCGTGGACGAACCGTCAGTAACCGCTAATCCATCCACGTTGGGAGGTGTGTCATCGTGGACGAATGGTCAGTAACTGTTGAACTGTCCACGCTGAGCGCGCTTGGCGTGGATGAATGGTCAGTAACTGCCAGTCCGTCCACGTTGAGGGGAGTGTCATCGTGGATGGATGGTCGGTAACTGCCGATCCGTCCACGTTGACGGGGCTGTCGCAGTGGTTGGTCGGTGGTTGTCGATCCGGCCACTCCGGCAAAGAGCGTCCTCGGGATCGCGGGGCGTGCCGTGCTGGCGCGTTCTTCCCGCGCCGATGGGATCGTTCCTCCGCGTCAGACTGTGGCGGGCCGGAAGCAAAGGATTCCTTGTTCCTTGAACGGGCGCGTTCGGCAGGGTCTCATCCCGCCACCGCAAGGCTCCGCGGACGATTGCGGAAGCGCGTCCCGGCCGGCCCTGAAGATCGCCCTCGGCCACATTCAAAAGCTCTCAAACCCTTGCATCACACGACCTCAGAGACTATTCCAGACACACATTTGGCCGTTGACCTACGGCACCGGCATCGACTGGAACGAATTCCACACCCACACCCGATACCCCGACGCCACCGAATAACAAGAACCACTAGACACACAATTTGGCCTATAACCCCCACGGGCCACCATGCGGGGAGGAAAACAAAAAACCTCGCATTGCTGCGAGGTTTGGTGGTGGCTCCGAGCGGGATCGATCCGCTGACCTAACGATTTTCAGTCGTTCGCTCTACCAACTGAGCTACAGAGCCATGAACAGTTAAAAAAACCCGGCGAACCGGGTTCCTACTATCCAAGCGACCCCGACCGGACTTGAACCGGCGACCTCCGCCGTGACAGGGCGGCGCTCTAACCAACTGAGCTACGGGGCCTTGGTGTTTCCTCTCGTTTCCGCGAGGCAACGAGTAGATATATTACCGATAATCAGGCTTCATGCAAACCTCGGCGTGTCGTAAGGGGCACAGGTAATGAAAAAGGCTTCCGAATCACTCCGGAAGCCTTGCGAAATCAGGGATTTTGCCTATCAGGTTGTGGGCAGTGACGAGGTGTAACCGTCGAGCATGCGCTCCAGTTCCTCGTAGGACATGCCATAGTCGCCGTTTTCGAAGTAGCAATTGCCGCTGGAGTCGCAGGACATGCTGTAGTCGCCCATATGATCGACCGAGTATCCGACGAGCCATATGACGAGCGCGAACAGCACAACGGCCAGCACCGTGCCCAGCGCGCCGATGATGATGCCTGCGATGGCCATGCCTTTGCTTTTCTCATGGCTTTTGTTGATCTGCACCAGCGCGACGATCGACAGGATCAGACCGACCGGGGAGATCAGGAACGACAGGACGAATCCGGCGATGGACAGCGCGTTCCAGCGTTCGGTCGGTACAGGCTGCCCGTAGTAGTAGGCACCCTGCGGCGGGTACTGCTGGCCGGGAACGCCTTGGGGCGGATACGTGTATCCGGCGTTGTTCTGCTGGGCGTATTGGCCGTATGCGGGTGCGGCGTATTGGCCGTACTCGGGCATGGGGGTCTGGTCGCCGGTCTGGGCCGCCTGCTGGGCGTACGGCTGCGCATAAGGCTGTGTGTAGGGGTCGGATTGCGCGGCGGGCTGTTCGTAGCCGTAGGCGGACTGCGTGGGCTGCTGCGCGGCCGTGGAATCCGTTGCGGAGCCGGCCGGCGTTGCGGCGGGGGAGAAGGAATCGGTTTGGGGATTATTCGACGGCTGCGGCGTCGGTGAGGTGTTGGTATCGCTCATGCACTCCAAGTATAGACTGCGGCGTCATCGTTCGCCGGTTTCGTGGACGGTTGATGACAGGAGGCGCGCTGGGCGATAGGAGTGTTCCAATCGGGGCCGGGGATGCGTGCCGGTGGTGCTCGAACGATTCCCGCTGTCTGTTCGCCTGATGGTATCGGTGAAACTTCGGTTGCGGTGGGATGCGGATCGTATGCGCCCGCATGAATGGTGAGGCCCCGGTCGCGCGAGGGACGACGTATGTTTTCGGCCGGTTGGTCGTCGGCTGGCCCGCATAAATAGTGAAACCCGGTAGCGGAGGTTCCGTGCTACCGGGTTGGGGCGTATTTCGATGGGAGAAGTCTCCGTCGAATGCGGACCGTGGTGTATGGACCGTGGTCCGTGGGGCCGCTAGTCGGCCTGCTTCCAGCTCTCGACGTCGATGTGATGCTCCGGATTGGCCTGCCAGGCCTCCCACGCGGACTTCACGATGTCCTCCACGTTGTACTTGGCGTGCCAGCCCATCTCCTCGTTGATGCGCTTGGGGGAGCCGATCAGGTGCGGCGGGTCGCCGGCGCGGCGGGGCATGACCGCCTCGGTGAACGGCAGTCCGGTGACCTTCTTGACCTCGTCGACGATCTGGCGCACGGAGGTGCCTTCGCCGGTGCCCACGTTGAAGGCGTCGTACTTGCGTTCGTCGCGGTCGAGGTACTTCAGGGCGGCGATATGCGCGTCGGCCAGATCGGAGACGTGGATGTAGTCGCGCACGCAGGTGCCGTCCGGGGTGGGGTAGTCGTCGCCGAAGATGGCGGGCGCCTTGCCGCGCTGCAGACGGTCGAACAGCATGGGGATGAGGTTCAGGATCGCCGGATCCTCGAGTTCGACCGGTCCGCAGCCGGCCACGTTGAAGTAGCGCAGGCCGCAGAAGCGGATGCCGTAGGGCTCCTCACAGGCGCGGGCCATCCACTCGCCGAACAGTTTGGTCTGGCCGTAGGGGTTGATCGGCAGCATCGGCACCACGTCCTCGGGCACCACGTCGACCGGCGGCACGCCGTAGGTGGCGGCGGAGGAAGAGAACACGAGCTTCTTCGCGCCGGACTCCTTCATGCCGATGAGCACGTTGAGCATGCCGTTGATGTTCTGCTGGTAGTACCACAGCGGCTTTTCGACGGATTCGCCCACCTGCTTGCGGGCGGCGAAGTGGATGACGGAGTCCACGTCCTCCGCCTTCATGATTTCGGCGAGGCGGTTGCCCGCGTCGGGGGAGGCGATATCCATGCCGTAGAGGCGCGCGCCTTCGATGCGGGTGGGTTTGCCGTAGCTCAGATCGTCGACCACGACGACCTTCTCGCCGGCCTGATGGAGCGCGTGGACGACGTGGGCGCCGATATATCCGCATCCGCCTGTGACGAGTACTGTCATGTGCTGGCCTTTCGTTTCGTCGGTGTGCAAAAGCGAGTGGGGTTGGAATGTAATTGCTGTTCACTTTTGCTCTAGTTTGTTATCTTTTGGAACAATTTCAGTGTATCACATGAACATAATCGAACACGCGGTGGCGTGCTGGGACGCGGCGAAAAAGTGCCGGCGGATGGCATGGTCCTGCCAATCGGTAGGGCATGGTGGATAATGGGACGGCATCTGCGGAACGAAAACGCCTACGGAAGTGAGTTGTGATGACCGAGCGAGCGACAGGCTCCCCAGAAACCAACGAGAACGACGCCCTCGCGGCGGGTGGGAGCCCGTCGGGGCATCCGCTGCACAAGGTGCTGTCGTTCGTGCGTCGATCCGGCCGGTTGGACGCGCGTCTGCAACGTGCGTGGGACGCGTTCGCCGAGCGGTATATGCTGGACGTCAACGCCGGCGAAGGATCGCTGGATGTGCGCCCCGGATTCGTGTTCGACCAGGCGTACGTGCGGGAGATCTGGGGCAACGGCAATCCGTTGGTGGTGGAGATCGGCAGCGGGCAGGGTGAGAACGTGGTTGCCGCCGCGGCAGCTCATCCCGAAACGAACTTCCTCGCGTTGGAGGTGTACGACCCCGGCGTGGCCCACACGCTGCTTTTGGCCGGCAAGCAGGAGCTGTCCAATATCCGCGTGGCCCAGGTCAACGCGCCCGAACTGTTCAAGGTCATGGCCGATGGCGTGGCCGCCGAGGTGTGGACCTTCTTCCCCGACCCGTGGCCCAAGAAGAAGCACCACAAGCGCCGCATCGTGCAGGAGGGGCTGGCCGGCGAGATCCGCCGCGCGCTGGCCGATGGGGGAGCGTGGCGCATCGCCACCGACATCGAGGACTACGCGCTGCACGTGCACGAGGTGATGGACGGGCTCGAGGGCTGGCGCAACGAAGGCGGCCTGACCGCGAGCCTACCCACCGGCCACGTCGGCAAGGGCAACGCCGAACTCGCCGCCGAGATGCCGCACGCCGACTTCGAGGAATCCGAGCGCTTCGACGGCCGTGTGCTCACCAACTTCGAAAAGAAGGGCCTGGCCGCCGGCCGAATCATCCACGACTTCACCTATCGCAAGGTGTGAGCCCGACACGCCGTGTTTGCGCACGCGGGAGCCGCTGTGTAATATAGCACGAGTTGTCTGCCCCCATCGTCTAACGGTTAGGACACCAGACTTTCAATCTGACAACGAGAGTTCGACTCTCTCTGGGGGTACCAAGGGCGCAAGCCCGTCAAAGTCCGAAATCTCAAGGGTTTCGGACTTTTTCATTTCCACCGCCGGCCCGTTTTGGTACCCGTTTGGTACTCGCCGATTTTCTCCTGCCCATGCATCCCGTGACAGTGGAAGTACGAAACACCAGGAAAGTCAACCATCCCGCCCGATCAACACCCCACGCGTTAAAACCCCCGCGACACGCGTTGCGCGACAACACCCCACACCGGATTTAAGACCCACATTTTGTCACTTAACCTGCAAGGCTCGGAAAGGCCGGGTCCCAAACCTTATGTCCGCGATGTGGGCGTCGTCTAGGATTCGTCGGTCTCGTCGATTACAACGCTTTAACCATAGGGGATGTGGTGCCGACGACATTAGGCCGATTTTAAGAGGTGAATGGTTAAAGCGTTGTAAGTGACGGTATGTCAACTACAACGATTTAACCACTGGGCCCCTCAAACCGTTGAAACGCCGTCGATGCCACACCCCCTATGGTTAAAGCGTTGTAAACCGGTCCGAGGACGTTTCGAACGAAAAGGCGGCGCACGACACGTTCAGCGTGTTTTCAGTGAACGCTCACAGGCGGGATTACACTGATGAATCAGTGAATTGTTCAGAGGATGAACAATTCGCCACCAACAGAACGCACCAGCTTCAAAGGAGAGCAAGTATGGTCTATCGTATGATTTTCAACCAGTCGGCGTATTTCGGTCGCGGCGCGATCCAGGAGATTCCGGGTGTGGCCAAGTCGCACGGCTTCACGAAGGCGTTCATCGTGACCGATCCGGTGCTGGTCGAGACCGGCACCGTGGGGAAGGTCACCGACGTGCTCGACGCGGCGGGCATGCCCTACGAGATCTTCGACAACGTGAAGCCGAACCCGCCGGTCGAGTGCATCAAGGACGGCGTGGAGAAGTTCGCCGCCTCGGGCGCGGATTTCCTGATCGGTCTGGGCGGCGGCAGTCCGCAGGACACGTGCAAGGGCATCGGGATCGTGGCCGCGAACCCCGAGTTCTCCGACGTGCTCTCCCTGGAGGGCGTGGCCGACACCAAGCATCCTTCCGTGCCGATCTTCGGCGTGCCCACCACCGCCGGCACCGCCTCCGAGACCACCATCAACTACGTGGTCACCGACACCGCCAACAGGCGCAAGTTCGTGGCGGTCGACCCGCACGACATCCCCCTGGTCGCGTTCGTGGACCCCGACCTGACCGACTCGATGCCGCGCGGCCTGAAGGTCGCCACCGGCCTGGACGCCCTCACCCACGCGATCGAGGGCTACGTCACCCCGGGCGCGTGGAGCCTGTCCGACTGCCTGAGCATGCAGACCATCCGCATGATCGCGGCCAATCTCGCCAAGAGCGCGGACGGCGACGTGCCCGCCGGCGAGCAGATGGCCTACGCCAGCTACATCACCGGCATGGCCTACTCCAACGTGGGGCTCGGGCTCGTGCACGGCATGGCCCACCCGCTCGGCGGACGTTTGAACGTGGCCCACGGCGTGGCCAACGGCATCCTGCTCGCCCCGGTCATGGACTACAACAAGGACTATACCGGCGAGAAGTACCGCGACATCGCCGACGCGTTCGGCGTCGCCGGCGCGTACGACATGCCCCTCGACCAGGCCCGCCAGGCCGCGGTCGACGCGGTGCGCGACCTGACCGTCAAACTCGGCAACCCGACCACCATCAGCGAGGTCGGCGCCACCCAGGACGACCTGGCCGGCCTGGCCCACGACGCGTTCAACGACGTGTGCACCCCCGGCAACCCCCGCCCCGCCACCGAAGCGGACATCCTCGCCATCTACACCAGCCTCATGTAACCGAAGAGATCCCTCGACTACGCGCCACGCGCTCCGCTCGGGATGACGAAGAAAGGGGGCGGCCCACGCCTCCCCGTCTCGTCATCCCGAGCGGGGTGCGTCTCCTTTATTTCGTCATCCCGAGCGCAGTCGAGGGATCCCTCGACTCCGGCCCGAAGGCCTCCGCTCGGGATGACGAAGAAGGAAAGCCGCGGCGGACGAACATCCGCCGCGGCTTTCGCATATTCGGCGCGCCGAGGAGTTTGAAGAAAAGGGCAACATCCCGCGATTTATAAGCGTTTATTTACATACGCCGGTTACGATGGTGCGCTGTACAGATAGGAAACTGTAAAGCCATGGAACTGTAAAACCAGAAAACCATAGAAACGAATGACCGGTGAGGATTCGTTCGTCGGGCGGCCGTCGGTCGCCGTCTGATGAATCCAAGCGAAGGATAGGCGGGGCGGATAATATGCCGAAGATGTTTGGAACCGATGGCGTGCGCGGACTGGCGAATCGCGATCTGACGGCGCAGCTGGCGCTGGATCTGGGCGACGCGGCGGTGCGCGTGCTGGGTGATTCGGGCACGAAGGACGACCAGCCCGAAGGCCGCCGTCGCGCTCTGGTCGGCCGCGACACCCGCGTCTCCGGCGACTTTCTGGCCGCCGCCCTGTCCGCCGGCATGAGCGCCGGCGGTTTCGACGTGATCGACGCGGGCATCATCCCCACGCCCGGCGTGGCGTATCTGACCTCCGTGCTGAACGTAGAGATGGGCGCGGTGATCTCCGCATCCCACAACGCCATGCCGGACAACGGCATCAAGTTCTTCGCGCGCGGCGGTTTCAAACTGCCCGACAGCAAGGAGGAGCAGATCGAGGCGGTGCTCGGCCAGGACTGGGAACGCCCGACCGGTGCCGGCGTGGGCCGTGTGAGCCATGACACCGTAACCGCCACCAACCTGTACATCGACCATCTGGTCTCCACCATCGCCCCGGTGCAACCCGATAAAAGCCAGCCGACGCCGCTGAAAGGGCTGAAAATCGTCGCCGACTGCGCGAACGGCGCCACCTCGGTGGTCGCTCCCGAAGCGTTGCGCCGCGCGGGCGCGGAAGTGGTGGTGATCAACGCCTCGCCGGACGGCTACAACATCAACAAGAACGCCGGATCGACGCATCCCGAGCAGCTGCAGGCCATGGTCAAGGCCTCGGACGCGATGATGGGCGTGGCCTTCGACGGCGACGCCGACCGTTGCCTCGCGGTGGACGAGGACGGCAATATGGTCAATGGCGACCAGATCATGGGCATCCTCGCCCGCTCCAAGAAGAACGAGGGCACGCTCGCGCACGACACGCTGGTCATCACCGTGATGAGCAACCTCGGTCTCAAACTCGCGCTCAACGACATGGGCATCAAGACGGTGGAGACCGGCGTGGGCGATCGTTACGTGCTGGAAGAGATGCTGCGCGGCGGCTACACGCTCGGCGGCGAACAGTCCGGCCATGTGATCAACCGCGAGTTCGCCACCACCGGTGACGGCACGCTGACCGCGCTGATGCTGTGCAACGAGGTGATGAGGTCGGGCAAGAGCCTCAAAGCCCTCGCCGCCGACTTCCCCCAGCTGCCGCAGACGCTGGTGAACGTGCCGAACGTCGACAAGGCCGCCGCGGACACGAACGCCTCCGTGCAGGCCGCGGTCGCGCGCGAGGAGGAGTTGTTGGGCGGCACCGGACGCGTGCTGCTGCGCCCCTCCGGCACCGAGCCGCTGGTGCGCGTGATGGCCGAGGCCGCCACGCAGGAGATGGCCGACGAGGTGTGCGCCCGCCTGGCGCAGGTGGTCGCCGACGAACTCGCGCTGTAAGCGTGTCGGTCGTGCGTGTGCTAGACAATAATGTTTGCCCTGTACGTATAAGGACATAAAGGAATCCCACATGTTTGGTAGGAACAGCAAAGTCGACCTCGCTCTCAACCGCGATGTGGAACAGCTCATCAGAGCCGGCGGCAAGGATCAGATCCTGCCCATCGTGCAAGCCGGCGAGCCTGTGCTGCGCCAAGCCACCGTGCCGTATACGGGCCAGTTGAGCAAACGCACGTTGGCCAAGCTGATCGAAACGATGCGCGTCACCATGCTGGAGGCGCCCGGTGTGGGGTTGGCCGCCACGCAGATCGGTCTGGGACTGTCACTCGCCGTGATCGAGGACCACGTGCGCGAGGAGGATGAGGGCGATCCGCGCGAAACCGCCGAATTCCCCTTCCGCGTGCTTATCAATCCGTCGTATACGCCGATCGGCACGGAGACCCGCAGCTTCTATGAGGGCTGCCTGAGCTTCGACGGGTATCAGGCCGTACGCAGGCGCTGGCTCGATATCACCGCGGAATGGGACGACGAGGAGGGCCAGCACCATACGGAGCACCTGCACGGCTGGCCGGCGCGCATCTTCCAGCACGAAACCGACCATCTCAGCGGCGAACTCTACATCGACAAGGCCGAGATTCGATCCCTGACCACTTACGAGAACCTCGAAGACTATTGGTGCCACGATCCCGTCCCCACCGAGGCGGCCGCGGAACTCGGCTTCGAACTGTAGACCGCGTTAACCCGTAGCGTCGTCGACTTCGCACGTGCATGGATGGTGTGCGAAATCGACGACGTTTTCTTATCGGGAAACGTCATGTCCTTCGCACACCGTCCGTGCAAGTGCGAAAGGCACGACGTTTCCGCGATGCGCTCCTGCGTCCGGACCGGTGGGTTACGATATCGTGCATGATGCAGACAGCGGATGGGCGGCGGAACCAGGCGGTATCGGAATGGCTGGAACAGGCCAAGGCGGATATCGACCAGTGGGCGTTGGTCTGCCCCAAGGACGCCGACGGACGGCCGGTCGACTGGCAGTGGGTGCGCTCGCTTGATCTGGTGGGCGGCATCGGTGTGGGATTGGACGCCGTGGACAACCCTCAGCAGAACGCCCACGCCCTGCTGAAACGCGATTACGCGGTGCGTGACCGTGTGGAGGCGATTCTCGCGCAGACGAGCACCTCGTTCATGACCGACTTCGATCGGCTGGTCGCCTCGTACCGTCTGCCGCGCGCGCTCGCCTACGCGAACCGCCGCCTGAACGATGAGATCGATCTGCTGCTCGACCGCGGTGTGGCCGACGGATTGTGGCAGGTGCGTTACGAGCGGCAGGGGCGCGCCACCGTACCGGTGCTGAAAGCGCCTGCCGAACGGCCGTCCAATGCGGCTGATGCCGGGGAATCCTCCGATGGGGAAGACTCCGTCGGCTTGGAGGAGATTCAGGACCGCACCGCCCAGATCCTCAACGCGCGCGCCGAGCGCCGCAAAGCGCAGCGGATCCAACGCGAGTCCGGCGCGGCAGGCATGACTCGGGCCAACCTGTCCGGCGCGGCATCGCCGGGCGGCGCGTTCGCATCCCCGCCTGTGCCCGGGAACGCAGCCTCGCCCGCCGCCAAGTCCAGCGACTGGCGCGACGTCTACCTGCCCGGCCGTGACGTGGACACGGTGATGGGCGTCGACATCGAAACCACCGGCACCGATCCGGCGCGCGCGTACATCATCGACGTCGGTTTCGAATTCATGAACATGGCCTCGCCGCGCCCGGCCGACGCTACGACGGCCCATATCTACGAGCAGCCGTACTACGATGCCGGCGACGCCTACGGGCAGGCGCGGCTGAGCTTCGGCGTGACGAAGGCCAACGCGCGGCACGGCAATGCGCTGATCCGAGACCTGACCGGCATCGACGTGCGTGAACGCGGCACGGGGGAGTACCGGCTGTTCGACGAATGGCCCGAAGCACAGACCGGCCTGCTCGCCCGCCTGACCCAACAGCCGTACGTGGCGCACAACGCCACCTTCGAGCACAACTTCTTCATGCTCAACGTGGCCGGATACGCGGAGGCCTACCGCGCCGGACGCGTCACCATCATCGACACGCTGCCGATGAGCCGGCAATGGGATCCCGGATCCACGCCCGACGAGAATCATCCATACGGCGACAACACGCTCGAAGCCTACGCCAAACGCCAAGGATCGCTCGATCCGGCGCGAGCCGAGCGGCATTTGGGATTGGAGGACGCGCATATTATGCTCGTGGCGATGAAGCGCCACCTCGCCGACCTCAAGCGCGAGGGCAAAGGCCCATGGGGCGCGGGCGGCAGGCCCGGTGTCGGCGGTAAAGCCTGCGGCCGCCGCCGCTGGTAGCGCTGGGACGGGGTGTGGTTACACTGGTGCCCGTGAGTGAATACCAGAGCCAGCGAGAGCAGCGCGACCGGCGCCGCCGCACCGTCGTGCGCGCGGTGTGCATCGTCATAGCCGCGGCCATGCTGGTGTCTTTGGTGATTCCGGCGATTTACGCGAGCCTTTGACGTCTCGCGCGTCCTTCGCATATCCTGCGGGACCTCTCCACCGGAAACCAAGCGGCGGGTTCGCGGCCGCGCCGGCCAAGGAGCATGGAGCGTTCCCATCGGAGCGATATGTGTGGAATCTGAGGTGGACGACGTAATCCCAACTTTTCATAAGTGATATAGGTAAGGTAAGAACGATGGCAGAATTTGATTTTTCCCAGGCGGTCGCCGACGCGCGCGCCAAGTACGAATCCATCGCCAAGGCGTTGGACTTGGACCGGCTGACGGCCGAGATCAAGGATCTCGAGGCGCAGGCCGCAGCCCCCGGACTGTGGGACAACCCCGAGAACGCGCAGAAGGTGACCAGCAAGCTCTCCGCCGCCGAATCGCAGCTTAAGCGGCTCAATTCGGCCGTGCAGCGTATCGACGATGTGGAGACGCTCGTCGAACTCGGACGTGAGGAGTCCGACGCCGACACGCTCGCCGAAGCGCAGGAGGAGATCGGCCGCATCCAGGCGGATCTCGACTCCATGGAGATCCAGACGCTGCTCGACGGCGAATACGACGAGCGTTCCGCGGTGGTGACCATCCGCTCCGGCGCCGGTGGTGTGGACGCCGCCGACTTCGCGCAGATGCTGCTGCGCATGTACCTGCGCTGGTGCGAGCGCAACGGCTTCAAAGCCAAGGTGATGGACACCTCGTACGCCGAGGAGGCCGGCATCAAGTCCGCCACCTTCCAGGTGGACGCGCCCTACGCCTACGGCCGCCTGAGCGTGGAGGGCGGCACCCACCGCCTGGTGCGCATCTCGCCCTTCGACAACCAGGGCCGCCGCCAGACCAGCTTCGCCGCCGTCGAAGTGGTACCGCTCGTCGAGGCGACCGACCATATCGAGATCCCCGACACCGAGATCCGCGTGGACACCTACTGCGCCTCCGGTCCCGGCGGCCAGGGCGTGAACACGACCTACTCGGCCGTGCGCATCACCCACCTTCCCACCGGCATCGTCGTGACCATGCAGGACGAGCGCTCGCAGATCCAGAACCGCGCCGCCGCCATGGCCGTGCTGCAGTCGCGACTGCTGGTGCTGCGCCATGAGGAGGAGGCGAAGAAGAAGAAGGAGCTCGCCGGCGATATCAAGGCCAGCTGGGGCGACCAGATGCGTTCCTATGTGCTGCACCCCTACCAGATGGTCAAGGATCTGCGCACCGGCCACGAAACCAGTCAGACCCAGGCCGTGTTCGACGGCGATATCGACGCGTTCATCGAGGCTGGCATCCGCTGGCGTCACGAACAGCGCCGCGCCGCCGAGGACTAAACCCAAGGCATGCCCGCGGCTCCCGAAGGAGCGCACGGAAGGAGAACCATGGCACTCATCTCGCTGAATCAGGTGAGCAAGATCTATCCCAAGGGCACCCGCCCCGCGCTCGATACCATCGACTTGGATATCGAACGCGGGGACTTCGTGTTCCTGGTCGGTGCCTCAGGCTCCGGCAAAACCACGCTGTTGAGCCTGCTGTTGCGCGAGGAGGAGGCCACCGACGGCGAGATCCGCGTGGCGGGCAACGACCTGCGCCGCATCTCCGACCGTCAGGTGCCGCAGTACCGCCGTTCCATCGGCTTCGTGTTCCAGGACTACAAGCTGCTCAACAACAAAACCGTGTGGCAGAACGTGGCGTTCGCGCTGGAGGTGCTCGGCACCCGACGTTCCGCCGTCAAATCGCTGGTGCCGAAGGTGCTGGCCACGGTGGGACTGACCGGCAAGGAGAGCAGCTATCCGCACGAGCTGTCCGGCGGAGAGCAGCAGCGCGTGGCCATCGCCCGCGCGTATGTGAACCATCCGCAGATCCTGCTGGCCGACGAGCCCACCGGCAACCTCGACCCGACCACCTCGTTGGGCATTATGGAGGTGCTGGACGCGATCAACCGCACCGGCACCACCATTGTGATGGCCACGCATAACGAGGAGATCGTCAATTCGATGCGCAAACGCGTGGTGGAGCTGCATGGCGGCAAGATCGTGCGCGACGAGGCCCATGGCTCATACGATTCCGCGCTGTTCTTCCCCGATTCCCAAGTGGAGGCCAACGCCGTCAAGGTGATGGAATCCGAACGAGCCGCGGCGGTCGAAACCGCACCTGCGGCCGCCGTCATCGAAGGCGATGCGGCGATGGTCGCGCAGCCGGGCCACGAGCGCGACGAGGGCATCGCCCGTCTGGCCAACTCCATGCATTCCGGCCGTACAGGACGTTACGGCGAGGCGTTCGCGCCGCTGGAGGACACCCTGACCTGGGGCAAGGGACTGAAGCTCGACGAATACCAGAACACGCAGGAGGGCGGTTCCGGATTCCCGTCGGCGGCTGAAACTCCTGCGGTTGAAACTCCTGCGGTCGAACCGGCGTCGGTCGAACCGCCCGCGGATGAAGCGCTTGCGTCCGAAACACCTGCGGCCGACGGGATCGGCCTGTCGGTGCCCGACGTGGCCGTGCCTGAAATAGCCGTGCCTGAGATGGCCATGTCTGAGATGTCCGTGTCCGAACCGCCCGCGCCGGCCGCACCCGCCGCGGCGCCTCTTCCTCCCGCGCCGCCGGCCCCGCCGATGCCGCCGTCCGCCGCCACCCGTAGCGCACAGAACGAGGAGCAGCAGTCATGAGAATGCGTTTTATCCTGTCGGAGACCTGGACCAGCCTGAAGCGCAATGTTCCGATGATCCTGTCGGTGATGCTGGTCACCTTCATCTCCTTTGTGTTCATCGGCGCGGCCGTGCTCACGCAGGCGCAGATCGTCAAAGCGAAGGGCGACTGGTACGACAAGGTCGAGGTCGTGGTCTGGCTGTGCCCGGACGGCACCAGCCAGTCGGCGAACTGCGCGTCGGGAGTCTCTCCGACGGCCTCCGAGATCAACGAACTGCAGCAGACCATCCGCGACGAGCTTTCGGACGTGGTCGAGGACATCACCTATGTGAGCAAGCAGGAATTCTACGACGACACCTTCACCCAGCAGTACCCGAACGGCGAATACCAGGGACGCACGCTCACCGCGGACGATATGCAGGATTCGCTGTGGCTCAAACTCAGCGACCCCGAGAAATACCAGATCGTCTCCGAGGTGCTGTCCAGCCGGGACGGCGTTGAGGAGGTGACCGACCAGCGACAGATCTTCGAACCGGTGTTCGCCGTGCTCAACCGCGCCACCGCCGTCACCATCGGTTTGGCCGCAGTGATGGTGCTGGTCGCCATCATGCTCACCGGCACGACGATCCGCATGTCCGCCGCCTCGCGCCGGACCGAAACGGAGATCATGCGCCTGGTCGGCGCCTCGAACTGGACGATCCGCATGCCTTTCGTGTTGGAGGGCGTGCTGGCCTCGCTGGTGGGATCCGTACTCTCCTGCCTGATGCTGTCGGTGATCGTGCGCGTGTTCGTCGAGGGATGGCTGGCGGAATCCATCAGCTGGATTCCCTACGTGAACCAGATGACCGTGCTGATGATCTCGCCGTTCCTGATCCTCGGCGCGATCCTGCTGTCGATCATCGCTTCGACGGTCTCGCTACGCCGCTATCTCAAGACCTGATCCAGGCTCCCAGAAAAGCATGATATGGTGATGCCCGTCGTCGAGGAAAGGAAAACCGTGCCGATGAACAGCTGGTCCCGCGTGACTCGTTCGGCCGCCGCCGTCATAGCCACCGCCGGTTTATGCATGGCCGGACTGTTGATGTCTCCGGCGCCTGAAGCGCAGGCCGACACCTACAGCGATCTGGTCAACGCGCAGAACCAGCATGCCTCCAGCGCCCAGCGCGAGGCCGAACTGCGCGAACAGCTCGCCGGCGTGAACGAGGAACTCGCGGAGAAGATCATCCAACTGGACAATCTGACCAACACGCAGATCCCCGCCGCGCAGGAGAAGGTCACCCAGGCGAACGAGGACGCCGCCTCCGCCCAATCCGAGGCCGATGCCGCCGCCGAGCGTCTCGCCGCCGCCCAGAAGGATAAGGAAGAGCTCGAGGCGCAGATCGAGCAGACCGGCGAGGACTACGATGACGCGCATGCGGCCGTGGCCCAGCTGGCCCGCGAGGACATGCACGGATCCGACGCCTCGGATCTGATGAGCGTGGTCACCGGCTCCACCAGCACCGAGGAGTTCATCAACTCGATGCAGTCGCGCGACGCGCTCTCGCGCAATGAGGCGAACGCCGCCTCATCCGCAGCGGAGACGTTGAATACGTCGATGAACCGCAGCGAACGCCTTGCCGCCATCGAAAAGCAGATCAGCGAACTGAAGACCAAGGCCGACGAGAAGGCCGCGACCGCGCAGACTGCCGCCACCACGGCCCAGCAGGAGCGCGACGAACTGGACGCGCTGCGCCAGCAGGGCGAGGAACAGCGCGCCGAACTGGAAAGCATGCAGGACCAGCTGGACAGCGAAGCGGCCCAGCAGGCCGCGCAAACCGTGCTGCTGCAGTCGCAGATCGACTCCTACAACCGCCAGTGGCAGCAGGAGCAGGCTGCGGCGTCCGGCACGGTCAATGGCGGCACCCAAGGCACCACCAGCGGTGGCAATACCAGTGGCAGCACTGGCGGCAGCACCGGCGGCAATGCGACAAGCGGCACAGGAAGCAGCAGCTCCGGCAGCTCCAGCGGCAGCGCCAGCAGCGGCTCCGCCGGCACCAGCAGCAGTGGCCAGGGCACCAGCAATGGCGATTACGGCAACGCCTACTATGCCGGCCAGTGCACATACTGGGCGTACGAACGCCGCCGCCAGATGGGCATCGGCACGCCCTCCTATTTGGGCAACGGCGGCGAATGGTATAGAACCGCGCCGAGCTACGGCCTGCGAGTGGACCACAATCCCCAAGTAGGCGCCGCGCTCTCCTTCTTGCCCGGACAGGACGGCGCCGACGGCGTTTTTGGCCATGTGGCCGTGGTGGAGGCCGTGTACAGCGACGGCACTTTCCTGATCTCCGAAATGAACTGGGGCGGCCCCTGGATCATGCACTACCGCACTCTGACCAACAACGGCCAGTACTGGTTCGTGCACTGACCCGAAGCCTGGCTCTTGCGAACCGTTCGCTCAACGCGCTGCCCGATATCCGGGCGGCGCGTTTTGTGATAGTGTCGTTCGATGCCAGTGGGAGCGGCATGGGCGAAAGGAGGACCCGATGGCGAAGGAACAAGGCGTGAAGCCGATTGCGCAGAACAAGAAGGCGCGGCACGACTACGCCATCGAGGACCGTTACGAGGCCGGTCTGGTGCTCACCGGCACCGAAGTCAAATCGTTGCGTGAGGGACGCGCCTCGTTGGCCGAGGCGTTCATCACCATCGACCGCCGCGGGGAGATCTGGATGGAAGGCGCCAACATCCCCGAATACTTCAACGGCACGTGGAACAACCACGCGCCCAAGCGCAAGCGCAAGCTGCTGCTGCACGCCCAGCAGATCGCCAAACTCGCGCGCCAATCCGAGGCCAAAGGTTACACGATCGTGCCGTTGAGCCTGTACTTCAAAGACGGTCGCGCCAAGGTCGAGATCGCACTGGCGCGAGGCAAGCGCGAATTCGACAAGCGCCAGGCCCTGCGCGAGGAGCAGGACAAGCGCGAGGCCCTGCGCGCCATGCGCTACGCCAACAAGCGCTCGCGCTGAACTTGTGAATGGGGATCCTTCGACTCCGGCTCCGCCTCCGCTCAGGATGACGGGGGAGTGTTGCGCTTCGCTCAGGATGCCGGGTGGGGTGCAAGTCGGCATAGGATGAATTAACGGATTCGTAGCACGGAGCCCGTATCGTGCTGTCCGTATGCCCAATGGTCCGACTGGGCGAGAATGAGAGAGAATGATGCGAACCATGAAGAACCTGAAATCGCTGGCGGCGTTGGTCGCCGGCACCGCCATGCTGCTGTCCGTCGTCGCATGCGGCACCACCGATGAGTCGGCTGCCGACGCCGATGGGTCGTCCGCCACAATCGAAAGCTTCGACGTGTCGTCCATCGAGAAGGACGACGATATCGCCGCCCTGCTGCCCGAATCGGTGACCTCCGACGGCAAGCTCACCTTCGGTATGGAGACCTCGTACGCGCCGGCTGAATTCCTGGCCGAGGACGGCAGGACTCCGGTCGGCTACGATGTGGACCTGAGCCGCGCCTTGGGCATGGTGCTCGGCATGGAGGTGGAGGATGTCATCTCCACCTTCGACACGATCATCCCTTCGGTCGGCTCCAAAGTGGACGTCGGCATGAGCTCCTTCACCATCACCCCCGAGCGCATGGAAGCCGTGGATTTCGTGAGCTACTACAAAGCCGGATCGACCTGGGTCGTTCCCGCCGGCAATCCCAAGGACTTCGACTCCGCCAATCTGTGCGGGCTGAAAATCGCCGTGCAGACCGGCACCACGCAGGAGGAGGAAATCAACGCGGCCAACGAACAGTGCCCGGCCGACTCCAAAATCGAGATCCTCTCCTCCAAACAACAGACCGATGTGACCACGAACGTCGTCACCGGCAAGGCGGTCGCCTTCTATGCCGATTCCCCGATCGCCGGCTATGCGATCTCGCAGACCGACGGCCAGCTCGAGGCGCTGGGCGAAGACGTCGGCGTCATCAAGCAGGGCATCGCCATCGCCAAAGGCGATACCGCCACCGCCGAAGCTATGCAGAAAGCCATGCAGAAACTGATGGACGACGGCGTGTACGCCCAGATTCTCGACCACTGGGGCGTGAGCTCCGGCGCCATCGACAAAGCCGAGATCAATCCCACGGATATCGAGCAGTAAGTAATTCAATATCCGTTCGCAATCGCGGCGATCTACCCGTGTGAGACACGCAAAGGAGAGCTATGACAAAGCCGCAATCCGACGGTGAGGAGCTGAACATCCCCAACCGCATCCAAGCGTTGCCCGTGCGTCGTCCCGGTCCGCTGGTGGCGGGGGGTGATCGTGGCGCTGCTCGCCGCGATGCTCATCCATGGACTGATCACCAATCCGCGGCTCGACTGGCCGACGGTGTGGAAGTACCTGTTCAACGAGAACGTGCTCACAGGCATCGGATACACGCTTTGGCTCACTGTGCTCTCCATGGTGGCGGCCGTGGTGCTTTCGGTGATCCTCGCCGTCATGCGCAAATCGCTCAATCCGGTGCTGCGCGGAGTAAGTTGGTTCTTCATCTGGTTCTTCCGCGGCACCCCGGTCTACACGCAGCTGGTCTTCTGGGGACTGTTCTCCGTGCTCGTGCCCAAACTCAGCCTTGGCATCCCCTTCACCTCGGTTGAATTCTGGAGTATCGACTCCTCGGTGGTGGTCACCGCGTTCAACGCCGCCTGGATCGGACTGGCGCTCAACGAAGCTGCCTATCTTTCCGAAATCGTGCGAGCCGGTATCGATGCCATCGACCCCGGCCAAACCGAGGCCGCGAAAGCGTTGGGCATGAACCGCACTTTGATCATGCGGCGCGTGGTGCTGCCGCAGGCCATGCGCATCATCATCCCGCCCACCGGCAACGAGACGATCGGCATGCTCAAAACCACCTCGCTGGTGCTGGCCGTGCCGTTCACGCTGGAATTGCAATTCGCCACCAACGCCATAGCCAACCGCATCTACAAGCCGATTCCGCTGCTCATCGTGGCCTGCATCTGGTATCTGCTCATCACCTCGATTCTGATGATCATCCAGGCCCAGCTCGAAAAGCACTTCGGCAAGGGCTTCAACGCACGGGCCATGGGTGCCAAAGGCAAGCGCACGCCGCTGCCCGGCAAAACGGACGGCGAGCCGAAGGATGACGTCAGCAAGATCAACCAGGCCACCATGGTCGGATTGAACGCGTAAGGAGACCATGATGAGCGCAACAACACCCGCCATCGTCGCCAAGCAGGTGCATAAGGCCTTCGGCTCGACCCACGTGCTCAAAGGCGTGGACCTGACCGTGATGCCCGGCACCGTCACCGTGATCCTCGGACCGTCGGGTTCTGGCAAATCCACCTTCCTGCGCCTGATCAACCAGTTGGAAACACTCACCGGCGGCACCATTGAGGTGGAAGGCGAACTGATCGGCTACGCGTGGGTCGAACGCGGCGGCCGGCGTGTGCTGCAGACGCTGGACGACAAGCAGGTCGCCGCCCAACGCGCCAAACTCGGCATGGTGTTCCAGAAATTCAATCTCTTCCCGCATATGACCGCGTTGGAGAACGTGATGGAAGCGCCGGTGCATGTGCGGCATATGAACAAATCCGAGGCCCGCGCCCTCGCGCTCGCCGAACTCGAACGGGTCGGACTGGCCGACCGCGCCGACTACTATCCGATGGAGCTCTCCGGCGGGCAGCAGCAGCGTGTGGCCATTGCGCGTGCGCTGGCCATGAAGCCCGACATCATGCTGTTCGACGAACCTACCTCGGCGCTGGATCCCGAACTGGTGGGCGAGGTGCTGGCCGTGATGCAGTCGCTCGCCAAAGACGGTATGACGATGGTGTGCGTGACGCACGAGATCGGTTTCGCCCGCGAGGTCGCCGACCAGGTCGTGTTCATGGCCGACGGCGTGGTGGTGGAGCAGGGCGGTCCCGAAATCATCGACGCGCCCCGCGAACCCCGTTTCAAGGACTTCCTTCAGCACGTTCTGTGACGCGTAAGGGATGTGCGCAGAAGCGGGTCGGTAACGGAGCGTGACATCACCATCGGTTAGGCTGAAGAGCTATGTGTGGAATCGTTGGATATGCAGGAAATCTGGAAACCGCGTGCGACAAGCCGCTTGAGGTGTGCCTCCAGGGACTGGCCCGATTGGAATACCGCGGATACGACTCGGCCGGCGTGGCGCTGACCGCCCCCGGCATGGACCATGTCGAAGTGCGCAAGAAGGCCGGACGGCTGGCCAATCTCACCGAAGACATCGAACGCCGCCCGATGCCGCAGGCCACCGTGGCGATCGGCCACACGCGTTGGGCCACCAACGGCGTGCCCTCCGACGTGAACGCGCATCCGCACACCAGCCGCGACGGCAAAGTCGCGATCATCCACAACGGCATCATCGAAAACGCCTCGCAACTGCGACTCGATCTGCAGGCCGAAGGCTACCGCTTCGCCTCCAAAACCGACACCGAAGTGGCCGCCAAACTGCTCGGCAAAATCGTGGATGCGATCATCGCCGAAGAAGGCAAGCCCGACCTGTTCAAGGCGGTGCGCCGCATGGCCCGCATGCTCGAAGGCGCGTTCACCATTCTGGCGACCGACTGCCGTCAGCCCGGCATCGTCGTGGGCGCTCGCCACGATTCGCCGCTGGTGGTGGGCCTGGGCGAAGGCGAGAACTTCCTCGGCTCCGATGTGGCCGCGTTCGTCGCCTACACCAAACACGCGCTCGAAGTGGGACAGGACCAGTGCGTGTGCGTGTCTGCCGAGAACGTGGTGGTGAACGACTTCTACGGCAACGTGATCGAGAATCCCGCCACCTACACCGTGGATTGGGACGCCTCGGCCGCCGAGAAGGGCGGTTGGGACTCGTTCATGGACAAGGAGATCCATGAGGATCCGGCCGCCGTGCAGCGCACGCTGTTGGGACGCTTCGACGAGCGCGGCGACATCACCCTCGACGAGGTGCGCATCGACGACCACGACTTCAAATCCATCGACAAGATCATCGTCATCGCCTGCGGCACCGCCGCCTACGCCGGGCAGGTGGCCAAATACGCCATCGAGCATTGGGTGCGCGTGCCCGTGGAGGTGGAGCTCGCCCACGAATTCCGCTACCGCGATCCGATCCTGACCCCGCGCACGCTGGTGGTGGCGATCTCGCAGTCCGGCGAGACGATGGATACGCTGATGGCCCTGCGCCACGCCCGCGAACAAGGCTCCAAAGTGCTGGCCATCTGCAATACGCAGGGCGCTTCGATCCCGCGCGAATCCGACGCGGTGCTCTACACGCACGCCGGTCCCGAAGTGGCCGTCGCCTCCACGAAGGCCTTCGTCGCGCAGGTCACCGCCTCCTATCTGCTGGGACTGTATCTCGCGCAGGTCAAAGGCGCGATGTTCCGCGACGAGATCCGTCAGATCCTCGACGCGCTCAAGGACATGCCCGCCAAAATCCAGTGGATCCTCGACACGCAGATGACCGCCGTGCACGAGGCCGCCGCCGATATGGTCGACGCGCATTCCTTCCTGTTCCTCGGCCGCCATGTAGGCTATCCCGTGGCGATGGAGGGCGCGCTCAAACTCAAGGAGATCGCCTACACCTTCACCGAAGGATTCGCCGCCGGAGAGCTCAAGCACGGGCCGATCGCCCTGGTGGACGAAGGCGAGCCCGTGGTGTTCATCGTGCCGCCCTCGCACGGCCGCGACGTGCTGCATGCCAAAGTGCTGTCCGGCATCGAAGAGGTCAAGGCCCGCGGCGCCTACATCATCGCCGTGGCGGAGCGTGGCGACAAGGATGTGGAGCGCTATGCGGACGTGGTGTTCTGGCGTCCCGAATGCCCGACTCTCCTGAGCCCCTTGGTGGATGTGGTGCCGTTGCAGATCTTCGCCATGGATATGGCCAAGCTCAAGGGCTACGACGTGGACAAGCCGCGCAACCTCGCCAAGTCCGTCACAGTCGAGTAATCCGTGGATTGCCGCTGTTTGCAGTGTTCGTCCGTATAGTGTCTGACAGTGCGGTGTCCGCAGACGTCCGGCATATTCCATTCGCGGGATCGCTCCAGGCCGCTTGGGCCAAGCCTTACACCCGTGAACGGAATATGCCGGACGTCTGCTCGTTAGGTGAAGAGTCTTACGGAGATTGGCGGCGTTAGGCGCTTGGTGCCCGCTCGTTTCGCTGAGACGAATGGGTGATGTGATGGTTGGGAAACGACATCGGTATGTGGTTGAGGAGCCTCGGATTCCGTTTGAATGCGAGGTGTTGTACGAGGATGAGCGGATCATCGTCGTGGACAAGCCGCATTTTCTGGCGACGACTCCGCGCGGCATGTGGTATCGCGAGACGGCGCTGATTCGGTTGCGCGAGCGGTATGACGAGCCGGATATCGTTCCGGCGCATCGGTTGGACCGGCTCACGGCCGGCGTGGTGGTGTTTGTGCGCGATCCCGCGGCGCGCGGCGCGTATCAGATGCTGTTCCAGAACCGGCAGGCGGTCAAAACCTATGAATGTCTGGCGGCATGCCGTCCGGTGGCGACGCCGCGCTTCGGCACGGTGACGCGGCTTGAGCCGCCCCGGCCGTTCCCGCTGCTGCGCCGCTCGCATATCACCAAGGATCGCGGCATCCTGCAGGCATATGAGGAGCCGGGCGTCGTGAACGCGGAGACCCTGATCGAACGCGACGGCATGGCGTTCGTGCGTCGTTCAGACGCGTCGGGGGAGTGCGACGGAGACGGCCGTTCCGATAGAGGCGTCGGTTCCGGTGTCGCTGGCATGGTTGGCGGCGTTGGCATAAGACGCTGTATGCCGGCGGAAAATCACGCACCGGTCTGCCGGTATGTGCTGCATCCTCGCACAGGCAAAACGCATCAGCTGCGCGTGCATATGAACTCGCTGGGACTGCCGATTCTCGGCGATGACTTCTACCCACGTATCATCGAGCGCGCCTACGATGACTTCAGCCAGCCGCTGGAACTGGTGGCCCGCCGCTTGGAATTCACCGACCCCATCACCGGCGAGCCGCGTGACTTCGTCTCGCGCGTCCCGCTAGCGGCGTGTTCTTCGTCATCCTGAGCGGAGGCCGGTGGCCGGAGTCGAAGGATCTGGTGAGGTGACGTTGGAGATCCTTCGACTCCACTTCGTTCCGCTCCGGATGACGGTAGGGTGGCGTTCCACTCGGGACGGTGGACTAGGCGCTGATGTCGCGTACGGATCCGCGTTCGACGAGTTCGGGCGGAATCACCGTTTTGACGCCGACGGGCACCTTCTCGCCTTCGCATTGGCGGCGGATCATGGCGAAAGCCTCACTGCCGATACGGTCGAAGCGCATGCGCATGGTGGTGAGATTGAGGCGGGGCACCATGCCGACCAGCGAATCGTCGACGCCGATCACACTCACATCCTCCGGCACGCGTTTGCCGGCGGCCTCCAATCCGCAGATCACCCCGTAGGCCATCTGATCGTTGGCGGCGTAGACCGCCGTGCATTCGGGATCATGGGCCAGGGCGAGGCCGGCCTGGTATCCGCTGTCGGCCTCCCAATCGCCCACATACATCGACGGCACACGCGCTCCGACCTGTTCGAGCGCGTCACTCCAGCCTTTGAGGCGGCTTTCGGCCGCGCGTGAGGATGAGGGGCCGCAGATGTGGTAGACCGTGCGGTGGCCTTTGCTCAGCAGGAAATCGACGATCGCGGTGGAGCAGCCATACTGGTCGGCATCGATGGTTGGGCAGTTGTCGGACGGGCCCTCGGTGACCAGCACGACCGGCAGTTCCTTGGGAGGTGTGAAGGTGGTGAAATCGATGATCATCTCCTCCAGCACCACGATCACGCCATCCACCGGCTGCTGCTTCATGCGTTCGATGGCTGTTTTGAGCGTGCGCTCCGGTCCGTGCTTCATGGTCTGCACGGTGACCGAATAGTCGTTGTCGTCGGCGGTGGTGGCGATGCCGTTGAGAATACGAGCGTTGCCATAGGAGGTCAGGTCAAACAGTACGACTCCGATGTCGTTGAAACGCCCATGTTTGAGTGCGCGGGCGGCATAGTTGGGGCGGTACCCCAGTTTCTTCATGGCCATCTGCACGCGTTGTCGGGTCTGGGGGCGCACCGCGTCGCTGCCGTTGGCCACGCGGGACACGGTCTGCGCGGAGACTCCGGCCTCTTTGGCGACATCCTGCAGTGAGGCCTGTGATGTACGTTCCATAGTGTCTGCTCCACGAATCAGCGTTGGTGTTTTCGTTACCATTGTAGAAGATTTGTTTGACTCTGCGACGGTGGTTTATGCGCATGTATTGTCCATCATGATGCTATTATGATAACGCAAACATTTTGAACAGGTGATGGGGCCATCGCATGATCGGTTCCCATATGCCGCCCGCATCCAACGAGGTTGTGCGGGAGACATCACGCAAAGGACAGCTATGGCAGAACGCACACGATTCCAATGGCCTCAGCCGCTTGAAGGGCAGCAGCCCCGCATCTGGTACGGCGGCGACTACAACCCCGACCAGTGGCCGGAGGAGGTCTGGGACGAGGACATCGAGCTGATGCGTCGGGCCGGGGTCAATTTCGTCTCCGTCGGCATTTTCTCGTGGGCCAAACTCGAACCGGAAGAAGGCGTCTACGACTTCGACTGGCTCGACCGTGTGATCGACAAGCTCGGCAAGGCGGGCGTCGCCGTCGACCTCGCCTCGGGCACCGCCTCGCCGCCGATGTGGCTCACCCAGGCCCATCCGGAGGTGCTGTGGGTCAACGACCGCGGCGAAGTCTGCCAGCCGGGTGCGCGCCAGCATTACCGCCCCACCAGCCCGGTGTACCGCGAGTACGCGCTGCGCCTATGCCGCGCCATGGCCGAACATTACAAGGACAATCCTTATGTGGTGGCCTGGCATATCAACAACGAATACGGCTGCCACAACCGGTTCGACTACTCCGAGGACGCCGAGCGCGCCTTCCGTGAGTGGTGCGAGAAGCGCTACGGCACCATCGACGCGGTGAACGACGCCTGGGGCACCGCGTTCTGGGCGCAGCGCATGAACGATTTCTCCGAAATCATCCCGCCGCGCTACATCGGCGACGGCAACTTCATGAACCCCGGCAAACTGCTCGATTGGAAGCGTTTCAGCTCCGACGCGCTGCTCGACCTGTACCGCGCCGAACGTGACGCGGTGCAGGAAATCGCACCCCGCCCGCAGACCACGAACTTCATGGTCTCCGCGGGCGGCACCGGCCTTGACTACGACAAGTGGGGCTACGACGTCGACTTCGTCTCCAACGACCACTACTTCTCTCCCGGCGAGGCGCATCTCGACGAGCTGGCGTACTCCGCCTCCCTATGCGACGGCATCGCCCGCAAGCAGCCGTGGTTCCTGATGGAGCACTCCACCTCCGCGGTGAACTGGCGGCCGATCAACTACCGTTGCGAACCCGGCGAGCTGGTGCGCGACTCTCTGGCGCATCTGGCCATGGGCGCGGACGCGATCTGCTACTTCCAGTGGCGGCAGTCCAAGGCGGGCGCGGAGAAGTGGCATTCCTCGATGGTGCCGCACGCCGGTGCCGACTCGCAGGTGTTCCGCGACGTGTGCGAATTGGGCGCCGACCTGAACCTGCTTGCCGACCAGGGTCTGCTTGGCACCGCATTGGTCAAATCCAAGGTCGCGCTGGTGTTCGACTACGAATCGCAGTGGGGCACCGAACACACCGCCACCCCCAGCCAGCAGGTGCGTCACTGGACCGAGCCGCTCGACTGGTTCCGCGCGCTGGCCGACAACGGCCTGACCGCCGACGTGGTGCCGGTGCGGGGCGATTGGGACCAGTATGAGGCCGTGGTGCTGCCCAGCCTGTACATCCTCTCCGAGGGGACCTCGCGTCGTGTGCGCGACTATGTGGCCAACGGCGGCAAGCTGTTCGTGACCTATTACACCGGTTTGGCTGACGAGAAGGACCACATCTGGCTGGGCGGGTATCCCGGTTCCATCCGCGATGTGGTCGGCGTGCGCGTCGAGGAGTTCGTGCCGTTGGGCACGGACCAGCCGGGCGCGATGGCAAGCCTGAGGCTGAGCAATGGCACCGAAGCGCATGATTTCGCCGATGTGATCGCGTCTGTGGACGGGTCGACGCGTGTGCTCGCCACCTTCCAGGCCGATTCGTGGACCGGTATGAACGGCGCTCCCGCGATCACCGTCAACGCGTGCGGCGACGGCAAGGCCGTGTACGTCGGTGCCCGCCTGGGCCGTGAGGGCCTGGCCAAAACCCTGCCGACGCTGCTGGAAGAGCTGGGCATCGCCGCCGACGGTCCCGACTGCGGCAAGGTGTTGCGCGTGGAGCGAGCGGACGAAAGCGGCGAGCGTCGCTTCGTCTTCCTGTTCAACCGCACCCACGAGACGGTGAAGGTCGATGTCGAAGGCGAGCCGATGGTCGCCTCTCTGGCGCAAGTCGACGAAGCCTCCGGCACCGCCGAGATCTCACCCAACGGCGTGCTGGTGCTCAAGCGCTGACGCGTCGCCTTCCTCCACGGATCCCCGCGCAAACCGACGCAGGATGATGTCCCACACGGGCAGCTCCCGCGTCGGTTTGCGCGGGCGTATGCTCCGAAGCTCGTGATTTCGTGCGACGCCGAGGTGGAATACGCCGAAACGTAGAGCGTATGCTCGGGTTGTACCGCGATGAAACCGCGAGTCGATCCGAACGAGGTCCAATATCGCCATATCATCACGCCGTCATCAGGGAGGATCGGCATGACCTGCGAACACATCACATCCACGAATCGGCACGCCGCCGCGAACATCAGCGACCTCATCGGCGGCGACGACCGTGCGTGGGCCGAGGCGCAACTGCCCAAACTCGCTGCGAAATTCGCCGCCGAACGCGACCGCGTCGGCGACAGAATCCCCTATATCGCGCAGGATGGGCTATACCGCGAATTCGAGGACGAGACCTTCATTCGATGGTGGACGAACGGCTTTTGGCCGGGGATCCTCTGGCAGATGCGCCACGCCACCGGCGACGAGGCGTACACCGCGCCGGCGCGAGGCGTGGAGGCCAAGCTCGACCGCGTGTTCGACGACAACGACACCGACCACGACGCCGGCTTCATATGGCTGCTCTCGGCCGTGGCCGACTGGCGCGCCACCGGCGACGAGCGGTCCCGCACCCGCGGCCTGCATGCCGCCGGCCTCTTGGCCGGCCGCTTCAACCCGGTCGGTCGCTTCCTGCGCGCGTGGAACGAGCGGGGGCGCGAGGGGTGGGCCATCATCGACTCGATGATGAACATCCCGCTACTGTTCTGGGCCACGCGCGAGACCGACGACCCCCGCTACGCGCAGGTGGCGACCATGCACGCGGACACCCTGTTGGAGCATGTGGTGCGCCCCGACGGCTCCTGCAGCCACATCGTGTGCTTCGACCCGCTGACCGGCGAGTTCGAAGACAACCCCGGCGGCCAGGGCTACGAGTCCGGATCGGCTTGGACGCGCGGGCAGGCGTGGGCGATCTACGGATTCGCGCTCGCCGCCCGCAACAGCGGCGAGGGCCGGTATCTGGACGCCGCCAAGCGTGTGGCGCACTATTTCTGCGCCAATGTGGCGCTGAGCGGCGACCTGACGCCCATCGACTTCCGCCAGCCCGCCGAACCGGAGTATCGGGACGCGTTGGCGGCGGTGATCGCCGCCTGCGGTTTGATGGAGGTCGCCGAGCAGGTGCCGGAGTTGGAGAGCGCGCTGTACGCGCGCTGGGCCGTGCGCATCCTCAAGGCCGTGGAAGCCGAATGGTGTGACTGGGATCCCGCGCATGACGGCTTGGTGCGGTGCTGCTCCGGCTCGTACCACAGCGAACCGGACCGCGAGGTGCCCATGGTGTATGGCGACTACTATTACGTCGAAGCCGTGCTGCGCCTGGCCGGCAAAGCCATGCGCCTGTGGGACGCCGACTAGCCTCCCGTCCGACTGTTCCCCTTGTTATCCCGAGCGGAGTCGAGGGATCTCACGTGCTGTTGAGATTCCTCGACTCCGCTTCGCTTCGCTCGGAATGACATGCGCGGTTCTTGCTTTTGGGAATGTGTGATTCACGTCGTTGATGTCGCCTTGTGTGCTGAAGTTCGGGATATCGTGTGAAATCCGGATGTCAAAGTTCTGCATTTCGTGCGAAAAACGTCTACTGAAGTTCTGCATTTCGTGTATCCTTAGAGGTGTAAAGTTCTGCATTTCGTGTTGGTGGTGAGGTGGGGCATGCTGGAACGTAAGGCGTATCAACGGTTGGTGGAGTGGAAAAACACCAGTCATGGCAAAACAGCTCTGATGGTGGAGGGGGCGCGTCGTGTGGGCAAGAGCACGTTGGTCGCCCAATTCGGCAAACAGGAATACCGTTCGTGCCTATTCATCGATTTCTTCCAGGCCACCGAGGAGGTGCGTCAGTATTTCCGCGACTATCGCACGGATTTGGACACGCTGTTCCTTTACCTGTCGACATACTATGGCGTCGAATTGTATGAGCGGGACACGTTGGTGGTGTTCGACGAAGTGCAGATGTTCCCCGAAGCGCGTGGGTTGATCAAATATCTGGTTGCGGATGGTCGTTTCGATTACATCGAAACCGGCTCGCTGCTATCCATCAGGCAGAACGTCCAAGATATCGTCATTCCTTCGGAAGAGGAGTCCATGGATCTGAATCCGATGGACTTTGAGGAATTCCTGTGGGCGATGGGGCAACGACAGCTCGCAGACCTTATTCGTCGCCAGTTCGCGGCGTCGCAACCGCTGCCTGACGGATTGCATCGACGTGCGATGGGGCTGCTGCGAGAATACATGCTGGTCGGAGGCATGCCGGATCCCGTGAGCATCTACGTCGAACAGCGGAAGTTCGCCCCTGTGGATGCCAGCAAACGGCGCATTCTCGAGCTCTACCGCAACGATGTGGCAAGGTTCGCGCGTGGATATGAATTCAAAGTCGCCTCCGTGCTCGACGGGATTCCGGGGCAACTCTCCAAGCATGAGAAGCGGTTCTCGTTAAGCTCGTTGGGCAAAAGCGCTCGCATGCGTGATTACGAGGAATCCTTCTTCTGGTTGGCCGATGCCCGTATCGCCAACCTCTGTTTCGCCTGCGCCGATCCCTCTGTGGGGCTGTCGCTCAGTATGGAACAGACATCGCTCAAATGCTATATGGCGGACACCGGACTGTTGGTGTCCTTGGCGTTCGCCGACGGCGCGACAACCGACGAAAATGTGTATCGTGCCGTGCTTCGCGGTGACATCGGGCTGAATGAGGGCATGCTCACGGAGAACATTGTGGCTCAGATGCTGCGGGCCAACGGGCACAAGTTGTTCTTCTACACCCAATCGGGGCAAAAGGGGAACGAGGAACGCATGGAAATCGACTTCCTAATCATCCGTCCGTATGCCGACGCCGCGATGAAACCGCGCGTCAGTCCGGTTGAGGTCAAATCCCCGCGCCAGTACGGCACCACGTCATTGGATCGATTCGGTGCGAAATTCGGCAAACGCGTCGGCGTGCAATATGTGGTCCACCCCAAGCAGATGGACGTCAAAGACGGGCGCGTGTATCTGCCGCTGTATATGGCCTTCTGTCTGTAGGTAGCGGCTTTTGGCTGATGAGATGCGTCTCACTGTTGCGAAATCAGCTTCGTGAAATCCGGTCTGCTGGGCGATTTCGACTTTCGCTGTGGAATGTCTTTTGTTGAACTTTTATATCAAGGTCCAGAAAAGTGTGGGATGGATGGAGTTCAAGGCTCATAAAAGTGTGCGATTCGTCCTCATCAAGGCTCATAAAAATGTAAAAAACAGTGGGTCCAAGGCTCATAAAGTGTGTGCCGAAGGTAATCGAGGCGTTCGGATGCCGTATGTGCGGGTTGAGGCGAAACGGATCGGAGGGCAGAGGCCGGCCCGGGGCACCGGGTAGACTCGAGGGCATGCGCATTATCGGACGGAGACTCAAACGACTGGCCACGACGCTCGCCGCCGTCACGCTCGCCGTCTGCCTTGCGGGCTGCGGGGCCGCGTCCGCGGTCGACAACCGCACCGTGATCAACGTGTGGTCGTGGGAGCCGAGCATGGCGGCCGTGGTCGAACAGTTCGAAGCGGCGAATCCCGACATCCGCGTGGAACTCACCGACATCAGCGGCTACGACAACCTCAACACGGCCATCCAGGACGGCTACGGCACCCCCGACGTGGTGCAGCTCGAATACTTCGCCCTGCAGCAGTACGCGGTCTCCGGCCAGCTGCTCGACATCACCGACCGTGTGACCTCCGGATACTCCGAGTTCTTCACCCCGGGCACCTGGTCGTCCGTGCAGCTCGCCGACCGCGTGTACGGACTGCCGATGGACTCCGGCCCCATGGCGTTCTTCTACAACAAAGACGTGTTCGACCAGGCCGGCGTGGACGCCGAGCAGATCAAAACCTGGGATGACTACTATGAGGCCGCCAAAAAACTCAAAGCGATCGGCGTATACATCGCCGCCGACGCAGGCGACGCCAGCTTCTACGACGCGATGGTCTGGTTGGCGGGCGGCCAGCCCTTCCATACCTCCACGGACGGCAAAACCGTGACCATTGATCTGGAGAACGATCCGGGCGTGCAGGCGTTCACCGAATTCTGGCAGAAAATGATCGACGAGGACCTGATCGACACGCGCTCGCAGACCTGGTCCGACGACTGGCAGGAAGGCATCGGCGACGGCACCATCGCCTCCGTGTTCTCCGGCGCGTGGATGCCCTCGCTGCTGCTCGCCGACGTGCCCGGCACCGCGGGCCTATGGCGTGTGACCCAAATGCCCACACCGGACGGCCAACCCGCCAATGCCGAGAACGGCGGTTCCGCGCTGGCCGTGCTGCAGCTGACCCGCAAACCCGATGCGGCGTTCCGTTTCGTGGAATTCGTCACCCACAGCACCGAAGGCATCTCCACGCGCGTGGACGGCGGCGCCTTCCCCGCGGACAACGCCACCCTGAACAGCCGTGACTTTTTGAGCAGAACCACCATCCGCGATTCGCGCGGCGTCGACGTGGCCTACTTCGGCGGACAACGGTTCAACGAGGTGCTGGCGCAGGCGGCGGAGAACGTCTCCACCGACTACCAGTATCTGCCGTTCGAGGTGTACGCGCGCAGCGACTTCAGATCCACCGTGGGGCGGGCCTACCGCTGGTCGAGCTCCTATCACGCGTATCAGGCGCGCGAAAACGCCATCGAGCAGGGCCGGACGGACAGTCATGGCGATCCGCTGGAATCGTTGGAGCACCCGGGTGAGAAGATCAGCCTCGCCGACGGCATCGCCCTTTGGCAGAAGGACTTGGAGGAATACGGCTTCAATCAGGGCTTCACCATCCAGTGACTATAAGGCGGATTCGTCTTGCCTGATTTGTCGATACTCACGGTACGGGCGTTCGGGAGACGGGGCAATTCGATTGATGCGGCGGGCTGACTCGAGTTGGGGCGGTCGAACTGGCTTCACATCCCAAAAACGTTGAAATTACTGATGAATCTCAATGCTATTTGCAGATTATGGTGGTTTTTACTTATTAATTATGGTGATTTCTATTTATCAATTATGGTATTGTCTACTTACAGATTATGGGCACAATGGCTGGATGGGCGATGATACCTCGAATATTGGCTGATTGCGCGAAACAGCTTTCTGAATGGTTCCCTGTGGTTTCGGTCACAGGCCCCAGACAGAGCGGAAAATCCACGCTGGTCAGAAGCGTGTTCAAGGATTACGAATACCTCAATCTCGAGGATCCCCAGTTGCGCACCGCCGCCTTGGAAGATCCAGTGGGGTTCATCCGGAATCGTTCTGGAAAGCTCATCCTCGATGAGGTCCAGCATGTTCCCGATTTGTTTTCGATGATTCAAGTGGTGTCCGATGAACGTGGTGCGGTAGGGCAATATGTGCTGTCTGGCTCGCAGAATTTCCTGCTGCTCAACAGCATCACCCAATCGCTCGCCGGGCGTGTGGGACTGTTGAAGTTGTTGCCGTTGTCGTATGAGGAGGCTCTGCGGGATTCGCCGTCGCTTTCCTCCGACGACTTTATGCTGCGTGGCGGCTATCCGCGGTTGTACGACACGGGAATGCCATATGACGTGTTCTTCGGCAACTACATCAACACCTACATCGAGCGTGATGTCGGAGAGTATCTGGACGTGCGTAATCTTACGGCTTTTCGCCGTTTTCTTGGTTTGTGCGCGTTGAATGCCGGCAATCTTGTCAATTACTCGAAATTGGCGAATGAACTTGAGGTCGCTGCGGCGACCATTCGTTCATGGACGTCTGTTTTGGAATCTAGCTACATCACTTTCTCTTTGATGCCGTATGCGGCCAATATCCGTAAAAGGCTGACCAAGACCCCCAAATTGTATTTCTATGACACCGGATTGCTCTGCCATCTGCTGGGATATGATGCTCTTGAGGATTTGTTGGTGTCCCCGCATCTGGGCATGGTGTTCGAGAATCTGATCATTGCCGAAACCATGAAGCGGTATTTCAACCAGGGCCGGGAACCTCGACTCATGTTCTATCGAGACGACAGCAAAGTCGAAGTGGATCTTCTCGACTATACGGATATGCGTCACCCGCGGATGGTCGAAATCAAGTCTGGTCAGACCTACCATGACCGTTTCGCGAAAAGCCTTGGTACTGTGGTCGCGCAACTCGGCATCCCGGAAGACGAACGGTATGTGGTGGCACGTGTCGCCGACAGTTTCCAGTCGAAGGGTGTTCACGTGGTGAGCGCCGCCGATTGGCTGACACGATGATCGACGGCGGTGAAGCGCAAGCTAGGCGTTGCGGTCGTGGATGTGCTTCATGCCCTTGAAGATCAGGTCGGGATCGTACACGTCGATCATATCCGTATCGTTGTTGAACATACGCCCCAGGCCGCCGGTGGCGATCACCTGGAACGGTTCGTCAATCTCCTCGCGGAACTGGGCGATGATGCGTTCGATGCCGCCAAGCGTGCTGTAATACAGGCCGGCCTGCATGCAGTCGCGCGTGTTGGTGCCGAGGATGGAGGACGGACGGGTGATCTCCACTTCGGGAAGCTGCGCGGTCTGCCCCCACAGCGCGGCGGCGGCGGATCGCACGCCGGTGGTGATGACGCCGCTGGTGATCGTGCCCTTGCCGTCCACGTAGATTAGTGTGGTCGCGGTGCCGAAATCCGCCACCAGGGCGGGGCCGCCGTAGGTGAAGTACGCGCCGGCGCATCCCGCCAGAATGTCCGCGCCCAGCGACTTGGGATCGTCGACGCGCACGTTGATGCCGGTTTTGACGCCGGGGCCGACGATCATCGGTTCGATTTCGAGGAATTTGACGATGCTCGCGCGGAAGGAGTACATCACCTTGGGTACCACCGAGCAGATGATCACATCGTCCACATCGTGTGGAGCGTAGCCGCTCATCGCGAGGAATTCCGTAAGCATCAGACCGTACTCGTCCGACGTGTGGTCGGCTTTGGTGGTGATGCGGTAGGTGCCGACGATCTCATCGCGATCCAGGAATCCGAGCACGATGTTGGTGTTGCCGATATCGACTGCGACGAGCATGATTTGCCTCCCTTGTTGGATGCGATTATACGGGAGGGTTCGCACGGAACGCCGTGAGATCTGCGGCCGTGCGACTTTCCCGAACATGTTGCGAACAATCGCACATCGCCCGATTTGGCGAAATCACGGCGATTTCATCGAAAACGTGTTCGTTTGAGACCCACGAAAGGGTCGCACGGGCGGGAACGGGCATGCCGTCCGTGCGCTGCCTATGGTGAGCGTTATACTCATCCCTTGGTGGACGACCCGATCCGGGCGGCCAACCATGATACGAAACGCACATAATTGCATAAGGGAGATCCATGTCTCACGATCATGGTGCGTACGGCGACGCCGACGCAACCGAAGAGCAGAAGACAACCCCGGCCGCCGGGGCCAGCACCGACGCGACCCTGGAAGGGCGCGCGAAATCACCGAACCAGCACCACGGGCCCAAAGCGTGGGTGTGGGCGCTGGTCGCCGCCATCGCCGTCGTGGCGATCGTCATCGGCGCAACCGTATTCGGCAGGAAATCCGACGATGGGGCGTCCGGCTCCGGGCAGACCGCGGACACCGTGACCATCGGGCTGAAACTCGCCCCCACCAATCTCGACATCCGCAACCAGTCCGGCTCCGCGCTCGACCAGCTGCTCATCGGCAACGTGTACGAAGGGCTGGTGGGCCGCGACTCGGACAACCAGGTCGTGCCCGCCATCGCGAAAAGCTGGAAAGTCTCCGACGACGGCCTGACCTACACCTTCGCCCTGAACGAGAACATGAGCTTCTCCAACGGCGACGCGCTCACAGCCGAGGATGTGGCCTGGTCGATCAACGAGCTCATCGACCAGCAGTACCATGACGCCGACGCGCTCGACGGCGTGACCTCCGTGACCGCCGACGGCGAGAACACCGTGGTCATCACGCTGGAGGCACCGAATTCGAACCTGCTGTGGACCCTCACCGGGCGCCCCGGCCTTGTGTTCGACAAGGATGCCGACTATGACGCCAAAACCGAAGCGGTCGGCTCCGGCCCGTACACGGTGTCGAAATTCGTGGCCAACGATTCCGTCACGCTGACGGCCAACGAGAACTATTGGGGCGAGCACACGGCCAAAACCCCGACCGTGGTCGTCAAATACTACAACGACGACAACGCGGCCGTGAACGCGCTCAAATCCGGCGACGTGCAGGTGCTCGCGCCGATCACCGAGAACCTGGCCGAGCCCTTCGCCTCCGATTCCGAGCACTACACCGTGCAGGCCGGCGACGGCACCGACAAGTACGTGCTCGCCTTCAATTCGAAAGGCGAGAAGACCTCCGACCAGCGCGTGCGTCAGGCCATCCGCTACGCCATCGACCACGACGAGCTCATCGCCTCGCGCGGCGGCGCCGACACGGCGCTCGGCGGGCCGATCCCCAGCCTCGACCCCGGTTACGAGGACCTGACCGACCTGTACCCGCATGATGTGGACAAAGCCAAGGAGCTGCTCGCCGAAGCCGGATACTCCACCGATCATCCGCTGGAGCTCACCCTCACCTACGCGAACACCTACGGCACCGAACTGGGCGACCAGCTGCGCTCGCAGCTCAAAGAGGTCGGCATCGAACTGACGGTGAACGTGGTGGAATTCTCCACCTGGCTGCAGGACGTGTACACCAACCACGACTACGACCTGTCGCTGGTGGACCACAACGAAAGCCACGACTTCTACCAGTGGGCCGACCCGGACTACTACTACGGCTACGACAACGCCGAAGTGCAGCGCTTGTACGCCGAGGGCGTGGCCGCCACCTCGGACGAGGAGCGTGACGCCAAATTCGCTCAGGCCGCGGCGCTCGTCTCCCAGGACGCGCCCGCCGACTGGCTGTTCAACTACCGCATCACCACCGCCATGGTCAACGGCGTGGAGGGATTCCCGTTCAATATGAACCAGACCTTGCTGCCCCTGTACGACGTGACCTACACCGAATAGCGGTGGTGGGGATCCTTCGACTCCGGGCCGTGCCCTCCGCTCAGGATGACGGAGATATGCACGGGCTGCTTCCATTCAGGATATGAGGAAGCGGCCGTTCATCACGCTGGATGGATGGGTGTCCTCCTCCTGCCATCCTGAGCGGAGCCCAAAGGGCGGAGTCGAAGGATCCCCGCGGATGGGATGCTTCGACTGCGTTACGCTCCGCTCAGCATGACGAGGGCGGGGCGATGGTTCGCCTGATATGACAAGAGAACGGTAATCACGTAAGGAGAAGCCGATATGAGGTTCGTTCTTCGCCGTCTGCTGCTGTTCGCGGCGGCCCTGTTCGGCATCTCCGTGTTGGTGTTCGCCGCGCTGCGCATCCTGCCGGGCGATGTAGCCTCCATTATGGCGGGCGTCAACTCCTCACCCGAACGAGTGGAGGCGCTGCGTGAGCAGCTCGGTCTGAACAAGCCGCTCGCCGCCCAATATCTCGACTGGGCGGGAGCGCTGCTGCACGGCGACTTCGGCACGTCGATCCTGACCGGCCGCTCGATCACCTCGTTGGTCGGCACGCGCGCCTCGATCACCTTTCCGCTGATCATCCTCGGACTGCTGGTGGCGTTGGCCATCGGACTGCCGCTCGGATGCGCGGCCGTGCTGGCGCGCTCGCCCCGCACGCGCTCGGCGTTGCGCGTCGTGGCCGTCATCGGCGGCGCGATTCCGGCCCTGTGGGGCGGACTTCTGCTTATCCTGCTGTTCTCGCGCGGCTCCGGACTGTTGGGGATCTTCCCCTCGCAGGGCTTCCCCCAGGAGGGGTGGGGTTCCCCCGGCGAGGCGATCTGGTCGCTGATCCTGCCTGCCCTGTCGGTGGGCGTCATCGTGGGGGCGAGCATCATGCGCTACACGCGTTCCACCTTGGAATCGTTGGCCTCATCCGGCTACGTCGATATGGCCCGCGCCTGCGGCATGACCCGCACCCAGGCGGTGCTGCGCGTCGGGCTGCGGCTCGCGACCCCGCAGCTCGTGTCGGTGGTCGGACTGACGTTCGCCTCCATGATCACCGGCGTGATGGTGATCGAGAACCTGTTCGCGCTGCCCGGCATCGGCAGCGGACTGGTCACCGACGTGGGCAACCGCGATCTCATCGCCGTGCAAAGCGAACTGTTCCTGCTCGCCGCGTTCTTCCTGGGTGTCGGCCTGATCGTCGACTTGGCCCACCGTCTGCTCGACCCCCGCCTCAAATCCGCCGACGCTTCGGAGGTGAGTCAATGAACCGCAGCTCCTTATCATCCTCAACGCAGCGCCTGTCACCCTCGTCGCCCCAAACGGAGCGTTCGTCTCCGTCATCCTCCCAGACGCGGGGCGGGATCGGGGAAGTGACCGTCTCCCTTCTGCGTGCCGTCTGGCGCAAACCCGAAGGCCGGTTCTCACTGGTCGTCCTCGCGCTGTGGATTCTCGTCGCCCTCGTCTCCTTGTTCTGGACTCCGCAATCCCTATGGACGACCGACGGCTACAACGTGTGGGCAAAACCCTCCGCCGCTCACTGGCTCGGCACCGACGGCACCGGCGCGGACGTGTTCAGCTGGCTGATGGCCGGCTCGCGCACGAATCTGCTCATCGTCATCCTCACCGTCGCGTTCTCGGGCGTATTCGGACTGCTGATGGTCACGCTAATGGTGTCGCGCAATTCCGCGCTCGCCAACACCTCCGTGGTGGTGGTCGACGCGCTCATCTCCATTCCCACCGTGCTGATCGCGCTGATTCTGGCCGTGCCGCTGGGCGCGTCCATTACGGTGATCGTGGTGGCCTGCGGATTCGGATATGGTCTGAACCTCGCGCGCGTGGTGCGGCCCGCGGCGTTGCTGGCCGCGCGGTCGAGCTATGTAGAGTCCGCGCTGGCCAACGGCGCCTCCGGTATACGCGTGCTCACGACCCATATCGTTCCCAATATCCTCCCCGTGCTGCTGGTGCAGTTGTCGCTGTCCGCGGGCACGGCGGTGCTGGCCGAAAGCGGGCTGACCTACCTCGGCATAGGCGTGCCCTCGGGCGTGCCGAGCTGGGGGCATTCGCTGGCCACGTCGGTCAAATTCATCAATGTGTATCCGCTGACCGTGCTGTGGCCGGGCCTGATCGTCACGGTGGTGGTCATCGCCTTGAACGTGTTCGGCGACGCGCTGCGCGACGCGTTGGAGGAGCGGTACGTCACGGCCGCGCAGGAGGAGGCGGAATATGGGCGTTGAGATTCGCGGTTTGAATATCGCCATCCAGGGCGCGCCGATCGTGCGCGACGTGGATCTGCGCATCGGCGACGGCGAACGGGTCGGCCTGGTCGGATCGTCGGGGTCGGGCAAATCGATGATCTCCAAGGCGATGCTGGGGCTGCTGCCGCCGCGCGCGCAGGCGTCCGGCCTGATCCGGATGGGGGATGCGGTCGTATGCGAGGGGGATCGGTTCGCCGACGAGCGCGCGCTCGCGGACCTGCGTGGACGTTATGTGGGTACGGTGTTCCAGAATCCGGCCGCCTCCCTTAATCCGGTGATGACCGTCGCGCAGCAGGTGGAGCTGCCGCTCGCGTTGCATTACGACCTGAGCCGCGCCGAACGCCGGGACCGTGCGATGGCGATGCTCGCCAAAGTCGGGCTCGACGCCGATTCGGCGCGCAAATTCCCCCACGAGCTCTCCGGCGGCCAGCAGCAGCGCGTGGGGCTCGCCACCGCGCTGGTCACCTCGCCGCGTCTGATCATCGCCGACGAGCCGACCACCGCGCTGGACTCCATCACCCAGCGTCAGATCGTCGACCTGCTGGTGTCGTTGGTCGACGACGCGGGTGCGTCCATGCTGTTCATCACCCATGATTTCTCGGTGTTGGCGCGCGCCACCACACGCTGCTATGTGCTCGACGAGGGGCGCGTCGCGGAATCCGGCGCGACCGCCGACCTGTTGGCCTCGCCGCACACCGACGAGGCGCGGCGGCTGGTCGACGCGGCGCGACGGCTCACATTATCCGGGAATCCGCGGCTGGGCCAGCCCGCGGCGGCGAGTGGGGAGGCCTGATGGACGGGAGCAAGGCGATACTGCAAGGGCGGGGATTGAGCAAATCCTTCGGTCGCGGTGACGCGCGCGAACAGGTGCTGTTCGACGTGGATATCGACGTGCGCGAGGGGGAGTGCCTCGCCATCATCGGAGGGTCGGGGTCCGGCAAATCCACATTGACGCGTATTCTGCTCGGCCTGGAGACCGCGGACGCGGGCGTGGTGCGCTATGACGGGCTTGCGGTCAATGCCTCCCAATCGGTGGCCGATGCCACGGTCGTGGGTGCGAATGTGGATTCCGGTGCAGCACGCGTCAAGCCGTCGTCGTTGTCGGCTATGCGCAAATTGCCAGGATTCCAAGCGTTGCGGCGGGAGTCCGGATTGGTGTTCCAGGATCCGTTTGGCTCGCTCGACCCGCATTGGAGCGTATGGCGTTCGGTGGCCGAACCGGTGATGCTGCGGCATAAGGACATGCCCCGCGAGGCGGTGTTGGAACGGGTGGATCAGGCGTTGCACACCGTGGGGCTTGATCCGGCGGTGTTCGCGCGGCGGCATCCGGCGAATCTCTCCGGCGGGCAGGCGCAGCGCGTCGCCATCGCCCGCGCCATCGTCAACGAGCCTCGTGTGATCCTCGCGGACGAGCCGATGAGCGCCATCGACGTGGCGGCCCGCGTCCAGATTCTCGAGGCATTCCGCGCGATCCGTCAGGCCAGGCCCGGCACCGCGCTGATTGTGGTGTCTCATGATCTGGGTGTGGTGCAGCATCTGGCCGACCGCATCGTCGTGCTGCATGACGGTCGTGTCGAAGAGGTCGGCGAAACCGACGCCATGCTTGCCGATTCGCGGAACGCGTACACGCGCCAGCTGATTGACGCAGCCTCGATGCGTTGGTGATAAGGGTATCTGCGTTACCGGTAGTGTTTCTGCGGCATTGCAAACATCGATCTGCGTTACCGGTAGTGCCAGTTCGCCGTTATCTCGCCTATGGGCCTTGAAATGACGCCAAACATAGTGAGGTTCGCCGCGTTTGCACACTACCGGTAACGCAGATCGATGTTTGCAACACCGATTATCCACTACCGGTAACGCAGATACGATGTGAGCCGTCCGCTGCGTATGCGTGTTGTCCCTTGATTTGGTTGATGTTCCCAAGTCCTTTGCGCTTGTGCGCGTATTGGTACGTTGACAGCCGCGTATTTGAGTTATATGGTTAGCTACATAAGTAATTAACCAAAGAACTTGCCGGGGAGGTGGTCGTGCGATTCGACGACACCAGCGGCGAACCGCTGTTCAAACAGGTGGCGAACCAGCTTAACGAGGCCATCGTCGCCGGAACCTACCGGGAGGGCGAACAGGTGCCCAGCACCACCGAGATCTCCGCCGCCTATCGCATCAATCCGGCCACCGTTCTCAAAGGCATGAACCTGTTGGTCGACCAAGGATTGTTGGAGAAACGGCGGGGATTGGGAATGTTCGTCGCCACCGGAGCCAGGGAAAAAGCCCGGACGGCCATGCGTGAGGAGTTCCTTACGAAACGCGTCACCCAGCTGGTGGCCGAGGCCAAGCGGCTCGGCATCGGGCCGGGTGAGCTGTCCGAACTGATCGAGAAGGGATACCGTCAATCATGAAAGAGGGCGCAGCATGAGCCTCGTCATCACCAATCTGAGCAAAACATTCGACGGCGTGCCGGCGCTCGACCGCGTGAGCCTGGTGCTCAACGACGGCGTGATCTACGGGCTGTTCGGCCGCAACGGCGCGGGCAAATCCACGCTGATGGCCGCCATCGCCAACCGGATCGTGCCCAGCGGCGGCAGCATCACCCTGGATGGCGCCAACGCGCTGGACAACGAGCGTGCGCAGGAGCGCATCTATCTGGTCAATGAGACGTTGCCGTTCCTCATGGCCCATTCGCTCAACGGCTTCTTCCGTGACGAGGAGCGGTTCTACGGTGGGTTCGACTGGGCTCTGGCCGCGCGCATGCTCGCCGCGTTCGACATCGACCCCGTCGCGAAATACGGTAGCCTTTCGCTTGGGTCGCGCATGATCGCGCGTCTGATCGCCGCGCTGTGCGTGCCCGTCGACGTGCTGCTGCTCGACGAGCCGGTGCTCGGCCTCGACGCGGTCAACCGCGAGCTGTTCTACCGGTTCCTGCTGGAGGCGTACGCCGAACGTCCGCGCACCATCGTCATCTCCACGCATATCATCGACGAGATCGCGCATGTCATCGAACATGCGATCATTCTTGAAGAAGGTCAAGTGTTCGACGATTTCGCCGTGGACCGTGTGGCGAGGCGCGCCGCCGAACTCACCGGCCCCGCCGATGTGGTGGAGGAGTACGCGGCCGGCAGGTGGATGCCGGTGATGCAACGGCATTCTCTGGGGGCGATGGTCGAACTGACGGTCAGGGGTGAGGTGGACGCCGCCGACCTGCCGGAGGGGGTTACGGCACGTCCGCTCGGATTGCAGGAGTATTGCGTCCGCCTCACCTCCTCCTATGCCCAGGCGTCCGCTGAATGGAGCCGTCGTGATGGAATCGAGGTCTGATATGGTGCGTAAAACTCGGATGTTCAGTCGTCAATGGCGCGCGACCTTGCGCAAACATGGCCTGTTCGCGCTGGTGTTCGCCGCGGGCCTGCTGGCGGTGGTCGCCTTCGACGCGGTCGCATGGTGGCATCGGCTGTCTTGGGACGAAACCTGGAGTACCGACGTGTTGGAGACGCAAGTCCGGATCGCCTTGCTCCTGGCGTCCGCGGCATGGGCGGTGTTGGGCGTCGACCCGCTGCTCTGCCATGGCGTGTCCCGACGGACGATCGTTTGGGAGCAAAGCGTTGTGAACGCCGCGTCGGCGTTGTGCGCCACGGTCGTGGTCTATGTGCCGTGGGCGGTCACGCGCGCGTTGCGCACGCCCTTGCGGTTGACTTTGGGTTCCGAGCGGTTCCTCTACACGTATTCGCTGGCCATCGTGGAATCCCCGACTTCGGATGGTGGATTTCAAGGTGTCTCCGGTGAGGAGATGGTCGCGGGCGCGATTCCGCCGACCGGTCTGCCTGACGAATATGTGCCTCGTGTGCTGCCGCTCGGCATGCTGTTCGTGTTCCTCGCGGTGTTCGTTCTGATGCTGGGCGTCGCGATGGCGGGACAGCTGGCCGGCGTCGTATTGGCGAAGGCCAAATCCCACGGCATCGTGTGGTTCGCGGTGGTCGTGTCCGCGATCGTCGCGGTCGCAGGGGGATTCCGGGAATCCCTCATTCCGTCGGGTCGGCCGCAGTGGCTGTGGGACGCTCTCAAAGGCGGCGTCGGACTGTCGCCGGACGGCGACGCCTCGGTGTATGTGGACAAGCCGGTCGTATGGATTCCGTTGGGCCTGTCCGTGGTGTTCGCTGCACTGGTCGTATGGGTCACGTGGATGCTCACCAAACGGCGTGAGGTCATGCCGGTTCCGAAAGGCGCGGTCGTCTGAGACGGTCCGGCATGTCCATTATGCGGAAAGGGGCGGCGCGCCGACGCCGCCTCTTGTGCTATGGTCATGAACCATGCAGTTCTTCTCATGTTGTTGTCGCTGACCGACGCCCCTAGGCGAGCGGTTGACGACGCATAACTTGAGATAGAACCTTCTTCGCGGCGATCAGGCCGCGGTCCTCGTTTTCCCTCTCTTCTCGGAAAATTCGACGCATTGCTTCGCGAGGAACATCATCAACGAATACGCGTGAGTTCGTGGCATATGCGCGAACGCGAACGCGGATACCGCAACGGTTCTTCTCAACGGTTCAACTGCCGAGCACTGTTCACCTGGAGACGTCGGTCACACACCGGAACACCAGTCACCATCCCGAACAGTCAGCCCAGCAGAAGGAACCCCCAGCCATGACCATCGCCGACTCCACCGCCGACCTGATCGGCAATACCCCGCTCGTCAAGCTTCGCCACCTGCCCCAAGCGGCCGGCGTCAAAGCCACCATCGCCGTCAAACTCGAATACATGAACCCGGGCGGATCCTCGAAGGACCGCATCGCCGAACGCATCATCGACGCGGCCGAACGCTCCGGGCAACTCAAGCCCGGCGGCGTGATCGTCGAACCCACCTCGGGCAACACCGGCGTGGGGCTGGCCATGGTGGCCCAGCAGCGCGGCTACCGCGCGATCTTCGTCGTGCAGGACAAAGTCAGCGAATCCAAACGCGCCGTGCTGCGCGCCTACGGGGCCGAGGTCGTCGTGGCCCCCACCGACGTGGAACCGGATGATCCGCGCTCCTACTACCGCGTTTCCGACCGTCTCGCCGCCGCCATCCCCGGCGCGTTCAAACCCAACCAGTACGACAATCCCAACGGTCCCGCCAGCCACTACGCCACCACCGGTCCGGAGATCTGGCAGGCCAGCGAAGGCAGGATCACGCATTTCGTGGCCGGCATCGGCACCGGCGGCACCATCTCCGGCACCGGCCGCTACCTCAAGGAGGCGTCGGACGGCGCGGTGAAGGTGATCGGCGCCGATCCGGAAGGCTCCATCTACTCCAACCCCGACGATGTGCACCAGTACAAAATCGAAGGCGTGGGCGAGGATTTCTACCCCAAGGCCTTCGACCGCACCATCACCGACAGCATCGTGCAGATCGGCGACGCCGAGGCCTTCGAGACGACCCGGCGTCTCGCCGCCGAGGAGGGACTGCTGGTCGGCGGATCGTCCGGCATGGCCGTGGCCGCCGCCATCAAGTACGCACGCGACAACGACCTCGACGAGAGCCAGACCGTCGTGGTGCTCGCGCCCGACTCCGGCCGCAGCTACCTCGATAAGATCTTCAACGACGAATGGATGCGCGCCAACGGCTTCGCCGACGTGGTGGAACGCACCGCCCGCCCCTCGCTCGCCGAACGGTACCTGTGAATTCCGGACGACCATCCGCCCGCCATACCAGTCGACCCGACAGCAACCAGCAACTGATACATCTTCGAAAGGAAACCCGAACCATGACCACCGCAACCTTCGACTTCGCCGATTCCGCCGCCTTCGCCACCGCCACGCGCGCCATTCACGCCGGTCAGGAGCCCGATCCGGCCACCGGTGCCGTGGTGACGCCGATCTATATGACCTCCACCTACAAGCAGGATGGGGTCGGCGCGCCGCGCAACGGATACGACTACAGCCGTTCCGTGAATCCGACCCGCGACTCCTTCGACGCGCAGCTCGCCGCCGTGGAGGGCGCGCGCTACGCGTTGAGCTTCTCGTCCGGACTGGCCGCCATCGACGTGTTGCTGCGCTCCACATTGCGCCCCGGCGACAACATCCTGCTCGGCAACGACGTGTACGGAGGCACCTACCGTCTGCTCGCCAAAGTGTTCGTGCCGTGGGGGATCGGCCTCGACGTGGTGGACGTGACCGACACGGCCGCGGTGACCGCCGCGATGGAGGTCAAGGAGTACCGCTACCTGTGGGTGGAGACGCCGAGCAATCCTCTGCTCAATATCACCGACATCGCCGCGGTCTCCGCCGTCGCGCACGAGTATGGCGTCAAGGTCGCGGTCGACAACACCTTCGCCTCGCCCGCCCTGCAGCATCCGCTTGAGGACGGCGCCGACGTGGTGGTGTATTCGACCACCAAATACATCGGCGGCCACTCCGACGTGGTCGGCGGCGCGGTGGCGCTCAACGACGAGGAGACGCGCGATAGGATCGCCTTCCTGCAGAACGCCGCCGGCGCGGTGCCCTCGCCCTTCGACTCCTGGCTCGACATCCGCGGACTCAAAACCCTCGACCTGCGCGTGCGGCGGCATAGCGAGAACGCGTTGACGATCGCGCGATGGCTGGAGGGACGGCCTGAGATCGAACGCGTCTGGTATCCAGGCTTGGAATCGCATCCGGGGCATGAGGTCGCCGCACGTCAGATGCACGGCGGATTCGGCGGCATGATTTCCGTGCAGGTCAAAGGCGGACTTGAGTCGGCGAAACGCTTCGCCGAAGCCACAGGGATCTTCACGCTGGCCGAATCATTGGGAGGCGTGGAAAGCCTGATCGAGCATCCGGGCGCCATGACCCACGCCTCGGTGTCCGGCACCACGCTCGAGGTGCCGGAGAATCTGGTGCGCCTGTCCGTCGGCATCGAAGGCGTCGACGACCTCATCGCCGATCTGGAGCAGGCGTTGCGCGTGTTGTGAGGCGCGCATATGAATGCCGCCCGCCGACAGGGAATCGGCGGGCGGCATATGCGGTTGCGGAGGGTGGCTTCGCGGTCGCCGGTCGGGGCGGCGCGGCCGTGCCCTCGTGAGGCACTGTGATTCCGCTGTGCGTGGGGGAGCGCGGTGACGGAATCACGGTAAGGGTCAGTGGAATCACAGCGGTATCACTGTGACATCACTGTGACATCACTGTGGCATCACAGCGGCAGATCCTTCTTGCAGAAGATCGCGCAGCCGGCGGCGTACAGCGTCACGGCGATGCCAGCCAGCGCGCACAGTCCCGGAGCGAAGTTGTCCATCGCCACGATTTTCTCCGTATCGAACAGGGTGTTGATCGTGAAGTACTTGAGGTTCTCCAGCGACTCACCCATCTGCGTGATCACCTCGATCAGGAAGAAGGCGAACGGCAGGCCGCCGCCCAACGCCATCGCCGTCTTCGAACGGTTGAACACGCAGCTGGCGAAGAAGCCGATGGCCGAGATCGCCAGCAACAGCAGGAAACAACCGAAGTTCAGCCAGGCGTAGGCCTCGTTGTCGAAGCTGATGCCGTTGTCCTCGGACAAGGCGGCGCTGGCCATCGACTGGTTGACGAGTTCGGTGAGCTGTTCGGCGGGCACGCCGGTCGCGGCGCTGGCCGCATCCAGGGCCTTCTGCTCCTTCATCAGGATCAGATTGTCGCTGAGGGTGGCGGTGTCGGTGTCGAGCGCCTCCGCGGAGGCCATCATCGCCACCTGCATGATGTCGGACGGGTCGGTCAGGGTGAGCGTCGTCGCGTCGGCGAGGGCCGCGGCTTCGGCGTCGGTCGCGGCGACGGTCCCATCATCGGACGTGGAGGAATCGGCTTCGGCGGTGCTGCCGGCCGTGGCTTCGGCGTCGGCCGTCTCGCCTTCGGACGCGTTCTGCTCGTCGACGATCTGCTGGATGTAGTCGCGGTATTCGATCAGCGTCATGCCCTTCGGCTCCGCGCCCGCCTTCAACGCGTCGTCGTCATCGAGCATCAGCGAGGGATCGGCCTCCAGTTCCTCCTTGGTGATCTCGATCTCGTCGTTGTCCGGGCGGTCGTCGCCGGTCACGTCCTCGTACTGGTCGAAGCGGTTCTTGGTGAGCTCCTTGGCGGCGGCCTTATAGGCGTTGTCGTCCATCTTCATATCGAGGTACGCCAGATAGGAGTCCTCGTCCAGGTCGCGCGCGTCGGCACCCACCGACAGCGCCTCGGCGTCGTCCTTGATGACGTACAGATGCGTGCGCACGTAATCCGCATCCTTGTTCATGGATTTGGCGGCCACGGACACGTCGTCAGTGATTGCGGTGTCGGACACGGCGCCCCAACGCAGCTCCGTGATGGCGTAACCCGAACCGGCGATCACGCCCATCATCAGCGCGAGCGAGACGATGAGATACGTCATTTTGGTGATGACCACGCTGCTGCGGCGGATCGGCGTGGACAGCGTGTAGGCCATCGAGCCGGAGTCCACCTCCTCCACGACCAGGCTGTTGGAGGTGAGGTAGACGAACACGAGGCCGAGCAGCACGGCGACCATCGAATAGTACGTCTCCAGCGTGCCGAGCAGCGATCCGAGGTTCTCGGTCACGCCGGACAGCGCGGTGCCCTCGGCGGCGCTGGCGATGGCCGAGAACGCGGTCGGGTCGAAGGTGCAGATGATCAGCGCCAGGAACGCCACGGCCGCGGCGGTGAATACCGCCCACATCTTGCCGTTGCTTTTCAGGCATTGTTTGAGGATCGACTTGTTGATCATGATGGGATTGGTCTCCTTGAACTATGGGTGGAAGATGGGTTACCGGAGCGTGTCGGTCGTGCCGGTCATGTCGGCCGTATCAGTCGTGCCGGTCGTGCCGGTCGTGCCGGTCGTGCCGGTCATGTCGGTGTCGTCGGTCTTGCTGGCCTCCTCGGCCTCGAACACGGTGAGGACGTATTCCTCCAGCGAATGCTTGATCTCCTTGAACCAGAGCACGTCGAACTCCATCAGCGCATTCAGCAGCAGGGCGATGTCGCCGTCGTCGACGCCGAAGGTGATCTGCAGCCGTTCGGGGCGATCCTCGGCCAGCTCGAATCCAAGGGCGCGGGCCCTTTCGTATTCCTCGCGCGTGGCGAATTCGACGCGGAACTCCTTGTGGTGGTTGTGGCGGATTTCGTTGACGTCCTTCACGTCGGCGATATGGCCGTCCTTGATCAGCGCCACGCGGTCGCAGCTGCGTTCCATCTCGCCGAAGATATGGCTGGACATGAACACCGTGCAGCCCGCCTTGAGCCGCTCGTCGAGCAGTTCGAGGAAGCGGTCGCGCATCAGCGGGTCGAGTCCGGTGGTGGGCTCGTCCATGATGAGGATATCCGGCTTGGCCATGAACGCGGCGGCCAGCGCGGTTTTCTGCTTCATGCCTTTGCTCATCGCCTTGAGTCCGGCCGTGGGGTCGAGCTGCAGGGCGTCACACACGTAGTCGCGGTAGGCACGGTCGTGCGTGCGGGCGCGCTCCATCTGCAGATCGAGGAAGTCGTTGCCGGTGCCCACGGCGGGGAAGGCGATCTCGCCGGGAACGTAGCCGACCGACCGTTTGATCTCGCATGCGTCGCGCCAGCAGTCGCGTCCGCGGATGGCCGTCGTGCCGGAGTCGGGCTTCAAAAAGCCCATGAGATGGCGGATGGTGGTGGTTTTGCCCGCGCCGTTGATGCCGGCGAAGCCGAAGCATTCGCCGTCTTGCACGTCCAGCGACACGTCGAAGACGCCGCGGCCCGCGCCGTAGTCGTGGGTGAGGTTTCGGATCTCAATGCACGAGGCCATGAGCCATGCCCTCCTTTCCTTCCTCGACGGATTTCTTACGGTCGTAGAACGCCATGAAATAGTCCTCCAGTGTGAATTTGACCTCGGTGAGGAACACGAGTTGGCGGCGGCCCATCTGGGCGAAGAACTCGCGATCGCGGTCATCGGTGAAGCGCACGCGCACCTGCCGGCGTTCGGGGCGCGCGGAATCGACGGTGAGGGTCGTCTCGGCGAGGAAGCGCTCGTATTCCTCGTCGGTGGTGAACTCCGCCTCGAACACCTTCTCGTCGTTGTGCCGCAGCTCGTCGGCCACCACGGTGGAGACCAGATGGCCGTCCTTGATGATGGCGATGCGGTCGCAGGTGGCGTCGACCTCGGAGAAGATGTGGCTGGAGAGCAGGATGGTTTTGCCCCGGCGCTTCTCGTCGGCCACGAATTCGATGAACCGCTCCTGCATGATCGGGTCGAGTCCGCTGGTGGGCTCGTCGAGCACCAGCACGTCCGGGTCGTGCATAAAGGCCGCGACGATGGCGAGCTTGCGCTTCTGGCCCAGGCTCATGCGTGCGATCTCGCCGTTCGGGTTCACCCGGAAGCGTTCGATGAGCTCGTCGGTGCGCGCGCGGTCGGGCACATGGCGCAACTCGGCCATATAGTCGATGAACTGCGTGCCGGTCATGCCCGAGGGGAACTCCAGCTCGCCCGGCAGATAGCCGAGCGAACGTTTGATGGTCGCCGCCTCGCGCCAGCTGTCTCGTCCCTGCACCCGGATGGTGCCCTCCTGCGGTTTCGAGAAGCCCATGATATGCCGGATGGTGGTGGTTTTGCCCGCGCCGTTGGGGCCGAGGAATCCGAACACCTCGCCCTGTTCGACGGCGAACGAGACGTCGAACACGCCACGGTTGAACCCGTAGTCCTTGGTGAGATGACTCACTTCGATGATGTCCACGAAACGCTTGCCTCCTTTTGTCTAGTTGACGACGATTGATTGATAATCGACGTAAGATTGATAATCAACACTTGTCGATGAACGAGAGTACAAATGAAGGCATGAGGACTGCAATACGCAACATGCGTCAGTTGTGGACTAAACGACATAGCAAGAAAACTGTCGAGAAACCGACGAAGGAGCGAGTATGACCGTGGCGAAAAGCGAAACCCGCGACCGCAGGGCGCGGCGCACGCGCAAGGCGATCGACGAGGCGTTCCTCTCGTTGATGCGGCAGAAGGGGTTCGAGCGCATCACGGTGGGCGAAGTGGCCGAACGCGCGGACATCAACCGCGCCACCTTCTACCTGCATTACGTGGACAAATACGATTGGATGAACGCCTACGTGGACGGGCTGTTCGAGGAGCTGGCCGAGGAGATGGGCCGGCCCGACGTGCCGATCGACGAATTGCGGCAGTCGCAGACGCTGGAGCGGCTGTTCGCCCATCTGGACCGGCGTTTCGACACCTACGCGCTGCTGCTGTCGAACGGCGGCGGCGACCTGCTGCAAAGGCGGCTCAAACCGATGATCATGACGCTGATGCGCGAGATGCCGGCCACCGACCAATTGCAGGCGTCCCCATTGGAGACGGAGTTCATGGCGCAGCTCATCGCGTCTTCTGCGGCGGGGCTGATCGTGTGGTGGGTGCAGAACAACCGGCCCATCTCCGCCCATCAGGTGGCCGGCGCGCTGATGAAGGTGCATCGCTTCGTCACCACGATGAAACCGGATGGCGACGGCGACGCGTCTATCATGGGAATCGAACACATTGAACACACCGACGAACCGACATCGCAGGCAGGGGGAGCGACGCAATGAAACGAGACTCTGGACGCAAGCCGAGCATGGGGGATGTGGCGGCCGCGGTCGGAGTGTCGAAAACCACGATCTCGCGCTATCTGCATGGCGAGTACGGGTATATGTCCGACGAGACGAAAGCCAGGATCGAGGCGGCCATCAAGGAGCTTGGCTATCGGCCGAACCGGATGGCGCAGGGGCTGAAATCCACCGTGAGCAATATGGTGGGCGTGACGATCGCCGACATCGGCAATCCGTTCAGCTCGCAGATGCTCAAGGGCATCCAGCAGGAGCTGCGCGCGCGCGACATCCAGCTGCTGGTCAGCGATTCGAACAACGACCCGGCGATTGAACGCGCGAATATCGAGGCGCTGCTCGACGCGCAGGTGGACGGGCTGATCGTGAACACGGTGGGTGGCAACGACGCGTACCTCACGGCCTACTGCACCGGCGGCGAACCCAAGCCGATGGTGATGCTCGACCGTTTCGTGCGGCCGCTGGTATGCGATTGCGTGGCGACCAACAACCATGAGGCCACGGTCGAGATGCTCGACCATGTGGCCGCGCAGGGCTTCTCCCATGTGGTGTTCGTGACCCGTTCCGACCGGGGCGTCAGCACCCGTTCCATCCGTCGCGAGGCGGTGGAGCGCTATCTGGCCGGGCGTGGCACGTCGGGTGGTGGTGCGTCTGCGGATGGTGTGCTGGGCGATGGCACGTCGGGTGATGTCTCGCTGGACGAAGGTGCGCTGAGCGGCGAGGTGCTGGTGTACGACGGCGGGGTCGACGACCTGCGCGCGCGTCTGGCCGCCGTGGTGGGGGAGCGCGGGGTCGGGCGCGTCTGCCTGTTCGCCAACAACGAGGAGAGCATGCGCGATGTGATGGAGGCGATGTCCGAGCTCGATGGCGAGCGGGGGCATGTCGGTGTGTGCGCCTTCGCCGACGAGCGATGGGCCCGTTACAGCGGCGAGGGCATCACCTGTCTCGACCAGCAGCCGGTGCTGATGGGTCGGACCGTTGCCAAGGCGTTGCTGGCGCGAACCTATGACGGCGGCGATGACGAGGCTTCCGTCGCCGAAGCGATCGCCGTGGACGGCGTCGTCGTGGCCGCGCGGAACGACGGCCATCTCCTATGTGAAGTGCCCGCGCAACTTCATATCCACGCCTCCACCAGGCTGTAGGCCTTCGCCTGCGTCGCGGCGGACTCTTTCTCTAGCCCAGGCGGGTTTTCTTTTCTTCGTCATCCTGAGCGGAGCGTAGCTAGGCGCAAGGATCCCATTCGTGGTGTGGCCAATGGGTCGGGAGATTCTTCGACTCCGCCCTTCGGGCTCCGCTCAGAATGACGGAGGAATGGTTTCGTTTCCGTTTGGGGTGGTGAGAGGCGAATGATTTCTTCTGTTGCCGTTGTTGGCGACACGCCGTGAATTCCATATTTTCCGCTTCGATGTATCCTTTGTTTATCGGTTTACGAAACCGATAAACTAAATCGGTCAACACGAACGGTCAACACAAGCCGACCGGTCGGCACTGGAAAATAGAGTCACCACCTGCTCAAGGAGGAGCGAGAACATGATTATGTGGATCATGGGCATCCTGCTCATTGCTTCCTTCGCCTGCTTCGTGATCTACGCGATGCGCGGCGGCAACCTCACCGTCGGATTCTTCATCCTGACCATCGTCTGGACGCTGATCTACTTCCTGGGCGTGCCGTTCGGCGTGGGCGAACCCTTCGACGTGATCGAGGAGACCTTCGCCCAACCCGCCCTGACCTACGGCCCGACCATCATCCAGATCATCTGCGGCGCCTGGTTCGGCCGCGTGCTCGTGGACACGGGCATCGCCGCCTCCATCTCCTACCGCACCGCCAAGGTCGGCGAGAAGAGCCCGCTGCTCGCCACCATCGCCGTGGCCCTCGTCACCTGCCTGATCTTCACCAGCGCCTACGGCGTCGGCTCCGCCATCGCCATCGGCGTGATCCTCTTCCCGATCCTCGGCCGCCTCGGCGTCCCCAAGCGCGTCTCCGTGCCCGTGTTCACCCTCTCCATCGGCGCGGCCATGTGGATCAACAACGTGATGTTCGTGCAGTTCGCCGCCTTCTACCAGGGCTACGAATCCCCGGACGGCCAGGTCATCGAGTGGGGCAACCACTACCTGAGCTTCGGCATCCCCGCCATGATCGTGCAGATGACCGCCGTCATCATCTTCATCCTGCTCAACGCCAAGGCCATCAAGAACGGCACCCCGTACGAGGTGGGCGACCCCGCCGACCGCCCCACCGACATCCCCGACGTTCCGGTGTGGACCTACGTGCTGCCCGTCGTGCCCGTCGCGCTGAGCATCCTCTTCCAGTGGGATTCCGTGCCCGCGCTGTTCCTCGCCTCCATCATCGCCTTCCTCGGCACCGGCCATATGAAGACCTACAAGGGCTTCGTGAACATCCTCAACTCCACCGCCAAAACCGCCATCGGCGACATCGGCAGCCTGATCATCATGCTTCTCGTGCTGCGCTTCTTCCAGCAGACCGCCGTCACCGTCATGGCCGACTTCGGCCCGGCCCTGACCTCCATCGTGCCCAACAACGAGTTCATCCTCGCGCTCGCCGTGTGCATCCTCGCCCCGCTGGCCCTGTTCCGCGGTCCTCTGGAACTCTACGGCGCGGGCTCCGCGGTGATCGGCATCCTCATGGGCATGGGCATCTTCAACGCCTGGTTCCTCTTCGCGATGCTCGTGGTCCCCTCGATGACCTGCATCTCCGCCTGCGTCACCCAGTCCTGGAACATGTGGGCCGTCAACTACAACGAGCTCGAACCGAAGACCTTCCTCAAGAACGGCGTGCCGGTCTACTGGCTGTGCACCTTCCCGATCATGGGACTCGCCGGCCTGCTGCTGTTCTGATCCGCCGACCCGGCGGGCGGCCGACATCCTCCGCCGCCCGCCCGCCGGCCCCGCCTTCCCACCACACCCCACACCCCACACACCCGCACACAAACCAAGGAGCCCACCATGACCACCATCGGCATCAACACCCTCGTCTACATGAGCGAACTGAACGACGGCACCCCGCAGTCCGCCATCCTGCCCGTCATCGCCGCCCACGGCGTCACGCTCGCCGAAGTCCGCCGCGAATACATCACCGAGGACGGCGAATTCGACGCCATCGCCGCCGCCGCGAAGAAGCACGGCCTCGACCTGTTCTACTCCGTGCCGGAATCCATCACCATCGACGGCGCCGCCCACCCGAACTTCACCGGCTTCCTCGACGAGGCGAAGCGCATGGGCGTCAAGAACGTGAAATTCAACCAAGGCGACGTCAAAGACGTGGATGCCTCCGTGATCGCCGGCCTCGACGCCGAAGCCGCCGCGCATGGCGTGACCCTGACCATCGAGAACGATCAGACCCCGCAAAACGGCACCTTCGCCTGCACCGAGGCGTCGCTCGCCCACATCGCCGAAGTCGGCGGGCGAATCGGCTACACCTTCGACTTGGGCAACTGGTTCTGGCGTGGCGAGAACGCCGACGAGGCCTTCGCCAAGCTGCGCGAGAAGATCACCGTGTTCCATCTGAAGAACGTGAACGGCGCGGCCAGCCGCGAGGAGTTGAGCACCACCATGCTGGAGGACGGCGTCATCGACTGGCGTGCGATGCTTCCGCAGCTCGACCCCGAAGTGCCGGTGTTCCTCGAATTCCCCATCGAAGCCGACCACGTCGGCGAGCAGGTGGCCACACTGCGCTCCGCCGTCGCCTGACGTCCCTCTTTCTTCCACTTGGCCGGCCTCCGCACAGCCCCTCAGGCCGGCCGATGAGCCCCTTCCTTCTTTCCCCTCCCACAACCCACCCCACCCACCGCGACTCAAGAAAGCAGCATGATCATGAGCGAAGTAATGACAATCGGCGAACCGATGGTGAACCTCATCGCAGATTCCGACGAAACCTATATGGAGGCCCGCACCCTGCCCCGCCAGATGGCCGGCGCGGAATTCAACGTGGCCATCGGCGTGAACCGCCAAGGCCATTCGATCAGCTACGTCACCCAGTTGGGCGACGACTGGCAGGGCGACCTGATCATCGACTACATGAACGAATCCGGCATCGACACCACGAACATCCGCCGCGTCTCCGGCGCCGCCACCGGCTTCCAGCTCAAACTGCCCTCGGAGACCGACACCAAGGTGATCTACTTCCGCGCCGGATCCGCGGCCTCGCAGACCACCCCCGACATCGTGGACGGCATCGACTTCGCAGGACTCAAGATCCTGCATGTCACCGGCATCTTCTCCGCCCTGACCCCCAAGACCTACGACACGGTGGCCGCCCTCGTCGACGCGGCCCGCGCGCACGGCGTGCTGGTCACCTTCGACCCGAACCCGCGTCCCACCCTGTGGCCCAGCCAGGAGGCCATGATCGAGGCGACCAACCGCCTTGCCGCCAAATGCGACGTGTTCATGCCGGGCCTGTCCGAGGGCCAGATGTTCGCCGGCCTCGACGATCCGCGTGACATCGCCGACTTCTACCTCGACATGGGAGTGAAGAAGGTTATCATCAAGCTGGGCGACAACGGATCGGCGTCCTTCGAACGCGACGGGGACGGCAAGCGCGTCGAAACCGTGGTGCCGAGCTTCGAGGTCGAGGTGGTCGACACGGTCGGCGCCGGCGACGGCTTCGCCTCCGGCGTGATCACCGCGCTGCTCGAAGGCTTGGACGACGAACGTCTGTTGGAACGCGCCAACGCCGTCGGCGCCATCCAGGTCACCAGCGTCTCCGACTCCGAAGGCCTGCCCACCGCCGAGGCGCTGAAGGAATTCATCGCCACCACCGCCCGTAAGGAGGTCTCGCTGTGAAACTGCAAGTCGCCATCGACCGCGTGGATCTGGAACGCGCGCGGGAACTCGTCGAGCGGATCGCCGGCGAGGCCGACATCATCGAGATCGGCACCTCGCTCACCAAGGAGTTCGGCGTGCGCGCCCTCGAGCCGCTCACCCGCAAGGCCACATTGCTGGGCGACATCAAAACCTGCGACGAAGGCAAATACGAATTCGACCTTGGGTTCGCATGCGGCTTCAAGTATCTGACCGTTATGGGCTCGTCGTCGATGGGCACGCTCGAGGCATGCGCCGCCTCCGCGGCCGAACATGACGGCGTGATGATGATCGACCTGCTCGAATGCGACGAGGCGCGCATCGAGAAGATCGCCGTGTTCCCCGACGCCGTCTACTGCCTGCACACCTCGGTCGACTCCGGCGCCACCAAGGATCCCGTCGCCCAGGTGCGGGCGTTCAAACAGCGCTTCCCGCAGATCGCGCGCATCGCCATCGCCGGAGGCATCAAACAGAACCAACTTTCCGCGCTCGCCGCGGAAGGCCTTGACATCGTCATCATGGGGTCGGCCATCACCAAAGCCGACGACATTCAAGCAGCATGCCGCGCATGCAAGGAGGAAATGCAATGACCAACACCAACGCCAACGAGCCGCGCATCCTCGACCAGATCGTCGAGGAGATCCAGGGAGTCGTCGCCAAAATGGACGAAGGCGACCTCAAAGCCGCGACCGACGTCATCACCAGGAACAGCCGCGTCTACGCCGCCGGCGAGGGCCGTTCCGGCTTCCAGGCGCGTAGCTTCGCCATGCGTCTGATGCATATCGGCTACACCAGCTACATGATGGGCGAAACCATCTGCCCCTCCATGCATGAGGGCGACGTGTTACTAGCCATCTCCGGCTCCGGCACCACCCGCCGTACGGTCGAGGACGCCGAAGCCGCGAAGAAGCTGGGTGTGAAGGTCATCGCGGTCACCTCCAAGCCCGCCTCGCCGCTGGGTGAGGTCGCCGACGCGGTCATCGTGGTGCCCGGCCGCGTCAAGGGCGAGGCCGGCGGCTCCATCCAGCTGCTGAGCTCCCTGTTCGACCAGAGCGTGCATATCGCGCTCGACGCGCTGTGCCTGATGCTGTCGCGCCGTGACAACGTCTCCGACGCCGACGCCGAAGCCCAGCACGCCAACGTGGAGTAGCGTGGTCGGCCCGACGCCGCATTAGACTTGTCGGGTATGACTGACAACACGGCGGCGCTTGGCGCGCTGAAACGCTATTTCGGATACGATTCGTTCCGCCCGGGACAGGCGGGCATCGTGGATACGCTGCTCGCCGGCCGGGACGTATTGGGCGTGATGCCCACCGGTGCCGGCAAATCCGTGTGTTATCAGATTCCCGCGATGCTGATGCCCGGCATCACCATCGTGATCTCGCCGTTGATCTCGCTGATGCGCGACCAAGTCGACGGCCTGAACGACGCCGGTATCCCCGCGGCCTTCGTCAACGGCACGCAGAGTCCCGACGAACAGGGCATGGTGCTCGCGCAGGCCGCCGCCGGCCAGATCAAACTGCTGTATGTGGCACCGGAACGTTTGGAGACCACACGATTCCGTGATTTCGCCGTGCGGGTGCCCATTTCGTTGATCGCCGTCGACGAGGCGCATTGCGTTTCGCAATGGGGACAGGATTTCCGTTCGTCCTATCTGGGCATCGGCGAGTTCATCGCCGCGCTGCCCGCGCGTCCGGTCGTCGGCGCGTTCACCGCCACCGCCACCGAACGCGTGCGCCGCGACGTCGTGGGCCTGCTGGGATTGAGGAATCCGGCGGTGACCGTGACCGGCTTCGACCGGCCGAATCTGTATTTCGACGTACTCAACATGGAATCCAAACACAAGGCCGCATGGGTGTCGAACTATGTGGCCGAGCATGCGGAGGAATCCGGCATCATCTACTGCGCCACCCGCAAGGACACCGAGACGCTCGCCGCCACGCTCAACCAAAGCGTGCCGCAGCTGCGGGCGGCCAAAGGCGCGCACACGGCCGCGGGCCTTATCGCCGTGGCCTACCACGGCGGCATGCTGGCCGACGAGCGCAATCGGGCGCAGATCGACTTCGTCGCCGACCGCGTGCCCGTGGTCGTGGCCACCAACGCCTTCGGCATGGGCATCGACAAGTCGAATGTGCGCTACGTGATCCACCACAATATGCCCGAAAGCATCGAGGCCTATTATCAGGAGGCGGGCCGCGCTGGACGCGACGGCGAGCCCAGCCGGTGCACGCTGCTGTGGAACGAATCCGATATCGTCACACGCCGTCGTCTGCTCGACAGCGACTACGAGAACGAGCGGCTCAGCCCTGAGGAGCAGGAGATCGTACGCGTGGCCAAACGTCGTCTGCTCGATGGCATGATCGGCTACTGCCGCACCACCGACTGTCTGCACCGGTATATGACGCGGTATTTCGGACAGGCGGGGGATGACGGCTCCCAATGCGCCGCCTGTTCGAATTGCGGAAAAACCTTCGAGACCATCGACGTGACGGCCATCGCGCGGGCGATCAGCCAATGCGTGCATGATGTGGACCAGCGGGTCGGCTCCGGCAAAATCGTCAAAATCCTGCGCGGCTCCAAAGCGCAGGATCTCGCATGGCTCAATCCCGAGGCCATGCCCACCTTCGGCATGCTTAAGGATGTGAACGAGGCGCGCATCCGCGATGTGCTCAGCCAGATGGCCACCGACGGCTTCCTGTTCATCGCGGAGGGACGCATGCCGATCGTGAAGTTCGGCGCGCGGGCGGGCGAGACCATCGCCCCTGATTTCCACTATGAGATCAAGCGGGTGGAGCGGCCGTCCGCGGCCACCGGCGGAACGTCTTCCGGCAGGGGAGCGGGGGCCGGGAGCGCTGCGGTTCGTGGTTCGGCGGGTACCGTCATGCCCAGCGATGAGGATGAGGCGCTGTTCGAACGTTTGCGCGCGCTGCGCCGCGAAATCGCGCAGGAGATCGGCAAACCGCCCTATATCGTGTTCTCCGACAAGACCCTGCGCGATATGGCCGCCATCCGCCCACTCACCAACGCGCAGTTCCTTGCGGTGAACGGCGTGGGCGAGAACAAACTCAACCAATACGGCAAGCGTTTCATGGAGGCCGTGGCCGCGTTCCAAGCCGAGTCGAACAATTCGAAGGGCTCCGGGGCGTCGCGGCCGTGATGCCGGATGGGCGCGGCGTCACGGTCCATCGCGGCGCATTGTGAACTGGTTATCGAAAACACGCATAGGTGTGGGGTTGACGCGGGGGCGCGCATCGGCGACAGTGGTATGCGGATGTTTTCGTTGAAAGGATGAGATATGACGCAGCAGGACAAGCCGGTCGTTGAGAGTTTCCAGTTGGACCATACCAAGGTTAAAGCGCCGTATGTGCGCTACATCGACACCGAAACCGGCCCGCACGGCGACGTGATCTCGAATTACGACGTGCGTTTGACCCAGCCGAACGAAACCGCGATTCCCACCGGAGGCCTGCACACCATCGAGCACACCATCGCCGTGCTGCTGCGCGAGCGTATCGACGGCTATATCGACTGCTCGCCGTTCGGCTGCCGTACGGGCTTCCATCTGCTCACCTGGGGCGAGCACAGCACTGAGGATGTGGCGCGCGCGGTGAAGGAATCGCTGGAATTCATCGCCAACGAGGCCACGTGGGAGGACGTGCCCGCCACCACCGTGGAAAGCTGCGGCAACTACCGTGACCATAGCCTGTTCACCGCCAAGGAGTGGTGCAAGGATATCCTCGCCAAGGGCATCAGTTCCGACCCATTCGAACGCAAGGTCGTCTGAGGCTGGTTTGTGCGGAGCGCATGGTAGCTTTGCCGTCAGTTGATTGAGAGAGGACGGCTGAGCATGTCGGATGAGGTGAATGCCAACGTGAGTGTCAATAGCAGTGCCGCCGGCGCGCGGATGTTCCGTCATGCCACGCCGCAGGATCTGCCTCGGATGTTGGAGATCTACGCGTATGCCCGTGAGCTGATGGCCGCCGGCGGCAATCCCACGCAATGGGGCACCGAGTTTCCCCGCGAGTCGGTGGTGCGCGACGATATCGCCGCGCAGCGCACTATGCTGCTGGTCGATCATCTGGATGGCGAGGAGCGCATTCTCGCGCAGTTCGCCCTTTGTCCCGGCGAGGATCCGACCTATCGGACCATCGAGGGCGCGTGGTTGGACGACGACCCGTATGTGACGATCCATCGCATCGCCGCGTCCGGGTTGGCGAAGCATGCGGCGCGCGACTGCATCAATTGGACGTTGCAGCATTACGGCAATGTGCGCGCGGACACCCATCCGAATAACAAGGCCATGCAGCATGTGCTGGAGACCTCCGGCTTCGCCCGCTGCGGCCTGATCCAGCTTGTCGACCGCCCAACCGACACCACCCGCATCGCATATCAACGCCATGAATGGTGACTTGCCTGCAATTCTGAAAGAATTGCATATGCAAGTCACGCGCGATCCGCCGTAATTCCGTAGGAATTACACAAGCGGATCGTGCGAGCCGGCCGTAGAGGAAGCCCAGTGGGCTTCCGTGCCGGCGGAGCCATCCTTATAACCCAACTGTCGCACATCCCACCCGCACTGTTATCAGCCGCAACTATTCGACGGCGATTTCCTAATTCGAGCTCCCCCCAGTAATCGCCGTCTCCACTTCGTCGACGATATCGTGCATCGCCTGCCGGGCCGCCTGCCCGTCTCCCTTCCAGATCGCTTCGGCCACGGCTTCATGCGCGTCGAGCGCCGAGGCTTCCGGGCGTTGCGGATACATGTCGATTTCCACGCGGCCGCGCAGGATCACGGCGACGATGTCGGCCAGGGCGGCGAATATCTCATTGCCGCTGCTGCGTAGGAGCAGGCTGTGGAATTGAATGTCCAGCTCGTGGAAGGTTTCGAGGTCGCCGCTTTCGCCGTGTTTGCGCAGTTCCATCGCCAGTACGGGGAATTTGGCTTTCACGTCGATTGAGGCGTGCCGTGCGGCGCCGTCGGCCGCGGCCGGTTCGATGGCCAGACGCAGTTCGGTCAGGGAGAGCAGTTCCTGTGTGCGATGGTCGGAGCGCAGTTTCCATTGGATGACCTGTGGGCTGAGGGCCGACCATTGGTCGGGGGATTGGGCGATCAGTCCGACTCTGCGTCGGATGGCGACCGCGTTCACCGCTTCGAGGCTGCGGGCCGCCTCGCGGGCCACAGTGCGGGAGATGCCGAATTCCTCTTGGATGCTTTCGAGGGTTTTGCTGCTTCCGGGCGTCCAATCGCCGTTGAGGATCGCGATGGCCAGGCTGTCGGTGACCGGCAGATGCATAAGCGGGGATTCGGTGCTGTTATTCATATGCTGATTATCGCTGTTGGAGATGACGAAAGAAATATAAGCGCGACACGCCATCAATAAAGTACTCTTTTTAATTTGACAAAGAATCAGATATTGATTTATCGTATTCCTCAACAGGAGACGTTGAGGTCTTGTCATCCTGGCAACGAAGCAACAAGGAGCACGTTATGAACATTCATGTGGTGGTGATGGGTGTCGCGGGATGCGGCAAGTCCACCGTGGCCGAGGCGATTCGCGACCGTCTGGGATTCGAGCTCGCCGAAGGCGACGATTTCCACCCGCAGGCCAACATCGACAAGATGTCCGCCGGCATCCCGCTCACCGACGAGGACCGTTGGCCGTGGCTGCGCGTCATCAACACATGGATGATCGCCCGCGACTCGCTCGGCCAGTCCACCGTGGTCTCCAGCTCCGCGCTCAAGCGCGCCTACCGCGACGTGCTGCGCGAGAACGTGCCCGTGTTCTTCGTGCATCTCGTCGGTACGCAGGAGATGATCTCCGAGCGCCTCGCCGCCCGCAAAGGCCACTTCATGCCCCCGGCGCTGCTGCCCAGCCAGTTCGCCATCCTCGAACCCCTCCAGGAGGACGAGCCCGGCATCGAAATCTCCATCGAAGGTTCGGTCGACGATATGGTCGAACGCGCCCTCGAGGCGGTCAAGGAACACGCCGCCAAAGAAGAGGCCGCTCTGACGGCCGCCGTCGCCTAAGCGGATCCCTTTCACGATATTCACGTCGAAGGCTTCCGGGCGGGAAATTCCCGCAGCAAGGAAGCCCGGCATCACCGCCACACGAGATCATCCAGAATCGAGGAGGATTCCATGAATCTCATCATCGCCGCCATCGTCGGTATTCTGGCGATCGTCATCCTGATCGCCGTCGTCAAACTGCATCCCTTCCTGTCCCTGCTGCTCGGCTCGTTCGTCATGGCCGTATGCGCGGGCGTGCCCTACGACGAAGCCATCGACAGCTTCACCTCGGGCGCCGGCTCCACATTCTCCGGCGTCGGCCTGCTCATCGCGTTCGGCGCGATCATCGGCACCATCCTGTTCTCATCGGGCGGCGCCGACGTGATTGTCGACACCATCATGGACAAAACCCCGCTGCAGCGCCTGCCGTGGGCGATGGCCCTGATCGCCTTCATCGTCGGCATCCCCATGTTCTTCGAAGTCGGCGTCGTGATCCTCATCCCGGTCGTGCTGTTCGCCGCCCGCCGCGCCAAAGCGCCGGTTATGCTCATCGCCATCCCCGCGCTCGCCGGCCTGTCCACGCTGCACGCCTTCGTGCCGCCGCATCCCGGTCCTCTCGCCGCCATCGACGCGATCGGCGCGAACCTCGGCGTCACCTTGGGGCTCGGTCTGCTTGTCGCCATCCCCACCGTCATCATCTCCGGCCCGCTGCTCGGCAGGCTGATGGCCCGTTGGGTGCCGATTATGGCACCGGAGAACCAGGCCGAACAGGACGCGCCACAATCCAAGGAGAACCGTCCCAGCTTTGCCCAGGCCATCTGCGTGATCCTCTTCCCCGTGGTGCTGATGCTCGCCGCCTCCATAGTGGACCTGACCGGCCTGAACGACACCACCCAGTGGGGACGCGCGCTCGCGTTCATCGGCGAGCCTCTGACCGCGCTGTTCCTCACCGCCGTGCTCGCGATGATCGTGCTTGGCTTCATGCAGCACGCCACCCGCGACGCCGTCAACGGCATGGTGGGCAAGTCCTTCGGCACGGTCGCCGGCATCATCCTCATCGTCGCGGCCGGCGGCGGCTTCAAGCAGACGCTTGTCGACTCCGGCATCAGCGACGTGATCGCCCAGTCGATCACCGAATCCGCGCTTAACCCGCTGTTCGCCGGTTGGCTGGTGGCCGTGCTCATCCGTCTGGCCACCGGCTCCGCCACCGTCGCCACCGTCACCGCGGCCGGCATTATGGTGCCGCTGACCACCGGCATGGATCCGGCGCACCTGTCGCTGCTCGTGCTCGCCATCGGCGCCGGCTCCGTGTTCTTCTCGCATCTCAACGACGCCGGCTTCTGGCTGGTCAAGGAGTACTTTGGCATGACGGTGGGCAGACGCTCAAAACCTGGTCGGTGATGGAGACCGTGCTCTCCGTTGTGGGCCTCGGTTTCACGATGCTGCTTTCGCTGATCGTCTAGCGCGGGCGGGCCGCACGCCGCCCGCCCGACGTCGGTGGCGGCTATCTATCGGCTATCGACAGTCAGCAATCCACAGTCGGCAATCAACAATCAAACCAACATATATCGCAAACCCTCAAGAGAAAGAAGCACATCATGCAAATGGGAATGATCGGACTGGGCCGTATGGGCGGCAACATGGTCAAGCGCCTGCGCGACGGCGGCCACACCGTGGTCGGATTCGACATGAATCCCGACTCGGCCCGCGACGTGGACAGCCTCGAGGCGTTGGTCGCCGCGTTGGACGCGCCGCGCGTCGTGTGGGTGATGGTGCCGGCCGGCGCCGCCACCGACTCCACCGTCGAGACGTTGGCCGGCCTGCTCGACGCCGGCGACATCGTGATCGACGGCGGCAATTCCCGCTACACCGACGACGAACGTCATGCCGAACTGCTCGCCGCCAAGGGCGTCAAGTTCCTCGACTGCGGCGTCTCCGGCGGCGTGTGGGGCGCGGAACGCGGCTATGCGTTGATGGTCGGCGGCGAGAAGGAGACCTTCGAGGCGGTGCGTCCGCTGTTGGAGACGCTCAAACCCGAAGGCGAGTACGGTCTGGTGCTCGCCGGACCGGTCGGCGGCGGACACTTCGCCAAAATGGTGCACAACGGCATCGAATACGGCATGATGCAGGCCTTCGGCGAAGGCTTCGCCACGATGATGCGCAGCGAGTATGTGGACGATCCGGCCGCGACGATGGTCTCGTGGAGGTCCGGCTCGGTGGTGGCCTCCTGGCTACTCGACCTGTTCGAGAACGCCACCAAGGACGATCCGGAACTCAAGAACATGCCGCCGGTGGCCAACGAATCCGGCGAGGCCAAGTGGATGGTGGAGGCGGCGCTCGGCCTGGGCGTGCCGACCCCCGCCACCGCGGCCGCCCTGTACGCCCGCCAGACCTCGCGCGGCGGCGCCGACGACATCCTGCGCGTGGTGACCGCGATGCGCGCCCAGTTCGGCGGCCACATCACCAAGATCGACGAAATCGCCACCCACTGATTCCGCCGTATGCTCGGCCGTCAGGGCCGATGCATGGGGAAGTCTCCCGCCCGTCGCCTTGCGCATCGCGTAAGGCGACGGGCGTTTGCGTATGTCCGCCCGGTCGCTTCAGATCGATGGGGCGGGGATTTCGGCGACGGGCAGGGTGGTCTGCTTGGCGAAGGCGTAGGGATCCGCGTCGGCGTTCATCTGCTCGAGCAGATTGGCCGCGGCCTCCTGCCCCATGCGTTGGGGATCCTGTTCCAGCAGATGGATGCCTTGCCTTACGTACTGCGACCATCGCCAATCATCGAAACTCACCACACCCACGTCCTCGGGGAAACGCAATCCCAGCTCGCGCAATGCCTCCAGCGTGTCGAACAGCATGGGGCCCATCAGCGAGACCAGCGCGGTCCGGCCGGCCAGCCGCCCGGTGAGCGCGCGCAGTTCCTGGGTGAGCCATTGCGTGTCATGGCCGTTGGCCTCCACGGGAATCATCAGCATGCCGTGCTCGTCGCAGCCTGCCCTAAGTCCTTCAAGACGCGGCATCTGCGCGGAGATCTCGCTGCGGATGTTGCTCAGCGCCACCACGTTCTCGTAGCCGTGTTCGGCCAGCAACCCGGCCAGCGCGCGGCAGGATCCGTGGTTGTCGACGGTCACTTTGGCGATGTCGCCGGGCTGGTCGTCGGGTTCGCGGTCCACCATCACCAGTGGGATCGTGGCCGAGACGATGGGGGAGTATGCGGAGAACCGCTTGCAGTCCGGCTGGATGATAAGGCCGTCGACCTCCTGTGAGAGCAACCGGCTGATCTCGTCGCGCTCCTCGTCGACGGAATTGTTGGAGTTCATCAGCATCACGTCGTAGCCGGCCGGTTGCAGCTGCGTGTAGATGCCTTTGAACAGCAGCGAGGAGAATACGTTGGAGATGTCGCCGACGATGACGCCCACCACATGGGTGCGCTGTTGGCGCATGCGTCTCGCGGACGCGCTGGGGCGGTAGTCGAGGCGGGCCACCGTCTGTTCGATGCGCTGGCGCGTTTCGGGGCGCATTTTGCCGAAGTTGCCGTTGATGAAACGCGACACCGTGGTGACCGAGACTCCCGCCTCGCGTGCGATGTCGGCGATCGTCGCTTTGGCCATGCTCCACCTCCGGGAAAAATCGTTCGCGACACCATCTTCGCGACACGCGTTGACAAGCGCGGGCAAAAAGAGTACTTTTTAATGGTATCGATACACCAATTTTGAATATAATTCAGAAAACAAAGTTGTGTCAGATTGGGAAATCGATACACCAACAAAATAGACTGAGACCAACGGACGCCAACGAAGTGCGTCCATATCCGGCGCGACGCCACCCATTGTCGGGGCGCACCCGGCAAACACCCAAAGGAGAGATTATGGAACAGTTCTCGATCGCCAGCTTCGACCTGACCGACAAAGTGGTGCTGATCACCGGCGGCGCCAGCGGACTGGGGCAGTACTACACGCAGGCGGTGAGCAAGGTCGGCGCCGACGTGTTCATCGTCTCCTACGACCGGCAGGGCTGGGACGAGACCCGCGCGGCGGTCGAGGCCAACGGACGCAAGGCCGTGTTCATGCTACAGGACATCACCGAACCCGGTGCCGCCAAGAAGATCACGGAACGGGCGATGACGGAATTCGGGCGCATCGACGTGCTCATCAACAACGCCGGCATGCAGCGCCGCCACGAGCTGGTGGACTTTCCCGACTCCGACTGGCAGGCCGTCATCGAACTGAACCTCAACGCGCTGTACTACCTCTCGCACGAGGTGGCCAAGGTCATGATCGAGCAGGGCAGCGGCAAAATCGTCAATATCGGCTCCATGCAGTCCTACCGCGCCGGCAAGTTCATCTTCCCGTACGCGGCGAGCAAGCATGCGGTGATGGGCCTGACCCGCGCCTACGCCGACGCGCTGGCGCCCCATAACATCCAGGTCAACGCGCTGGCACCCGGCTATATCAACACGCCCATGACCAAGGCGTTGCAGGAGGATCCGGTGCGCAGCGTGGAGATCCGCGAGCACATCCCCGCCGGCCATTGGGGAGAGCCCCACGAGCTGATGGGCGCGATGGTGTTCCTGTGCTCGTCGGCCTCCGACTATATCAACGGCGTGATGCTGCCGGTCGACGGCGGCTATCTGCTGCGCTAGACCGTCGTTCGGATCGAAAGAGGTCACATCATGCCATTGGTTATCGTCGCCTGCGCCGTCGCGGTGCTGATCTTCCTCATCGTCAAACTCAAGCTCAACACCTTCGTCGCGCTGATCATCACGTCGATTCTGGCCGCGTTGGCGCTGGGCATCCCCACCACCGACATCCCCACCGTCATCGAGACGGGCATCGGCGGCCAGCTGGGTCATCTCGCCGTGATCTTCGGATTCGGCTCCATGCTCGGCAAACTCGTCGCCGACTGCGGCGGCGGCCACCGCATCGCCACCACACTGATCCGCAAATTCGGCCGCACCCGCATCCAGATCGCCGTGGTGCTCGCCTCGTTCATCGTCGGACTGGCGCTGTTCTTCGAAGTCGGTCTGGTCGTGCTGCTGCCGATCATCTTCGTCATCGCCCGCGAGCTGGATATGCCGCTGATGTATCTGGGCATTCCGATGGCCGCCACGCTCAACGTCACCCACGCGTTCCTGCCGCCGCATCCCGCGCCCACCGCCATCACCGAAACGCTGGGCGCGAGCATGGGGCAGGTGCTGATCTACGGCGTCATCGTATCCATTCCGACGGTGATCGTGTGCGGTCCGCTGTTCAACATGGTGCTGCACCGCATCAGGCCGAGCCTGTACCGCAAGGACATCGACGTGGCCGTGCTCGGCGATGTCAAGGAATTCAACGACGACGAGACGCCGGGCTTCGGCATCAGCGTGCTGACCTCGATGATGCCGGTCATCCTCATCGCCCTCGCCACGGTGTTCTCGTTCGTGCTGCCCGAGGGGAGCCTGGTCAACGAGGCCATCCAGTTCGTCGGCGCTCCGGACATCGCCATGCTGATCTCGCTGATCGTGGCCGTGTTCACCATGGGTGTGTGCCGCAAGCTGAGCATGGCGCAAATCGGCGACTCCATGGTCGAATCGGTCAAACAGGTGGCCATGATGCTGCTGATCATCGGCGGTGGCGGCGCCTTCAAGCAGGTGCTCACCGAGGGCGGCATCGCCGACTTCATCTCCACGCTGTTCACCAATATCAACATGCCCCCGCTGTTGGCCGCCTGGCTGGTCGCCGCCGTACTGCGCGTGTGCCTCGGCTCGGCCACGGTCTCCGCGCTCACCGCGGCCGGACTGGTCGCCCCGCTGGTCGCCGCCACCGGCGTCAACCCGGCGCTGATGGTGCTTGCCGTGGGTGCGGGCTCCGTATTCGCCGACCATGTGAACGACGCCGGATTCTGGATGGTCAAGGAGTATTTCGGTCTGTCGCTTAAGGAGACGCTGATGTCGTGGACCACGCTCACCTCGGTGCTCTCGTTGACCGGCTTGGCCTCCGTACTCGCCCTGTCGATGGTGGTGTGACCGCCCGTCGGCGCATACGAAAGCCGCCCGTCTCTTGGTGGAGCGGGCGGCTTCTTCGTGGAATGGGTCGGGCTATTGCTTATTGAGCTTGGAGCGCTTGCGGCTGTAGGCGAAATACACCACCAAACCCAGCGCGAACCATACGGCGAAACGCACCCAGGTCTCCCAATTGAGTCCGGCGATCAGAATGAGGCAGAACACAATCGAGACGATCGGCGTGAACGGCACGCCCGGTGCCTTGAAGCCGCGGTGCGCGTCCGGCTGGGTGCGGCGCATCCACAGAACGCCCGCCGAGACGATGATGAACGCGCTCAGCGTGCCGATGTTCACCAGCTCGAACAGGATGTTGATGTTGATGAAGCCGCCCGCGAACGCGGTGAGCAGTCCGAAGAACCACGTGCCCTTGAAGGGCGTGCGGTGCTTGGGATGCACCTCGCCGAAAAGCTTGGGGAACAGGCCGTCGCGGCTCATCGCATAGCAGATGCGGCTCTGGCCGTACAGCTGCACGAGCATCACCGTGGTCATGCCCACCAGCGCGCCGAGGTTCACGATGAACGCCAGCCAGTTGAGGCCGGTGGCGAGGATCACGCCGGCGACCGGCGCGTCGATGAAGTTCGCGAACTCCTGGTAGGGCACGATGCCGGTCATGATCAGCGTCATGATCACATACAGCACGGTGGACACGGCCAGCGAGAGCAGGATGCCGCGCGGCAGCGTCTTGTTCGGGTTGACGGTCTCCTCGGCGGAGGAGCTGACCGCGTCGAAGCCGATGAAGCTGAAGAACACGATCGAGGCGGCCGGCACGATGCCCATCGGCTGGGTGGAGCCGGGCTGGAAGGTGTAGATGCCGTAGGGGGAGAAGGGCTTCCAATTGTCGGGATTCACATACCAGACGGTGCACACGATGAACAGCACGATGATCGCGAGCTTGATCAGCACCATGACGTCGTTGGTGCGTTTCGTCTGGTTGATGCCGATGGACAGCACCCAGGTGATGACCAGCACGATCACGAAGCCCGGCAGGTTGAAGTAGGTGGTCACGCCCTCCGTGGTGCCGTATGCGGCGGTTAATTCGACCGGCAGATGCAGGCCGAATCCCTCCAACAGTTTGTTGAAGTATCCCGACCAGCCGGCGGAGACGGTGGCCGCCTGCAGGGCTTATTCCAGGATCAGGTCCCAGCCGATCATAAAGGCGATGAGTTCGCCGAACGCCAGATAGGCGTAGGAGTAGGCCGAGCCGGAGACGGGTGCCATCGAGGCGAATTCGGCGTAGCACAGGCCGGCGAAGCCGCAGCAGACTGCCGCCAGCAGGAACGACACCGACAGCGCCGGGCCCGCGGTGAGCGCGCCCTTGCCGGTGAGCACGAAGATGCCGGTGCCGATGATCGCGCCGATGCCCAGCATCGTCAGGTCGAATGTGCGCATGGTGCGCTTGAGCGGCGTGGATTCCGCCGTCAGTTGGTCCACGGTTTTCTTACGAAACAGGTCCATGATCTTCTCTCATTTGGATTCATGCGGATTCGGATGCGAACTGCGTGAAGCAGCGACCGAGGCACCATGATAAAAGGTGGGGTGACATGACCGTATTTTTGCCCACAACATGATACGGTGCTCTATCCGCGCTCCGTTCGGTCTGACGGCGTGGGAACGCGCCCCGTTGGGGAAACGCCGGTGGGTTCTCCGACGATTCGTCACATGCGCGAGACACAATGGCGGGTATGAGTTTGAACGCGGCACCTGAAATCTCGTTCTCGTCCGAGCAGGGCAAGGCCAATTACGAGGCGGCCAAACGTCGGTATCCGGCGCAGGCCATCGTCGATTTGGCCGCCCTACGCGACAATATGCGCCATTTGGTGGATGTCGTCGGCGGAACGCATTCGGGCACCGCGGTGATGGGTGTGGTGAAAGCCGACGCCTACGGGCACGGCCTGCTGCCCACCGCTCTGGCGGCCTTGGCCGGCGGCGCCACCTGGTTGGGCACCGCGCAGGCGCATGAGGCACTGACGCTGCGCAAACTGGGCATCGGCCCCGACCGTTGCCGCATGCTCACTTGGATGTACAACGGCGCGCAGGTGCCTTTCGACGAGCTCATCGCCAACGACATCGACGTGTCGGTCGGCTCGCTGGCCGGTCTCGACCGGCTGTCCTGCGCCGCTCGCCAAGTCGGCAAACCGGCCCGCGTGCATGTGAAGGTCGACTCCGGGTTCGGGCGTAACGGCTTCACCGAGGAGAATTTCGACGAAGCGCTCGCCCGTCTGGCGCCGCTCGCGCATGAAGGCGCGCTCGATATCGTGGGCCAGTGGAGCCACTTGGCCGTGGCCGACGCGCCCGACGTGCCCGAATTCGTGGAATCCACCGAGCGGCAGATCGAGCGGTTCAACGATTTCACCCGGCGTATGGAAGCCGCCGGACTCGCGCCTCGGATCCGCCATCTGGCGAATACCGCCGCCACGCTCAGCCGCCCGGAGATCCATTTCGAGCTCGTGCGTCCCGGCATCGGACTGTACGGCTATGAGCCCGACCCGGCCATGGGCACGCCCGCCAAATACGCGCTGCGTCCCGCGATGAGCCTGCAGGCGCAGCTCGGCACCGTCAAAGACGTGGCCGCCGGGCATGGCATCTCCTACGGGCGCACCTACCTGACGGACGAACGCACGTCCACCGCCATCGTCCCCTTGGGATATGCCGACGGTATCCATCGTTCCGCCTCCGGATTCGATATGGCCGGCGCGAAGCATACAGACAAGCCGGGCGGCCCGGTGCGGGTGATGACCGCGGACGGGCCCAGGCTGTTCCGCGTCTCGGGGCGCGTGTGCATGGACCAGTTCATCCTCGACCTGCGCGGATCCGCCGCCGAACTCGGTGTGCATGAGGGCGACACGGTCGAACTATTCGGGCCGGGGCGCGGCGAGGCCTTCGCCGAACCGACGGCCGACGATTGGGCGCGCGCCGCCGACACCATCAGCTACGAGATCTTCACCTGCCTACGCAGCCGCATCCCTCGCCTGTATCTTCACGCCTCCGACGTGTTCGGCCCCGCCGACCTCGCCCGACTCAACCCAGCCACCCTGCTGTAATCCCGCGCACGGTGCGGTCGCCAGACGATGTCTGGACGATCGGATGGGGCTCTTACGACGCGATGGCCGTGGAACCTCGTTTGCGCAGGTTGAATCCGACGGTGGTTCTGGATGGTGTGATCTGCTCGTTCGGATGCTCGATCTGTTCGATGAGCTGGCCGACCAGCAGCTTCGCCATCTGTTCCATATCGACGGCGATGGTGGAGAGCGAGGGAACGGTGAATTCGCCCATGCGCACGCCGTCGAAGCCCATCACCTTGACGTCCTTCGGCACGCTGATGCCCCGGTCGGCGAGACCTCGGATCAGGCCGATGGCGGAGGAATCGTTCATGCAGGCGATGCCGTCGAAGCGAAGGCCTTCGTTCGCGAGACGGTGGGCCGCCTCGATGGCTTGTTCCTCACCCAAGCCGTCGATGGGAATCACGTTGTCGGCGGTGAACTCCATGCCGTTCTCCAGGAAGGCGGCGCGGGCGCCACGCATGCGCGGTGGCGCGACACCGATGTGACTGTTCATGAGTTCGGTCGGGGTCATGAATGGCAGTCGGCTGAGCAGCCCGATGCGCGTGCACCCCTGATCGATGAGATGCTGCACGCTGGCGCGCATACCTTCCTCGTTCGGACAGTTCACGCTGGAAGTGACGAGCTGGGGCGTGCAGGAATCCACCAGCATGGTCGGGCGTCGTCGGCTCATCTCTCGGATCTGGTCGAAATCGGAGCCGGAGGCGTGGATGATGTCTCCGTCCGACATGCTGTCGGCCAGAAAGTTATTGTCGAGGGATTCCTGAAGCGTGATCGGGGAGTAGTGGGTTTTCTGCACGAAAGGGATGTAGCCCTTCTCGCTGATCTCCGTGGTGATGATTTCCAGAAACTTGGAGTAGAACGGCACGTCGAATTCATTGACGATGACACGAATGATGCCGGTTTTGCCGGATTTGAGCGCACTGGCGGAGATGTTGCCTCGATAGCCGAGTTTGTTGGCCGCCGCCAGGATTCTGTTGCGCGTGGATGTTTTGACCCCCGGCTGGTTGCGCAATGCTTTGGACACCGTCATGGTGGCGACGCCGGCCTCCTGCGCGACGTCCTTGAGCGTGACGGTTCGTCCGGTGGCTTCGATGTCCATGATGCCCCCTGTGCTCATTGGGATATCCGTTCTGTACCTCACAATAGAGGTACGTATGGATATCGTTAAACATATAGATATCGTTAACTATAGCAATCAATGCGATGTGTTGCATCGTTTGATATGGCTGAAATATAGGAAAACGCAGAAATGGAGCCATTTCGAGGTCTTCTCTCGCTGGAGACACGCCGGATTGACGTATGGTTATCGTTAGTTGTATAACTATCTCAACGCACAAAAGATATCGATAACCAAGCGTTGCTGCAACATCAAAACAGACAATTGAAAGTCGGTTTTCCCGCAAAGTAGTGGATGTGCAGTCGGTTGTCGCCCTTGTTTGGAAAGGAATGAAGAACATGGCACGACGTGGTGTGGCAAAACGGGCGGCGGCGGCTTTGGCGGCGGTCGGTGCGATGTCGATGGTACTGGCCGGTTGCGGCGCTGATGACACCGCCGTCGACGAGAACGGCAAGCCAGTCGTCAGCATTCTGGTGCAGACCTCGCAGCAGCAGGACATGAGCACGATGACCGATCTGACCGAGTTCCTCGAGGCGGAGTGCGACTGCTCCATCGAGTGGAACCAGGTGGATGACACCCAGTGGGCCCAGCAGAAGTCCGCCACCCTCTCATCCGGTTCGGTGGATGATCTGTCCATCCGCGCCTATCATCCGGCGGACGCGCAGAAGTACCAGTACTTCGCGGACTTCAAAGAAGAACTCGACAAGCTGCCGAACGTCGAGGCGTTCCTCGAAGAGCAGCCCGACGCCGAAGGCATGGTCACCACGCCCGACGGCAAGATGTACACGTTGCCGCGTTACTTCGGCCAGGAGTACAAGGCGTCCGGTCAGCACCTGTTCATCAACAAGACCTGGCTCGACAAGCTTGGGCTGCAGGTGCCGACCACTTGGGACGAGCTGTTCGATGTGATGGAGGCCTTCAAAACCCAGGATCCGAACGGCAACGGCCAGGCCGATGAGATTCCGTACGCCATGCGCAACCTCGATATGACCGGCATGGGTTGGTGGAGCCCCTTCCTGTTCCTCAACTCCACCGGCATCACCACCCAGTTCAACAACAGCCCCTCCCGTTATGGCCAGTACGTCAAGGATGGCAAGATCGGCAACTACATGGTCGAGGACGAGTACCGCGAGGTCATCGAGTTCCTGCACACCATAATCGAGAAGGGGTATTCCCCGAAGGACTCCCTGACTCAGGAATCCTCCAAGTACTACGCCTCTCTGCAGGGTGACAACGGCGTAGCCACCGTGGGCCTGGCCATCACCAACACCACGGACGCCTTCGGCACCGGTGACTCCGCGGTCGCCGCCCAGTATGAGGCCATCCCGTGGCCCGCTTCCTCCGAGGGTGTGACCGCGGTGGCCGACTACTCGCAGGATGCCGGTGCGTTCGAAGACTACGGCGTGGCAATGTCCGCCGAGGTGAAGAACAAGGACGCCGCGCTGAAGATCATCGATGCCATGTATTCCGAAGAGGGTTCCATCCTCGCCAAGTACGGCAACTCCGATTGGATCACCAAGGACGGCGACCACACCTACACGATCAATCCGGACTACTTCACTCAGGACGCCAATGCCAAGACCCCGTATCTGGCCGACCGCTTCGCCGGCTGGATCTCCGATGAGGTGACCCTTAACGGCGACACCGGCGCCGAGAAGCTCAAGAACACCGATGCCGTGTACGCCGATCAGCTCGCGGCCGTGGGCGACAACTACCTGCCGATCACCATCGTTCCGAGCGACGAGGATTCCACCACCATCTCCAACAACGTGGCCAACATCATGAGCGCCGCTCTGACCCAGTCCGCAAGCTGGATTCAGGATGGCGGCCTCGACGACGCCAGCTGGAACGCCTTCGTCGAGAACCTCAAGGGCCTCGGTGTCGATGAGAACAACGAGTTGTACCAGAAGTGGTATGACGAGGCTCTGAAGAAGTGATCCCGACCTCAGGTGCCGTTGGGCGGCGGTCTTCCCTCCGCCGCCCCGGCGCCTCATATCGCACACAGCACATCGTACAAAGAAGGACAAGATGACAAGCGCAAACACCGTGGGGGCGAGCTCCACATACGACGACGCCGCGGATGCGGCGGTGGTGGACAACATCGCCTTGCGCAAAAACCAGCCGCTGCCTGTGAAGATAGTGGAGCATTTCAAGCGATATTGGCAGCTGTGGACCTTCGTGGCCCCCGCCATGGTGTTCGTTCTTATCTTCGCCTACGTGCCGATGTACGGCTTGCAGCTGGCGTTCCGCGACTTCAACCCCACAGCCGGTCTGACCGGCGGCAAATTCGTCGGACTCAAATACTTCGAGCAGTTCTTCCGCAGCCCGCAGGCGTTGCAGGTCATCGGCAACACGGTGAACATCGCCCTGCAGACCGCCGTGGTCGGCTTCTTCGCCCCGATCGCCCTGGCTCTGCTCATCAACCAGCTGCACAACACGAAGCTCAAAAGCTTCGTACAGACCATCACCTACATGCCGCACTTCATCTCCGTGGTGGTCGTGATTTCGATGGTCAACATCTTCCTCTCCCCGGACTCCGGCATCATCGGCCGCTTCCTTGGCGAGCAGAGCCTGCTCGGCAAGCCCCAGTGGTTCGCCGCCATCTACTGGATCTCCGAAGTCTGGCAGCACTGCGGCTGGGACTGCATCATCTACCTCGCGGCGCTTTCCGCAGTGGACACCGCCCTGTACGAGGCGGCCAAAATCGACGGCGCCGGCCGTCTCCAGCTCATCCGATACGTGGATATCCCCACCATCCTGCCGACCTGCACCATCATGCTGATCCTCAAGATGGGCGGCATCCTCGGCGTAGGCTTCGAGAAGACCTACCTGATGCAGAACGCGCTGAACCTCACCAGTTCCGAGGTTCTTTCCACCTACGTGTACAAGATGGGCATCATCAACGGTCAGATCTCGCTGTCCACTGCGATCGGCCTGTTCAACACCCTCGTCAATTTCGGCTTCCTGGTGCTGACCAACTTCATCACCAAGAAGATCAACGACACGAGCATCTTCTAAGGAGCGAGACATGGCACAAGCAACAGTTCAACCCCAAGGTGTCTCCCCGAAACTCTCCGCCGACGACATCCCCTTCAACCCGCATATGAAGCAGCAACGCACGGTGTCCGACTGGATCGTCGACATCATGATCGGTGTGCTCACCGCGCTGATTCTGTTCGTGGTCATCTACCCGATCTGGTTCATCGTCATGGCTTCCTTCTCCGATCCGGCCGCCGTGGCCAAGGGGCAGGTGACCCTGCTGCCCGTCGGGTTCAACCTCGAGGGGTATGCCATGGTGTTCGCCAACGAGGGCGTGTGGACCGGCTACCGCAACACCTTCATCTACTCGTTCCTCGGCACCGCGCTGAATGTGGCCGTGACCATCCCGGCGGCCTTCGCGCTGTCCCGTCGCGAGTTCAAGCCACGCCGCGTGCTGCTGTTCCTGTTCACCTTCACGATGTTCTTCGCCGGCGGCATCATCCCGAACTACCTGCTGTACAAGGACCTGAACCTGCTCGACAGCATGTGGGTGTTCATTCTGCCGTCCGCGGTCAATGTGTTCAACCTCATCATCGCACGCTCCTTCTTCGAGACCTCGATCCCCGAGGAGCTGCATGAGGCGTCCGAGCTGGATGGTCTGAACTACTACGGCTACTTTTTCCGCATCGTCATCCCTCTGTCCGGTGCCATCATCGCCGTGATCACGCTGTACTACTTCGTGCAGCACTGGAACGACTTCTTCACCGGCTTGGTCTACCTGCGCGATTGGGACAAGCAGCCGCTGCAGAACTGGTTGCAGCGCATCCTGCTCGGAACCCAGGCGGCCGCGAACTCCTCCGGCTCGATGAATTTGGGGCAGATGCAGCTGTTCGCCGACCAGATCAAGTACGGCATCATCCTCATCTCCACCATCCCGCTGCTGATCCTCTACCCCTTCATCCAGAAGTACTTCAACAAGGGTGTGATGATCGGCGCGGTCAAGGGCTGATCTCCGGTCCATTCCGAACGAAGGGTCCGCACGGGTTTTCTCTCCTTTCCTTCCCAGAGTGCGGGCCCTTACCTTATCCATTACCGTTTCCCGGAGCATGCAATGACTGACTATTCCATTCCGGCCGCGCCTTACGGCTATTTGCTCGTCCACTTCATCGAGGATCCCAAAAGCTATGCGGAACGCATTTATCTCGACCTGTCCGACGGCGACAATCCGGAGCATTGGAATCCATTGAACCACGGCAAACCGGTGCTGACCTCGCCATTCGGCACCAAGGGCGTGCGCGACCCCTATCTGGTGCGCAACCCCGAGACCGGCCGCGTGTACATCCTGGCCACCGATCTGCAGGTATTCACCTCAGGGCATGGCTCGGAATCCGGCTCCGGCTGGTACGAATGGTCCCATCACGGCAGCACCAACCTCATCATCTGGGAATCGGATGATCTGGTGCATTGGAGCGAACCGCGCACCTTGGACGTGTCGCGCAAGGCCGACGGCACGCATGCCGAACTTGGTATGGCGTGGGCGCCCGAAGCGCTGTGGGTGCCGGATTATTATCCGCAAGGCCGTGAAGGCGGCCGAGGTGCGTTCGTGCTGTACTGGTCGAGCAAGCTGTTCGCCGACGACGATCCCAGGCATGAGAATCCCGATGTCTACGACCGTGTGCTCTGGGGCGCCACCGCGGACTTCACCAACGATACCTACGAATACGGCGGCGTGTTCATCGACGAGGGATACCCCACCATCGACACCACCATGCTGGCGCGTGGAGGGCGCGTGTATCGCGCCACCAAACATCAGAACGAGCGCGGCATCGTGCTGGAATCCACCGACGGCGATCGTTGGTGGGAGCCCCAGGCGCAATGGAGCGTCATCCAGGACGCCATCGGTGCCGACTGGACCGAGAACGGCGATCCGCGAGGCGTCGAAGGTCCGGCGTTGTTCGCCTCCCACTCGAACGACGAAGTGTATCTGTACGTCGACGTCATCCCCTCCATCGGATATCGCCCGATGGTCACCACCGACATCGACCACGGCTTCGAGTATTTGAAGTCGGATGAGTTCGATATGGCACCGCACACCAAGCATGGCGGTGTGCTGAGTCTGACCCGCGCCGAATACGAGCGTGTGCTCGAAGCGGACCGTGCGGGTGCGTACATCGAGGACAAACAGGTTCTGCAGGCCTGACCATACATCGTTATACTGGACGCACGTGGGCCGATCTGCTTGTCGGCATGGCGGGAGGTTGGGAATCATCATGACGTTCGACGAGTCATGTAAACCGTACGAGGCGTATGCATGGGCCTATTTCACCGGGGACGGCGTGGGCGGGGAGCGTATCTGTCTGGCCGTGTCCGAAGGCAATGACGCGCTGCGCTGGCGCGTATTGAACGGTGGCATGCCATTGTTCTCGTCGCGGTATGGCACGAAGGGACTGCGCGACCCGTTCATTCTGCGTAAGCGTGACGGCGGCTTCGTGATGATGGCCACGGACCTCAACGTCGCGTCGCTCGGCGGCGACTTCGGCAGGTCGCAGCGTATGGGCTCGCGATATCTGGAAATCTGGGAATCCCCTGACCTGGTCCACTGGTCGGATCAGCGCCATGTGTTGGTTTCGCCGCCTGAGGCAGGCAACACCTGGGCGCCCGAGGCGCTGTGGCTGGATGAGATCGGCCTGTACGCGGTGTACTGGGCGTCGAATCTGTACGAAGACGGGGATCCTCGTGAGCGCAGCACCTACAACCGCATGATGGTTGCCGCCACCGCGGACTTCCGGGAGTTCACGTCGGCGCAGGTGTGGGTCGACGTGTGCGGCGGCAATGGGCACGACGGATTCGGCACCATCGATGTCACCGCGACGCGAGTGGGGGGAGTGGTACCACCGGTTCATCAAGGACGAGCGCACCATGACCATCCGGCAGGAGCGCAGTCGTGATTTTCTGAACGTGGTCTCCGGAGAGCTCGCCGGTGTCGTATCGAATGCGGGAGATGGTGATGTCTCCGACGGCGACGGCTTGCCTACCTGCGTGGGATGGCAGCTGGTCGCAGAGAAGGTCGGCGTCGGCATGCCCAATGGCGAGGTCGACGAGCAAGGCGCGTCCAAGGTGTTCACCCGCGGCGAGGGGCCGACGATCTTCCCCGCGAATCCGGGCGACGTCAACGGCTACGCCTGGTATCTGTTCATCGATCAACCCCGATACCATGATGGTCCCGGTCATTACGTCGGATTCGCCACGCGTGACGCCTCATTGAACGGCGGGTGGGAACCGGTCGGCGGCAAACTTCGAGAGTGTCTGCCGACCAGTCCCGATGGCGGCAAGCCACGTCATGGCATGGTGATCCCGATCACGGCGGCCGAACGGGGCCGATTAGTCACGGCATATGGCGATGCGGACAGCGTAATCGCTGGATAACAAGCTAAGGTGAGGTGCCATGAAGCGTTTTGCAGCCGGATATGAGTTCCTGTGCCGCATCATCATGATGATTGTGGTGGTGCATGTTGCGTTTATCGTCCACACGGTGCTGGGATTGGTGGTGGCTGGCCTGTTCCCATCGATCGCCGCCAGCGCCTCCACCTATCGTGCATGGCTGTTGGATGTGGATGACCGTTCCTGGACCGTCAAGCGTACGTGGCTCACCTTCCATCGCGCATGGCGGCAGGAGCTGGCCGGTGCCAATATGTTCGGCTGGCCGCAGTTCCTGGTGTGGGGGCTTTTGATGTGGGAATACTGGCTGGTGCAGAACAACGATATGGGGGTGCTCGGCGTCGCCGTCTCCGGTGTGCTGCTCCTGCTCAATCTGATCTACGGCCTGTTCGTGTTCCTGAGCTGGGCGATCCGCTCCCACTACGACGAAGGGCCGGTATGGACGCTGCGCACCTCGCTGTCGATGGTGATCGCCCGACCGTTGTGTTCGCTGATGGTGTTGGTGCTGTTCGTCATCACCATGTGGGCGTATTCCACCTGGCCGGGGCTGATTATGGCGTTCGGTGCGGCGCTACCGATGTTCGCCGTCATGATGGCCGTGTATTCATGGGGTCGTCTGCCGGGGTTGGACGTGCGCGAATTGGAGCCCACCGAGGCGGGCCGGCGTAAGCGGAATCAGTAGGAGAGGTAAAGACTTCGCCTCCGCCAGCCTGGGCCTGCCGGCCGTTGCAGGCTGCATGCCGATGACAGACGAGCTCTGAATCATATGGGTCGTACAACCCTTGGGAAAGAGACGACTGAGGCAAGGGGTCGTGCCGATATGTGCGCTGATTCGAAAACCAGCGCGGACAGGAGTCGTATAGCCGGCGAGGTGGCGTGCGGATACGCGGGCTTCGTCTTCCTCGATGGTTCCGTCACTTTGCTGTGAAGACCATGTATAGTGCGATGTGGGTTATGCGCGGCGGCTAGGCGTCGCAGAGCTCGTCGTGGAACTGACGCGGCGTGCGCACGCGCTGATCGTCGGGAAAATGCTTGATATTGCCCGTGACCACGGATGCGTCGGCGGTGACGGCAAGATCCCAAAACACCTTGTCGCTCATGTCGGTGAATCGCTCCGGCTGCGGACTTGGCGTGACGTACCGGCCGTTTCTGCGCAGTTTCGCCAGTATCAGATTGATTTCGAGCTCGGTGATGGGGAACTTGGGTCGTCGCAGCACCTCCTTGTACTCATGCATGGTCGCGGTACACAGGATGGGTCGATACTTGCGTTGCGATGAGGCGTCCACAATCGCGGCGGGTATTCCGTTGGGATTGAGCACAGCGGACACCACGACGTTGGTGTCGAGAACGGCGTTACGCATCGTAATCACCCTGTCCGATTTCCAATCGCGCAAGACGGATCTCTTCGTTGATCTCATCCAGGGTCATGGCGTTGGCGCCGAGCGAGACCGCTCGCTCCTGCGCGCGCCGAAGCGCCCATGTGCCCAGCGCGTCGGTGAAATAATCCACAACCTCGTCGATCGGAGCATCCTCGATATTGAACATCAGGCATTGCGGCTTGCCGTTGTTGGTGATGATCACCGGCTCGTTCTCGTTGCAGATTTTCTTGGTGGAGCGACTAAGTTCCGCCATGGTATAGGTTTTCATGTTGTGCTCCTGAGCAATCAGATAATTATATGGATTATTATCTGATTTTAATACAGGAATAATATGCGCCATTGTCATAATCGCTCCTTCGCGTGTACGTGGACATACTCTGCGTGGGGGCCATGATGCGGTATGGGCGACCGGTCGCGCAAGCCGAACCGGCCTATGTGGTTCCAGCCTCCACTTATCCACATCGCATCGTCATGCAGGCGTGACCACGAACATGATTGAAGTATCCAAGCGCATGGTGACGAATGGGCATGGCGCGTTACATGGTGCGATTGTAATGCGCTGACAGCGCGGCACACAGTAGCATCGTGGCGCACATGGTGATCAGGCAGGTGCTGCTGATGATTGCAAGCGCGCCTGAAATGTTGGCAAGTACGGCCGAGCCGTCATAGTTGGCGAGAATTCCGCAAACCAAGCCGACGAGGGCAAGTGTGAATTCCATGATACGTGTGGCCGTTGCGTAGGTTTTCATCACGATGAGCCGGTCGCGCTCGTCTTCGGCGAGGTCGGGGTTCGCGGAGATGGCCGTTATCGGTGAGCGCGATGCGGCGAGCATGAGGACGCTCGTCACAGCGTATGCCATCATGGGAAAGATGTTTCGCCATGACATGGGGTCGTGCCCCAAGGTGATCGACAGCGCATCCTGAAGAGCGAGGATGAGGAACACGATGCCGAAGACGCGGTTCTGCCGTTGGCTCTGGAGTAGTTTGTTGTCGTTGCCGTTGTCGTTCATGGTGTCACTTCCCTTCGCCGTCTTCGATGAGACGGTTCTCCTCAAGTTGGCAAAGATCTTCGACGCTGACGCCGAACAGCCGCGCCATGCGGTAGGCGAGCATCAGCGAGGGGCTGTACTGCTCGCGTTCGATGGAGATGATGGTGCGCGACGACACCCCGACGAGCCGCGCCAGCTCCTGCTGGGTCATGCCCACCGCGTTGCGGTATTCGCGAACCTTCGTCTTCATCGCATATCTACTTTCATATTGCCTTCCGCCATCACTATAACATGAAGTTCGCTTCATGTGAAGCTAGCTTCATGATGGGTGGGTCTTCGCTGTGCTCGCGGGGCGTGACTGGTAGGTGTCATGAGGTGATGATTGTTGAACGCCTGAAATATGTGTTTCGAATCATATTTCAACACCTGAAACATGTGTCAATATGTCGATTTGAACGCCTGAAAAGTGTATTATTCCAGTTTCTGGAACGCCTGAAAAGTGTGTTACTCTGGTTTCTGGAACACCTGAAAAGTGTGTTGCTGCTGGAAGCAGCATCGGTGTGGAGGTGGCGGTGAAGGAATTTCGAAGAGATGTACAGTCGGCGTTGCTGCGGTGGAGCACCAGCCCATCGAGGCGGCCGTTGGTGCTTCGTGGTGCGCGTCAGGTGGGCAAAACCCATGTGCTGCGCATGCTGGGGCAGGGGCATTATCGTTCGTGCGCATATGTGAATCTCTTTGACGTCTCGGCGAAGTCGGCTTTGTCGGGCGCTGGCTCGGCTCAGATACTTCTGGATTCCGTGGAGGCATACACGGGCGTGCGGGTTCGCGAGGATGAGACGCTGCTGATTATCGATGAAATACAAGAGATACCCGCGCTGCTGACCATGCTGAAATCATTCAAAGAACAGTTGCCCCGCATTCATATTGCAGCTGCAGGGTCATATCTGGGCCTTGCCCAGCATGAAGGCACGTCGTTCCCCGTGGGGGCTGTGGAGACCATGGTGATGCGTCCGATGTCGTTTCTTGAGTTTCTTGATGCGACGGGTGATGACGTGTTGGCCCGGCATATCGAAGATCTGGATTTCGGTTTTCTTGAGGGGTTTGCCGATCGTTTGGATCGGAGGGTGAGGCAGTACTGCTATGTCGGAGGGATGCCTGCCGCCGTCGACGCGTTTTTGAATGACGGCTACCAAGCCGCACGAGACATTCAGACGGGACTGTTATCCGACTATGATATGGATTTCTCCAAGCATCCGCAGGCGGGGGGTGATGTGGAGCGCGTGCGTCTGGCCTTTGCTTCGATACCGACGCATTTGGCGCGGGAAAACCATAAGTTCGTTTTCGGACATATCGCCAAAGGCGCGCGAAGCGTCCAATACGAGTCAGCCATACAGAAAATCGTGGATTCGGGATTGGCCACGAGGGTGTTCAAAGTTACGAAACCCGCCCTGCCTCTGCGGGCATATCAAGATCTTTCGGCCTTCAAGTTGTATATGCATGATGTGGGTCTTCTTGCGGCGGCCATGGCGGTTGAGCCGGCTGATCTCATTCTTGCGGATACCGCCCTGACGGAGTTCCGTGGGGCTTTGACCGAACAATACGTGTGCCAGCAATTGGTGTCGGAGGGAGTGGATCCCAGCTATTGGGCAACGGATAACAGCTCCGGTGGGGTGGATTTCATATTCCGTCATGGGGGCGCGGTGATTCCTTTGGAGGTGAAGGCCGGCGTCGAGCGACAGGCGAAAAGCTTGAGATGGCTGTGCGGCAAATTCGGTCTGCGTGGATACCGGACGTCCTTAAGAGGCTATCGTGAGCAGGATTGGATGACGAATGTGCCGTTGTGGGCCGTAGGCGCGTTTTTCCGCAGCCGGCCGCAGGACGGTCGCGAACTTTCCGGTGACGATCTTGCTCCTTTGGGCCAAGCCGGGGGCAGAGTGGACGAATCCGAGTCTGAGGTGAAATCCACTTGAGCAACGAAAAGTCCACCTGTGTGGGCGCGGAGCGTCTCCTAAGCTGAGGCTGCAGGAGCGCGGCATTCCCAACCGAGGGAATCCGGCGCCATCCACCGGCAACCCGTATTCCGAAGGAGACAAGGATGTCCGTCACACCGCAACACAGCACGCCATTGAACGTCGCCGACGTCACCGTCGACGATCCCTTCTGGTCCGCCGAACAGCAGCTCGCCCGCACCGCCGTGATCCCCTACCAGTGGGAGGCTCTGAACGACCGCGTGCCCGGCGCGGACCCGAGCTACTGCATGCACAACTTCAAGGCCGCCGCCGCGCAGAACGCCAGCAAACGCACCGCCGAAAGCTCCGGCAAGCGGTTCGTGCCGCCCACCTACACCGACCGCGGCTTCAACGCGTTGCCCGAAGACCCCGCCAATCCAGATGCGGACAAATTCTACGGCTTCGTGTTCCAAGACACCGACTTCTCCAAGTGGATCGAAGCCGTGGGTTACACGCTGGCCACCCATCCCGACCCCGAACTCGAGCGCACCGCCGACGAGGCCATCGACATCGTCTGCGCCGCCCAACTCGACAACGGCTATCTCGACACCTACTACATCCTCAACGGCATGGACCGCCACTTCACCAACTTAAAGGACCACCATGAGCTGTACTGCCTGGGGCACCTTATCGAAGGCGCGGTCGCCTACTATCAGGGCACCGGCAAAGACAAGCTGCTCAAGGCCGCCGCCCGCTTCGCCGACTACGTGGCCTCCCGCTTCGGCACTGAAGAGGGCAAGCTGCGCGGATACCCCGGCCATGAGATCGCCGAAATGGCGCTGATCCGACTGGCTGAGGCCACGGGCGAGCGCAGATACGCCGATCTGGCCGAATATTTCGTGCGCGAGCGCGGCGCGTCCCCGCTGTACTTCGAGCAGGAAGACCGGGCGCGCGCCGCCCATGACGGCAATGCGTACCAGCCGAACGAGGATATGCCGCTGCCGTACGCCTACTATCAGGCGCACCAGCCGGTGTCCGACCAGCATGAGGCCGTCGGCCATGCCGTTCGCGCCACCTACTTCTATTCCGGCGTGGCCGATGTGGCGCGTCTGACCGACGCGAGCGACCTGACCGACGCGGTCGACAAGCTCTGGCGCAACATCGTCGACAAGAAGCTCTATATCACCGGCGGCATCGGCGGCACCCGCCACGGCGAGGCCTTCTCCTACGACTACGACCTGCCCAACGATCTAGCCTATTCGGAGACCTGCGCCGCGATCGCGCTGGCCTTCTTCGCGCGCCGCATGCTGCAGATCCGCGCCAAAGGCGAGTATGCGGACGTGATGGAGCGCGCGCTGTACAACACCGTGCTGGCCGGCATGGCCCTCGACGGCAAAAGCTTCTTCTACGTGAACCCGCTGGAGGTGCGCCCCGAGGCCGCGCTTAACCGCGACCGCAACTTCGAACACGTCAAGCCGGTGCGCCAGAAGTGGTTCGGCTGCGCCTGCTGCCCGCCGAACATCACCCGTATCGTCAGCTCGATCCAGCAGTACGCCTACACGTTGGGCGAGGACGGCGCCACGCTGTACACACACTTGTACATGGGCGGCCGCGCGCGGTTCGACTTCGCCGGCGCGGCGATGGAACTGGACGTCGAAGCCGCGATGCCGTGGAGCGGCGAGGGCAAGGCGACCGTCCATCTTGATCGCGCGGCGAGCGGCACGTTGGCCTTCCGTCTGCCCGCATGGGCCGGCGACGAGGCCGCCGGGGCCGCCGTGGTGACGGCGAGTGGCGAGAATGATGGACGCGTCAAGCGCGAGATTCGAGACGGATACCTCTATCTGACCGGCGAATGGCATGACGGCGATGTGGTCGCCTTCGCGTTCCCTATGCCGGTGGTGCCGGTGGCCGCCAACCCGCGCGTGGGCGAGAACATCGGCAAAGTCGCCTTCGTGCGCGGGCCGATCACCTTCTGCGCAGAAGGCGTCGATAACGGCGAAGGGCTGGGCCGTCTGCATGTGGACATGTCCCGTTTGGGCGAGGCCGTGGCCGAGACGTTCACGATGCATGCCGGATTCGACGAAAGCCGCACCGACGGCAGCGAGCGTACGGGTGTGGTGGATCCGGTGGATTGGGATATGGTCAGACTGACCGTTCCCGGCTGGCGCGAGCCCGTCGAGCCCGACGTCGCGGACGATGCGCCCGTTGACGCGCCGCGCACGCCCCTGTACCGCCGTTTCGACCCGACCTGTGCGTCGGATCGCCAGCCGGCCGACATCACGCTGATTCCGTATTTCGCGTGGGCCAACCGCGGCCTGACCGAAATGCGCGTCTGGCTGAATCTGTAAGATTTCACGGCCATCCCGAGTGGAGTTTGTCATTCCGGGCGGAGTGCCACCCGCCCGTCATCCCGAGCGAAGTCGAGGGATCTCTTATGCATGGGCTGGAGATCCCTCGACTTCGCTGCGCTCCGCTCGGGATGACGGGTGGGTTGGGATGGTCCCGTTGGAATGACGGGTGGGTTGGGATGGTTCCGTCGGGATGACGGGTGGGGTGGGATGTTCCGTTGGAATGACGGGGTGGATGCTCCTCTCGGGATGGCGAACGCTACCATGGAGGCATGGAATTCGTAACCGCACGCGTCGACTCACCGGTGCAATTTCTGTCGATAGGACATTTTGTGTCGGGGCCGGGATGGCGGCATATGCGGCGCACGATGGACAGCTTCGAGCTGATCGTCGTGCGCCGGGGCGTATTACCGATCCGGGTGGGGGAGTCCGGCCTGCTGATTCGCGAAGGTGAGATGGCGCTGATTCCCGCCGGCGTGGAGCATGCCGGCACCGAGTCCATCACCGCGCCTCTTGAATTCGTGTGGATGCATTTCCGTTTCGCCGATGGTGCCGATGAGGACGCCGGCGTTTGGTCGCTCGCCTCCAAGCCGTCGCCTGACGACCGGTGCGTGTCATTGCCGCTATATAGCGCGGTGGGTGATGCGGGGCGTCTTGCCGTGATGTCCAACCAGCTGCTCGACCTGTTCTCACAGGCGGACTCCCGCCCCAACGCCTACTGCTCGTATTGCGCCACCGGCCTGCTGTTGGAGATCACCATGCAGATGCGCCAACGTTGCGCGATTACGCAGGGCGGTGGCTTACAGGCCGCCGAGCCCGTCGAAGATAGTGGTGACGGTGGTGAAAACGTTGCCGTTGCGGCGGCGGAGAGCGTTGCGTCCGCGGAATCCCGCGAACGGCGTGTGCGCGGGTCGTTGCGGTCGGTGCATTCATGGATTCGTGCCAACGCTTTTGAAGACATCTCCGTGGCCGACGTGGCCGCGCGCTTCCATTATTCGCCGAGCTATCTGACGTCGCTATACCATCAGGCCTTTGGCATCGGCATCGTGGAGCAGATTGTGGAATATCGGGTCGATCGCGCCCGCGAACTGCTCTCCACCACCTCGTCGCCGGTCGCCGCCATCGCCGCCGAAGTGGGGTACGAGGATCCCAAGTATTTCATGCGGGTGTTCAAACGCCGCACCGGCCTGACCCCGACGCAATACCGCGCCGCCTTCCCCGCGCGGCTTTACAACACCGTGTAGTACGGTGGTTGCAACGATTTAACCACTTTGGAGTCGAGGGCGACGGTAATTCGCCGTTTTGGTGTCGCAGCATGGGCGGAATGGTTAAATCGTTGTTTTTGACGGTCTCTCGTCTCAATCGAAACGTTGTGGATGTTGGCTTTGACTCGTTGACGTGCGCCGATTTGTGTTAACTTGTATATACAGGTATGATGTGTTTGTATCCAATGAGGGATGAGCAAGACACGCACAAGGAGGTGGCCATGTCGAGTTATACGCGGACCGAGCAATTGGAACGCGAAATCGCTTCGCAGATCGCGGACGGCACCCTTAAACCGGGCGAAAAGATCATGTCGGAAACCGAACTGGCGGAACGGTTCAACGTTTCGAGAGGCACTGTGCGGCGCGCGTTGGAAATGCTCAAACAACGGCGACTGATCGAGACGAGGGCTGGTTCGGGCAGTTATGTGGCCTTCCACGGGCGCGATCTCGAAGACGGCGACGGGTGGACCAGCGCGTCCGTGTCATCCGGCGTGCCTACCTCGACGAAGGTGCTGTCCATCGCATTGGTCGAACGTCCCGTCGAACTCGCCGACGAACCTGCCGAGTCCGACATGTTCTACAAAGTCGAACGCTGCCGCATGTTCCATTCGATGCCGATCTCGCATGAGACGTCGTATCTGCCCGCCACCCGCGCCATGCGCGAGGTGATGGACGGCGGACTGGTAGAGGGATCCGTCTCGCGTACGATGCGTGCCGCGGGCATGTCGCCGTTCAGCGGCAGTGTGGATGTCTCGGCGGAACGTCTTGGCGAGGAGGTCGGCGAGGCGATGGGGCAGTCGCCGCAGACCGTGTTTCTGATGTCGGAACGCAAAAGCTATGGGGCGGGCGGCACTCTGGTCGAATACGTGCGTTCCTATCTCGACCCCGGACATTTCACCATGCACATATCGATTGGAGGAAAGCAATAATGGCCGACAACACCAGGTCTTGCGACCTTATCGACCGAGCGCGCGGCGCACTCAGCGGACTGGCGATCGGAGATGCCTTGGGCATGCCCACGCAAAGCATGTCCGCGCAGGACATCGCGCAGGCCTACGGCGGACCGGTCGTCGATTTTCTTGATTCGGTGGACTGGCAGCCCATCGCCCCGAGCATGCGCGCCGGCTCCGTCACCGACGACACCGAACAGGCGTTTTTGCTGGCGGAGCGTCTGATCGCCGACGGGGGAGAGCTCGACGTGCTCGCCTACGCGCGCGACCTGCTGCGTTGGGAGGAGGGCATGAAAGCCAAAGGCTCCTTCGACCTGCTCGGTCCCTCCACCAAAGCCGCTCTGGAAGCGTTGGGACGTGGCGTGCCGCCCGAGGAAACCGGGCGGACGGGCACCACCAACGGAGGCGCGATGCGCGCCGCTCCGGTCGGCATCGCCTTCGCGCCTTCGACCTCGCTGGCCGAAGCGGCGCGCCGTTCCTGCATCGTGACGCATAACACCGTACAAGGCATCGATGCCACGACGTTGGTCGCCGCGGCCGTCAGCTACGGCATGGAAGGTGCCGGCGTGCGCAAGGCGTTGCATACGGCCGTCGACTTCACCTCACGGCAGGAACGCGTCGGCTGCTGGTCGGCCAAAGCCTCGGTGTTGGAACGCACACGCTATGTGCTGGATTGGGCCGAACATGCGGGTGCCGGGCTTGATGACGAGGATTTCATGGAGACGCTGCGCGCGTTGAACGGCACCAGCGTCGAAGCCAATGAATCGGTGCCCGCCGCGTTCGCCATCACATGCCGTTACGCCGATGCCCCGTTCGCGGCGCTGTGCGCGTCCGTATCCATCGGAGGAGACACCGACACCATCGCGGCGATGTCCGGCGCGATACTTGGCGCATGCCTGGGACCCGATGCGTTCGGCGAATCACGCCGAACCTTGGTCGAGCGGGTCAACGCGTTGCCTACCGACGCCGTGGCCGCCGGTCTTGTGTCGTTGCGTGAAAGGGGTGCGTGATGAGCGATCCCACCGTGATTTCCCTCGGGCAGATCATCGTCGATATGACGATGCGGGTCGAGCAGGTGCCGCGGGCCGGCGAGGACGTGTTCGCGCAGGATGTGTCCACCCAAGTCGGAGCCAGCTACAACATGCTGCATGCGGTGAGACAGATGGGTGTTTCCGCGTGTCACGGCGCGGTGCTGGGCACCGGGGCGTGGAGCGATCTGATCGCGCGGACGCTGCATGCGGACGGCATTGACCATATCGGCGTGCGCGTGGAGGACGAGGATTGCGGATTCTGCATCGCGCTCACCGACGCGCAGGCCGAACGCACATTCGTCTCCACAAGGGGAGCCGAAGCGCACGCGCCCCTTGACGCGTTCGACGGCATCGAACCGAACGACGGCGATGTCGTGTATATCAGCGGATACACGCTGGTCCATCGCACCGCCCAGGCGTTGCTGCGATTCCTCACCCGTACGAGATCGCACCGTTTCACCGCCATCTTCGACGTGTCTCCGATGCTCGAGCAAGTCGATGACGTGCTGCTCGACGCGCTGGTGGGCTACCGGCCAATCTGGTCATGCAACGAACGCGAGGCCGATATCGTCGTGCGCCGTCTGCGTCTGCCCGACTCCCTACCGGACAGACGGGAACGGTACGCCTCGCTGGCGGACGCGCTCGACGCGATCGTGATCGTGCGTACCGGCGCCGAAGGCGCGTGGGTGTGCCGGCCGGACGGCGAGTGCGAACTGGTGGACGGATTCCCCGTCACTCCGGTGGACACCAACGGCGCGGGCGACTGCCACACCGGCGTGCTGTGCGCGCAGCTGGCGCAAGGCGAGCCCCTATCCCATGCCGTGCGCATCGCCAACGCGGCCGCCTCCATCGCGGTCACACGGCGCGGCCCAGCCACTTGCCCGACGCGCGACGAGACAGAACAACTCATGCGTTCGCCATACGACAAGGCGAACACGTCCGGACATACGAAAGGCGTTCAATAACATCCGTCAACCGACGGATATCGCGATCAATACCCTCGATTAATCCATATACCGATGAAGTAAGGAGGCCATTGTGGCCAAGGAAACAGAGAAAAGCTCGGCCCTCGCCGTTGAGGAGCAGGGCATCGACATCATCGCCGAATCCGAACGCAAAGGCAAACCATCAAGCCTCTTCTGGCCATGGTTCGCGGCGAATATCTCCGTGCTGGCGATGTCGTACGGCGCATGGGCGCTCGGTTTCGGCATCTCCTTCTGGCAGGCGGGCATCGCCGCCTGCGTCGGCGTGGTCGCCTCGTTCCTGCTGGTCGGCATCATTTCGATCGCCGGCAAGCGTGGCAACGCGCCCACCATGGTCATCACCCGTGCCATCTTCGGCGTCGAAGGCGCCAAAGTGCCCGCGGCCATGTCATGGATCGCCACGCTCGGCTGGGAGATCTCGTTGACCACCACCGCCGTGCTGGCGATGTCGTCGACCATCGAGGCGATCGGCCTGGGATCGGGCGCCGCGCCGAAGATCGTCTCGACGATCATCGTCGTCGGACTGGTCGTCGTCGCCGGCGTGTTCGGCTACGATCTCATCATGCGCTGCCAGCAGGTCATCACCATCGTCACCGGCATCGTCACCGTCGGCTTCTTCATCCTGGCATGGGGCAACATCGATTTCTCCGCCATCGGATCGGCGCCCGCCGGCAATCTGCCGGCCGTGCTCGGATGCTGCTTCTTCGTGATGACCGGATTCGGCCTCGGCTGGGTGAACATCGCCGCCGACTATTCGCGCTACCTTCCGCGCAAATCCTCCAACGGCGGCATCGTGTTCTGGACCACCTTCGGCGCCTCCATCGCCAACGTGTTCCTCATCTCCTACGGCCTGCTGCTCGCCATCTCGAACTCCGACCTCTCCGAGAAGGTCGGCCTCGACCCCGTGGGCGCCATGGCCTCCATCCTGCCGACCTGGTACCTCGTGCCGTTCACGCTGGTCGCCGTGCTGGGACTGATGTCCGGCGCCATCATGGACAACTACTCCAACGGCCTGGCCCTGCTGAGCTTCGGCGTCAAGCTGCCGCGCACCGCGGCCGCCGCACTGACCGCCGTGCTCACCGTGATCGGCGTGGTGTACGTGACCTTCTTCTCCGACACGTTCATCGGACCGTTCCAAGGCTTCCTCATCACCCTTGGCGTGCCCATGGCCGTCTGGGCCGGCATGTTCGTGGGCGACGTGCTCATGCGCAAGCGCGACTACGCTTCCGACGACCTCTACAACCCCTCGGGCCGCTATGGCACTTGGAACGTCAAGGCGCTCGCCATCCTCGCGGTCGGCACCATCATCGGCTGGGGACTTGTGGTGAACACCGCCGCCAGCTGGCTGACTTGGCAGGGATACTTCCTGGCCCTGTTCGGCGGCAAGGACGGCGTGTGGGCCTCGGCCAACCTCGGCGTGATCGTGGCGCTGCTGATCGGCCTGCTAGGAGCGCTGATTCTTCAGCGTGGCGATGTGGCCAAGCAGGAGTCCCTCGACTCCGACGCCACCGCCGAAATCTGAGCGACGACGCCCTCACAGCAATCCGCATACGGATAAACCGACAAGGAGTGGAAATGGTCGACAATGACGAATGGCTGGTGGTCATCGACCGCCAGAAGGTGTTCGCGCAAAGCGAATGGTCCACTTGGGCCTGCGCGGACGGCACCTACTACGACACCGACGAGGCCTTTGTCAAACTGGCCGAAGCCTACGGCGAACGTGTGGTCTACACGCGGTACGTGGCTCCGGACGAGCCTCGGGACGCTTGGGTGGAGTATTTCAAGGATTGGCCGCAGTTCCTCGTGCCGCCCGACGATCCGATGTACGACTTCACCGACGAGACGGACCTTCTGGCCAAAGGCCACCCGGTGGTGACGAAAACGACCTTCGGCAAGTGGGGAGAGGAACTCGCCCAAGCGATCGGCGGTGCCAAGAAGATCGCGTTGTGCGGCGTGGCCACCGACTGCTGTGTGATGCTCACGGCCCTGGCCGCCGCGGACGACGGCGTTGCCGTGCGTCTGGTGGCCGACGCCTGCGCCGGCAGCACGCCGGATAACCAGCGGCTGGCCCTTGAGGCGATGGGCCTGTTCTCCCCGCTGATCACCGTGACCGATTCGGCCGCGATTCTCGGCTGATCGCCCAAACGACCGCGGCGCCATGCCACCGCTCCTCGGACCGTACCCTACGGGACGGGGAAACCGGTGGCATGACGCCGCGGTCGTGGGCGCACGCCGTCGGATGATAGGCTGAACACAGCGAAAGGGGAGTGATGGACATGACTTCCGACGCTGGAACCATACGAGGGTATACCGAGGCCGACGAGGAACGGTGGGCCTATGAGCCGCCGAAATCCAAAAGCCGCACCGCGTTCGAACGCGACCGCGCCCGACTCATCCACTCATCCGCATTGCGCCGGTTGGGCGCGAAAAGCCAGGTATTGGTCGCCGGGACCGACGACTTCGCCCGCACACGCCTGACCCACACGTTGGAGGTCGCCCAAATCGGTCGACAGATCGGCGCGATGCTCGGCTGCGACCCGGACGTGGTCGACACCGCCTGCCTGGCGCACGACCTTGGCCACCCGCCCTTCGGACACAACGGCGAGAAGGCGCTCGCCGGCATCGCCCGCGATATCGGCGGCTTCGAAGGCAACGCGCAGACCTTACGCATCCTGACCCGGCTGGAACCCAAAGTCTGTCATGAGGACGGCCGCTCCGCCGGCGTGAACCTCACCCGAGCGTCGCTCGACGCCGCCGTCAAATATCCATGGACCTACGCCGAAGCCATGCGGGACAATCCCGGCGGGCGAAGCGTGAAGTTCTGCGTCTATCCGGACGACGAGCCCGTGTTCCGCTGGCTGAAAACCGGCGCCCTGCCGCGCGTCAAACCTATGGAATGCCAGGTGATGGACCTGGCCGACGACATCGCCTATTCGGTGCACGACGTGGAGGACGCCATCGCCACCGGCGCCTTCAACCCGATCGTGCTGGCCGACCCGCGCGTGCTGGACCGCATCATCGAGGAGACCCGCCAATGGTACGGCGAGAAGTGGGATGCCGACGAACTGGTCGCGGCTTTCGAACGTCTGCAAAAGGAGCGCATGTTCCCGGCGCATTTCAACGGTTCTCGATCCGCCCTGGCCCAACTGAAGAACATCACCAGCGATTTGATCGGACGTTTCTGCCACTCGGTGGAGGAGACCACCCGCGAGGTCTACGGCGCGGGTCCGCTCACCCGCTATTCGGCGCATGTGGTGATCCCCGAGCGGACCAGCTACGAGATCATGGCGCTTAAAGGCGTCGCCGTGCATTTCGTGATGGCGCCGCGCGAACAGGAGCCCTTCCACCAGCGCGAGCTCGCCATCGTGGAGGATCTGGTCGACGTGCTGATGAACGACGCCCCGCGGGCCTCCGACGTGTTGGAAAGCCAATTCCTCGCCGACTGGAACGAGGCGACCAACGACGGCGAACGACTGCGTGTCGCCGTGGATCAGGTGGCTTCGTTGACCGACAGCTCCGCCCTCGCGCTCCATTCGATTCTGTGCTGACGGTAGTCTGGATGACTATGGCCGGAATGATTCTGAAAGAGGATGTGGAGAAGGTGCGCGCGACCGCGGACCTCTACGACATCGTATCCGCATCCGTTACGCTACGGCCTTCCGGCACCGGCACCTATGTGGGCCTATGCCCCTTCCACGACGAGAAAACCGGCAGCTTCAACGTGCGCCCCAACCTCGGGGTATGGCATTGCTTCGGCTGCGGACTCGGCGGCGACGTGTTCAAATACGTCGAGAGGCAGGAGAACATCGACTTCCGTGGCGCGGTCGAGCTGCTCGCCGACCGCTACCATATCGAACTGCACTACGAGCAGAACGGTCCCGCCCGACCCGAGCACGCCGGTTCGAAGCGCACGCGTCTGCTGGAGGCGAACGAGGAGGCGCAGCGCTTCTTCGTCTCGCAGATCATGAGCAAGGAGGCGCTCACCGCGCGCAAGCTCCTTGGCGGGCGCAACTTCACCCAGGCCGACTGCGAGCGTTTCGGCTGCGGCTACGCCCCCCAAGGCTGGGACAATCTCGTGCGCCATCTGGCCGGCAAGGGCTTCACCCAACAGGAGATGCTCGACGCGGGACTCGCGCGCCAAGGCCAGCGGGGCATCTACGACTACTTCCGAGGCCGCGTGACCTGGCCGATCCGCGACTCCACCGGACGCACGCTCGGCTTCGGCGCGCGCAAACTGTATGACGACGACCAGATTGCCGCGAAATACATCAACACCCCCGACACGCAGCTCTACCGCAAAACGCAGGTGCTGTACGGCATCGACCTGGCCAAGGCCGCGATCGTGAAAAAACGCCAGGTGGTGATCGTCGAAGGCTACACCGATGTGATGGCCATGCATCTGGCCGGCATCGACACCGCCGTCGCCACCTGCGGCACCGCGTTCGGCATGGAGCATGCGAAAATCGTGCGCCGCTTGATCGCCGACGACTCGTTGGGCGGCATCCAGCTCATCGGCCCGCTGAAAGTGGAGGGGCAGGCCCTCAGCTCGCGCATCGTATTCACCTTCGACGGCGACGCCGCCGGACAGAAGGCCGCCCTGCACGCCTTCGGCCTCGATTCGGCGTTTCTCTCACAGACTTTCGTGGCCGTGGCCGACGACAACCTCGACCCGTGCGATCTGCGTATCGAACGCGGCAACGAGGCGGTGCGCTCGCTGATCGCCCACGCCAAGCCCCTGTTCGACTTCGTGATCGACGCGGCGATCAATCGTTTCGACACCACCTACGCCACCGGGCAGATGGGCGCGGTGAAGGCCGCGGCCCCGCTGATCGCGCAGATCCGCGACCGTTCGCTGGTGGACCTCTACACCCGCAAGGCCACGCGGCGCATCGGCGTGGACCTCGACATCATGCGCCGGGAGGTGAACGCCGCACGCGCCCAGCTCAGCGTGCGCGATGACGACGCCTACGCCCCCAAACGGCGTTTCGGCGCTTCGGGCGGCGCGAACGGCGCGGGCAACGGCATGGCCGCCGCGGACGGGGCGCATCGCGGCGAGCAAGGACGCAACCCCTACGACGATCCGGCGCGACGCCGGGCGCTGGAACATCGTGACGCCTCCGAACAGACGTATTTCCGCATCGACGACGCGGTGTTCATCGCCGAACAGCAATTCATGGCCATGCTGATCCAAGTGCCGCGCGCCATCGACCGGGAGATGTTCGCCTGTCTTACGCTCGCCAACTTCATGACTCCGGTGTTCCGCACGCTGTTCCAGGCGATCGCCGCGGCCGGTGACCTGCCCAGCGACGACACCCCGCAGGGCTTGTGGATGCATAATCTCACCAAGGCCGGCGGTCCGATGCTGGAATCGACGATCAACGAGCTGGCCGTCATGCCGCTGCCCCTGCCGGAATCCGACAGGCAGGGCGAGCCGCCGGCAGGCACCCAGCCGGGCGGTGCCGCCGCCGCGCAGCTCAAGCCCGCCAGCAAAGAGGAGAGGCGTTACGCCGCCGAGCTCATCGCCAAACTGCTCGACATGGGGCTGATGCGGCGGATTGGCGCGGCCAAACGGAAGATGGCCGCGCTGCCCGACGGCGAGGAGAAAATCGCCCTGCTCGGCGAAATCACCCGCATGGAAACCGACCGCAAGGACCTGCAATCGCAGATCTATAACAGCGGCGTCTGAAATCCTTCGACTGCGCCTTCCGCCTGGTCTGATCAACGTCGTTCCAGTCGGGGATGCCTGCGCCTCGCTGCGATTCGCTGCGCTACGTTCAGCATGACGTTGATGCGTGATCGATGTCATCCCGAGCGTAGTCGAGGGATCTCCAAACAGGGTCGCTCCGCCGCTCTACCGCTCAGCCGAGCTGGGAGAGCAGAACGGGAAGCTCCGCCATTGTGTCGATGACGGCGTCGGCGCCTGCGGTGAGGAACGCGTCACGGGCCGCGTCACGGGCGGACTGACGATCGGCGGGGGAGAGCGCTTCGAATTCGGCCTCGCTCAATCCCATCTGGGAACTGCCCTCGGTCACGGCTATGGTGAAGCATCCGGCGGCCTTGCCTTCCCTGACGTCGGAGATTGTGTCGCCCACTTTGGCCACGCGGCGCATATCGGGCAGCCGCAGCGCGCGCATGTTCGCGAACACCATATACGGGTAGGGGCGGCCGAATCCGTCGGTGGAATCCGGCGTGATCCAACAGTCGGGCGCATAGCCCTGCTCGGCGGCCTTCGGTGCCACGATGGCCATCATCGAGTCGGTGAAGCCGGTGGTCGAGCCGATGCGCAGCCCCTGCTCCCGCAGCGACGCGACCGCGTCGAGCACGCCCGGCTTGGGGTCGGCGTAGTGGTCGAGGATGGACAGCAGCTTCGGCTCGTACACCGCGTACATGGCGTCCACATCCGCGTCGGTGGGAGCGGAACCGGCATGCGCCGCCTTCCACTGGCCCGACAGACGTTCGCCGGCGAGCATGGTTTTGATATGGTCCCATTTGAGCATGCCCATCGGGGCGCGCGTCTCATCCATGGTGGGATCCATGCCGAATTCGCGGAAGGTCTCCTGGAACGCGGCGACGGGGGCGAAACAGCCGTAGTCCACGGTGGTGCCCGCCCAATCGAAGATCACGGCGTCGAAACGGGAAATCATAGTGAGGTGGCTCCTTGTCTATCGAATGAAAATGAATGATGCGGCCGTGCGGCGCGTCAGGCGGCGAGCTTGACGTTGTCGGGGGCCTCGGCCTTGATGTCGGCACCGGCGGCGTCCATGCGGGCCAACGCCTCGGCGAGGTCGGCGGCACCGCAGGCCGCCTCGAGCAGGCCGCGCGCGTCCATGTATTCGGCGAACAGCGTGGTGACCCGTTCGATGTCGTCGACGTAGATCTCGCCGATATTGCCCAGTCGGAACGTCTCCTCGTCGGTGAGCTTGCCGGGGTAGATCGCGTAGCCGCGTTCCTTGATGAACGCGTACATGTCGGCGAAGTCGAAATCCGCGCCTTCGGGGTAGAGGAAGGTGGTGATGATCGGCCCCTGATGATCCATCAGGTACGTGGAGAATCCGAGCTTCGCCATACGGGCGATAATCAGACGGTTGTTGAGCGCGTAGCGGGCGGCGCGCGCCGGCAGTCCGCCTTTGGCGCGCATCTCGTCCAAGGCCTTGGCGAAGGCGAGCACCACATGCGTCGGCGAGGTGTAGCGCCACTTGCCCTGGCCGTCCTCAAGACCGCGCCACTGGTCGTACAGGTCGAGCGACAGGCTGCGGGCCTTGCCCCGAGAGGCCTCGAGCGCGTCGCGGTTGGCGATGATGAAGCTGAATCCCGGCACGCCTTGGATGCATTTGTTCGCGGAGCTGACCAGAAAATCAATGCCCCACTCCTCGACGGGGATGTCCACGCCGCCGAACGAGCTCATCGCGTCCACGATGACGGTCCGGGCGCGCGATTTGGCCACGCGGGCCACGTCTTCGATGTCATTGAGCAGGCCGGAGGTGGTCTCCGAATGAATCATCGACACGTGGGTGATGGTGGGGTCGGCGTCCAGCAGTTCGGCCACGCGTGCCGCGCTGGGGATACAGTCGTAAGGTTCCGCGTAGCGCACGTACCGCACTCCCGCGTGCTCGCAGATCTTCACCTGACGGTCGCCGTACGCGCCGTTGGTGCACAGCAGCACTTTCTCGTCCTTGCCGACCACCGAGGTGATCACGCTTTCCACACCGAAGGTGCCGGAGCCCTGCATCAGCACGGCGGTGTAATGCGAGGGGTCGCAGTGGGCGAGTTCGACCAGTTCCGCGCGGATGCGCTGGGTGATGGCCTTGTAGTCGTCGTCCCACGTGCAATGGTCGAACAGCATCTGCTCCTTGACCGTGCGGGTGGTGGTCAGCGGTCCGGGGGTGAGCAGTTTGTAGTCGTTCATGGGGGTTCTCCTTATGGTTGGTTCAGAGGTGGATTGATGGGTTGAGAGGTTGATGGATGCGTGGATCGGCGGAAGCGACGGTTCGTCTATTGTTCGGCGGCGCGTTTGCATGCGGCCGAGAAGTCCTGGTGCCGTTGCAGCAGGTCGACGCTCAATGCCTCGGGGAAGGTCTTCGGATTGGGCGATCCGCCGGCCGGCGCCTGTTCGCCCACGTACAGCGGCGTCGGATACGTCTCCAACAGTTCGCCGCGCGCTTGGTCGACCATGACCGCGGCCATGGCCTGCGCTTTGGGATTGGTGTCGTCGCCTTTGTCGAGCACCGCCACCGATTCGGTGATCGTGTAGTTGCCCTCGCTGGGATCGACCACCTCGATCGGCAATCCGTCGCGCTGGTCGGCCACAGCCTGATGGCGCAGTCCGAAGCCGATGACCGCCTCGCCGGCGCGCACGGATTTCAACGGGCCGGATCCCGATTGTTCCAGATGAGGGCCCGCGTTGCGGTAGATCGCGGCGAGGATGCGCTTGCCCTCGTCGCCGGTGCCGTAGGCGTCGGCGATCGCCTGCACCATCAGCCAGCCGGTTGAGGATCCTTCCATATCGGGCACGGCGATCAGTCCCTCGTATTGCGGATCGGCCAGATCGGCCAGGCTGGTCGGCGCGTCGACTCCGGCTTCCGCCAACGCGGTGGTGTTGATGAAGATCGCTCCCTCCTGCGCGGTGACCGGACGCCGCCAATCAGGGGCCTTCGAATTCTCGCTGTCGCCGAGCGGCTTGCTGGTGACCTCGGTCAGGTCGGCGAACATGTGGTTGCGTTCCTGCGCCGAATCGATGTAGTAGGAGCTCATCGTGACCACATCGGCCTCCAGCGCCCTGCCTTCGGCCAGCATCTTGCCGCCGAGTTCGGAGGTGCCGAAGGACTGGATGATGTACTGGTCCTTATAGCCGTTGCCATCCAACGCATGCTGGAAGGCTTCCACCGCCTCGTCGTCGGCGTTCGTGTAGATCACCACCTGACCGTCCGCGGTGGCCGTGCCGGAGAAGGCGCCGCATCCGAACGCGACGAGCAGCACGGCGAGCGTGCCCGCCAACGCTCCGGTGGCGCCGCGGCGGATGCGGCCGCCGGTCGCCGCCAGCCATGTTCGCAATCCCGCCGACATGTCAGCGCGGGCCGCCGATGCGACCGTGATCGCGGACGCGGCCGTGACGCGGCGTTTGCGGGTGAGCAGCGCGACCAGGCCTTTGACGGCCAGATTGGTGGCGAGGATGAGCAGCGACAGCGTGAAGATCTCATCGAACTGCGCCAGATGCTGCAAGGCGGAGATCTTCGTGGTGATGACCTGCGTATGCGCGCCGGTCAGGAACACGACCGCGGAGATCGTGACCATCGCGTTGACGAAGTAGTAACCGAACGCCTGCAGAATCGTCGGCGCCGCGTTCGGCGTGACCACGCGTACGATCGTCTTGGCCCAGTTGTCGCCCATCAGACGGGCGGTGGTCTCCCATGAGCCGTTCATTTTGGACAGGGAATCCTTGATCATCTGATAGGGCGTGGCGAAGTAGTGCACCACATTCGCGATGATGAGGATCCAGAACGTGTTCTGCAGTCCGGTGCCGGAGAAGGCGAACAGGAACGCGATGCCGAGCACCATGCCGGGCAAGGTGTTGACCACCGCCGAGACGGAGTCCACGGCGCGTTTCGCCCAGACGGGCAGTTTCGAACGCGAGGAGACCAAGGCGGCCGCGTAGGCGAACAGGCATCCGATAAGCGCGGTCATAACCGCGACATACAGCGAGTTGACGAACACCTGCGTGAGTTCGGAGTCCCCGAACAACGCGGTGATACGGCCAAGCGTGAACCCGGTGTCGAAGGGCCATTCGTTGACGAAGGGGATAAGCGCGATCACGACGAACAGGCTCAGCATGGCGGCCAGCGTCGCCACCGAGGCCAGGGCGCACGCCCAGTCACGACGGCGGCCTTTGGGAGGATCGACCGGTGAGACCTTCGTATAGCGGATCGAGAAACGTTCGAGCACGGTCATCAACGTGACGGAGATGATCGAGGGGACGAGCATGAACACGGCGATGACCGCGCCGCGGTTGAAGTTCGGGATGGAGCCGAGCATCTGGTTGAACAGGGTCATGGCGAGCACGTCATAGGTGCCTCCGAGCGAGGTGGGGATGCCGTAGTCGGTGAAGCTCAGGAAGAACGCCTGGATGAACGCGGTCGCCAGCGTGCCGATCAGCGGACGCACGATGGTGTTCAGGAACGTCGTTACGGGAGGGTCGCCCATGATATGCGAGACGATGACGAACTTCTTGTCCACGAATCGGAAACCGTTGTGGATGAGCAGGAAGCAGGTCGGCAGCGTGTAGACCACATAGCCGATCAGCAGTCCGTTGAATCCGTAGATGTCGAATGGCTGCCATCCCAGAAGCCGGGTGATGAGGCCCTGCTTGCCGAACGAGTAGATGATGGCGAAGCCGTAGGTGATGGTCGGCAGCAGCATCGGCACCTGCGTGAGCAGCGTGATGGCCCGTTTGAGCCAGCCGGGCACGTTGGTGCAGTTGACCGTGTAGGCCAGCAGGAACGCGAGCAGCACGGCCAGTGCGGCCGATGCGGCGGACACCTTCAGCGAGTTGAGCGTCGACGCGGCGAATTCGGGTTGGGAGACCACCGACGTCCAATTCGCCAACGTGGCCGCTCCCTCGCCGTTTTGGAACGAGGTGATGGCGACCAGCGCCATCGGCGCGATGAGGAAGCAGCCGAAGGCGACGGCGACGACCGCGAACAGCGTCCACAGCTCGGTCTGTTTGGGCGCGCGGGGGCGGCGTTCGTAATTGACGACGTCGGGGCGGATGTTGGGCAGCTGCCTGCCGGCCCGGATGGATTCGACGGACATCTCACGCCTCCTGTGCCGCGGCGTCAAGAGGCCGCGCGCCGTCGTCGCTGAACAGCGAGTAGATGTTGTTGCGTTTGACCTCCAGCTGGCGCAGGATGAACGAGCGGACGAAATCGCTCGCCGGATGTTCGAGGATGTTCTCCGGGGTGTCATATTGCGCGATGTGGCCTCCGTTGAGGATGAGCACGCGGTCGCTCATCGTGCACGCCTCCTCCGGATCGTGCGTGACCATGATCGTCGTGAGCCGGTATTGCTCGACGATCTGCGCGATTTTGGCTTTGATCGACTCCTTGATCACGCCGTCGAGGGCGGCGAGCGGCTCGTCGAGCAGCAGCAGCCGGGGCTTCATCACCAGCGTGCGGGCCAACGCCACGCGCTGCTTCTGTCCGCCCGATAATTCGTCGATCCGCTTGTCCAGATGCTCTTCGAGACCGAGCAGTCCGATCAGTTCGCGGATCTCATCCGCGGTCGAGACGCCCGGATGGTTGCGCAGACCGTAGGTGATGTTCTCATAGGCGTTGAGGTTGGGAAACAGCGCGTAGTCCTGGAACACGATGTTGAAGCCGCGCTTCTCCATCGGCACGTCGGTCAGATCCTCGCCGTCGAGCAGGAGACGGCCGGAGGTCGCGTCGGTGATGCCGAGCACGATGTTGAGCAGGGTGGTTTTGCCGCCGCCCGAGGGGCCGAGGATCGACATGATCTGGCCGTCATCCAGCGTCAGGCTGATGTCGTCGAGCACGCGTGCGTCCCCAAACGACTTGGAGATGTTCTTCAGTTCGAGCATGGTTCTCATTTCTTGACGATGCGCCACGTCTTCCCGACGTGGAGGACAGGTGTCGCCGGACGATCCGGCGTGGGCGTCGGCCCGATACCATCGTCGCCCCGCGGACTGGCGTATGGTGCCGGATTGGGGGAAAGCCATGGGAAATGAATGTGAACAGCAAGCGAAACTACGTCGCTTTTATGAAGTTTTGTAGTTCTCTCTCGTCGAACGCATCCATCGGGCCGGCGGATGCGTTCGACGATTCCGGATGCGCTGCCTAGAGGCTGACCGCGCGGTCGCGGATCATGCGGCCCGACTCATCGAGCGCGGTGGAGAAACGGCCGTAGTCGCTGAGCAGCACGCCCATGTACAGCATGTCGACCAAAGCCACATCGGCCACGCGCGAGAAGATCGCGTTGCCATGGATCGTATGTTCGTTGGTGCCGGTGAGCAGCGTGATGTCGGCCGTCGCCGCAAGCGGGGAGGAAGGGGTGTTCGTCACGGCGATGGTTTTCGCTCCCGCCGACTTCGCCAGACGCAGCGCCGCGACCGTGTCCGCCGAGGTTCCCGAATGCGAGATCGCGACCGCCACCGCGTCCTGTGGCAGATGCCCCGCGCCGATATGCTGCAAGTAGGCGTCCGTGTTGAGACGGCAGGGCAATCCCAGATAGGACAGTTTGGTGAACAGGTCGGTGGCGGGCACCAGCGAATTCTCCACCGCATATACGTCGATGAGACTGGTCGTCCGCAACGCGGCGCATGTTTTGCGAAAGGCCGTGATGTCAAGCGCCCGGCGCAGCTCGTCGATCACGGCGGAGATGCCGACCATGGCCTTGGCCGGCACCTCGTCGGGGCTGTCCCATGGATTGATGTCGAACCCCGACAGCGGGTCGAAGGTCACGCGATGCTCGGCCTCCGGATGGCGCAGCGCGTAGCGCAGCTCACGGTATCCTCCGAATCCGAGTTTGCGGGCGAACCGGATCACCGTCGGCTGGCTCACATGCGCGGCGTCGGCCAGCTGTCCCACCGTCAGTTCCGCCGCCTGCGCGATATGGTTCCGCACGTAGGAGGCGGCCGCCCGTTCCGCAGGACGCAGATTCGGGTACACATGGTCGATGCGTTCACGAATGCCCGTCAGGGTGTGCATGATGCCGACTCCTCATCCACGATCTATGAACGGACGGCCTTATCCGCGCCGTTGTGCCCACCAGCGTAGAGTCCTCAGGTATGCGCGGGAAGGATGATGGGCGACGTGCGGGTGACACGCACATGAACGCCTCGTGAATTTGCCTCCCGTCGTCCCTACAATGGGCGCATGGTGAGGATTTGTGTGGGTGATGCGACGCATCCGGTCAGCGATCGACTCTATGGCGTGTTCTTCGAGGACATCAACCTGTCCGCGGATGGCGGACTCAACGCCAATATGGTGAACAACTACAGTTTCGACGGCGTGTATCTCGACCATCACACGCTGCGTCTGGCCGGAGGCGAGCGTTGGCGCACCCAGGCCGATCCCTTGCGGTTCTGGCGGTTCGAAGGCTGCGCGGCGACCAGCTGCGGCAGTGAGATCCGCGGCGAGCATGGCCAGCGCGTGCCCACCGACTGCCCGGCGCCGCCCCTGCACCGCCACAGCCGGTACGCGCGGGTGAGCGTGCCCGCCGGTGCCAACGCGGCGACGGCCGCCCGCATCGAAAACCTCGGATACAACGGCGGCGGCGCGTATGCCGGGCGCTGCGCGATGGCGGTTCAGCCCGGCCGGCTCTATGAATTCGCGGCATGGGTGCGCCCCGTGACGGGAGAAGCGACGCTGCGCGTATGCGTGGTCGACCGGTACGGGCTGCCGCTGACGGACGTGGGGGACATCCGTTGCGACGCGGGATCCGGACGGGATGCGGATGCGCGTGTGGACGCGCGTGTGGACGCGAGTTCCGTGGCCGACGCCCGCGTGACGAAAGGCACCGGCGGCTGGCGGCATGTGCGGTTCACGTTGCGCGGAGTGGGCGGCGATTACGGCAAGCTGCGCATCGATATCGTGAACGGTGCGGCCTGCGAGTTCGATCTCGACTGCGTCGAACTGATGGACGCGGAGTATTGGGGCGCGGGCGACCCCAAATGGCGTCACGGCAAGCTCAGGCGCGATATGGTCGAATCGATCGCCGCGCTGAAGCCGGCATTCCTGCGCTTCCCCGGAGGATGCATCGTCGAAGGCGTGACCCCGGGCAACGAATACCGATGGAAGGACACCGTGGGCGCATTGGCCGCCCGCCGCCAGCAATACTCCATCTGGGCGTTCAAAACGCCGGACGGCTCCAGCTATTCGCAAAGCTATCAGATTGGTTTTTACGAATACTTCTGCCTCTGCGAGGACCTGGGCGCCAAGCCATTGCCCACCCTGTTCGCCGGCATCGCCTGCCAGTCGCCCGGCCGCGACCCCAGACACATGCCCACCGACGCGCGGGCCTTCCGGAGCAACGTGGTACAGGACTACCTCGACCTGATCGAATTCGCCAACGGCGATCCCGACACCAGCGCATGGGCTGCGGTAAGGCGCGATATGGGGCATCCCGAACCGTTCGGCCTGGATATGGTGGGCGTGGGCAACGAGAACTTCGGCCCGGACTATCTGGAGAAATTCGACATCATCTCGCGGGCCATCCACGAACGGTACCCCGATATGCTGTGCGTGATGAGCGCTGGCCTGTTCCCCTTCAAGCCCACGATGCGACGCAGCTGGGAGCACGCGCGGCGGATCGCCGACCAGCCGACCGGCCCCGCGGCGAGCGGTTCGGCCCGGATCGCGACTGCGCAAGAGGGGCTCGCCGACGACGTCGCCCCGCGCGACGGACACCGGGGATGCGACGGCGGCCTGCTCCCCGCCATCGGCTCGGCCACCGGCGACGCGGTGATCGTGGACGAGCACTCCTACCATTCCCCCGAATGGTTCATCGCCCAGGCCACGCGCTTCGACGGGTATCCGCGCGACGGCGCGGGCGTCTACTTCGGCGAATACTCGGCCAACGGCTACTTCGCCGGGCAGCCGCAGAAGCCCGAAACGGCGAACACCTGGCGGACCGCGCTCGCCGAAGCCGCCTTCCTCACCGGTTGCGAACGCAATTCGGATGTGGTGCGCATGACCTCCTACGCGCCGTTGTTCGCCCACGCCACCGCCAAAGGCTGGGAGCAGAATCTCATCGAATTCAACGCGTCGCACATGATGCCATCCGTGAACTACGAGATGGCGCGTCTGTTCGCCGGGCGCTTGGGCGCGACCGCCTATGCGTGCGAGGTCGGCGACGTCGTCGGCGGGGGAGACGAGCGCCCGTCCGGTCCGGTGGACATGCGGCCGCAGCGCGACCTGTTCGTCTCGGCCACCGGCGACGATCCCTCGGCGCGGGAGGGCACGACGTTCGTGCGGTATATCAAAATGGTGAACACTGGCGCGCGGAGCATCAACGCGACTTTGGACGTGTCCCGCGGACTGCGCGCGTTGGGCGCGAAGCCCGCGACGGCGGAGGGCGACGATGCGGAACGGAACGCGGCCACTGGACCGACGCGCGGAACCCTGCTGGAGATCGATGTGCTTCACGCCGATCCGGGCGATCGCAACACCTTGGGGTACGAGGGCGAAGGGCACGGCCTGCTGTCCCACACGCATCATGAGTCGCGTCTGGCGGCGAACGCCGGGAAACTCGCGGTGAGCCTGCGCCCGTATAGCGTCACCGTCGTCACATTGCGCGGTTGAGACGACGCCGTCCGGTCGGTGTCGGAAAGCAACGGGCAGTAGGGGTGAGGCGGTGTCCTTCAGCGGAGTCGTCGGAAAACAGCACGCCGAAACTACGTAGCTTGGCGTATGGGCTCGTAAGATATGGAGTGCTTTACCGACACTCCATGGAGGGTTGATGCGCCAGCTGCTGCTCAAGGTGGTCAAGAACGAGACCATCCTCATTATCGCCGCCATCCTCGCGTTGATCTCATGCTTCATCGTGCCGCCGGACGCCGAATACGCGGACTACGTGCACGCCAGCACCATCCTGCAGCTCGTCTGCCTGATGCTGGTGGTGTGCGGTCTGCAGCGCATCGGCGTGTTCCGCTTCATCGGATCGCGCCTGCTGCACAGGGTCAGCACCGCCCGCGGGCTGATCATCACGCTGGTTTCGCTCACCTTCTTCTCCGCGATGCTGATCACCAACGACGTGGCGTTGGTCACGTTCATCCCCTTCGCCATCGCCGTGCTCACCATGGCCGACATGGAGGACCGCGTGGTTCTTGTGGCCACGCTGATGACCATCGGCGCGAACGTGGGCAGCATGCTCACCCCGATCGGCAACGCGCACAACCTGTATTTGAAGGCCCTCACCGGCATGCCCTCGCTGGAGATGATCGGCATCATGGCTCCGTATTCCGCCACCGCGGCGGCGCTGCTGCTCGTCGTGATCTTCTTCGCCTTCGGCCGCCAGCCGGTCGACGAGTTCCGATCCCTCGACGGCGCGGGCATCGAGCAGGGCGTGCTCGCCCCCGAACCCGACAAGCCCCAGCCCGATGAGATCCGCATCACCGGCTACGGTGCGGGCTACGGCGGTTGGCGCACCATCGTCTACGCGGCGCTGTTCCTCGTCTGTCTGCTGGCCGTCAGCGACATCATCCCGCTGTGGGTGATGTGCGTGATCGTAATCGCCACCTTCCTGTTCACCGACCGCCGCGCCTTCCGCCATGTCGACTGGGGACTGCCGCTCACCTTCGTCATGTTCTTCATCTTCATCGGCAATATGAAGCGTGTGCCGGAGTTCTATACGCTCGCCGCCTCCCTGGTCAACGACCATCCGCTCGAGGTGGCCGTCGGCAGTAGCCAGATCATCAGCAACGTGCCGACCACGCTGCTGCTCTCCGGCTTCTGCGACCAGTGGCGCGAGCTCATCATCGGCACGAACCTCGGCGGCATGGGCACGCTGATCGCGTCCATGGCCTCCCTGGTCTCCTACAAGAACGTCACCAAGAAGTATCCGGACCGCAAAGGCCGGTATCTCGCCGTGTATTCGGCGGTGAACGTGCTGTTCCTCGTGGTGCTCGTGGGCTTGAGCTGGATCATCGAATAGATGTGATTTGCGTCACGGCCGCGTGCCGTGCCCCGGATTCCCAGATCGCATCCACATATGATGGTGCCGAGTTGGAGGAGTCGTTGTGGGCGGTGCGTTATGGAACATCAGCTGAATGATCAGCTGGAACATATACGAACCGGCGATTCGTCCCCACCTCGTTGCGAAGGCGCCTCCGACTCCGCTGCCGCCGACGCGGGCGTGGACGCGGACGACCCCCTTCTCGATGTCGAGAAGATGACCCGACGGGTGATGCACGATTATCACCTGCGCGGCGACTGCACCTTCTGGGACTCACTGCTGTGCCCGCAAACCGTCTGGCTGGGATCCGGCGCGTCGATGATGTTCGGCGGAGATTCCATCAGAAACCATTTTCGTGAATTCGTCCACATCGCCAAGGCCGATATTCTGATCGAGAGGAATACCATACGCTGCGCCACGGCGGGGAGTCCGCGTTGGTGTTCGGCAACCTCATCACCCGTCTGAAGGAGGGGAGTCGCGCCGGCCGCAGTTTCCGTACCATGTTCTCCATCACCTATGGCGCGGTGGAAGGCGCGGCGAAAATCCTCATGCAGCACTATTCGTTCGAATGGCAGGGCGAGGGATTGGGCGAAGCCGCAGCCATGATGGGTTTCGAGCGGGTGACCAATCGGACGCATGCCGGGCCTTCGGGCGGAGTCGGGAACTCTGCGTCCGGCGGCGAATGTGACGATTCCGATGCGTACGATTGTATGGAGGACCGCGTGCCTATGCGGGATTTTGTCCCGTGGTCCGGCGGCGAGTGTGGCCCGGAGTCCTTCGCGGGCTCCCGGAGACGCAAACTGATATGGCAGTCTCCACAGATGCGGGCGGCCGCGTTTCTTATCGCGCGCAATCTCTCGGTGGGGGACGCGGACTCGCGGCGTGTGGGCATATCCAGCAACGGGCGGATGCTGTATATCGACCCGCGCACTCTGATGTATGTGGAAAGCCGCAATCACGGTTGTGAGGTGGTGACGCTGACCAAAGCGTTCTTCTGCAACATCTCGCTTGTCGAACTCTCGCAACGGTTGCCGGAGTATTGCTGCCGCGTGCACCGCGGCTATCTGGTCAACGCGCATTACGTCACTACCATCCGACGCAGCGAATTGGAATTGGCCTCCGGTGTGGTGGTGCCGATTCCCGTGTCGAAGTATGTGCGGACCCGTCGGATGCTGAACGACATCATCGAACGCTATCATCGTTGAACCCAACGGTCACGGCGGGAGTTCCCGGTCGAACGCGGCTTGTCGTGTCTCGGAGCGTCCCGTTCGCTGGACGCGTGGGAGCCGCGGATCGCGAATAATGCCCTTTTTGGGGTAGCCGACGCGTGATTTGCCGGGCATTCGAAGGCCTTGGGAGGCGTGCTGGGCGGGCGTGTGCTGACATAATGGCCACAGGCCGCTCCCGTCGGCCTCCGCATAATGAGCAAGAAAGAAGGGTTCCATGACCGCGCCTGAATATTCGACTCCTCCCACCGCCGCCCCCGTGACGACGTCGGGCGAGCCCGCGTTGAACAAGCCGTATTACGGCATCGGCTTCGGCGGTGCCGTGGTGCGTTACTTCAAGAAGTACGCCACGTTCTCCGGCCGCGCCTCCCGTAGCGAATATTGGTGGGCGTACCTGTTCTGCGTTCTCGTCAACAGTGCCCTCAACATGCTGGGTCAGGTGCTTTCCGTGGCCATGGTGGTCGGCGTGGTGAGCGTGGTGTGGACGCTGGGCACGATCATCCCCAGCCTGTCCGTGGCCGTGCGCCGTCTGCATGATAGGAACCTCTCCGGCTGGTTCGTGCTGCTGCCGTCCGTGTTCGGCTACGTCGGCCAGGCGCTGAGCCTCAACGCACTGAGCCGGTATGGCGCCTCGTCCCTCGGCGACGATGCCGCCTTCGGACTCGTTGTGGGAGGCATCGTGCTGATTCTGGTGGGATTCGTCCTCGCCCTCGCGCTGTACGCGGGTGCCAGCAAACCCGAAGGCGCCCGCTTCGACAAGTAATCTGATCGGCGATCCGATTGGACCGGGGTCGCGCGTCACCAGATATCGTCGATGTCGACGATCAGACGCGCGACCAGCCCATCGATTTCGGCCGGCTCCACCTGATCGGGGTGGGCCAGCCAGAATGTGAAGGCGGCGACGACGGCGCTGGCGATCATCTCCAACATAAGCGCCCTGTTCAGTGTGGCGGGGCCGCGCCGTCGGCGAGCGAACCTCGCATCGCCGGAATCGCCGATCTGCCCGACGTCGGTATCGGCGTCGGCGTCGCGGGAAATCCCGACGGCTCCGGCCTCGTCATTGGCCGGAGCGAACAGCCTGCGCCAGAAATGATGGGATATCGCCTTTTTCCATTTATCGACGAACCGAGGGTCGGGCACATCAAGCAGCAGTGTGCGGAACACCGGCTCCCGTTCGCGGATCAGCGCGAACACGTTGGCGCAGGAGACCACGGCCGATTCCGGACCGGCCTTGAGGTCGACCATGGACGCGCTGCGATCGAGGATGTCGCGCACCAGACGGTTCTCGATGGTCTCCAACGCCTCATCGACATTGCGATAGTTCGCGTAGAACGTGCTTCGCGCCACGAACGCACGCCGGCAGATCTCGGTGACGGATGCGGCCGCCGCGGGTTTGCCGGTGTCGCGCATATAGGCGAGTATCGCGGACTCTATGGATTCGCGGGCGGGGGTCGTCTCCGGCACGGGATAATCGTCCGCCGTCGCCGCATAGGGGTGGATGGCGCTCATGCCGCCTAAGCATAGTGGACACTTCGCGCGTTTGTGTAGCGCTGGAATCGGCCTTTCGCCGTATCTCGACGTGTTCAATGGAATCCATGGCGTGGATACCGGCGATTTCCGACGTTCCGGTCTCCATGCGACAGTGACACAGGCGACCTACGGAAGGAGCGGGATCATGACTTATACGACTGATGGCGCATGCCGCGACAGCGACATGCATACGGGATTTTCGGTGCGGGTGTTCCAATGCGGGCGTGTGCGGGTCTCGCCGAATCTGCCGTTCGGCGGCGACCATTGCGGCATCGTCAAAGGCTCCGGCGTGTTCGTGCCGCCAAGCAAACGTCTGTGGCTGCCCGTATGCGCGTTCCTCATCACCACGCCCAAAGGCCGTGTGCTTGTGGACACCGGCTGGCATCGCGATATGAGCCCCGACGGCGTGTACGACAGGCGAGCTCAGATCACGTCGCTCGGCTCATGGGCGCTGTACAAGGTCAACCAAGGCGAAGTGGCCGCGGGCCAGACCATCGACGAACAGCTCGCCGCCGAAGGACTGCGCCCAAGCGACCTTGATTATGTGGTCGTCTCCCACCTCGACTGCGACCATGCGAACGGGCTGAAGCTCGTCGCCGACGCCAAACGCATCATGATCGCACGCGATGAAATGGACGGCGCGAACGAGCCGGGACTCGTCAACCGGATCCGCTTCTGCTCCAAGTGGTGGTCGGGATTGGGCAACATCGACCTGTATGACTGGAACGACGACCAAGGGCCATGCCGGCGCTCGTTCGACCTGTTCGGCGACAACAGCGTGCAGTTGGTGAACATCCCCGGCCATACCCGTGGTCAGGTGGCCGTGAAAATCACCAATCCGAGCGGCAAATACGTGCTGCTGTTCGCAGACGGCGGCTACGCCACCCGGTCATGGCGGGATATGATCACCTCCGGCATCTCGCTTGACAAATCCGAGCAGCGGCGCTCCCTCGCCTGGATCCGCGAGCAGAGCATGAGCCTCGACTGCATCGCGTCCATGGCCTGTCACGATCCGGACAACACGCCGCGCGTCATCGAATTCTAACGAGGGCGTCCGTGCGCAAGGCGCGGACGAATCGGCGAAAAATAAGCGAATATCAAAGATGAAGGAGATAACGGCTATGGGATATGCGTTGGTCACCGGCGCGTCGAGCGGCATCGGCCGCGAACTCGCGGTGCTGTTCGCCGCGGACGGATACGATCTGATCCTCGCGGCGCGCGACGAGGCGCGGCTGAACCAGGTCCGTTCGGTGGTGGAGTCGCGCTATGGCGTTCGCGTCGTGGTGTTTCCAGTCGATTTAAGCGAGGCCGATGCGCCCCGAAGGCTGCACGACTTCACGAACTCGCATGGTTTGACGGTCGAAGCGTTGGTCAACAACGCGGGATTCGCGGACTGGGCCGGCTTTCTCGACGCCGATTGGAACCGTCAGCATGCGATGATGGAACTGAATATGGTCGCGCTCGCGGATCTCACCTACCGGTATGGGCGTGATATGCGCGAGGCCGGGCGTGGGCGCATCCTCAATATCTCATCAATCTCCTCGATGATGGCGGGCCCTTGGATGGCGATGTATTTCGCTTCCAAAGCGTTCGTGTGTTCCTTTTCGGAGGCGGTGGCCCACGAACTGCGCGGCACCGGCGTGAGCGTGACCTGCGTGTGTCCCGGCCCGACCTCGACCGGGTTCGCCAAGGCGGCCTCGATGGGCGGCCGCAACTTCTTCACGGTAGGCCGGCCAGCCAACGCCCGTCGAGTCGCCGAATACGCCTATCGTCGGATGATGCGCGGCGATGTCCTTGTCTATCACGGCCATCTCACCAAAGCCGGAGCGGTCGCCGAACGTCTTCTGCCGCGCGCCGTCACCCGACGTCTCGCGGCCGTTGCGAACGGTGGCGATCCCTTGCACCGGTAGCGTCCGCCGACATGTGCGAAACGGAAGCATGGAAGCCGGAAATCATTGAGATTCCAGTGTTTTCGTGACCCCGGCCGGGCTCGAACCGGCGACCTTGAGATTAGAAGTCACATGCTCTATCCAGCTGAGCTACGGGGCCAAACAACAGTCACCCACTGTAGCAACACCGGTACCCTTCCGGCGACACCTGGATTCGGCCAAGCCTGCCGGCCTGTCGCCTTGATGAAGGTGACAGGCCGGCAGGGGGTTGTGCCGACTACAGGAGTTTGGGCAGCACGGCGGCGATGTCGTCCTGGATTTCGAAGCCTTGGCTCACATCCGCAGTGTCGATGCGGGCGTCGTCATAGTTGATGCGGATCAGTGGAATGTCGAGCATCGCGGCGATCGCCTCGAACGGGAAGCGGATGATGCTGGGCGTATTCCAGCCCACGCCGAGCTCAAGCAGCACGGTCGGCACATCAGGACGCTCCTGCAGCTGTTGGATGAAACGGTTGTAGCGACGCTGCGCCTCATACCACGCCTCGTCCTGCACGAAATACTGGTCGCAGCGCAAATGCACCATCATCTGCCCGCCGCATACCGGGCAGTGCGGCACCAGGTCGCTGGGAACCGCGCAGTCCACGGTGCTCTCGAGCATCCGCGGCACCAGATCGTCCAGCGGATAGATACGCTGGTGGCAGCCTCGCATGCACTGCATGAAGCCGTAGTCGCCCTGCGTGGCGAAGATCTGGAACGGGTCGAAGCCCGCCTTGGCGAACTGCGCGTCCACATTCGTGGTGAGCACGAAATAGTCCTTGTCATGCACGCCGTCCAACAGCTGGCGGTACAGCGGCATCGCCGGCGGCTCGTAGCGGCTCAGATCCACATGCTTCGCCCAATACGCCCACCGTTCCTCGTCGGTGGGGTAGGGGTAGAACGATGAGGAGTACAGGTCGGATATACCGTACTTGGCGATCCACGGGCCGAAATTGCGGGTGAAACGTTCGCCGGAATACGTCAATCCCGCCGCCGTGGACAGGCCCGAGCCCGCGCCGATGAGCACACGTTCGCTGCCCATGATCAACTCGCGAGCCTCGGCGAGGATGTCGTCCGCGTTGGGCTCGCCGAAGGAGGAATCGTCGCGGCCGGTCTCCGAAGACTCCGACACGGCCAGCGGATCCGCCGCGACGAGGGTCTCGCCGGACTGCGCGGACTGCTTCCTATGCGTCCAGAAGGGCATGGTAGATCCTTTCGTCCTTGTCACCGAACACGTTGAACACCACATGGGTGACGCCCGCGTCGGCATGCTCGTCGAGCCATGCGCGCGTCTCGCGCACGGCGATGGCGGCGGCCTCGCGTTGCGGGAAGCCGAACACGCCGGTGCTGATGCAGCAGAAGGCGAGGCTCGCGCAACCCAGCCGCGCCGCCTCATCCAAACAATGATGGTACGAGGATGCGAGCTGCGCGCGATGCTCGTCGGTGGGGGCACCGTTCGCGATCGGGCCCACGGTGTGGATGACGTGCTTCGCCGGCAGATTGTATGCGGCGGTGGATTTCGCGAGCCCCGTGGGTTCCGAATGGCCTTGGGATTCCATCAGCCGCGCGCATTCCAGACGCAGCTGCACGCCGGCAAAGGTGTGGATCGCATTGTCGATGCAATGGTGGTTCGGCGACCAGCAGCCGGTCATGCCGGCATTGGCCGCGTTTACGATGGCGTCCGCGCGCAAGGTCGTGATGTCGCCGCGCCAGACGGACAGGCGCGCGTCGGCTTTGGTACGGGGAAGCTCGTCGGCTTCGGTGACGCCGGCGCGCGCGATGAGCTCGCGCAGCACCCGATCCTGCGGTTCCAGAAACGCGGGAGACGACTCCATCGGCGCGCGGGTGTTCGCCAACGCGCGGAAAGTGGGCCACAACTGGTCGAAATCCCGCTCGTCCAAAGCGTGGTCGGCCGCCGTCATGCCGCACTCCTGGAGCATAAGGCGGATGAGACCGCGCAAGGCCTCGTTGAGTTCGGAATCGGTCATGACTGCTCCTTGCTGCACGCTTCCGGATGGAGGGCTGTCAAAATTATCCGTCATTCTGGGTGGAAGGGCCTCCGCTGCGTCATCCCGAGCGGAGCGCGCTACGTCACCGTCTCGTTCATCGTCTGGAACGTGCGTCATCCCGAGCGGAGCGCGAAGCGCGTAGTCGAGGGATCTCGTTGGTGTAGCGCCAGGAGATCCCTCGACTACGCTCCGCTCCGCTCAGGATGACGGGAAGGCGGAAGGTGCTCCGCCTTGGATGACGGGAAGGGAGATCGATCTCCGCTTGAGGGGCGGATTAGTAGCGCACGGAGATGCGCTCGCGCACATGGCCGCCGTTGACGGCGAGGTCCACCATGGCGACGGCGTAGTCCGCGTAGCTCAGCGCGCTCACGCCGTTGGCGTCGGCGGTGTACTCCTCGCCGGCGAGCACATACTCGCCCTTGCGCTCGCCCTCGGCCTGGAAATCGGCGGCCGGGCTCACATAGGTCCAGTTCACGTCATCGCGCTTGCGCAGCTCGACGAGCTGGTTGCCCATCGCGTTGGCGAGCGGCTTGAAGACCTCCGGGAAGGATTCGAGATCCTGGACCTGGGCGGTGTGGGTGGCGTCGAGGAAGAGGCTGCCGGCGCCGCCGACCACCAGCAGGCGGGTGTCGGTGCCGGAGAGGATGTCGGCCAGATGCATCAGCGAGGTGGTGTGCTGCGGCAGGGTCTCCGGGGTCCAGGCGCCGAAGGCGTCCACGACCACGTCGAAGCCGGCGAGGTCGGCGGCGGTCAGGTCGAACAGGTCCTTGACCAGCACGTTCTCGGCCACGGTTTTGTTCTCGCCGCGCACCACCGCGGTGACGTCGAGGCCGCGATCCACGGCCTCCTTGACGATAAGCTGGCCGGCCTTGCCATTCGCTGCGACGACTGCGATCTTCATAGGTTGCTCCTTGATGTGAAGTGTTTTCGTTGACAATGATTACTTTAGATGATGTACGGATATTTTGGGAAGTAGGCACTCTAAAGTGCTATACTTACCAAAAGGGAAGCATTGTGAGTTTCCAACGAAAAAAGAGGTGACAAATGACCCAAGAAAGCAATCTGCCGGCGTGTCCTGTGGAGACGACCCTGATGTTGATCAGCGATCGGTGGAAGGTGCTGATCCTGCGTGATCTGATGGACGGCGCGAAGCGTTTCGGCGAACTGCAGCGTTCCGTCGGCAAAATCTCGCAGAAGGTGTTGACCTCGAATCTGCGCGCCATGGAACAGGACGGTTTGGTGAAGCGCAAGGTGTATGCCGAGGTGCCGCCGCGCGTCGAATACTCGCTGACCGCGACCGGCAAAAGCCTGCAGCCCATCGTCGACGCGATGAAGGCGTGGGGCGAGCAGTATCAGAAAGACCACGGCGCGCGCTGAGCGATGAGGCGTGGGGCAGGTGCGGCCAGACGCCGTCGAATCTTGTCGACGTATGGCTACATGCCCATCAGGGAAAGCCCCTAAGGGATGCGCCGCCACGCGAGGTTGCCTATACTGACGCGTAGCGGGTAGGAGAGAGTGAGAAAGGCCTCATATGGCGACGGTTGAGCATATGCGCGGCGATGCGGGCGGCGTCGCGCGGGCGGCGGATGCGGTGAAGATCGCGGGCACCGCAGGTACCGCCCTCCATCCGATTATCGAAGTCAAGAATCTGCGCAAGGAATATCCTGTGGACGACGAGACCGTCGTTGCGCTGGACCGCATCAACCTGAGCATCCCGCGCGGCCAGATCTGCTGCATCTTCGGCGAGTCGGGCTCGGGCAAATCCACATTGCTCAACCAGCTGGCCGGCATGGAGAAACCCACGCGCGGCGGCGTGCGCATCGGCGGCGTGGTCGTCTCCAATCTCGACGAACGCGAGCTGGCCGCCTTCCGCCAGCGGCATCTCGGCTTCGTGTTCCAGTCCTACAATCTGCTGCCCAATCTCACCGCCGTCGAGAACGTGGCCATGCCGCTGATGTTCCGGGGCATGCCCAAAGCCAAACGTGAGGCGATCGCCCGCGGCGCGCTCAAACGCGTCGGACTGGGCCATCGGCTCGGCCACTATCCCAAGCAGATGTCCGGCGGCCAGCAGCAGCGCGTCGGCATCGCACGCGCCTTCGTGGCCCGGCCTGAAGTGGTGTTCGCCGACGAACCCACCGGCAATCTCGATTCCAAAACCAAAAACGACGTGATGGAGATGATCTGCTCCTTCGCCCGCGACTTCAACCAAACCATCGTGCTGGTCACGCATGACGCGCAGATGGCCGACTATGCCGACCGCATCGTCACCATCCTCGACGGGCGCATCGTCGGCGATCGGATGAACGGCGATCGCCCGGCCGCGCCGCCGAACCGCTGAACACAACCTCGACGCCGGTCTTCAAGAGAACCACCACAAGAAGAAGGAACAACCGCTATGCCGAATATCCGACACCGCAAGGCGATCGCGCCGCTGTGCGCGCTGCTGGCTTTGCTGCTGATGATGGTCGTCTGCCTCGCCGCGCCCGCCGCCGCGTTCGCCGAAGCCGGTTCCGACGCCTCCGAACGCGCTGGCGCCGCCATACTGGACTCCGCCATAGGCACCGTCGTTCCCGTGGTGGATGGGATCGACGGCTCCGTCTCCGACGGTTCGGATTCGGATTCCATCGCGGGACCGGTGCCGAACGTCATCATCACCAACTTCTCCTACGGCGACGGCTCGGTGCCCGTCGGCGGCTCATTCACGCTCGGATTCACCTTCCAGAACATGGGACAGGTGGCCGTTTCCAACATGGTGGTGACCGTGGACGGCGGCGAAAGCTTCGCCATCGCCGGCGGCACGAACACCTTCTACGTCGACTCGCTGTGGGCCGGATACACGATGACGCAAAGCCTGCCGATGCAGGCCGTCTCCAGCGCGCAAAGCGGCGCCCAGCCCATCACCGTGAGTTTCCGCTACGAGTATGTGGACGCCGGCATGCGCTCCTCGAACTCCTCCGATATCAAGATCTCCGTGCCGGTGAGCCAACCCGACCGTTTCCAAATCAACGATCCGGTGGTGCCGGATGTCGTCAACGCCGGCGAGGAGACCACCGTCACGATGGAATATGTGAACAAGGGCAAAGGCGACATCTCCAACGTCGAGGCCGCCATCGAGGGTGACGGCGTCGACGCGGCGGTGCGCACCCAGTATCTCGGCAATGTGGCCTCCGGTGCCACCGGCCAGATCGGATTCGCCTTCACACCGCTGGCCGCCGGGAGCACGGAGGTGAAGCTGCGCGTCTCCTACGAGGATTCCGACGGGCAGTCCCAGACCAAGGAGTTCCCGCTCACGCTCGACGTGCAGGAATCCATGCCCATCGACGATGGCATGATCGACGACGGCGTGATCGACGAGCCGCAGCAGGGCGTCGCCTGGTGGGTGTGGGCGATCGCCGCCGTTGCGGTGGCCGCTGCGGTCGTGTTGGTGGTGGTGTTGGTGCGTCGCAGGAAGCGCAAGGCCGGCAAGCATGCCGACATCGACGAGGAGTGGGATGACTGGGCGAGCGGCGACGCGTCCGCCGGTTCCGCAGTCCCCGTGGGAACCGTGGGCGCTGCGGGTGCCGCCGGCGAGCCGGGTGCGTCGGGCAATGCGGATGGGACGACGACACAGGTCCTCGCCGACCTGCCCTCCGAGGTCGCCCCACCCTCCGCCGGCGAGTCGGACCGGAGCTGACATGCGGTTCGGCGACATCCTGCGCCTGTGCCGGCAGAATCTCTTCCGCCGCAAATCGCGCACCATCCTCACCGTGCTCGGCGTGGTCGTCGGCTGCTGTTCGATCGTGCTGATGGTCTCCATCGGCCAAGGCATCAACGAGCAGAACGAGCGGATGCTCGAATCCATGGGCGACCTGAGCATCATCACCGTATACGCCGGCGGCGGCTCGTCAGGCGGTTCATCCGATTCGGGCGGGACGGGGGAGTCCGCCAAACTCGACGATGAGGCCGTGGAGTCCTTCCGATCCATCGCCGGCGTCTCCGGCGCGACGCCGATGGCGGACTTCTTCTACAGCGCCAGCGCCTCCGCCGGCGCGGGCGGACGCTATACGCAGCAGTACATCTCCGTGATGGGCATCGACACCACCCAGCTCGACCAGATGGGCTACGAACTGCTCGACGGGCGCGCGCCGCTGAAATCCGGAGAAGTGCTGGTGGGCGAATACACCGCCTACGATTTCATCGACCGCTTCGCCTCCGAAATGAACAACATGCGCAGCCGTCCGGGCGAATACATATGCGACGAGAACGGCTGCCAGGAGAACGAGGGCGACGACCCCTTCTTCGACCCGCTGACGACCACACTCCAGCTCACCACCGGCGTGGACTACGACGGCGGCATGAGCGGCACTATGAACGGTATGGGCGGCGGCGCGACGGGCGGCTCATCCGGCGCATCGGCCACGCAAACCGTCGAATACACTCCGGTGGGCGTGCTCAAGGAGGATTACAACAAGGGATACACCACCTCGTCCGGCATCATCATGAGTCTCGACGATCTCAAAAAACTGACGGCCAAGATCGACCCGTCGAGCGCGGAGAAATCCACGACTTACAACCAGGTGCTGGTCAAAACCGCCGACCTGTCCGACGTGCCCGAAGTGGAGGCGCAGATCAAGGCGATGGGTTTCAACACCTCATCATACGAGGAGATACGCAAAAGCATCGAGGAGCAGTCGCGCGGCATCCAGTTGGCGCTGGGCGGCATCGGCGCGGTGGCGTTTTTCGTGGCCGCGATCGGCATCGCGAACACGATGATCATGTCGGTGGCCGAACGCACGCGTGAGATCGGCATCATGAAGGCGCTCGGCTGCTATGTGCGCGACATCCGCGTGATGTTCCTCGGCGAGGCCGGCGCGATCGGCTTGTTCGGAGGCCTGGTCGGCTGCGTGATCTCCGGACTGGTCTCATGGGGTATCAACATCTTCGCATTGGGCGGGCCGACTCCCGACAATCTGTGGCATGCGATCGTCGGCGGCGAGGATGTGACCCGCGTGTCGGTGATCCCATGGTGGCTGTTCCTCGCGGCGGTGCTGTTCTCGATGCTGGTCGGTGTGATCGCGGGATTCGGCCCGGCCAACAAGGCCGTGCGCATCCCAGCATTGGATGCCATCAAAAACAGCGAGTGACGCGCGGTCGCACCCTTCAGAGCGCGGCGAGCACGGCCGCGACGATATTGTCTTCGGTCAGACCATAGCGGGCGTCGAGCTCCGCCAGCGGCACGCGGTCGGTGAACTCCTTGGCCGCGCCGAAGTTGAGCACACGCATCGCGGTAACATCTCCGGCGCGTGTGGGCGTGCGCGAGTCCGCATTCGCGTAATAGGCGGTGATCTTCTCACCCCAACCGCCCTCAAGCTGACCGTCCTCCAACGTGACGACCAACCGATGGGCATCGCGCAGGCCTTCCAGCGTGCGCGTGTCCAGCGTCGAGCACTGCCGCGGGTTGACCACCGTCGCGTCGATGCCGTGCCTCTCCCGCAGCGCGGCCGCGACCTGCTCGGCCAGCGGATACGTGTTGCCCAAGCCCAGAATCGCGACGTCGCCGCCGGCATGCGTGATTCGATAGCCGGTGTAATCGTCCGCGGCGGACGTGTCGGTTTCGGCCGCGAACAGTGGATAGTAACCCGCCCGTTCGGCCGCGAGAATCGGCTCGCCGGGAACGCGGATCACCACCGGGCCGGTGCTCGCCGGACCGGTGGACCATGCGAGCATGTCGAGGAACTCCCGCTCGCTGGTGGGTGCCAGACAGGTCAATCCCGGGATGTTGGCGAACATGGCGATGTCGAACGCTCCGGAATGCGTGTTGTCGGAACCGGACAGTCCGCCGAGGAAGTCCAGCAGCGTCACGCGCGTGCCGTTCAACGCCAGCTCCTGCTGCAGCTGATCGTAGGCGCGCTGGAAGAACGACGCCGTGGTGGCCAATACCGGAACGCCGCCCGCTTTGGCGATGCCGGAGGCGAACGCCACCGCATGGCTTTCGGTGATGCCCGTGTCCACGTAATGCCGGCCCGCGCGCTCGCGGAACGCGTGGGTGATGCCGTTCGAGCCCGGGGTGGCGGGGGAGATGACCACCAGTCCCGGCTCGCGTTCGAAACGTGCCTCCAGCACGGCCATGGCGAGTTTGCCGTAATGCTTGCGGGGATCGTCCGGGCGGTCCGCCGCGGCGTCCGGCGACTGCCAGTGCGAGGCCTCGCACTGGCCCGCGTGCAGGTCGCGGTCGGACAGATCGCACAGGTCGGAATGCCAGGGCGCGTCTTCGCGAGACGACGTCGAAGGTTGGGGGGCGGCGGTATCCCCGGTGGGCGCGGGATTCAATCCCAGTCCCTTCAACGTATGGATATGCAGCACGATGGGATGGTCGATATCCCTGACCCCCTCGAAGGCGTCGACCAGCGCGGCCACGTCGTTGCCGTCCTCGACGTAACGGTAGTCCAAGCCGAACGCTTGGAAGATGTTGGGTTGGGCGGTGCCTCCCGAAGCGCGCAGACGCGCCAGCGGTCCGTACATGCCGCCGAAATCGCCCGCGATGGACATCTCGTTGTCGTTGACGATGATGATCAGATTGCCGCCCTGCTCGGCCGCGTTGTTCAATCCCTCGAAGGCGATGCCGGAGCTGAGCGAACCGTCGCCGATCACGGCGATCACATTGCCGATCGGGGGGAGTCCGTTCCCTCCTGCGGCGGCCGATGCCGTCTGCTCCGCCATATCACGCGTTTTCGCCAGACCGCAGGCCAGCGAGATGGAGGTGCCGGTGTGTCCCAGCACGAAATGGTCATGCTCGCTTTCGAGCGGATTGGTGAATCCCGTCACCTCGTCGTAACGCTCCGTGTCGAGGTAGGCGGCGGCGCGTCCGGTGAGCATCTTATGCACATAGCTTTGGTGCGACACGTCGAAGACGATGCGGTCGCGGGGCGAGTCGAACACGCGGTGCAGGGCGACCGTCGCCTCGACCATGCCGAGATTCGAACCGATATGCCCGCCGTGCGCCTTGCCATAGTCAAGCAACGTCCGGCGGATTTCCGCACATAATTGGGGCAGCTGGTCGGCCGAAAGCGCCTTCACGTCGGCTGGGCTGGTGATGGTCCCCAATAATGCGCCACTCATACCCTCGGCTCCTTTCCGTTCGCTGTGCCGAAAGTGCATGATATGACCGTGGGTGGTCGAAAAGAGGCGTTTTGGGCGAATGCCCCCAACATCTCCTAATGTCCCGTCGCACGAACCGCCGGTCCGATCGCGTCCGTGCGACCCTCCCGCGCTTCGAAAACGCACATGAAACCGTCGGAAATCCTGGAATTCCGCCATAATGGGTGATGTTCGATTGTTCGAATCATGTGCGAGAAAGTCGCACGGGCGTCTGGGTGATGGAACCTCGTGCGACCCCGGTCGTAATATGGTCAGACGGACGGCCATGGGGGCCGGCCCGGATCGCAAGGAGCGCACAATGAAGGCCGTATACGCGTCAGGAGTCGACTACGACAACCCGCTGGACATGCTCGAAGTGGGCGAGCAGCCCGAACCCGAACCCCGCCCGTACTGGTCCACCATCTCCGTCAAGGCGGCCACCGTCAACCATCACGACGTATGGAGTCTCAAAGGTGTGGGCCTTGCCGCCGCACAGACGCCGATGATCCTCGGCACCGATGCGGCCGGCGTCCTTGACGAGGACATCCCCGTGCGCAAAGGCCTCAAAGCCGGCGATGAGGTCGTGCTCTACACCTTCGTGGGCAACGACGGCAACGGCGTGCTACCTGGCGAACGCCGCACCATCCTGTCCGAATGCTATCCCGGCACCATAGCCGAAAAAACCTCGGTGCCCAGCGCCAACGTATTCGCCAAGCCGAAGAACCTGAGCATGGTCGAGGCCGCCGCGCTCGGCACCAGCTGGCTGACCGCCTATTCGCTGGTGTTCACCGCCGCGAACGTGAAGCCCGGCGACACGATCCTCGTCCAAGGCGCGGGCGGCGGCGTCTCCACCGCCGCCATCCAACTCGCCCATGCGGCCGGACTCGAGGTGCTTGTCACCTCGCGCGACGAGGCCAAGCGCGCCAAAGCGCTGGAGCTCGGCGCGGATGCCGTGTTCGAGGCCGGCGCGCGGCTGCCGAAAAAGGTCGACGCGGTGATCGAATCGGTGGGCGCGGCCACCTGGAGCCATTCCGTCAAATCGGTGCGTCCCGGCGGCACCATCGCCATCTGCGGCGCCACCACCGGCGACCAGCCCGGCGCGGAACTCACCCGCGTGTTCTTCCAGGACATCCGCGTGCAGGGCAACACCATGGGCTCTCGTGAGGATTTCGCCCGCCTGCTGCGTTTCGTCGAGCATGCTGACCTGCATCCCGTGATCGATTCGACCTATGCGCTCGCCGACGCGCCCGCCGCGTTCAGGAAGGTCATCGACGGCGACGTGTTCGGCAAGGTCGCCATCGCGATCGCGGACTGATTGGCTCTCGCACTGTCGGTGCCAACTGGATGCGGGAACCGCGGAAGGGCTATGATTCTTCGCCCTCGCGGCGTACAGTGGAGTCGGATTCTCAATAACCGGAGGTAAATGATAATGGCGGACAATGCAACCACACCCGAAGTGGCGGTGATCATGGGCTCGTCCAGCGACTGGGAGACCATGAAACGCGCCTGCGACGTGCTCGACCAGTTCGAGGTTCCCTATCACAAGCAGGTCATCTCCGCGCACCGCACGCCTGAACTGATGGGGCAGTTCGCGCATGAGGCCCGCGCCAAGGGATTCAAGGTCATCATCGCCGGTGCCGGCGGGGCCGCCCATCTGCCCGGCATGGTCGCCGCGCAGACCACGCTGCCGGTGATCGGCGTTCCGGTGCGCTCCCACGCGCTTTCCGGCTGGGACTCGCTGCTGTCCATCGTGCAGATGCCGGGCGGCATCCCCGTGGCCACCACCGCGGTCGGCAATTCGGGCGCGACCAACGCCGGCCTGCTGGCGGTGAGCATCCTGTCGACCACCGACGAGCGTCTGGCCAAGGCCTTGCAGGAATACCGCGACGGATTGAAGGACAAGGTGGAGGAATCCAATGCCCAGCTTGTCTGAGGAAACCAAAGGGCGCGTGTCCGCGTTGATGCCCGGCTCCACCATCGGCATCGTCGGTGGCGGCCAACTTGGCCGCATGATGGCCCTAAGCGCCCGCTATATGGGATTCAAGGTTGGCGTGCTCGACCCCACGGAGAACTGCCCGACCGCGCAGGTTGCCGATTTCCAGGTGACCGCCGCCTACGACGACACAGCCGCCATTCGCGAACTGGCGGAACGCTGCGACGTGCTCACCTACGAATTCGAGAACGTGAACGCGGACGCCATCGATGAGGTGCGCCATCTGGCCGCCGCGCCGCAGGGCACCGACCTGCTGCGCGTGACGCAGGACCGCGTCAACGAAAAACAGTTCATCAACGACCACGGCACCGACACCGCGCCTTGGCGTGCGGTGAACTCCATCGGCGAGCTCGAATCGGCGCTCGGCGAGATCGGCTATCCGGCGGTGCTCAAAACCCGCTCTGGCGGCTACGACGGCCATGGGCAGACCGTGCTGCGTTCGACGGCCGATCTGGATGAGGTACGCGGTTTTGAGGATTTCGCGCCGAGCATCCTCGAGGGTTTTGTCGATTTCGCGTTCGAGGCGAGCATCCTTGTGGCCGGCAACGGCAAGGATTTCGTCACATTCCCCATCGTGCGCAACGAACATCGCAACAACATTCTGCATATGACCATCGCTCCAGCCGAAGTGAGTGAGGATGTGGCCCAGGCCGCCCATGAACTGGCCCTGCGATTGGCGGATGGCTTCGCGCTCGCAGGCACGCTCGCCATCGAGCTGTTCGTGACCGAAGACGGCCGTGTGATCGTCAACGAGCTCGCCCCGCGCCCCCACAATTCGGGGCATTACACGATTGAGGCGTGCTCCATCGACCAGTTCGACGCGCATGTGCGCGGCATCGCCGGCTGGCCCATGCCGCAGCCGAAGCTGCTGAGCCCGGCCGTGATGGTCAACGTGCTCGGCCAGCACGTCGAACCGACCCGTGCGCTGATCTGCGAACATCCGGAGTGGAACGTGCATGATTACGGCAAGGCGGAAAGCCGCCACGACCGCAAGATGGGCCATATCACCGTGCTCGCCGACGACACCGCCGCGGCCGTGGCGGCCCTTGAGGCCACCGGCTGCTGGGACGATCTGCGATAACGAGGATGGCGGGCGCCGGGCCGGTCGCGCCCGGCCGCCCGCCGACGAACAAGGACCGAGGTTTCATGGTCGAGCGTATGGAACGCAATACCAAGCAGAAGGACGCCATCCACGCGGCGTTGCAGGAATGCGACGAGTTCATGTCGGCGCAGGAGCTGCACCGCAAGCTGGAGGATGGGGGACTGAAGGTCGGACTCGCCACCGTATACCGCCAACTCAACGCCTTGGCGGATGCAGGCGTGGCCGACACCGTTCGGTTGGATGGCCAACAGTTGTTCCGCTTATGCGGTGATGACGGACATCACCACCATCTGGTGTGCAAGAAGTGCGGCAAAACCGTGGAGGTTGAGCCGCCCAGCGAAAGTTGGCTGCGCAAAGTGGCCTCAACCCATGGGTTCACCGTGGAGTCGCACACCCTGGAGGTGTTCGGGCTCTGCCCGGACTGTCAGTGACCAGGTCGCTGCGGACCCGTTCTCACGAATGACGACGATTCGTGCCCGCAGTCCGTATGGATGTGAGAAAGCCGCCCGTGACACGCGGGCGGCTTTCTCGTATCCGGGGATACTGTATGGTTGTTAATGAAAATGAATCTCATTAACAAATGGAGAGGTTGAAGATGATGCGCGAGAACCTGTGGAAGCGGACGCTGGCGGGCGTGACGGCGATTTCGATGATGGCGGCATTGGCGGCCTGCGGCTCGGACGAAGGCGGCTCGACGAGCGCCGACGGTGATGGAATCGCCGTGGTGGCCTCCATCAACCAGTGGGGTTCGGTGGCGAGCGAACTCGGCGGCGATCTGGTCGATGTGACCACCATCATGAGCAACACCGGCGTGGAGGCGCACGACTACGAGCCGACCAGTCAGGACGTGGGGCGGTTCGCTTCGGCGCAGGTCGCCGTGGTCAACGGCGCCGACTACGACGCCTGGGCCGTCAAGGCAGCCGAATCCACACAGGCCACGCTGGTGGATGCCGCCGAGGCCGCCGGCAAAACCTCCGGCGACAACCCGCATGTGTGGTTCTCCGCGGACGCCCGTTCCGCCACGGCGGACGCGATAACCGCGGCCTACATCGAAGCCGACCCCGAAAACCAGGCCACGTTCGAACGACTCAACGAAGCTTGGCATGAGCGTGAGGCCGATCTGGAATCGGCGATCGAAACGGCCGCCGCCACGACGGACGGTCTGAACTACGCCGCCACCGAATCCGTCGCCGCGTATCTGGCTGACGACCTGCAACTCAACGACGCCACTCCCACCGGGTACGCGCAGGCCACGGCCAACGACAGCGAACCCACCCCATCCGACCTCAAGGAGTTCATCGACGCGTTCAGCGGTGGCGACATCGCCATGCTGGTGGTGAACACGCAGGAATCGAACGCCACCACCGACCAGATCGTCCAGTCCGCCGAACAGGCTGACGTGCCGATCGTCGAGATCACCGAACAGATGCCGGCCGAATACGATGACCTCATCGCATGGATGGAGGCGCTGGTGGAAGAATTCGCGCAGGCGGTCAAATAAGAGGCGCGACGCGGGGTGACGTCGGTTTTCTTGGGTGCGATGTTACGCTTAGGGCTTTTCGCCCATATGACGAACACAAGGAGACCGCATGCGCGCGAAAGTCATGGCCGCAATCGTAACGGCGGCGATGCTGGCTTCCACGTACACTCCCGCGGCGGCCGCAGCCGACACAGCCGACATCCAGCAGTGGGATGAGCGGCAGGCGCCCGTCCTTTACGGAGCCAAAGAACTGGTACTGAAGGTAGGCGACCCGTACGCGCCGAACGAGGCCGCCTACCGCGTATACGCCAAAGACATCGAGGATGGCGATCTGACGCGCGCCGTCGAAACCACCGGCGACGAGATCCCGCTCACGGACGGCGCGGTGGATGCGGCGGCGGTCGGCAATACGTACACGCTGACCTCGTCCGCGACGGATTCGGATGGCAACACCGCCACCATGACGACCACGGTGCGCGTGCTGCCCGCCGATTCGACCGAGCGCCGTTCCATCGTGCGCAAGGTCTACAACAACGCGAGCGCCTGGAACACGCAGCTGCAGGGCATTCTGCGTATGGATGCCCACGATCGTCAGGCCGTCGGACTGAGCGTGCCCGCAGGCGGCAGCGTCGAAGTGGAGGTCCTCACCGGCGGCACCGACGTCAAATTCACCTGGCCGACGAACGACACGCACACCGACGGCGGCACCGTCACCGTGAAGTCGGGGCAGAGCGCGACCCTGACCGGCTCGACCGCCGGCGCGTCCCCGCTGACCGTATACACGCCCATGAACTCGCGCGACGAAGGCTCCGCCGATAAAGACATCACCGTGCGCTTCACCTACGGCGACGACGCCCATCTGACGCCCTACTACTATCTGGGCGACGACCAAAGCGAATTCTTCTCCCAATGGGACGCGACATACGATGCATACGGCGACCCGTACGCGCTGGTCGAAAGCGGCCGGTCGATGACGCTGATGCGCAACGACATCGACAAAGCCGATCTGTTCCACCTGTTCCCGACGTTTGACAAGGCGCTCACCTATTTCGACGACATCATCCAGCGGGACGACGAGCTCATCGGACTCGACGCCCGCGCCACCGATCCCCTCGACCAGCAGGTGCGCAGCAAGGAGTTCTTCCGCGCCAATATCCACGGCGCCGGCGGCGCCTACTACAGCGGCGACCACGTCGGCGTGAACGCGAAGTATGTGTGGTCCCTCTTCGACAAAGGCTGGGGACTGCTGCACGAGATCGCGCACGGCTACCAGGGAACGCTGGGGCGCAACAGCGGCAGCTTCGACGGCGGCGAGACGAGCAACAACGTGCTGGCCTATTATGTTCAGCACAATACCGACATCCTCGATGTGAACGCCGTCGGATGGAGCTACTGGTGGGATCGTCAAAGTGGGGAACTCGCAGTGAACCGCGACTACCGACTGACGCCGGACGCGCCGAACTTCGAATGGAACCGTCCGCTGCTCAACGCCTATATCAGCATGCTGGACGCCGTGGGCCAGTCGGCCTACCGAGACCAGTCCGCCAAAGACGCCAACGGCCGCGAGCCGCTCGGCGTGGTCAACCACTGGTACCGCGCCTACCTGAACGCCGGCGGGTCGATCACCAACGAATCCGCGTGGCTGCTGGCGCTTGCGGACAATTACGGCGTGGATTTCGCGCCGTTCCTCGACGCATGGGGCGTCGAGATTCCGTCCGACACCCGTCGCCAGTTGCAGGAGCGCCCCGATCTTGATCGGATGACAATTCTCGCGGATGCGATCGGCGTCGACAAGAACGGCGTCAGTGCGGATCCGGAGTTGGAATCCGCGGTGATGGCCTCATTGGGCACGACATACCGGTTCCAGGTCGTCAAAAGCAGTCTGCTCGCCCAAAGTCTGAGCGAGGCGGGAGCGAATCCCACCGGCACCGTGGAGGTTTCCATCTCCGGTGCCGATCTGGACGGGCGCAACATCCATGTCGTCAACAACGGAACGACCGTCGCCGTGCTACCGATCACAAACGGCAAGGCGAGCGGGACGCTGCCGACCGGCTCCTACCAGCTGCAGGTGCCGTTGGTCGACGGATATTCGCAGCCGATTCTCTCCGACATCACGGTTCTTCCGGGAACGACCGAGCAGGCGACCGCGCGCTACCAATCCGACGGTCTGCTCGCCGGCGGCGGATTCCGGCTGTCCGGCCAATGGTATGGCACACTCGCCTTCCAAGCGACGCTGGACGCCAACGACCATATGCTGAAAGTCACGTTGGGGCAGAGCGATACCGGATGCGGCAGTTACACGGGCGGGGGCGACTGTGCGGCCATCACCGTCACCGACAGCGTGGGCACCACCAAAACCACCGCGTCGGGCAACGCCGCGCAATGGGTGCTGCCTAGCGGAACGAAGCATTTCTCCGATATCAGCGGCGGCGACAACAACCCGAACGTGCCGCTCGCCATCGGCGACAGAATCGTTATCCGTTGGCATTTGTGGAGCCGCAACAACCGCACTGAATTCACCGACGAGAACGGCGCCGAGCAGACCGCCAACCGTATGACGGCCATGGAGGAGACCTATGAGGTGACGGCGGCCGGACTCGTTCGCGCCAGCATGGACGACGCCGAACGTGACGCGATGGTCTCCGCCATGGCGAAGCAGCGGCTGGACGAGGCGCGCTACGACTGGGATGAGTCCCGGCTGGCCAATCGCCGGTACGACGTCGGTCGCCGAGCCAGCGTCGCTTCGTGGTACGCTTTGCTGCCCGAAAGCGAGCGGAACGAGTACGCGCAGTTCATGGATATGGTACTGCACGGTTCCAAGCCGGTGGTCCAGCTGACGGCTACCGAGGTGACCGTCCGCGAAGACGACGCATTCGATCCAAACGAATATCTGGCCTCCGCCACCGATGTGGAGGATGGTGACATCGCCGGTCAGGTGACGACGAATGTGCTGTACGATATCGGCAAGGTCGGCGAGCATACCGTCACCTACACGGTGACCGACAGCGACGGCAATGCCACCGCGGTTCAGCTGAACGTTACTGTGGAGGCCGGGGAGGATCCTGATCCGGAGCCGACGCCTGATCCGGAGCCGACACCTGACCCGGAGCCGACACCTGACCCGGAGCCGACACCCGATCCCGAGCCGACACCTGATCCCGAGCCGACACCCGATCCGGATCCAACGCCTGACCCGGAGCCTGCTCCCGACACGGATCCAACGCCGGACTCTGATCCGGAACCAGGGCCCGAAACCCCGGACGACGGGAATAGCGGTTCCGTTGACGACGGGAATGACGGACAAGATGATGAGAATGCTGGGCAGGACGACGCGGGTCAAGACAAGGACCGCGCTCTGGCCAGCAGCGGCGTCTCCGTGTGGTGGCCGACCGTCATCGCATTGATGGCGGGACTATGCGCCGCGACGCTGGCGGCGCTGCGCCTGAGGCGACGGTAAGGGGAAAGACAGGGAACGTTCAGGGAAAGTCAGGGAAGCGTCGAGCATATCGTGCGGATAGGCTGGCAATCGTCAGAGAAGCGTGACGATACACGAATACTCATTGCGTTTGTCAGCGATGGCGGCGAGAATGAAGATTTGTATGTCTGAACAGAACGAACGAACCAACCAACGAAACGCGAGCCGTGAAGTGCAGGCCATGAACAACGAGAACACCTCCGAACAGACGCAGCAACCGGACGACATCGAGGAGCTGACCATCGCCCGAGCCGGCGGTACCGGCAAGGGATCACGCCCCCGAACGTCGGGTGTGTTCGGGAGATTCGGCAAAGGCCGTGCCGGGCGCGACCGGTCCGGCCGTGGCGAAACCGCGCGCAAGCCCTTCCCGGGATGGCTGTACGCCGTGCTGTTCCTCGTGTTCGACGCCGTCGGCGTGGCCGCGCTGGAGATCGGCGTGAGCCAGACCTCGGCGCGCGTCCAACTGTCGAACAACATGAACGTCACTGGCTGGGGCTTTGTGACCAAGATGTGGACCGACCTCAACTTCGTGGCCGTGCTCAACCTCATCCTGGCCGGCGTCATCTACCTCATTCTGCTGATGCTGTTCAACCGATTCTGGATCGCCACCCCGGTGTTCCTCGCGTTGGCGATCATCGTCGCGGTTATCGAGTATTTCAAGATCTCGATCCGCTACGAGGCGATCCTGCCCTCCGACCTGAGCTTCCTCGGGTCCAACACCGGCAATCTCATGAGCTTCATGCCCTCCGGCGCACATGTGACCGTCCTCATCGCGATCGGCGTGTTCGCCGTCTTCGTGGCGCTGTGCGTCGCGCTCAACCGCATCGACGGACGCCATGGCCGCCTGTTCCGCGGAACGGATGCGAAAAGCCGCTCGTTCAACGCCGTCGCCCGTCTGCTGCTTATCCTCGTGCCGGGGCTGTTCTTCGGTTTGTACGCCATGCAGGTGGGTACGGTCGGCTCGTGGGCCAAGAACTTCTCCTCGGCGATGGGCGACAAACCCTCGATGTGGGATTCCGTCTACGACGCGCAGCGCAACGGCCCGCTGGTCGCCTTCGTCCGCCAACTCAATCCCAAGGTGATGGAGGAGCCGGAGGAGTATTCCGAGGAGACCATGCAGGAGGTGCTCGCGCGCTACACGCAGGCCGCCGAGGAGATCAACGAGACCCGCTCCGCGAATATGACCGACAGCACCGTGGTCTACATCCTCTCCGAATCCTTCTCCGACCCCGAGCGCGTGCCCGGGCTGAAGGTGAACAAGGACTCGATGCCGAACATCCGTGAGATCAAGGCGAACACCACCTCCGGCCTGATGCTCTCCTCCGGCTATGGCGGCGGCACCGCGAACCTCGAATACATGGGGTTGACCGGCCTGTCGATGGCGAATTTCGACTCGTCGCTGACCAGCCCGTACCAGCAGCTCGTGCCGACCCAGCATTGGACGCCGACCATCAACCAGATGTGGGGCGCGCCCGCCAACTCGTTGGGATTCCATCCGTACGAGTCGTCCATGTACTCGCGCGCCACGAACTATGAGAAGTTCGGCTTCTCGCATTTCTACACGCTGACCGGCGACGACCAGATCAAGTATCAGGATACGATCGACGATTCGCCGTACGTCTCCGACGAGGCGACCTACAAAAGCGCGCTGGAGAAGATCGCCGAGAACGACGGCGACCAGTTCATCCAGATCATCACCATGCAGAACCACATGCCCTACCACAATTGGTATGCGGACAACGAGTTCACGGCCGAATCCACCGACCCGTCGCAGCCGTTGGACGAGGATGAGCAGGAGTCCATCGAGACGTACCAGAAGGGCGCGTCGATCACCGACGAGGCCACGCAGGAGTTCCTCGACCAGCTTGACGAGCTCGACAAGCCGGTGACCGTCGTGTTCTACGGCGACCATTTGCCGGGCATCTACTCCACGGCCAGCGAGGACGAGAACAATTCGCTCGCCCTGCATCTGACCGACTACTTCATCTGGTCCAACAAGGCCTCCGGCACGCAAGGCAACGATATCGACAACGACGAGTACTCGTCGCCGAACTACTTCGTGGCGCAGGCCGCCGAGCATATGGACGCAAAGGTCTCGCCTTATCTGGCGTTCCTGACGCTCATGCACGAAAAGATCTCCGCGATGGAGCCTCCGGTGGTCAACAGCATTCAAGGCTGGGACCGCATCCCCGAAGGCCAGAACATCTATCTGGACGCCGACGGCAATCCGATGGCGGAAAGCGACTTCGACGAGGAGACGCAGCAGTTGCTGGAGGATTACCGACTCATCCAATACGACATCACCGCCGGCGCCGGCTATCTGGAGGACACCGATTTCATGACGCTGCCCAGATAACGCGGCATGATCGCGACGAATATGGCGGGGCCTGCGGCCGGAATGGTTCGCAGGTCCCGCCATATGCGTCGCAGGTGTTCCGTACCGTACGCTGCACATCGATATGGTTGACGAAGCGAACACACCCGTCAATATTCTCGTGTGGCGGCATTACACTGGAACGCACGGCGAAAGGAGCGTTCCATGTCCACGCATCAGTATTACGAAGGCGCAAGTGTGGTGGTCACCGGTGCCGGTTCGGGCATCGGCCGTCTGATGGCGCTGAAAATCGTTCAGGAGGGTGGTCGCGTCGCGGTGTGGGATATCAACGCCGCAGCGGCCGAGGAGACCGCGCGTTTGGCGGAAGAGCGGGCGATGGCCGTCATCGGCTCGAAAACCGGTGCATGGCCGCGCGCCGCGGCGTTCACCGTGGACGTCACCGATCCGGCGGCCGTGCGGCGAGCCGCCGCCGCGACCATCGATACGCTCGGCAAGGTGAACGTGCTGATCAACAACGCCGGCATCGTGTCCGGCGCGCCGTTCGAGGAGCTTTCCGAAGCGCAGGTCCGCCGCACCTTCGAGGTCAACACGCTGAGCCTGTTCTGGACCACTAAGGCCCTCCTTCCCGAGCTCAAACGGCACCGCCGCGCCGCGGTCGTCACCGTGGCCTCCGCCGCCGGCATCGTCGCGGTGGCGAAGCAGACCGACTACGCGGCCAGCAAATTCGCCGCGGTCGGCTTCACCAACTCGCTGCGCAGCGAACTGAAAAAAGCCGGTTCGCATATCAAAACGCTTACCGTCTGCCCGTATTACATCGACACCGGCATGTTCGACGGCGTGACCACCAAATTCCCGCTGCTGCTGCCGATCCTCAAGGAACAGGCGGTGGCCGACCGCATCGTCGAGGCCGTGGCCAAGGGACGCGAGCGCCTCATCATGCCGCCGTTCGCCGCCGTGGCCGGCGTGGTGGCCGCACTGCCGCCGAAGATCGCCGATCCGATCTATGGCTTCTTCGGACTCAACGAAGGCATGGACCACTTCACCGGCCGTCGTTAGAACGCACACAATCGGCCAGCCAGCAAAGGAGCATCATGACCCACGACATCTTCTCCCGCCTCCAGCGCACGTTCCGGTCCGGCCGCACCAAGCCGTTGTCGTGGCGGCGGTCCCAGCTCGACGCGATGCGCCGCATGCTCGCCGAGAACAAGCCGGAGATCATCGAGGCGGTGCGTGCCGACCTCGGCAAACCGGCGTCCGAAACGCTGCTGATGGAGATCGATCTGGTGATGGATGAGGCGCGTTTCGTGCGCCGCCGCATGGGCATGTGGTCCTCCCGCCATCCCAAGCCCATACACTGGCTGCTGCAGCCGGCGTTCGGTTGGACGCTCGCCGAACCGAAAGGCGTGGCGCTGGTCATCTCCCCGTGGAACTATCCGGTGCTGTTAAGCCTGGAGCCGATGGTCGACGCGATCGCGGCCGGCAACGCCGTCTGTCTCAAGCCTTCGGAGCTATCGCCCACGATCTCGCATCTGCTGGCGGAACTGGTCGCCCGCTATCTTGATCCCGACGCCTTCGCCGTGGTGGAGGGCGGTCCTGAGGAGACGACCGCGCTGCTGGAGAAGCCCTTCGACCATATCTTCTATACCGGCGGCGGCCGCGTCGGCAAAATCGTCATGGAGGCCGCGGCGAAGCATCTGACGCCGGTCACACTGGAATTGGGCGGCAAGTCGCCGTGTTTCGTGGACCATACGGTGAATCTCAACACCGCCGCGCGCCGCATCGCCTGGGGCAAGTTCACCAATGCGGGCCAGACCTGCGTGGCCCCGGACTATGTGCTGGCCACGCCGGACATCGCCCAGATGCTCGCCGACCGCATCGCCCTCGCCGTCACGGAGTTCTACGGCGACGACCCGCGCCAATCCTCGGATTTCGCGCGTATCGTCAACGAGCGTCATTTCGACCGTCTAACCGGACTGCTGGCGGATGGCGGGAGGTTGGTCTGCGGAGGCCAGACCGACCGTGCCGACCGGTATATCGCGCCCACGGTGCTGTTTGGCACCTCGCCCGATGCGCCGGTGATGCGTGAGGAGATTTTCGGTCCGATTCTGCCGATTCTTGTGGTGCGCGACGCCGACGCCGCCATCGATTTCATCAACGAGCGCAGCCGTCCTCTGGCGGCCTACGTGTTCTCCCGCGACGTCGAGACCCGGAAGCGGTTCGAACGCGACACCAGTTCGGGCGCGTTGGGATATGCGATTCCGCTCGGCCACCTCATCTCCAGCCGGCTGCCCTTCGGCGGCGTGGGTGGCTCCGGCATAGGCGCCTACCACGGCAAGGAGGGATTCAAGGTGTTCAGCCATGTCAAAACCGTGGTCGACAAGCCGCAGTTCCCCGACACCCTGCAGGTGGTCTATCCGCCGTTCACCACGCTGCGTCAGGCGCTGATCCGCATCGTCGCCAAGCTCAGCTAGCGGCCGGTCCTCTCCGCCGACGCGTTCGGACCATACCTGGGAACCAACCGCTGCGGCCGTCACGACCGTCGTGACTGTGATGCACGGCGAGGATGGGGGAGTGAGGGGAGGGAAAACCGTCGGCATTGATAATCCCCCTTTGTTCGCACGCGCGCACGCTTGCGGACAAAGGGGGATAGGACTGGTAGAGGAGCGGTCAGGCGTTCAGCGCTTTGGCACCGATATCATGGCGGTAGAACATGCCGTCGGTGACCAGCGGATCGATAATCGCGTAGACCTTGTCCTGCGCCGCCTTGATGTTATCGGCGGTGGTCTCCACCAGCAGCACGCGGCCGGAGGAGGCGATCAGGCCGTCCGGGCTGTTGGCCACGCCCGCGTAATACACGTGGGAATCCTCGTCCACGGTGATTTCGGGGATGGGCGCGCCCTTGACCACATTCACCGGATACCCCTCGGCAGCGAGCACCACGCCCAGCGTCGCGCGCTGGTCGTCCCACGTGAATTCGGGAGCGCCTCCGTTCAGCAGCGTCCAGATGCCTTCGCCCAGATCGGAGGTGAGCTTCGGCAGCACGACCTCGGTTTCGGGGTCGCCGAAGCGGGCGTTGAACTCGATCACCTTCGGGCCGTCGGCGGTGGCGATCAGACCGGCGTAGAGAATGCCGGTGAACGGCGTGCCCTCGTCGGCCATGGCCTGGACGGTGGGGCGCACGATGGTCTCGATCGCGGCGTCGACCACATCCTGGCCGATCTGCGGCACCGGGCTGTACGCGCCCATGCCGCCCGTGTTCGGGCCCTCGTCGTTGTCGTAGGCGCGCTTGTGATCCTGCGAAATCGGCATGGGCCAGAAGTCGGTGCCGTTCACAAAGCTCATCAGTGAGAATTCCTGACCCTCCAGGAACTCCTCGATCACTACCTTCGCGCCGGCGGCACCGAAGCGGTGGTCCACGAAGATATCCTCCAACGCGGCGTTCGCGGTGTCGATATCCATGGCCACGGTCACGCCCTTGCCGGCGGCCAGGCCATCGGCCTTGATCACAATCGGCGCGCCCTGCTCGGCCACGTAGCGCTTGGCGGGCTCCAGCTCGTCGAAGGTGCGGTACTGCGCGGTCGGAATGTCGTGGCGGGCCATCAGCTTCTTGGCGAAGTCCTTCGACCCCTCGATCTGGGCGGCGGCCTTGCTCGGGCCGAACGCCTTGATGCCGGCCTCGGCGAAGGCATCGACGATGCCCTCGATCAGCGGCACCTCAGGGCCGACGAACACCCAGTCGTAGTCGTTCTTCTGCACGAAGTCGATCAGCGCCGCATGGTTGGAGGCGTTCAGCGAGGTGGTGTTGATGCCGTCGAGCTCCATGCCCGGATTGCCGGGAGCGACGGTCACCTCGTCGACGGAGCCACCGCGCAGCAGCGCATGGGCGATGGCGTGCTCGCGCGCGCCGGAACCAATGACCAGAACCTTCATAGCTGTGTTTCCTTTCAAGGGGATGTCAGACGAGTTCCACGTCGTCGTTGGCTTTGGCGACGATCTCGCCGATCCTATAGGCCGCCTCGCCGTTGGCCTCAAGCAGGGCGAGCGTCTCGTCGGCGCGGGCCGCGTCCACGGCCAGCACCATGCCCACACCCATATTGAAGATGTTGAACATCTCCATATGGTCGATTTCGCCGGCCTGCTCCAGTACGTCGAAAATCGGCAGCACGGGCCACGAGCCGAGCTGGATGCGCGCGGCGAGACCGTCGGGGATCATACGCGGGATGTTCTCGATGAAGCCGCCGCCGGTGATATGCGCGACGCCCTTGACCACGCCTGCGGCGAACAGGGGCTTCAACGCCTTGACGTAGATCGTGGTGGGGGTGAGCAGCACGTCGCCGAGTTTGGCGCCGCCCAGCGCGTCCAGCTCGGTGTCCACGGTGTAGCCGGCCTGCTCGAACAGGGCCTTGCGCACCAAGGAGAAGCCGTTGGAATGCACGCCGGAGGAGGGCAGTCCGATCAGCACGTCGCCCTGGGCGATGATCGATCCGTCCACGATGGCGGACTTCTCGGCCACGCCGACCGCGAAGCCGGCCAGATCGTATTCGTCCTCGTCGTACATGCCCGGCATTTCGGCGGTTTCGCCGCCGATCAGACCGGAGCCGGCCTGAACGCAGCCGTCGGCCACACCGGCCACCACCTGCTCCAGCAGTGCCGGATCGTTCTTGCCGCAAGCGATGTAATCAAGGAAGAACAACGGTTCTGCGCCCTGTGCGGCGATGTCGTTGACGCACATGGCCACGCAGTCGATGCCAATGGTGTTGTGCTTGCCGGCCATCTTGGCCACCATCAGCTTGGTGCCCACGCCGTCGGTGCCGGAGATCAGCACCGGTTCCTTATAGCCGAGCGAGGCGAGATCGAACAGGCCTCCGAAGCCGCCGATGCCGCCCACCACGCCCGGGCGGTCGGTGCGGGCCACATGCGACTTGATTCGTTTGACGACTTCATAGCCGGCTTCGACGCTGACTCCAGCGTTCTCATATGCTTTGGGCATTGGCAGACCTTTCTTGGTGCTTCTTCATATGGATTTGGACGGATGTGATGTCGGTTAGAGTTTCGGCTGCCATTCGCCGGGCTTGAGACCCTTCTGGCAGGAGTATTCGTTGCCCTCGTACTCGCTGTCGTCGAGCGCGAAGCGGGGTAGGCGCACGCGGTCCTCCGGGGTGACCGACGCGAGGAAATCCTGTTCGTAGTCGTCCAGCGCGGTGGGGTAGTCGCCGTTGAAGTAGGCGACGCACAATCCGCCGTAGGGCGCGGCCGCGTTCAGTCCGATTGATTCGACCAGTCCGTCGAGCGAAAGGAAGGCGAGCGAGTCGGCGCCGATGAAGTCGCGGATCTCCTCCACGCTCTGCTTGCTGGCGATCAGCTCCTTGGTGGTGGAGATGTCGATGCCGTAGAAGCAGGGGTATTTGAGCGGCGGGGAGCTGATGCGCATATGCACCTCGGCCGCGCCCGCCTCTTTGAGCAGCTGCACGATGCGGCGTGAGGTGGTGCCGCGCACGATGGAATCGTCGATCACGATCACGCGCTTGCCTTTGACCACGCCGCGCACGGCGGAGAGCTTCATGCGCACGCCCTGCTCGCGCAGCTCCTGCGTGGGCTGGATGAAGGTGCGGGCCACATACTGGTTTTTGATCAGGCCCATCTCGTTGGGCAGGCCGGACGCCTCCGAATAGCCGGATGCGGCGGAGAGGGAGGAGTTCGGCACGCCGACCACCATATCGGCCTCGACCGGCGACTCGGCGGCGAGACGGGCACCCATGCGCTTGCGTGCGGAATGTACGTTGACGCCGTAGATATTCGAATCGGGGCGGGCGAAGTAGATGAACTCCATCGAGCAGATCGCCAGCTGGGTCTCGTTCGTGTACTGCACGATTTTGTAGCCGTGCTCGTTGACCACCACGATCTCGCCGGGACGGATGTCGCGCACGAGTTCGGCGCCGACCACGTCGAGCGCGCAGGTCTCGGAGGCGAGTACGTAGGCGCCGTTCTTCATCTTGCCCAGGCTCAACGGGCGGAAGCCGTTCGGGTCGAGCGCGCCGATCATCGCGTCGTTGGTCATCAGCAGGTAGGCGAAGCCGCCGTGCACGGTGTTGAGCGCCTCCTTGAGCTTGTCCATGAAGGTCGGCTTGTCGGAGCGGCGGATGAGATGCATCAGCACTTCGGTGTCGGAATTCGAGTGGAAGATCGCGCCCTCGTCCTCCAGCTTGCGGCGCAGCGACGGGCAGTTGGTGAGGTTGCCGTTGTGGCACAGGGCCACATCGCCGTCATGGAAGCGGAAGATGAACGGCTGGATGTTATCGGTGGTGCCGGAACCGGCGGTGGCGTAGCGCACATGGCCGATGGCCTTGTCGCCCTTGAGGCGCTGGATCTGGCGTTCGTCGGCGAACACCTGGGTCAGCAGTCCCAGGCCGCGGTGGCCGATCAGCGTGCCGTTGTCGTTGGAGACGATGCCCGCGCCCTCCTGGCCGCGGTGCTGCAGCGCGTGCAGGCCGAAATAGGTGAGACGGGACGCGTCCGGGTGCCCCCAGACGCCGAAAATGCCGCATTCCTCGTGGATATCTTCGAGCTCAGCAGACATGCCCAGCGACTTCCTTCCGTGTGGTGAAAGTTGTAAGAAGTACCGCCTGTTCGATACCCCATCACCTTACCAATCGGGGCTAACAACACGGGGTGCGCAGGTCGATGGGCGTGCGTGCGGCCGCATGTTTTCGTTGGGAGGCTCGCCTGGAATGCGACCGTCGAACAAATGTTCGACTGCTGTGGTATGGTGTTGGGCACCGGATACGAAGAAGCGGGGTGAAAGGAGGTGGATGATGTGCGGCGCGGGCGATGCTGGAAGTGTTGTTGGCGGTGGGACGCTCACTAAAGACGCGCGTGCGTATATCGCCATCGATCTCAAATCCTTCTATGCCTCTGTGGAATGCCAGGATCTTGGGCGCGACCCGCTGACCACACATCTGGTGGTGGCGGACCGGGAGCGTACGTCGAAAACCATCTGTTTGGCGGTTTCCCCGTCGCTGAAGGAGTATGGTCTGCCGGGGCGCGCGCGGCTGTTCGAAGTCGAACAGAGGATCCGCGAGGTCAACGCGGAGCGTCGGTTGCGCGCGCCGGGGCGTCGCTTTGTGGGCTCGTCCACCGATGCCGGCGAGCTGGCTTCGCATCCCGAACTCGCGGTGGACTTCATCGCCGCCAAGCCGCGTATGTCGCGTTATCTCGACCACAGCGCGCGTATCTACGGTGTGTATCTCAAATACGCGGCGCCCGAACATATCCATGTGTATTCGATCGACGAGGTGTTCGTCGACGCGACGCCGTATCTACGCGCGTTGAAGATGACCCCGCATGAGCTCGCCACCGTGATCGTGCGCGACATCGCCGAAACCACCGGCATCACCGCCACCGCGGGCATCGGCACGAACCTGTATTTGGCGAAGGTCGCCATGGATATCGTGGCCAAGCATGTGGCGGCCGACGAGCAGGGCGTGCGCGTGGCCGAACTCGACGAGATGTCGTACCGGCGGCTGTTGTGGGAGCATCGCCCGATCACCGACTTTTGGCGGGTTGGGCGAGGATACGCGAAAAAACTCGCCGCGCACGGACTCGACACCATGGGCGATATCGCCCGTTGCTCGCTCGGCCGCGCCTCCGACTATCACAACGAGGATCTGCTGTATCGACTGTTCGGCGTGAACGCGGAGCTGCTGATCGACCACGCGTGGGGCTGGGAGTCGTGCACGATGGCCGATATCAAGGCATACAAGCCTGAAGGGCATTCCATCAGCTCCGGACAGGTGCTGCAAGGTCCGGCGGATTTCGATACGGCACGGCTGATTGTGCGCGAGATGGCTGACGCGGTCTCGCTGGATCTGGTCGGCAAAGGATTGGTGGCCCGGAATTTAGGACTGATGGTGGGATACGACATCAGCAGTCTCGACCCGGCCAAAGCCGAATGCGGGCCGGTCAAACCGAAAACGCCGGCCAGTGAATATCGAGGTCCCGTCGCTGTGGACCATTACGGGCGGCGCGTGCCCAAGCCGGCGAACAGCTCGTGTGATCTGGGAGGGCACACCGCCTCGTCCACGCGTATCCGCGAGGCGATGATGGCGCTCTACGACCGCATCGTCGACCCGTCGCTGCTGGTGCGGCGTGTCACCGTGGTGGCCGCCGGATTGGCGACGCGGTCCGAGGCGGATGCGGCCGCCGCGACATCCTACGAGCAGCCGGATCTCTTCGATGCGAGTGATGATGCGGCTGCGAATTTCGACCATGGGCGCACGGCGGGCGGTATGGTATCCGATGGCGTCGCATCGGAGTTGGGGCTGGAACCGGAGCTGGAGTCAAGGCGGCGTATGGTGCATGCGGGAAACGGTTCGTCGCGCCGGATATCGGACTGCGGCAACGCGTATGACGCGACCGAGCGCAATGAAGCAGCCGAAACGGAGGTGCAGCGCGCCATCGTCGACATCACGCACAAATTCGGACGCGGCTCCGTCATCAAAGGCATGAATCTCGAGCCCGGCGCGACCGGACTGCAACGCAACCGCCAGATCGGAGGCCATGCCGCATGAGTCTCAAGGAAACCCACCGCTACGACGACATCATCGATTTGCCGCACCACGTCTCGCCGAGGCGCCCGCAGATGCCACGCGCCAACCGCGCCGCCCAATTCATGCCCTTCGCCGCGCTCGCCGGCTATGAGGACGTCATCGCCGAAGCCGACCGCCGCAACGCCGAAGCCATCGCCCAAGCCAACGCCCCCACGCCTCTCATCGACGGAGCATGAGTTTTATCGCAGAAGCCAGTCGATGGCATTGACGATTTCGATGCCATCGACTTCACCCAAGCCGATGCGGTCGAACGTGACGATGACACGTTGTATATGCTCGTTCGTGGCTTTGACCGCGAGGCGGCGTAATGGCTCAAATTCCCGGTCGCGTGTTTTGGTATCGGTGAGGCTGGCGGTGACTTGGATGGCGAGTTTTTCGGTGCCGCGTGAGGCGAGGAAATCGACCTCGAGCGAGTCCAGTCTGCCGACCCGTACGCTGAATCCACGGGTGAGCAGATCGTTACACGCGATGTTCTCCAAAGCGAAGCCGAAATCGGTCGCGGGGAAGTCGAGCAGCATATTGCGAATGCCGGGGTCGGCGGGATAGTACTTTTCGCCGCCTTGCAGATAGCCGCTGCCTTTGATGTCGTATCGTCTGGCTCGTGTGAACAGGAACGCGTCGACCAGCCCCTGCACGTATCGTTCCACGGTGGGGCCTGAGGTTTTCCGGTGGGCGCTGGTCAGGCGGTTTTCGATTTTTGAGACGGATACGTTCGACCCAGTGGTGTCTGCCAGGAATCGCGCCACGTCGTTGAATGCCGCCATGTTGCGTATCTGCACATGTTGGGACACGTCTTTGACGACGACGGTGTTGTAGATGCCAGACAGCATGGTTCGTGCGAGTTGATCATCCGTGCCTTGGTCGACGACCGGTGGAAGGCCGCCGTATCGCATGTAGCGTTCGAATGCGGCGTCACGGTCGTTTTCCTGCGTGTATTCGATGAACTCCTTGAACGAAAGCGGATGGATGTTGATTTCCTCATACCGACCTGACAGCAACGTGCCGAGTTGGCTGGAGAGCATGAAGGCGTTCGAACCGGTCAGGTAGATGTCGGCATCCGTGTCGACGTGGAGCGCGTTGACGGCTTTCTCCCAATGCTCGATGCCTTGCGGCTCGTCGAGCAGCACATAGTAATGCTCGTCGTCATGCGGCATGCGCTCGCGGACCCACGTGTGCAGATCCCGATAATCGGCGATATCGAAGAATTCGGAGGACTCGAAATTGGCGCTGATGATATGGTCGGCGTCGACTCCGGTGTTGAGTAGATGTTGCGCGAGCAGTGCCAACAACGAGGATTTGCCGCATCGGCGCATCCCCGTCAGCACTTTGATCACGCCGTTGTCGATGGTTTTGGTCAGAAGATCCATGTACAGCGGGCGTTCTTTCAGTGGTGTCGAAAAAATCGTGTTGCTCATGAAGCCTCCTCGAAATCAGTTCCTACTTTCTAAGTATACTTTGAAAACTTAGCCTGAGCTACAACTTTTCTAAGCATACTTAGAAAAGTTAATTATCTTGGTGGGCTGATGCGATACTGCATTGTTGTGTAACGCTTCATATGGGGGAAAGTCATTTGAGTATAGTTCGGCCGCGGGAGCCGGGCTGATTGTTGGGTGAATGTGGTGATGTCGGATTCGCCCAGTGAACTCGCTGCTATGCGGCGGTCTCCCATGGGTTGACGAGGGGGACGCCGGTGTGCTGGAAATCCTTGGTGTTGCGCGTGGCTATGGTGCAGTCGTTGGCTTGGGCGATGGCGGCGATCTGCGCATCGGCCAATCCGACAGGATGTCCGTGTGCGTCCAGGTCGGCTCGGATAAGAGAGCATCGTATGCCGGCGTCAAGGTCGAACGGCAGCATACGCCGCTCATAGCTGCGTAAGGTGCGGGTGATTGCGTTGGACAGCAGAGTGCGTCGCTTTCCCGCCGGCATGCGCCACATGCCGTACATGAGCTCCATGATGGTGATGGAACTGATGAAGGTGTCGTCAAGGTCGATGCTTTCGCACCAGTCGACCATTGCTTGATCTGGCTGTGATTTGTAGAGTTCCGAGACCACGTTGGTGTCGAGCAGGATGCGGTGGGGCTTGCCGTTCATTCGAAATCCACCGGCCTTGGTTGTTCGTTTTTGTCTCGGGGCATGGGCTGGAACTCGTCCTCGTCGATACCTCCCTCAAGAACTTCCTCCCGTATTCTCGTGAAGAAGTCGTACATGCTTTCCTTCGGCTGTTCCACCCATGAGGCGGCGAACTCCTCGAGTACGGAGCGTGCCTGCGCCTCGGTGGAGCGGCCGTTGGCTTTTGCCGCCTTGGCCAGGGTCTCTTTGACGTCTTCGGGAAGCTTGCGAATCAACAGTGATGTGGTCATAATGCCCCTCCTTAGGTTTGATATCACAATGATATCAAAAGGTGGGATTCTTCGACATCAACGTCATTCTGAGCGGAGGCGAAGCCGGAGTCGAAGAATCTCGGACTTGAGATGCCTCGACTACGCTCGGCATGACAGGTGGGGCGCTCGGCATGCCGAATAAGCAACGACGAATATGAAAGTGTCCGGCATCATAGGTGATGCCGGACACTCGATATAGTCGGTTGACGCGACGCGTCAGGCGGTGAAGTACTCCACGCCGGCCTCGAACAGCGGCTGGTACTTGTTTCCGGGCACGTTCACGTACAGGCCGTTGCCGGAACGCTCCGAATGACCCATCTTGCCGAACACGCGGCCGTCGGGGCTGGTGATGCCCTCGATGGCGAGCAACGAGCCGTTCGGATTCACGTCGAGATCCATGCCGGGCACACCTGCCTCGTCCACGTACTGCGTGGCGATCTGGCCGTTGGCCTTCAGGTCGGCAAGCACAGCGTCGGAGGCCACGAAACGGCCCTCGCCGTGGGAGATCGCCACCGTGTGCACATCGCCCACAGCGGTTTTCGCCAGCCATGGCGACAGGTTCGACGCCACGCGGGTGCGCACCAGACGGGACTGATGGCGGCCGATGGTGTTGAACGTCAGCGTCGGGCATTCGGCGGTCATCGGCACGATGTCGCCATACGGCACGAGACCCAGCTTGATCAGCGCTTGGAAGCCGTTGCAGATGCCGAGCATCAGACCGTCGCGGTTTTGCAGAAGATCGCGCACGGCCTCGGTCACCTCGGGGGCGCGGAAGAACGCGGTGATGAACTTCGCGGAGCCGTCCGGCTCGTCACCGCCGGAGAATCCGCCGGGGATCATGACGATTTGGCTGGAGCGGATCGCCTCGGCCAGCGCATGCGTGGACTCGACGACATCGTTGGGGGAGAGGTTGTTGATCACCAGCGTGCTCGTCTCGGCACCCGCGCGTTCGAACGCGGCCGCGGTGTCGTATTCGCAGTTGTTGCCGGGGAACACGGGGATGATCACGCGCGGCTTGGCCACGCCCGCCCCCGTGTACACGGTTTTCTTCTCCGCCTCGAACGAGACGGCCTCCACCACGGCGCCCTTGTCCGCGCCATGCGAACGGTAGGGGAACACGGATTCGATGCCGGACTCCCACGCCTCCTGCACTTGGGCCAAGTCAAGCGTCTCGCCGGCGGCAGCGAACTCGTAGGCCTCGGTCGTCACGCCGACCTCGCCGATCTCGACGAGATTTGAGGCGGCCGGCACCTTCGCGTCGTCGGCCAGCTCCACGAAGAACGAACCGTACGCCGGGGCGAACAAATCATCCACGGTCACGGACGGGACAAGCGCGACGCCGATCTGGTTGCCGAGCGTCATCTTGAACAGCGCTTCGGCCGCGGCGCCATATCCGCAGGTGGACACGGCCAGCGCGTCGCCGAAGTCGGTGAGCTCCTCGACCACGGAGAACGCCTCGAGCAGACCATCCTTGTCCGGAGTGAGTCCATCGGCCCCGTACCGCGGCGCGATACGTACCACGCGATGGCCGGCACCCTTGAATTCTGGGGAGGTGGCGCGCTTCATATTGCCCACGGCCACGGCGAAGGAGACCAGCGTCGGCGGCACATCGAGGTCTTCGAACGAGCCGGACATGGAATCCTTTCCGCCGATTGCGCCCGCGCCGAGGTCGACCTGCGCCATCAGCGCGCCGAGCACGGCGGCCATCGGCTTGCCCCAACGGGTTGGTTCGTCGCGCAGCTTCTCGAAATACTCCTGGAAGCTCAGATACGCCTTCTCATGCTCGAAACCGGCCGCGACCAGCTTGGAGAGCGACTCGACCACCGACAGATACGCGCCGGTGAACTGGTTCCTCTCCATGATGTACGGGTTGAAGCCCCACGCCATGGCCGAGGCGGTGGTGGTTTCGCCGAACACCGGCAGCTTGGCCACCATGGCCATATTCGGGGTGAGCTGCTTGCGCCCGCCGAAGGGCATAAGCACGGTGCCCGCGCCGATGGTGGAATCGAAACGCTCGGACAGGCCCTTGTTGGATGCCACGTTGATGTCGGTGACCATGGCGTTCATACGCTCGGCCAGCGAGCCGGCGGTCCACGGCGTCTCATACGTGCCCTGCGCCTCGACGTGCGCGGCCTGCGTCTTCGGCGCGCCGTTGGAGGCGAGGAACTCGCGGGTGAGGTTCACGATCTCGTCGCCGTCCCACGTCATCACCATGCGCGGATCCTCGGTGACGGTGCCCACCACCACGGCCTCGAGATTCTCCTCGCGGGCGTAGGCGAGGAACTCGTCCACATCCTCGGCGGCCACGTCCACGGCCATGCGTTCCTGCGATTCGGAGATCGCCAGTTCGGTGCCGTCCAGGCCCTCGTACTTCTTGGGCACGGTGTTCAGGTCGATGGTCAGACCGTCGGCGATCTCGCCGCACGCCACGGACACGCCGCCCGCGCCGAAGTCGTTGCAGCGCTTGATCAGACGGCAGGCGTCGCCGCGGCGGAACAGACGCTGCAGCTTGCGCTCCACGGGCGCGTTGCCCTTCTGCACTTCCGCGCCGTCGAGTTCCAGCGATTCCACGTTATGCGCCTTGGACGAGCCGGTGGCGCCGCCGATGCCGTCGCGACCGGTGCGTCCGCCCAGCAGGATGAGCTTGTCGCCGGGGGTCGGGGTTTCGCGGCGCACATGGTCGGCCGGGGTGGCGGCCACGACCGCGCCCACCTCCATACGCTTGGCCACATAGCCCGGATGGTAGATCTCGTCGACCTGACCGGTCGCCAGACCGATCTGGTTGCCGTAGGAGCTGTAGCCCGCGGCCGCGGTGGTGACGAGCTTGCGCTGGGGGAGCTTGCCCTTAAGGGTTTCGCTCACCGGCACGGTCGGGTCGCCGGCACCGGTCACGCGCATCGCCTGATACACGTAGGAGCGGCCCGACAGGGGGTCGCGGATGCAGCCGCCGATGCAGGTGGCCGCGCCGCCGAAGGGTTCGATTTCGGTGGGATGGTTGTGGGTTTCGTTCTTGAAGAGGAACAGCCAGTCCTCATCCTCGCCGTTGACGTCCACCCTCACCTTGACGGTGCAGGCGTTGATCTCCTCGGATTCGTCGAGGTTGGTCAGAATGCCGTGCTTCTTCAGCCACTTGGCGCCGATGGTGCCCATATCCATCAGACACACGGGCTTGCCGTCGCGGCCCAGCTCGTGGCGCATGGCCAGATACTTCTCGAACGCGGCCTTGACGGCGGGTTCGTCGATTTCGATGTCGGTCAGCTCGGTGCCGAAGGTGGTGTGGCGGCAGTGGTCGGACCAGTAGGTGTCGATCACCTTGATCTCGGTGATCGTGGGGTCGCGCCGCTGCTCGGTGAAGTATCGCTGGCAGAACTTGAGGTCGGCCAGATCCATGGCCAGGCCGCGCGAGGCGATGAACTGGGCGGCTGCGGCCTCGTCCATCTCGCGGAAGCCCTCGATGACCTCCACCTTGGACGGCGTGGGCACGGCGGTGCGCAGCGTTTCCTTGGTTTCGAGCCCGGCCTCACGCGCTTCGACGGGGTTGATCACATAGCGCTTGATGGCGGCCACATCCTCGTCGGTCAGGTTCGCGCCGGCCAGCGCATACACTTTGGCGGAACGCACGGTGGGGCGCTCGCCCTGCGAGATGAGCTGGATGCATTCGGAGGCGGAGTCGGCGCGCTGGTCGAACTGGCCGGGCAGGAACTCCGTGGCGAACACCTTGGCGTCGCCGAAGTCCGGCATGTCGGTCGAGGCGTTGTCCACCGGCGGCTCGCTGAACACGATCGGCACGGTCTGCTCGAACAGTTCGGCGGAGATGCCCTCCACGTCGTAACGGTTGACGATGCGCACGCCTTCAAGCGCCTCGATGCCGAGAATCGTCTTCAATTCGGTGCCGAGCTGCTGCGCTTCGACGTCAAAGCCCGGCTTCTTCTCCACATATACGCGATAGACCACTGATTGCTCCTGTAGTTCCAAGTGAGTGGTGGTGTTGTGTTTTATGATCTCCCGCAAGGGGAGGAAAAGCCCGCATCCGATCTTCGGGTGCGGGCTGGGTACGGATCAGTCGTCGACTGCGATGCCTTCGGATTCGGCCAGGGACTTGAGGCGGCCGTAGATCTCCTCGTAGGCGGGGATGATGTTGCCCAGGTCGCGGCGGAACAGATCCTTGTCGAGATGCTCGATCTTGCCGGACTCGTCCTTGGTGTCCCACAGGCGGCAGGTGTCGGGGGTGATCTCGTCGGCGAGCAGAATCGCGCCGTCGGAGGTCTTGCCCTCCTCGATCTTGAAGTCCACAAGCTTGACGTCGATCTTCGAGAAGATGTCGAGCAGGGCGGCGTTCACCGCGCGCGCCTGCTTGGAGATTTCGGCCATCTCCTCCTCGGAGGCCAGGCCCAGCGCCACCACGCCGTCCTCGGTGATGAACGGGTCTCCCAGCGCGTCGGACTTCACGCAGAATTCGAGGATCGGCTTCTTGAGCGGGGTGCCTTCCTCAACGCCGTAACGCTTGGCGAAGGAGCCGGCGGCCGTGTTGCGCATGATGATCTCAAGCGGGAACATGTCCATCTTCTTGACCAGCTGCTCGGTGTCGGAGAGTTTCTCGACGAAGTGGGAGTCCACGCCGCGGGCCTTGAGCAGGTCGAAGATCACGGAGGTGATGTGGTTGTTCAGGCTGCCCTTGCCTTCGATCTGGGCCTTCTTCTCGCCGTTTCCGGCGGTGGCCTGGTTCATGTAGTCGACCCACAGAATGTCCGGGTCGTCCGTCGCGTACAGTTTCTTGGCCTTGCCCTCGTAGAGCTTCTCCAACTTCTCCATGATCCGCCTTCCTGATGCGTCAAATAGGAGTGGAAATACGGTGAACTAACGGAGAACAGGTTAGCAAGCGCCGGCTACATTGATGATGCGATGAACGGCAACATCGTGCAACGATTAGGCTGTGGGATGATTGCGGCGGTTTAGACTGGAATCATGAGTCAATCCACAACCAATACGGCCGCGATGGCCGAAGAGTGGTCCAATCCGTTGCGTGATCCGCGAGATCTGCGCCTGCCTCGCATCGCGGGCCCCTGCGGCATCGTGATCTTCGGCGTGACCGGCGATCTGTCGCGCAAGAAGCTGTTGCCGGCCATCTACGATCTGGCCAACCGTGGTCTTCTGCCGCCGAGCTTCGGTCTGACAGGCTTCGCCCGTCGCGACTGGAGCGAGGACGAGTTCCGCGCCTTCGTGCGTGAGAACGTCGAATCGCATTGCCGCACGCCGTTCCGCGAAAGCACGTGGAAGCAGCTGGCCGCGGGCATCCGCTTCGTGCAGGGCACCTTCGACGATCCGGAGGCGTTCGCGCGCCTGTCCGACACCGTCTCCCAGCTCGACCGCGAACGCGGCACGCGCGGCAACCACGCCTTCTACATGTCGGTGCCGCCGCGCGCCTTCCCCATCGTCTCCCGCCAGCTGGCCGACTGCGGTCTGGCGAAATCCGAAGACGACGCGTGGCGTCGCGTGATCATCGAAAAACCCTTCGGCCATGACCTCGACAGCGCGCGCGAGCTCGACCGCGTCGTCTCCGAGGTGTTCGACCCCTCCAGCGTGTTCCGCATCGACCATTATCTAGGCAAGGAGACCGTGCAGAACCTGCTGGCCCTGCGTTTCGCCAACGCGATGTACGAGCCGATCTGGAACGCCAACTATGTGGACCATGTGCAGATCACCATGGCCGAGGACATCGGCGTGGCCGGCCGCGCGGGCTATTACGATGGCATCGGCGCCGCCCGCGACGTGATCCAGAACCATCTGCTGCAGCTGCTCGCGCTCACCGCCATGGAGGAGCCGGTGAGCTTCTCCGCCGCCGACCTGACCGCGGAGAAAACCAAGGTGCTGTCCGCCGTCAAACTCCCCAAGGATCTGGCGGCCCACACGGCCCGCGGCCAGTACGCCGCCGGATGGCAGGGCTCGCATGAGGTGGCGGGCTATCTCGACGAGAAGGGCATCGACCCGAACTCCACCACCGAAACCTATGCGGCGATCCGTCTCGACGTCGACACCCGACGCTGGGCCGGCGTGCCGTTCTACCTGCGCTGCGGCAAACGCTTGGGCAAGCGCGTGACCGAAATCGCGGTGGTGTTCAAACGTGCCCCGCATCTGCCGTTCGAATCGACCGCCACGCGCGAACTGGGCAAGAACGCGATTGTGATCCGCGTGCAGCCCGACGAGGGCGTGACCATCCGCTTCGGCGCGAAGGTGCCCGGCGGCACCTCGATGGAGGTGCGCGACGTGTCGATGGACTTCAGCTACGGCCGTTCCTTCACCGAAAGCTCGCCCGAAGCCTATGAGAGGCTGATCCTCGACGTGCTGCTCGGCGATCCGCCTTTGTTCCCGACCACCCGCGAGGTGGAACTCTCTTGGGAGATCCTCGACCCGATTGAGGAGTTCTGGTCCACACTCGGCCAGCCGCAACCCTACCGTTCCGGAACATGGGGACCGGCCGAAGCCGATGAGATGCTCGCCCGCGACGGACGCCAGTGGAGGATGCCATGATTATCGAACTCAACAACACCCGCACGCGCGAGATCGCGGCGAAAATCGACGAACTGCACGAGGAGCGTGGCGAAGCGGCGTTGGGCCGCGTGCTCACCCTGCTCATTGCCACCGACGAGGGCGAGCTGGAGCACGCGCTCGAGCTCGCGAACAACGCCAGCCGCGAGCATCCCTGCCGTGTGATCGCCGTGGTGCCGCATGCCGGCAAAGCCCGTGCGGCGGCGAAACCCGAACCCGAGGCCGTCGCCGACGGGCGGGCCGCGCAAGGCGGACGGACGGGCAAAACCCAGGTTTTCGTCGACACGCAGGGTGGTATGGCGGTCGACGCGGCCAGCGAGTCCGGGCGGTCGAATCTGGACGCGGAGATCCGTTTCGGCGCGGATGCCGGTGCGGGCGAGATCATCGTGCTGCGACCGCGCGGCGGGCTTGTGCACCATCCGGACACATTGGTGATTCCGCTGCTGGTCCCCGACGCGCCCGTGGTGGCCTGGTGGCCGACCGAAGCGCCGGCCAATCCGAAAACCGACCTGCTCGGCGCGATGGCCCGCCGCCGCATCACCGACGCCAAACGTTCCAGCAATCCGGCCCGCACCATCGAGGATCTGCGCCGCAACTGGTCGAGCCAGAACATCGACATGTCGTGGACCCGGCTGACCGTATGGCGCGCGATGATCGCCACCATGCTGGACCAGCCGCCGCATCTGCCGATCATCTCGGCGAAGGTGAGCGGACCGAAGGACTTCATCTCGATGACCATGCTCGCCGCATGGCTGCGGCTGAAACTCGGCGTGTCCGTCACCATCGAGGACGTGCCCGGCTCCGACGCGGTCACCGGCGTGTATCTGACCCGCGCGGACGGCGTGCTCAGTCTGGAGCGCCCCTCAGTGGAGGAGGGCGTGGCCACGATCAGCACACCCGGTCAGGCGCCGCAGACCATCTCCGTGCCGGCCCGCACCTTGGAGGAATGTCTGAGCGAGGAGCTGCGCCGTCTCGACCCCGACGAGGTCTACGCCGAAGTGCTCACCCGCGGCTGGGACCTCATCCACCCGCAGCGATAAGCAACGAAAGGAAGCGCAAATGAGCGTTCGACAGACCATCGTCTATCCGGATCCGGAAACGCTGGCGCAAGCCGTGGCCGCGCGCACGCTGCTCACCATCACCGACCTGCTGGCCGAACCGGGCCGCACACGCGTCGACATCGGCGTGACCGGCGGCACGGACGGCATCTACGTGCTCAAAGTGATGGGGGAGAGCCCCCTCGCCGCGGCCGTCGACTGGTCCCGCGTGCATATCTGGTGGGGCGACGAGCGTTTCGTGGCCGCCGACAGTAGCGATCGCAACGCCAAGCAGGCGCGGGAGGCGCTGTTCGATGCGCTGGTGGAATCGGGCCGCCTGCCTGAAGCGAATATCCATGAGATGCCGGCGGACGTGCGTTCGGCGGATGAGATCGCCGCCGCCGACGAGGAGCGGACCGATGCCGTGCTGGCCCAGGCCGCGGCCGCCTACCAGCGAGAACTGATTGAGGAATTGGGAGAGGATCCGCAGCTGGATATTCTGATGTTCGGCGTCGGACCGGACGCGCATTTCGCCTCGCTGTTCCCAGGCAAGCAAGAGGTGCTGATCGACGATCCGCACACGCTGGTCGCCGGCGTGCGCGATTCGCCCAAGCCGCCGCCGCTGCGCGTCACGCTCACCGTGCCGATGATTGCCAGGGCGCACCGCACCTGGGTGTTCACCTCCGAAACCCGCAAGGCCGAAGCTGTGGCCAAAGCGTTCGCCGCGCCGCGCAATCCGGCGGCTCCCAGCTCCTACGCCGACGCCGCCGACGAACTGCTTTGGTTGATCGACACCGCCGCGGCCAGTCTGCTGTAGCTGTGGCGTTCCGTCAGAATGTGCCGTGAAACATTCCAATCGGTGCTGTTTCACGGTACATTCTGACGTTGGTCCGTCGGTTTGTACCGTGAAACACGAACGTCCGCCATGTTTCACGGCGCCTCCTGACGCCCGATTGACGTGGGAGAGGAATCGCTACTGCGCCGAGCAGTTCAGATCCACATCCTGCTGTATGCCGGAGGGGTCCGACATGGCCGCCTTATCAAGCCTGCTCTGCAGCATGTCGCGGGTCGGCTCGTCGACCCGGTCCGACTGCATGAACGGCATGTCTTTGGCCTTGTTCAACTGCTGCAAAGCAGAGCTCGCCTCCTGCTCGTTGGTGGCGTAGCTGTTCAGCCAATCCTCCTCCCACGCGCACATCCATATGAACGAGGCCGAGGATTCTCCGGAACCCTGTTCGAATTGGGTCGCGCCTGAAGTGTCCATCTTGTCCGGCGGAGTATAGCCGTCGGGGAATTCAAGATTTTCCAGCGTCGAAGCGTATTCCTTCTGTATGCCGTCCGCATCGAGGAACTTCGATGTCGAGCCATCTGCCGAGCCGTCCTCGGTGGTCTGCTGGTCCGCTGTCGAGGCGTTGCTGTTCGTCTGCCCGCCGATCGTGCATCCGGCGAGGCCAAGGGCCATGCAGAGAGCGATTGCTGTGGCCGCGATACCGTGCGTGCGTGATATGCGCATCATATTCTCCTTAGGTTGAATTGGTTATTACGACAGATAACGCGCTGCTAGCGCAATGCCATCGCGGGTTCGAGACGCGCGGCCTTGACTGCGGGAACGGCGCTGCCGAGCAGTGCGGTGACTACGGCGCCGGCAAGGGCATAGCCTGCGGCGTCATACGGATATGAGGGATGCGGTATGGGACTGTCCGCCGGCAATATCGAAGGAATGAACGCGACGAACGCCATGGACAACGTGATCGCCACCGCCGCGACGATAAGGGACAGAATGACGCTTGAGCCGGAAACCAGCAGCATCACATGCGTTCGGGACGCTCCCAAAGCCCGGCGGATCAGCAGCTCGTGGCTGCGTTGCTCGATATCGGACAAGCCGATGTTCAGCAATCCCAGCGCCGCCATGGCCAACAACAGCGCGGCACACGCCGCGAACGCGGTTTGCAGGTAGCTCAGCACTTCGGTATACGAATCGCTGTTGTCGATGCGCTGCACTCCGGTCGCGGATCCCGAGAACGAGTCATACGCGATGTCCGACACCAGCGACGAGATGTCGTTGGCCGTGCTGCCGGAGGATTGCGGATGCGCATACACGTCGACGGATTGCGGCTCCCATAATTGGGTTTCGAACATGGCGAACGAGGTGGCGTTGATGTAGACGCGAGGGGAGTCGTCGGCGTCGTTGATGACTCCGGTCACCGTGGCGGAGGTCACGGTTTGAGTGCCCTGCGAGGTGAGGGAGAGCGTGCTGCCGACTCCGCCATACCGATTCTGCCCGGCCTCGTTGACGACGATCTGCAATCCCGCGGCGTCGGATTCCGCCGAGAACCATTGCCCTGAGACAAGAGGAAGCAGGTAGACGTCGCGGTACCTCGACGTGGTGAGCACGGTTTCGGACACGGTGCTGGGAATGATGGTTCCTCCGCCGTCTGAGGGGACGATGGTCAGACCTTCCGACAATGTGACCACCGGTGCCATCGCCACGCCATCCGCATCGGCCAGCGCCGTGGCGAATGCCTGCATCTGGTCGGCATCCAGTCCTTTCGGAGCTTCGACCGACACCAGGTAGGAGGCCGGTCGTCCCGCTATCTGAGCGTTCGTCGCCTCAAGGAATGTGCTGCCTATGGTGCCCACCAGCGACGCGCCGACGACCGCGAGCACGCCGATGAGCATGCTGACGGCGGTCAGCGCCGTGCGGATAGGGGCCAGACGCAGGTCCCGCAGCATCATGATCAGCATGGTGTGATTATCCCCCGGTCCATGCGCAGCTGATGCTGGCAAAGCTTGGCGATATCGGTGTCGTGGGTCACCATGACCAGCGTGCGCCCTTCCGTCCGTACCAGCCTCATCAGCAACTCCATCACGGCGTCCCCCGTATCCTTGTCCAGCGCTCCGGTCGGTTCGTCGCAGATCAGCAGGTCGGGAGCGCATACCATCGCCCGCGCGATGGCCACACGCTGCTGTTCGCCTCCCGACAGCGTGCGGGGCCGATCCGCGGCGCGGGCATCCAATCCCACCTGTCGCAAGCAATCCAAGGCGCGGTGTTTGCGGCGTGAGGATGATCCTTTGCGCGCGTACTGCATGGGGAGCGCGACGTTCTGCCACACATTGAGCTGGGGAATCAGGGAATAGTTCTGAAATACGAATCCGATGCGTGTGGAGCGGACCACGGCGCGTTCACGGTCCGGTATGGAGCGCATATTCTTGCCGTCGAACATGAGATCGCCGGAATAGCGCGCGTTCAGCAGGCCGAGAATCGAAATCAGCGAGGTCTTGCCTGAACCGGATTTGCCCACGATCGCATAGGATTCGCCTCGTTGGATGTCGAGCGACACGTCGTTCACAATGCGCAGCGTGTGTTTGCCCGTCGACGCGACATGCGCGGTGAGATGGCGCGCGGAAATCAGCATATCATTCATGTCGGTTGGCTACTGGGTTTGTTTGACGGTCAGATTCGGTGCGGTGGCGAGCACCGTGTCGCCTTCCGACAAGCCGGAGGTGATGACGATGCGCGCGCCGTCGCTGGCACCCAATTCGACGGATACCTGCTCTTGGCCGTCGTCGGTGACTTTGGTCACGGTGCCTTTTCCGCTGCGTCCCGCCACTGCGGACACAGGCAGCAGGAGCGACGGTTGGGTCGCGGATGCGGTGAGCACCAACGTGCCGCTTTCCCCTTCGCGCACGTCGATGTCTTTGCCGACCAGACAGGCCATGGTGGTGGATGATGACGGCGCTGCGGAGGCGGATCCGTTGGAGCTATTGCCCCCGTCTGTTGATGAGTTGGCGTTTCCGGATGATGCGGTGCCGCTGCCGGAGCCCGTGCCGCCTGCGGAGGCGGGATCGCCACTGGCGGCAGCGTCGTTATCGGAGGCCGAATCACCGTTCGAGGATGCTTCGCCGCCATCGTCGGTTCCGCCGGATGCGCTCGCGTCATCCGGGTCTTTGACATACGCGGAGATGGGAATGACGCGCGACGGTTCCGCCGTCGGACTATAGGCGATGCTGCCGGCCGTCGATTGATCGCCGCTGCCGTCTGTGGAGTTGCCGTCTGCGGTGCCGCTGCTTGAGTCCGTTGAGGATTCCGCCGCCTGCTGTGAGGGGACGACGGCCGCGCAGGAGGTCGGTCCCTCGCCGTTGGTGATTTGGAATTTGCCGCTGAGATTGTCGGATGAATCCGTCATGCGCAGCAGACGGGTCGCGTCGGTTTGCAATGCGAACCCGCTGTATGTCAGTGTGACGACGGGATAGTTGCGCGGAACCGTCACGCCGGATCCCGCGACCGAGACGATGGTGCCCTCGACCGGTGACGTGATGGGGGTCGAATCCACCCAACCCAGCACCTGCTGGGCTTTGACGACGTCTCCGACCTTCGCCGAGGCTTGGAACACACCTTGCGCCGAGGCCGTGAGCGTGAACGCCGTATTCGATATGACGGTGGCCTGCGCGGAGATTGTGGGTGCCAGTGTGCCGCTGGTCACCGTCACCGTATTCGTCGAATCGGAATTCACCGTTGGGTCTGTGACCTGGTCGGAGTCCGAAGTGGGATTTCCGCAGGCCGCGCATCCCGACAGCAGCAACGCGGACAACGCTGCAGCCACTAACTTGTTGCCATTCTTCATAATTCTGCGGTTCTGGGTGGCGATGCGATCGCCAACGGGGATGTCCTCGGTCAATCGGACCGCTGCGGACTACGTGCGGTCGCGCCGATCGAGGACGATGGTCGTCCGTCACACGATAGATGGGTATGACGCGGAGAATGAAATGCCTGTAGTGAAATCTCTGTAGGGTAAACACACCACAGAGATTGGTGAGCCCTTATCGCTGTTGTGCCGTGTGTTCTAGCGCCGTTGACTCCGACGGATGACCATCGATGGGGAAGACGGCATGCAACGTCCATGTGTTGTCTTCCGTTTGCGTGGTCAACGAACCGCCTAATGCCTGAATGATTTCACGATGCAGTGCCAGCCCGTGGCCGCGGGAAAGTGGGTGTGCTGTTGGGGAAACGGTATTCATCTGAATGAGTTCCACCATGAGTGGTCGGCAGCGAAGGATGAAAAGGAATTCCTTATGAACGGTGTCAGCATGCTTGGATACGTTTTTGAAAATCTCGCCGATGAGTTGCGCCATCTCATGGCGAATCTCTTCGGTGAGAATGTTCTCGTCGAACTGATCCACTTCATAGTATCCATGGATGTCAAGTTGTTCCAGCTCCGCACGTTGTTGTTGGATCAGCGAATGAATGGTTCCCTGAAATAGTGCTGGCTTGGCGTTGGTATCATGCAATAGTCGGATAACCTCATGCGTGGTGTCGAATGATTCATTGGCTTTTGTGGAAATATTTCTCCACATCGGCCCTTCCTGTGCGTCGGCTATGGAGATGATGTAACTGAGATTGTTCGTAACCGTATCGTGCAGATTTCGAGCTAAACGTAGGTTGCGCTGGTATATGTGCAGTTGAGCATGCAGCTCGGCTTCCTTTTTGGCGTTCTGCTCTCTAGCCAATGAGATTTCCCGGTTAAGCTTGCAAGTGTATCCAACGACAATGGCAATAAGATAAATTGGAACTGTTACTAATGCGGCAGATAATGTTTTTTCGTAATATATTTCTGAAAAGAACAGGATCGCAGCTGTTAGCGCAGAAATGATTCCCACGGCAAGAATTGACATGGTATATGCGAATATGCCAAATGTAATGATGATGCCAGCAAACATGTACTGGTTATCGCCAAGATCAGGGAATAGACAAAGTACTGATAACAGCAAGATTATTGCACTGCTGGAAAAACGAGGAAATTTCGAAAGTAATGAGCAAAGCAACATGTATATGCAAAACCAGCACCAATCCTCTGTGTTGATAGGCCGAGTCAATCTTGCGATAATGATGACATACCCGTCGAAGACCATTGCCAATATTGAGAAAAATAGCATGTAAGAGTGTTCAACGTGAGGGAGCGATATGACAGGAATAAACCTGCTTAAGTTTTTTCGAATCGATATCAGAGAAAGTTTATTTTTAATTGCCATAATGATGCTGCCGTTCGAGCCATAGGACGACTAGATGCGTGCGGTTGCGCGCTTCGGTTTTTTCCAATGCGCGTTGCAGATGCGTATTGACCGTGGCGACGGCTTTGCCGAGCGTGTGGGCGATTTCGACGGAGGTCATTCCTTGGGCGCATAATTCCACGATTCTCGATTCCATGGGGGAGAGTGTTTCGATGCCTGTGGGCTGGCTTGCCGACGCAATGTCAAACGCTTGTTGCGCTGTCGGGAAGACGATTTCGCCAACGGGTTCGCCTACTCCGCCTTGTCCTACGGATAACACCGCCTCCGCGATTTTTTGAGGGTACTGTTTGCTGACCAGCGCCTGGCCTCCGGCTTGTGCAACGGCGTGGGCGTACTGTTCCATCGGAAAGGCGGTTATGGCAACGACGCCGAGATGGGAGTTTTGCTGGCGAATCCGGTGGATAAGTTCAATGCCTGATACGTTTCCCATTGAGATGTCGGTCAGCAGAACGTTCGGACGTTGCCCATCGTGCAGTTTTTGCAGCGCGCTATCGGCATCGGTCGCCGTCCATATGATGTCGAGCTGCGGAAACCGTGCGCTGAAGAAAGACATCAGACCGGACAGCACCCATACGTCGTTATCCACAATGGCCAACGTGTTCGCCCGCATGCATTCCCCCTTCACATGTCCGCGGATGATTATAGCCGTGCGTCCACGGAGCAAAAAGCGATGTGGTCATTTTTCATGACAGGCGTTTGGGCCGGTGGGTGGCGTCAGAAGGTGCCGTGAAACATGCTTACAAACGATGTTTCACGGCACCTTCTGACGTTGGCTCGTCGGTTTGTACCGTGAAACACGAACGTCCACCATGTTTCACGGCACCTTCTGACGTCGGGTGTCAGAAGGTGCCGTGAAACATGGCGGACGATGGCGGCGAAACTATCCGATGACGAGGCCGGTATTTAGGCCTCGATCTCCTCGCGGTCCTCGGTGGCCCACAGCGTGTGGAACACGCCGGGGGCGTCGATGCGGCCATAGGTGTGCGCGCCGAAGAAGTCGCGCTGGCCCTGGATCAGAGCCGCGGGCAGGCGCTTGGAACGCAGGCCGTCGAAGTAGGAGAGCGACGAGGCGAACACCGGGGTCGGCACGCCGTATTCGGCGGCGCGGGCCACCACACGGCGCCATGCGGCCTGCGCGTTCTCGATGGCCTCCTTGAAGTAGGGGGCGAACAGCAGAGACACATTCGCCTCGCCCGACTCGAAGGCGTCGGAGATGCGGTTGAGGAACTTCGCGCGGATGATGCAGCCGCCGCGCCAGATGCGCGCCACCGCGGCCAGATCGATATCCCAATCATGTTCCTTCGCGGCAGCCGTGATCTCGTTGAAGCCCTGCGCGTAGGCGACGATCTTGGAGGCGTACAGCGCTTGACGGATGTCGTCGATGAACGCCTGACGATCGGCCTCGGCCACGTTCAGCGAACCGTCGGGGCCGGCGAATCCACGCTTGACGGCCTCATCGCGCAGCTCGGTCTGCGAGGAGAGGCCACGGGCGAACACGGCCTCGCCGATGCCGGTGACCGGCACGGCCAGATCCAGCGCGGACTGCACGGTCCACGTGCCGGTGCCCTTCATGCCCGCATGGTCCACAATCACATCGACCAGCGGCTTGCCGGTCTTCTTGTCGACCTGATGCAGCACCTCGGCGGTGATCTCGATCAGATAGGAGTCCAGTTCGGTGGCGTTCCACTGTTCGAACACGTCGCCGATCTCGGCCGGTTCCAACCCCAAGCCGCGGCGCATGAGGTCGTAGCTTTCGGCAATCAGCTGCATATCGGAGTATTCGATGCCGTTGTGCACCATCTTGACGAAGTGGCCGGCACCGTCCGCGCCGATATGCGTCACGCAGGGCTCGCCTTCCGCCTTGGCGGCGATGGATTCGAAAATCGGCTTCAGCGTGGTCCAGGACTCCTCGGTGCCGCCGGGCATCATGGAGGGGCCACGCAACGCGCCCTCTTCGCCGCCGGACACGCCGCAGCCCACGAAATGCAGTCCGCGGGCGCGGATCGCCTTCTCGCGGCGAATCGTATCGGGGAAGTACGCGTTGCCGGCGTCGACGATGATGTCGCCCGGCTCCATCAGATCGGCCAGAGCGTCGATCATCCGATCGGTCGGCTCGCCGGCCTTCACCATGATGATCGCGGTGCGCGGCTTGGTGAGGCTGGCGACGAACTCCTCCAACGTTTCGGCGGGGCGGAACTCGCCTTCGGAGCCGTGCTCGGCGATGAGCTTCTCCGTACGGCCGTAGGAGCGGTTGTACACCGCCACGGTGTTGCCGTGATGGGCGAGATTGCGCGCGAGACTGCCGCCCATGGCGGCCAGACCGACTACTCCGACGTTTGCTTCAGCGGTCATGCTGAATCCTTCCGTGTCAAAAAGAGTACTTTTCGATATCCAGTCTATAACCCGCCCCGACCTCACGGCCGACGGCGTACACAGTGCGGACATCGACTGCGGACATCGACATCGTGCGTGCGAATCAATCAATCCGGTCGAAGCAGAAGGGCCGCCGGTCGGAAAGTATCGGCTGATTGGTTTGGAGGTCGGAAGCGGCTATTGCGAGACGGCCGGCATTGATGCGTAAGCAATCCAGACGCCCGACGGGCCGGTCGAAGTCCGTCGGACGGCTTGGGGCAAGGCCTCTTACTCCACGGTGATGGTCAGCGCGTCGGCCACACGGCCGGCCTTGGCGCGGGCGTCCGTCTCATCGGTGCCGACCGCCAACGCCACCGCCATACGGCGATGTCCATGCACTTCGGGCTTGGCGAAAATACGCAAGTCCGTCCCCGGCTCGGCCAACGCCTGCGCCACATCGCCGAACACCGCCTCGCCGTCGCCCGCTACCACGATCGCATGGCTCGCGGCCACCGCGCCCTCCGGCATCGCCAACGCCACATGCCCCTCGGTCACAGGCAATCCCAGAATCGCACGGGCGTGCAAGGCGAACTCGCTCAAACGCTGCGAAGCCATCGTCACCATGCCGGTGTCGTGCGGACGCGGCGACACCTCATTGAACAGCACCGAACCATCGGTGAGCACGAACAACTCCACGCCGAACACACCCCACCCGGTCTCGCCGGAAGCCTTGGCCTTGGCCACCAAACCCTCCACGGCGGCTCGGGCGATACGCCGAGCCTCGTCCAACACGGCGCCGGGCGTAGAGGCCGGCTGCCAGGACTCGCGGTAATCCCCGCTTTCCTGACGCTGACCGATCGGCACGCAGGCCGCGATGCCAGCGCTGGAACTCACCGTCAGAACCGTCAGCTCATAGTCGAGCGGCGCCAACGCCTCCACAATCACACGCGACACATCGCCCTCGCCGGCGGCACGGCGGCCCTCCTGCGCCTCGGTCCACGCGGCGTCGATCGCATCGGCCCCGCGCACAATGGATTGGCCGTGGCCGGAGGAACTCATCACCGGCTTGACCACGCACGGATAGCCCACGGCCAGCGCCCCCTCGCGCAACTCATCGAGCGAACCCGCGAAACGGTACGGCGTCGTCGGCAATCCCAACTCCTCATGCGCCAGCACGCGCAGGCGCTCGCGGTCCATGCAGATCCCCGCGATCTCGGCGCTCGGCACCACCTGCGCGCCGCGGGCCGCCGCGCTCGTCAACACCTCGGTGGCGATGGCCTCCACCTCGGGCACGATGATATCCGGACGAACCTCGTCGAACAGCGCCTGCAGCGCATGGGCGTTCGCCATATCCAGCACACGGGACTCGTGGGCCACCTGCTGCGCGGGCGCGCCCGCATAGGAGTCGGCCGCGCACACCCATGCGCCAAGCCGCATCAGCTCGATGGTGACCTCCTTGCCCAGCTCGCCGGAGCCGAGGAACAGGATGCGGGTCGGACGGGAACCAAGGGGAGTGCCCAGCGGGCGGTCGATTTCACTCATACGCAATATTGTGCCATGCGCCCTGTGCAGGCCGCGCTTGGGAATCGTATGCGGCGGGGTATGGTATGAGGGCGATCGGAGGCGGAAACGGCGTGAAGCGACACGCTGTACACGCCGTGGTAGTGCCCGTCCGAGAAATCATGTATAGTATCCATCTGTTGTGTGGATTTCGGTTCACCGAAATAACTCAATAATGGTGGATATAGCTCAGTCGGTAGAGCATCTGATTGTGGTTCAGAAGGTCGCGCGTTCGAGCCGCGTTATCCACCCCACTAGGAAACCCAGTGTTTCCAACGATTAAGCCCCTCTTGGACGATATTCCGAGAGGGGCTTTTTCGTATCCGTGTTTGACAAACGCATGACAAATGACGCGGGAGTGCGGCGCGACACGCCCGGACATGCGAGAAAGGCCCCGCCGAAGCGGGGCCGGGTGAATCTGGCTCATCAGTAGTTCTCGAAGAACCATTCAGTGCATTTCGATGGGTCTCCGCCGACCATCTCTTGCCGGAGGCATCTGCCGTAACTGTCGCTCACCTGCTCCTCGTGGCGCTTCTGCGCGACCGTCGAACCGATCGTTACCGCCAGTGCGATGAACACGATGATGCCGAGTGTGGCGAGGGCCATCGTCAGCTGTTTCCTGTTCTTTCGCGTCTGTGCCGCGGTCGGGGACGCCTCCACCGCACGTATGATGCCGTCGAACACGATGGGCGCTATGGTCGGGTCGTTGATCGTGACCACGCAGTCGTCGCCGTTCGGGAATATGGACGCGGTGAAGCTCCTGCCGTTGATGGTGGCCGACAGTTCCATCGTCACGTCGCTGGCGGACGGGTTCTCCGTATGTTGTTCCGCCCATTGTTTGAGCGCTTGGAACACGGCTTGGGCCGGGCGCGTGTAGTATTTCTGCGCTGGCTGCTGGGGAGTGGGTGCCGGTTGCTGCGTCGGCTCGGTCATTTCTTCTCACCTTTGTTTGCGGCGGGCGGTGCCATGCGTTCGAGCGCGTCGGCGGCGCGGCGCATGTCCTTCGCGAGTCCGCTTTCCCTGATCGAGTCCATGACCGCCTGCTTGACGATGACGAACATGACGCCCAACGCCACGACGGCCACGATCAACGCGATTACGAGTGTCTCCATGTCGGCTCCTTCTCTCTGATATGGGAATGCCCCGCGCGGTGGCGGGGCGCTTGCTGGATATTTTATATGAGGATGCTGAGTTGTTGCCGGTAGTCCTCCAAGACTTGCACGGTGACGCCGAGTTCGCCGGCCATGTGCCATACGTCGGCCTCGTACATTTGTTCGACGGTGGCATAGTCGGCCTGGCTTATAAGCCGTAGGGCTGTCTCCTTGCGGGTGAGGCGTTCCTCCCTCAACGTGCCCACCTGCATGCCTCGTCGGTGGTGTTCGGCGTGGATGATCTCGTGCTGCAGCGCGCAGAGTCTTTGGTTCGGGCTGAGTCCGTCGTGCAGGTAGATGACGCCGTGCCGTGAATCATATAGGCCGTTGCCTCGCGCAAGGGGCTGTTCGATGATGAGCAACCCCATTCGCATGGCCTTCTTCTCCAATTCCCCCTGTCTCAATCAGCCCTCCGTCGGTGTCTCCGATTCGATGTCCCTGTTCTCGTCGATGTTAGCGGCGATTCCGTAGGTTGGAAAATCTTTACCGTCGATGGTGGTCGGGTCCACCTCCATGTCGGGCTCGACGTGGATGGTCTCGCTGTCGAACGAGCTGCTGTAGTCGCCTTGCGAATGGTAGTCGTTGATGCGTCGGGCCATTTCGTTGATCAGCTCGTCGTTCGTCGCGTTTCGTAGGGCGCTTGTCATGGCGGACATGTTGCGTTCCGATTCCTCTAGGTATCCGAAGGCGATCAGTCCATCAACGGGGTCAGCGCCGAAGGCGCGGGCGATTTTAATGACGTTCTCGGCTGAGAAGTTCAGGTCATCATTCCACTGACGCCAAGCGGTCGATCGGGTGATGCCGGTTTTGGCGGCTATCACGTTGGCATTGTCTGCATGTGTTACGGCTTCAAGCCATGTTTTTTTACTCATGTGTTTCATTATGAATGATTTATTGATTCTTGTCAAGACACGCCGGCGTGTGATTTATCTTGACACAAAACGTTTCATGGTGGTACATTCTGTTGCAGAACGAATCACGAAATGATTCACTCTAAGACTACCGCACAAGGAAAGGGGTGTTATGGCAGAAGCAAAGCTCATGTTCAATGACGGTTTTCTCGACCGTGCCCAGAAGATGAGCGGCCTACGGACAGTCGAGGCGTTCGCCGGCGCTATAGGCGTAAGCGAAAGCGTTCTCAACAATGCTCGAAAAACGAACGTGGCTACTCCGGCGATGATCGTCGGCCTGTACAAGGCGTTCGGTTTCCAGCCGGGCGAGGTGTGCAAGGTTCGACCGACCACGCTCGCCAACGCCAGCCAGATGGAAACGGAAGTGGCCGCATGAACGCCGCGAATACCGTAGCCGTCTCCAATCGAACTGGCATCATCAAACGCATTCAAGGCTTCATGGAAGGCGTTGAATACAGGTCTTTGCGGTTCCGTCCACTGGCTAACTCCAAGGAGAACATGCGCGTCTACCGCAACGGGGTTGACATGGTTGCCGACTCGCTGGTTGGAATCAAGAAGACGCTTAACAACGGGGAGTTGGACAAGCTGCTGCCGCTCGTGAGGTCTTTCGGGATTCTATCGACGGTCTGCCTTGAAATGCGCCTTATGGCCGTGGCGGCGAACAACCGCGTTCCGAAGCGGCTTCATTCGGACTACTGCACCAACGCCGATTGCGAAATGAAGAAACTCGACAGGCGGTTCAATCAGGCGCTGGACGATCTTACCGAAACGCTTGCGGTCCACGAGGACATTCTGACCATCGAACAATACGCGAATGGAAAGGAGATTCGATGAGCAGCGAACTGACTCTCACGTTCGAGGGCGTGGATATCACCGCCCTTGAAGTGGACACCGACGAACCGCTGTTCGTGGCAGGCCCCATCGCCAAGAAACTCGGCTATGAATCCGCGAAGGATATGCTCCGTAATTTAGATGCCGATGAAAAGGGTAGGCACATTGTGCCCACCCTTGGCGGACCGCAGGAAGCCAGCGTAATCACGCTCCCCGGATTGAACCACGCTCTCAACAACCGTCGATCCGGCGCGATCAAAGACGAGGCCACGCGCAATATGGTGGTTCGTTTCCAACGCTGGGTGAACCACGAGGTGCTGCCGAGCATCCAGAGGCATGGTGCTTACGCGACGCCGGCGACCATCGAGAACGTGCTGAACGATCCCGAGTTCGGCATCAGGCTGCTGACTGCGTTAAAAGAAGAACGCGACGAGAACCGCACGCTCACGGCACGTAACCGTGAGTTGGAGCCGAAGGCCGCGTTGGGCGACGTGTTCCTCTCCACGGACGGCACATTGAGCATCACCGAGGCCGCGAGGCATTTCCGCACGCTCGACAAGGACATGACCCGGGACAAGGTGTATGGCCTGCTGCAAGGCAGCGGATACATCGTCATGAAGGGCAGGGCTCCGACAGTGAAGGCCATCGAGCCCGGATATCTGGTGCAGCGCCAGTTCGTCCGCAGGGACGGGAGGAAGTGCGCGCCTTACGCGAGGTTCACCCCCAAGGGCATCGACTGGTTCATCCGCCGTTTCATCTACGGCACAAGCCAAGGCGAATTGGATGTGGCGGCATGATTCCGAACATCATCGAACATATCGGCGATAACGGCATTCCAGCCCTCATATGAGGGCCTTGCCCGGAACCGGCGTCACAGCCGGTACGTGGACGCGCCCAGAACGTCGCGCCACCTCTCAACAGGTGTCACTCCTAACTCCGCCGCCATCCCGAACCTTGTCCGGATGGCGGGCATTGCCAATAACCGGAAACGGTGCGGCGAGGGCGCTCGCGGTTCGAATCCGCGTCCGGGCACTCCCGTGAGGGAACCCATAACTGAATATCTTGCCGCCATGCGGTGGCGGGCGGGAAGCATGGCTAGCCGCCGTCCGGCAGCGTTCCGGTTTGGGACTGTCGGCCGGCACACCGTTCGAATCGGTGCCCGTCCACGCTCGAATACAAGTGAACCCCGTGCCAGCGGGGTTCGGTATCCACTTGAAAGGAGATTGAAAGTGAACAGCCCCATTCTACAGGAATACGACGATGAGTAGCCAGCCGTCGTTCGATGAGATAGCGCACGCACGTGCGGGTGATCCCGAGACCTCGTTCATCGCGGCGGAATCGGTGGACGTGAAGGCCAACAGGAGGCTTGTGGTCCTCGCTCTTCATTCGCTGTTGCAGTCCAGCGGGGAACCGCAGATAGCGCCCGACATATCAAAGAAGGCCGAAGAGCTAGGCAACGCCGAGCATCCGAACAAGAAGATTCGTTACGGGGACAGCACCATGCGAAGCCGACTGCCTGAACTGAAACGCAAGGGCTATGTGGAGGTCGTTGACCGTGACGGGCGGGTGAAGGACAGCAGCAGGCCATTCAGCCGCTACCGGCTCACCCAGCAGGGCGTCAGACTCGCGGAACAACTACGCAGAAAGGACATGGAATGAGCGACGAGCCAATAGCGTTCGAAGCGTTGAACGAAAGCGAAGCCGCGAAACGATGCGGCATGAGCCTCAAATCGTTCAAGAAAGTGTATGGCGACCTATGCCGCACGCCGGTGGATCTCGACGGAAGAGAGCTTCGCATGAAGCAGTATTCCAGCGTTCAACTCGCGCAACGGTTCAACGCTTTCAAGTACGCCGAACCGGGAACCTATTAGACATTTAAGGAGAAACGATTATGAATCCGAACGAAACCGCGCACGTGGACGTGACCGCATTGCAGGCGGGCGACCTGTACGAGCGCATGGACGGCGAGGATACCGTCGTGCTCGGCAAGGTCCTAGACCGTGTGGTCGAAGGCTCCGGGCGAATTATCGTGACCGTGATCGAGGCCCGCCAGACGCAGGACGACCTGCATCTGTATACGGAACGCCGCCTTCTGTCCGCGATGGATATGACCGAGGTCGTGCCGGTGAATCTGCAGCAGGCGCTGCAGTTGGCATACCAGTGGCGCGAACCGGTCGAGCACGCCATCGAATTTTTGGAACGTCGGAGCATGGCCGCTCAGGGCATGCTGGCCGAACTGGTGTCGATGACCAAGGAGTGGCCTGATGTTGCGCCGCCAATGGGATGAGGACATGGAGCAGTTGGAACGCATGGTCAACACCCACGCGGCGCAGCGTGAAACGGTCGTCCTGCCGGTGGAGCGGGTCATGGCGCTCGCCGAAACCGTCGGGAGCCACGCGTTGTGAGACCGCGTAGGCCGGACGTGTTCACGCGCATTCTCTGGCATTTCACGTTCGACAAGGACTTCAGGTACGCGCTCAGGCTTTCGGATCCGGTCATGTACCAGCGGCTCGAAGAACACAAACTCACCACAGTAAGGAAAGGCAGAAACGACAATGAATGAGACATATCCGGACAACGTCCGGGTCATCGACCTGACCGGCCCCGAGGACACGCGCAGCCGAAGCGAGATCCTGGCGGAACTCGCGGCCGGCACCGCCATCGAACGACGGGCCAAGGAACTCAACAAGGCCAACAAGGAGAAGCTGGCCGACATGCTGGATCCCGGCGAGACCGTGAACGCGATGATCGGCAATAAGGTCGGCGCTAAGGTCACGCTCACGCGCGGCTCCGCCGGCGGCGGCTACAAGGTCAAGGACGAGATGGCCTACGGCGTGTGGCTCGCCAATCATGGTCGCGAGAACGACGTGTACGCGGTGCCCATGCCGACCGAACCGGCCAAGAAGAAAGGCTACATCGACTCCCTCGTACAGGAGAACGGCGGCGAACTGCCCGACGGCGTGGAACTCTACACGGGTTCCCTGCCGACGGTCAAGGTCACGATGGACAAGCAGGTCGAGGCCGAGATGTGGGAGCGCAGCGAACTGCCCGAGGCGAACGTGCTGCTCACCGCGGGAGGCGAACTCTGATGGCCGCGCCGATCGTAGAGAAATCACAGACCGCGAACGCGGGCAAATACCAGTACAAGTACGCGTCCCTCGCGGACACGCTGCGCGTCGCCGACGAACAGTACCACGTGCGCGTCGATAACGACATGCAGATGATGGACTGGATGGACCTGCAAGGCGTCATCCGCCGAATGCCGGTCATGATGACCCGCTACAGGGAACGCGACAAGCCCGACGCGGAATGGTCCGAATGGAGCGGCCACGTACCCGTGATGCCGACGGGCGGCTCGAACCCGATGCAGGCGTGGGGCGTGGCCATGAGCTACGCGAAACGATACAGCATCCAACTCGCCCTCGGCATGGCATCCGAAGACTCCGACAGCCAGCCAGCACCGAAACCCCGCCAGCCGAAACCCAGCACCGAACAACAAACCCAAACCATCAACGCCCTCCTGAAAACCGTCGGCATCACCGACGTGCAAGGCGCGCACGACGCCTACCTGAACGCGCTCGCGGGCCAACAGGTGCATAAGGCGAGCGATCTGAACGACATGCAGGCCGAGCAGGTCATCGCGTATCTGAACGCGATGATGCAGCGGATGGCGCAGCAGAACGCGCAGAGGACCATCGAACAAGCGAAGGAGAACAGCAATGAGCAATCGGGTTGATTTTAGGTGTGCGAAGCGTGGCATGTGGGCCGAGTTCGACCATGACGGCGAGCATTGCGCCGGCACCATCGAACTGTTCAATGGTCCGAACGGCGTGTGCCAGTGCGCCGCATGCCAAGTGGCGTACGAGGATAACGTGCACACGTACGGCGTGGTGACGCGTGACGCCGATGGGCTGGCCGACGAGTTCGTCGTACTGTTCGCGAATACCACCGGTTTCGCGACGACCGCCGAACACCTCACCAAGGACGTGCAGAACCTCGTGGTGTGGGATGCGAAGCCCGAGCCGGACGAACCTGCCGTCGAACCCGAAGAGCCTGAGATGGAGCGCATCGAGGACTGGGAGCAGGTGCGGGAAGGCGACATCGTGCACTTCTTCCGTGACAGCGAACCGCTCGCCAAGCTCAGCGGCCCTATGGAAAGACCGCTTTTCGAAGAGCATTGGTGCAACATCGGTGGACAGCATGTCAGCAAACACTGGGTGTTCGATTATGCGCTGCGTCCGAAAACGACCGAACCCGATACGCCTGCGATGCCAACCGAACCGGGCTTGTACAAGGACAAGGACGGCGACGTTTGGATTCTGGACCAAGCCAAAGACTGGTATTTGCTGGGGGGCGCAGGCGGATGGGCGAGCTTAGACAATCGGCGACATCATGTGCCCATTTTCTTTGCCCCGTTCACGCGGATCGAGGTGGACTAGTGGCCTTCAACGACAAGCGTAACGGATGCAGCTGCATCAACTGCCTTCCTCCCGGCGTGACTCCATTGTGTCCGGACTGCGGGCGCATGGATTGCGCGAAACGGTGGGGTCATTGGCTCAGCTGCCAGCACAAGGACGAAGCGAAACAAGGGAGGCGATCATGAGCGAGAACACCGGTGTGAGGAACGGCAACGCCGTGCTGAACCACCGTCAAGGAAAGGCCCTGCTGAAACTGTTGAAGGCCGGCAATCTTTGCAAGCTGTTAAACATCTGGCATATCGGCGGGAAGGCGTATGCGTCGAACCGTTTCGTATGCATCCGCTGGGATCTCAAAGGCGTGCCCGAATTGCCGGATGGCGCGTACATTCCGCTCGACATGGACGGCTCCTGCCGGTTCATGGACTGGCTGCACGGCGAATCCAAAGAGCCGTTCCCATTGTACGACGCGGCCTACTGGCATGAGCCGGACGAGCATCACACGGGATGGCGCGACATGGGCAACGGGCGGACGATGGCCGACCTGTTCAAGAAAGACAAGACGATCAAACGGTTCGAACACGTCGCGTTCGAACCGGAGTTCCTACATCTGATCGACAAGATCATCAACCCGTTCAGGAATCAGGGCGTGTTGAGGCTTTCCCCGACGAAGAAGGGGCTCAAGACGACCAAGGCGCACTGCGTGTGGCATGTGGGCGGCCAACTGGATTCGGTGGACGCGGTCATAGTGCCTTTGCGCGGCAACTAGGAAAGGAGACAATCATGGCTAACGAGACGATTCTCACGATCATCGGCAATCTGACCGGCGATCCCGAGGTCAGGCAGGCGGGACAGTCGCAGGTCGCGAACTTCAGCATCGCTTCGACCCCGAGGGCGTTCAACCGGCAGACGAACTCTTGGGAGGACGGGCAGGCGTTGTTCATGCGCTGCAGCGCGTGGAACGACATGGCGTCCCATTGCGCGCAATCCCTGCGCAAGGGTATGCGCGTCATCGCGCAGGGCCGGTTGCAGCAGCGTTCCTATCAGGCGAACGACGGAAGCAACCGCACCGTGATGGAGTTGCAGGTGGACGAGATCGGCCCGTCCCTCAGGTATGCGACCGCCCAAGTGCAACGCCAACAGGCGGGCAACAACGGTCAGGGCTATTCGGGCGGTGCGGGCTTCGGCGGTAATCCGGGATTCTCGAACAACAGTCCGTTCGGTGGCGCTCAGCCCGCGCAAGGCCAGCAGACGCTGCCGAACACGCCACAGGATCCGTTCAGCCAACAGGCCGCGATGGCCGAGGCGTCACGTCCCGCCGCGTCGGACCCGTGGGGCCAGCAGTCTGGCGGGTTCAGCACGTTCGGCGGAGCCGCGGACTTCGGCGCGCCGGCCGGCAGCGAAGAACCGGAATTTTAGGACGGTGGGAGCAATGAGCCGACCGTTTGAACCGCCGTTGGACGAGCCGGATGTGTGCCCGAAGCACGGATGCGGCCTGTATCCGTTCCGTTCGCAGCCGTGCCCGGAATGCGAAGAGGAAGCACTCGAATACCATGCGTCGTTCAACGACGCGCACGACCTAGGAGGCTGGTGATGGCGCGGACCACATTGGAAAGACCGAAACTCGAACCCGGATTCTACCAAGACGAGGACGGCGACTACTGGCTCAAAACAACCGAAGGCATATGGCTGTACGCGGACATGCTGTGGGGCGACCAGTGGACGGTCGCGACCAGCGACAAAATCCACGTCAACCCGGAAGAGACCCATCTGGAACGCATCAACCCCGCCGAGTTGGACTGTCTCATCTCAGACAAGGAAAGGGACGCTCAATGAGCAAGTCGAAAAAGAAGGGCACCGCGTGGGAATCGGCCGTGGTCGAATACCTTCAATGGGCATTGGACGACAGGCAGATCCAACGCATGGTGCTGTCAGGCAACAAAGACAAAGGCGACCTGACCAACGTGTGGCATCACGGCCAGCGTGTGTGCGTCGAATGCAAGGACACTCAGGAGCTTGCAGTCGATAAGCAATGGTCCGAAGCGGTGGACGAGGCCGGCAACCTCGATGCCACGCTCGCCGTGCTCATCAAACACCGCGAGGGATTCGGCGTCAAGAAGATGGGATCCCAATACGCGATTATGCAGGACATCATGCTCGACCGGTTCCTCGAGCGCAGCGAACCGTCGTTCGCGACGCTCGCGCGCACCGTAAGCCAGCCGTTGAAGTCGTCCAAGCTCGGCCTTGTGTGGATACCGCTGCGCGTGTTCGCGGTCATCCTCAACGACGGATTGCCGTTGGGGCCGGAAGAGGAAACCAAGGAGGAATCATGAACGACAATCGCAAACCTTGGATGAAGGCCATGGACGCTTTCGACCGCGGCTTCAGCTGGGTGCGCCGGCATTACGTGTTGGAGTTCGCGTGGACGCTGCTCGCGCTGACAGGACTCGTGGTCAAAACCATCAACGGCGATACGGGCATGGCCGTGTTCTACATGTTCGTGCTCTGCTGGTTCCTCACCGCCCTCGGCATCGAAGCGTTCTTGGACCATGTGATGCCCGACCTGATCCGCGAAGCGCGGGAAGAGGCGTGGGCCGAGGGCTTTTACGCGGGCGGACGCCACATGTTCAGCATGAGTTCGGCCGTCAACCCGTACACGGAGGCGGAGGAATGATGCAGACCGTCATAGCCGTGCTATTGGTCGGCCTGACCGTGCTCATCGCATGGATTGGAGGCCGATCATGAGCTTGGGTGAAATCATTGCGCCCATACTCGCGGCACTGACCACGCTGATCCTGCTCGCTGGTGGTCTGGCGCTCATATTCATGGCCGCATTGGGCTGCTTCGAGAACACCGCCGGCGCGTTCGATTTGGCTATGGCGTTCGGGTTCCTGATGATCCTGGGCGCGTTCTTCCTCACCATATGCGTCGCCACCTTCCTCACATGCTGAAAGGAACTCGTATGAGACTGCTCCCATGCCCCTACTGCGGGCAGATGCCGAAGCTCGCCTATCAGAAGCGCTGTCTGCCATTCATCGTAGGCGGAATGGTCTGGCATCTTCCTTCGTCCCAGTACTTCTACAACTGGACGTGGATGCGCCGCGACGATCGTCTGCGGGGCATGCGCATCGGCACCTACGGATGGTATCTGCACTGTCCATGCGGCGAATCCGACTGGGCCACGGGATTCCAGAAGTCAAGCCGCAAGGCGTTGGGCCTATACAACCGGTGGGCCGCATACCACTACCGGCACGACGACGATCCAGACATTTTCTAAGGAGAACAAGAATGGCTGTTTCCAAAAGATTGAGATTCGAAATCCTTCGACGTGACAACTACACGTGCAAGTACTGCCATAGGAGCGATGTGGAACTGACCATCGACCACGTGGTGCCACAAGCGCTCGGAGGGCTGGACGAGGCTGAGAACCTTGTGGCGTGCTGCATGGAATGTAATTCAGGCAAATCGTCCATCAACCCGGACGAGCCGCTGGTGTCCGATGTGTCGGAAAGCGCGTTGAAATTCAGGGACTTGCTGAGAATGACGCGCTCATGGGTGGAGGCGGACATTGAGAACGAGGGTGATTACGTCTCGATGGTGTTGGACATGTGGCAATCGATCACCGCCGTGGATGACACGCATTGCTTCGTTCTGCCTGATAACTGGAAAAGCACTGCGCGCTACTGGTTCAAGATCGATGTTCCCGAATCGTACATCGAATACGCGTTCCAGATAGCCAGGGAGAAAAGCGACAACGGTCGATTGCCGCGATACAAGGTGTTCAGGTATGCGGCCGGGGTTGTCGGCAACCGTATGGATGAGGCCATGCGTCTTGCGCAGGAAAGAATGTGAGCGAACCATGAGAATACGAACCATCCGCCCTGAGTTCTACGAGAGCGAAAGCATGGGCAACGTGTCGTGGGATGCGAGATTCGTGTTCGAATGCCTGTGGAGCTATGTGCAGGACAACGGCGTGAACCGTGACAACGCGCGTCTCATCAGAGGCGCGTGCATGCCCTACGACGGCAACGAGGCGCTGCCGCGAATCGAGGCCGCGTTGGACGAATTGGAGCGTGTGGGATGCATCGTCCGATACGAGTATGCGGGGAAGCGGCTGTTGTGGATACCGACGTTCCGCGAGTATCAGAAGATATCGAATCCGAGCGCGTGCCCGCTCAAGTCACCCCCGGAACTGGGGATCGAACCAAGCCGATTCTGTGAGGAACGCGCAGACACTGTGAGTTCCTCACAGACACTCACAGACCCTGACACAAATCCCTACAGCGAAAACGGCGGAATTTCAACGACTGTGAGTTCCTCACAGACACTCACAGACCCTGACACAAATCCGTCTAGTAGTAGTAAAGGGAGTAGTAGTGATAGTGGGAGTGGTAATAACCCTTCCTACGCGCGTGCGCGCGATGTCATTCCCCGCGATCCCGACTTCGAGAAGTTCTGGGCGGTGTATCCGAACCACGACTACGAGGACGCGGCCCGCCGCGAGTTCCACAAGGTCATCCACCGCACGGAGGACCGTCCGTCGATAGCGGCGCTCATCGCGGGCGCTCAGCTCGCCGCCCAATTGGACAATCCGCCGCAGGCCCGCTGGTGGCTGCACGACGGCGGGTGGAAGAACAAGCCCAAACCGGCGCGCAAACCCACCGGCGGCGGCTATGTGCCGAAGGCGCAGCGGGCGCAGGCGGAATGGGACGAGGACCGGCGCATCCGCGAACAACTCGTCCAGCAGGAACAACAACAGCTACAGAACCAGATCGGAGGTGGTTTCGATGCTCTCACAGGTTGACGCGTGGGACCTGATGACCGCGATCAAGCATTTGGACCATCGCAACGCGACCCTTGAGGACGCGGTGCTGTTCGCGCAGGTCGTCAACGGCAAGCTGCCGGACGTGACGAAGGCGGAATGTTTGGACGCGGTGGCGGACTGGTACGGCACGCCGCATGAGTTCGGCATGGTCAGGCCGGGCGATTTGGTGGAGCTGATCGTCAAACGCCGTCCCGCGTCGAAGCTGTCGGACTATGACGTGCAGCGGGCGCTGGAGCGTGCCGGCGCGACCCCTGACCAGTCATGGCCGGGCGCGGCACCGAAATTGGTGCGCGAGGCGGTCAACAGGGGAGTGCCGTTCGAGCGGGCGGTGCGCGAGGCGGTGGAGCGCACGCGAGGTTTCAGTCTCGAATCGGCCCCGCCGAAACCGAAGCCCAAGCGTATCGGCCCGGGCTTCGCGGGCGCGGCCCGCAGCAATGGTTTGTCCCTGTCGGATGTGTTGGGAGGCGAAGCATGAGCGGGTTGACGGAGTTGTGCATGGCGCAGACCGAGCTGATCGAGCGGATGCGCGCGGGCGAATACGAGTACAAGCCGGCCGGCCGGGTCGTGCCGGCCGTGGCGGACCCGAGTCTGATGGTCGGCCAGTTGGATCCCGATACGCGCGAGCTGGTGGCGGTGTTCCCGTCGGCGAACGCGGCGGCGAGGGCGTTCGGACGCGAGGGGCGCGACGCGGGCGCTTCCATCCGCGAGGCGATCTGCACCCGCGGCCTGCGCTACGGCTACCGGTGGATTCGCGGAGTGGAGGACATCATATGAACGCGAATCCTATGGGCGGCCCTCTGAACGGCGTTTACGACCCGACCCTAGCAAGGAGTCGTGTTCGACGGGAACGGCGAACGACACGCATAAAGAATCACGAAACGGGGCATGTGGTGGCCGACCGTGGAAACGGAAACTCGGATTGGTGGACGCGGGCCGCGTGCCTGGGCATGGACACCGACCTGTTCTTCCCCGAACTGGGCGACACCATGGGCGGCGTTCGCGCCGCGTTGGACACGTGCAAAGACTGTCCCGTGAGCGTGGAATGCGGACGCTACGCCGATATGACGCGCGCCTGCGGCTATGCCACGTGCGGCGTGTGGGGCGGACGGCTCAGAAAACAGATACCGGACAAACGAAAGGAAACCGATGGGTGAGAACTGGACGATAGCGGCCAAGGTCGCGGTCGTGGTCGTGTTCATACAGGCGCTCGTGCTGAGCGTCGTGGGCGGCTACCTGCTGGCCGAGGCGAGCGTGCGACCCGCGCAGACGATGGGCGTGCATTCCACGGTCGTGGACGGTGTGGAATACACGTGCCTGACCGTCGAGGAGCCGAATTTCAAATGGCAGGACAACAGCGTCGCGGCGATGAGCTGCACGCCCGACGGGATTCTGGAAGGAGACGAACGATGAGCGGCTATGACGCGAAGATCTTCACGCGCGCGCAGCTCAGCAAGGCGATATCGCGCGCGTTGGACGACGGGATCTACGAGGCGGACTCGCTGGCCGACGCGGTGTACGACGGCGAACTCGGCACCTACACGGAGGTGCTGGAATGAGCATCGACCTGTACGTGCATAGGCCCGACCTGCCCGACGACACGGTGTCCACCCTCTGCAAGGAGGAGGATTACGGCGAATGGTCGGACGCCCGCCAGTTCGGCCGGCGCATCACCGTCAGCATCAACGACTACAGGCCGTGGGCCGACCACGGCTTGGACATCAAGGACTTGGACGGATTGACCGGCCAGCAGGCCGTGAACCGGATCCGTCCCGTGTTGGACGCGTGGCCCGCCACCAGCGTGCCCATCGCATTGCCGCGCGAAACGGCATGGTATCGGGACCATCATTCGCGTTCCGTGCTGGCCGAAATCGAAGCGGTGTGCCGGACGAATCCCGACTGGATCATCTTGGAGGAATCATGAACATCACGGAAAACGAGTTCGACGCGATCATGCAGCGTCTCCACGACGAAATGACCGAAAACGACGATGCGCAGATGAACGCCTGGCTGCGCATGGGCTTCTACATCTGTGAATACCGCGGTTACCCCGAAGAGACGTGGAACGACTGCGAGGACGAGCTGCGCGCGTCCATGCGCCGCATCCTCGACATGGAAGACGTGAAGGAGGAAGTGTGAGCGACGTGCTGTATCTCGACGCGATGAACTCCCGCGGCGTGTACGCGGACCTGAGGCGGCTCGGATTCCGCAAATCGCCGACGGGCGGTGTCATCTGGTATCTGCATCAACGGTTCTTCGGCATACCGGTGCGCCTCATCGCATGGGCGTACGTCTACGAAGACGGCAAATACGTCAGGATCACGAACGAGATGACCAGAGAACACAGAATCTTCTATCCGAGCGAACTCGAAGCGATCGACCATATCGAAATCAGGAAAGGCGGCGAATGATGGGCGACCCGGTCAACCATCCCGAACACTACGAACTGGGCCCGTTCGAATGCATCGAACTGTCCGGACTGTACGACTTCTGCCTAGGCAACGCGGTCAAATACGTGTGGCGGCACCGCCACAAGGGCCAGCCCATGCAGGACCTGAACAAGGCGTTGTGGTATCTGCGCCGGGAACGCATGCACGCCGGCCCGAACCTTCTCGCCTACATGCCGGAGGGCGGCTGCTCCGAAATGGCCGACAAGTTCGACATGTTGCGCGAATCCCATTGGGCCGGAGCCGACCGCTTCTGGACCGCGTTGGAGAACGACGACCTCGAAGCCTGCATCCAAGCGGTCGAACAGCTCATCAAGGAGGAATCATGACCAGTCCGATCGAAACGCTCGCCGAACAGGTCGCGGAGGAGCGCTATCCGGCGCAATACTGGCTGGGCCGTGAGCCGTCCGGCGACCGTCCGGGCAGGCTCCGCTACCTCGAGGGCGTCACCAGCGAGGACATGCGGGAGGCGTTCGTCCAAGGAGCCGTCTGGTGGGCGCGGCACGAGCCGACCAGTGAGGAGTTGGACGTCGCCGCGCTGGCGTTGTTCGTCGGAAACAACATCGGATTCGACGAGGACGACGGCAGGGGACTGTTCGAGCGGTTGCCTCTCTGGCGCGAAGGCTACCGCGTGCAAGCCGGACGCATCCTGCGGGCGGCGCGAAACACGCTTCTCAAGGAGGAATCATGAGACACCGTTACCGTCGCATCAGCCGCTGCCCCGACTGCGGGCGCAAACCCAAGGCCATGCTCAGAACCGTGTCCGTGGACACGATGGACATCCCGCCACGTGTGGAAAACGCATGGTGCTGGCGCATCGAATGCAGGTGCGGATTCAAAAAATGGATGCTCGTGACCCTCCTGCTGGCGAACTATGGCTTCGCGGAGATGATGGCCCGTTCCGAAGCGATGCGCGACAAAGCGATCCGCTACTGGAACATCTGGGTCACCGACGGAACGGGCGGCGCATTGCGCAGATGGAAGGAGTGGGCATGACCAGCATCTCGCAAACCGAAGCTAAAGAATACGTCAGTGGCTTGGAGGAATACTACGGCGACCTTGAGATCGCCTCGATGCAGGAGGCCTACGAGGCCGGCCGTCTCTCCGACCCGACCGACACTGAGGTGGAAGCCGCCGCCGAGGCGATGCACGATGCCACGGAATCGCTGACATGGCACGACTGCCGCGACCTCGCGCGCATAGCCCTCGCCGCCGCGCGAAAGGCGGTGGTGTGATGCAGGTGACCAGTGACGAAATCGATGTCGCGTTGAAGGAGCAGGCCGCGCACGCTTGGATGCACAGCGAGGACGGGCGTGCGTGGCGATGCGAGTGCGGGTGGACGTGCGAAAGCCGATTCAACGCGCACGAACTCCAGGAACGGCATCGGATGACGAAAATCCTCGAAGCCGTGAAGGACGTGGCGTGCGGGCCGGAATGCTCGGGCAGGGACGAACCGCACGAACTCATGCCATCCCTTGGCCCGTGGTGCGGCTGCTGCGGCACCATCGTCGAACCATGCGACCCGATCGACGGTTCGCCGGCTTGGGAATGCGAGACATGCCAGCAGGTCTGGCTCGAACAGGAGGAAGGATAATCATGAACGAACGGGACAAGCCGGAACGACTGCTCTGGCTGGATGTGGAGACCAGCGGACTCAACCCCGCCAAGCACCAGCTGCTGGAGGTCGGCATGACCGTCACCGACATGCAAGGCAACCGCGTCGAACACAAGGCCGACTATCGGGCCGTGCTCAACATTCCCAAATGGAAGGTCGGACTCGACGGCGACAACTTCTCATTGTGGGCGTTGCGCGCGCACATGGGCAACGGGCTGATCGACGAAAGCCTCGAACAGGGGAAGACGTTGGTCTCCGTGGCGAGCGACGCGCGCATGTGGCTTTCCGGCCATGCGGGGGAGACGCTGCATCCGGCGGGCACGAACGTGCAGTTCGACCTCGACTGGCTCAAACCCACCGGCATCCTCGACAACGTGAAACTGTCGCACCGCCGTTTGGACGTGACCGCGTTCCGCCTGGCCGACATCGCGCTCGAACGGGATCCGTACAATGACGCGCACCACACGACCCACCGCGTATCCGACTGCATCGAACGCGACCTGCGCGACTACAGGCATTATCTGGAAGCCCTCGGCGAACGATAACGCACGACCCGTTGCAGGACGCGTTGCGGATGGTATAGTGGTGGCCGAGATATTCAGCCATGGTCCCATTGCGGGGAGAGTCAAACACGCTCCAAACCGCGAAAGGACCCGTCTCTTGGCCACCACCTGCCCCAACTGCCATCGCGACAAACCCGACGAACACCGCGTCTGCGAACGATGCGAAACCAAGTTCACCGACGACCTCAAATGGCTGCAAGAGCATCTGCCGGACCTCGAATACCGGCTCAACAAGGCCAACAAGGACGAAGGCAAAGGTTCGGGCGGCGCAAGCCGCGCCAACGCGCCCTCCCCGGTACGCGAGAACATCTGGACGTACCTGTACGGCGTGGACGACAAAGGCAACGACGGCGTGGAGACCACACTGCGCGTCATCCTCCGCTGCCTCGGCAACCCCATGCATGACCGTATGGAACTCACCGACATGGTGCAGCTGATCGCCCAAGCGGCATGCGGATACGACTTCAGAGGCGGCGTGTTGGTGATCCTGCCGCCTAATATCACGCCGGCCATCCTCACCAGTCCCGCGTTCCCCGCGCACGTCGATGAGATCCACCGTCTTCGCGTCACCGGCCACCGGCTGCTCGACACGCGCGACGAGGAACACGTCATCCTCGGCCCCTGCGCCAACAGCGAATGCGGCATCCAACTCAGCGCCCCCATCGACGAACGTGAGGTCAAATGCCCCCGCTGCGGCAACGTGTGGACCGTAGGATACCTCACCCATCTGCGCGAACAACGCATCCTCAACAGCGGCATCACCGCCGGCCAGGCCCGCCTCATCGAACTATTGGCCGAAGTCGCCGGCCTCGCCGTCAACAAAAGCACCATGCGCAGCTGGGTCCACCGCAACCAGCTCAAACAGGCGGGGGAGGACGAATTCAGCAAGCCCGTCTACCGGCTCGCCGACGCGTACCAGCTCGCCACCAAGGATCGCAAGGAAAACGCGGGGGAGGAGAACACGAACCTCTGGAACCTCGTCAACGCCGAATGGAGGAATCACAATGAGAGGACCTCTACCGTCGAGGGATGACATCGAATCAGACGCATACAAGCCGCTGGGCCACGTCAACGACCTCATCGAGGAAGTGATGGAACTATATCCAAACACCATGCGCCTGCTCGCCCACGACGACGGCCCATACCTCCCGGAACCGCACGGTCCGAACCCGCACGTCATCCACGGATTCAAATACTCCGCGAACTGCGAGGTCACGTATCAACGCTGGCATGCGATCCGCATGAAAGGCACGATCAACGAGGGCGACGAAATCATATACCGCATCGACTATCCGGACGTGAACCGGCTTGATCCACGAGACCTTGAATGGCGACGCGGCATCCTCCACGCAAGCTACGAATACAGCTGCGACTGCTGCGACGACGACGTGCTGTTCACCGGCTGGTGGCTCGAAAGCCACGCCCCGCACTATTCGCAGTACATCCAAGACGCGATACTCCCGAATAACCGCATACGCCCGCTCGACGGACCCTTGCGCGTGGCCGCGATCATCCACCCGCCCGAAACCGGCTGGTGTTGCACGCCGGACGGGCCGAGGGAAACCGTCGGCTTCGAAATCACGGAAGTCAATCACGAACTCATACGCGAACTCTACGGAAAGGACAACGACCGATGACGGACGGCCACTACAGCGTCATCACGAACTTCGGATGCCATTGGAAATGCCCCTACTGCGTGGTCAAAACCACCGGCATCGACGTGCCCGAAACCGACATGAACGAGACGACACGAACCATCGAACGCCTCCTGCCGAACATGCGGTTCCTCAGCTTCAGCGGCGGCGGCGACCCGTTGTGGCGCATCGACGACGAACGGCGCGCATGGTACCGGCGAATCACCGAACAATGCAAACAGAAAGGCGTGGCAACCGAAATGCACACCAGCATGATCGCGGCCCCGCACCTCCTGCACGCTGGCACGCCGGACGAACCCATGTTCGACCGCATCGTCTACCACATCCGCCACGAACGCCTCATACCCCGCATCCAACGCATCCAAGGCACGGCCAACCGTGTGGTGTTCGTCGTCGCACCAGATTTCACACCCGACCGCATCGACCGCATCGACCGCATGTGCTCGGGCGTTCAGAACGTGGACGAACTCAGCTTCAGACAGATGATAAACCCCGACTACAGCATCGATCGCACCTGCGAGGACCATCTGCTCGAAGGACATGGGAAACGCTGGCATTACATCACACAAGGCGACTACAACACGTACATTCTCAACGACCAGACAGCCGACACCTACGAATCACTCAGGAGAACCGCATGAACGTCAGCAAACCCAGCAAGCACCGGTGGCAGCCACAGATCATGCCGCACATGAACACGATCCTCGACGGCGACTTCGCCATCCGCGACGGTAAGGTCACGTGCACGAACCCGCGCGCCCTCAGCGTCGAAACCGACGATCCACGATGGTGGGTCAAAGAAACGGCCGAACTCATCTGCCGAGAATACTACGAATCCGCACGAGCCGCCGGATCCCATCGGCGCTGGAAGCAAGCGGTGGAACGCGAATCCGCGCTCCGCATGCGACTGGCCAAACTCGAGAAGCATCCCCTCGGCACCAGTCCCGTCGAACTCGAAATAGACCGTCATGCCGTCATAGGCACCAGTTTCCCCGGCTTCCACGGCATCAACGCCGGAATCACCGAAACCCTCACCGGCACCATCCACTATCTAAACCCCAACGGCATAGATTACGAACCCGACACCACCATCACCATTCCGATCAAATCCATAATCATCCGAAACCACGAAATCGAGGACTACTGATGGCGGGCATCTTCGCGAACTATTGGCGTAGCGTCCTCGGCTTGCCGTTCGACCCGGAAGGAGCAAGCATGAACGGCACCATCGAAGCCGAAAACATCCTCGACCTGAGCGAACCGCCGAAAAACACCATGTCATACCATCTCAACAGGCTCGGCTTCGAGCCTGACCAGAGGCTCGGCTGGTGGGAGATGCGCCGCGGAATCCTCAACAGGATACAAGCCGAAGCGCACGTCGAATGCAGTGCGTGGACGGCGTCCGACATCGTGAAAATCTTCAACCTGCGCAACGGCGTGACCGCGATCCTCACTCTCGAACAACTCGCCGAAATCGACTCGATCAAACTCGCCTGAGTATGACAACGCCACGATAGAACGCCACGCCACCGGCCTCTATTGTTCCTTTTTGACGTTTTGGAACAATAGAGGCCGTTTTCAACGGTTCAAACGCTCTCGCAAATGGTCGAAGAACAACGGGTCGCCCAACTGTTCGACCGTGGGCGCGACACCGCTCAGTTCGATCAACTCCGTCGCATCCTCAGGCCACACACGCCCATCAGGCAACACGCCCTCGGACACGCGCACGTCGAACGGATCCACCACGCCCTCGATAATCCCATCACACATGGGATCGAATGATACTAGACAAGAGAGCCGCCCATAAGGACGGCTCTCCGATTGTTCCCACAAACCAATTAACAACCAATCACTTTTCGGCCGTTTCGGCCAGCAACGCGTCGATCTCCGCGACACGCTCCAACAACCTTGCGCGCTCGGCACGCAACGCCGTCACGTCGGGCGCGTTCGACACCAGCTCATACAAGCCAGTGTCCACGCCCTCCAACACGCTCGCGGGCAGACCACGCGCCTCCAACACGATACCCTCCGTATCGCCGACGCTGGGATTCTTCGCGGAGCCGCCGCTATCCCCGAACCGGCCCTCGACCACGACCACACCCACGGCGAAATGAACCGGCCTGTCACGATCCGTGCGCCACACCAACCGCCTGTCGCCGACACGGATCTCACCCGCATGATAGAAATCCTCGGCCTTGAACCGCACATCAACCAACTCACCCTCACCGGCCGCGCCGGAGGAGGGCGTGTATCCGAAATACTTCGCCGCGATCCGCTCCACACGTTCCATGTCGCGCTTGTCGAACGCCCACGCGCGCCGGCCCGAATCCCATTTCCCGCCCATCTGGCGGCAGTCCTTCACACACTCCGCGTCGTACGGACTGTACAGCAGCACCTTGTCGCCGTCGGCGACCACATTCACATCGACCATGACCCACTCCAATCAGTCAAGCCCGCGGCCATCACCGGCCACGGGCGGCGGAAAGAACAAAACCCACGATGGGCGACCCGCGCGAACGGCGGAAGCCCACGACTAAGAAACGGGCGGAGCCCGAAGACCCCGCCCGACAATGCCACGACCATTCACCATAGCACTCATATAGTTTCGATCCACGCCCGCCTTACGGCGGGCGACACGCGCCCAAGGCTCACGCCCCGAACGTCGCAGATGCACCGCTACATGTACTTGGCATCCTATTTCGATCCACTCGCAAGGAAAGTCGCCCCTCCTTGCGAGACAGCCGGGCGGAGTCCGAGGACCCCGACCGGCGGCGATAAACATATCGTCTATCAGCATGCCTCACGTATGTTTTCGATCCACTCGCAGGAAAGTCACCCCTCCCTGCGAGACAACCAGTCGGAATCCGAGAATCCCATCCGGCATGACACACGCTTCCGCAATGTATAATCCTTAATTTCGATCCGCTCACAGGGGAGTCGCCTCCCCTATGAGACATTCGGTCAAAACCGAATCGGCAACACCGGTGGCGTCGCTTTTTCCATTTCGATCCGCACACGGCCGAAACCGTGAGACATTGGACGGCCGAAACCATCCAAACCACACTATAGCACACGTTGCAACAAACGTTGCGCAAGCATGCGAGACACCAGACAACGGCCTAGACCCTGCTGCAGCCCGACAGTCCAACGCTCTAACAGCGGCTCCTCCAATTGCCTCGACCGGCACGCCAGCCATTGCTCAAATCATCCATGACCGCCTCGGTCTTCGTGTCGAACATGCCTCCATACCGGTAACTGAACCGCTGCTCACCGATGCCATACTTCACGCCGTCATCCGAATTCACGAACCACACGCGGCGGAACTTAATGTCATCACCGCCATCCTCATACGGGCCAAGACGGGGAACTCTTTCAATCAGATCGAAGCGCTCCGCCATATTCCACGCGCTGCGAACATCATCCACCGACACACCGCACTCGTTGGCAATCTCCACAAACGACAACATTTCGTAACCCTTTCATTTATTCGCACGCCTCAATGCGCGCTCCAACTTCGCGTGAGCCTCGCACAGGCCACGCGACTTCACCGGCCTGTCGCAGCCGCGCTCGCGGCACGTCACATTATGCTTCGCATACCAGGCGGACGGGGCGATGCCGTGATGATGCCTCATATGGTTCGACAGGTTGCCCAACCGTTCGCCGCAGATCGGACACGGCCACCCATCCGGAACGTCGCCCGGAACACGGTACATCGACTGGCCGTAATGGCGGTTGCAGTAGTCGCCGCACTCCCTAGGACGGATGCAGCCGGACACCGCGCACATGCCGCTAACAGGCGCTGTACGAGCCATCGTCGCACCCCTTGCACAGCCAGCAGGGCAACCCGCTCATATCATGCGCCTGATGGGCACCGTGGCGGCCGCACGAATCGCAGCGATGCCCCTTACGGCGGGTGGGATAGCGGCGGCGTTCCTCCCGCTTGGGATAGCCGAACACGTATTCGACGCCATCCCTGCCGGTGAACGGCTTGCTGTATCCGGTGACCTCCACGATCTGCGTGTCGCCGTTGGCCTTTTGGACGGTGAATTCGCTTTCGCCCGCCTCCTCATAGTTGTCCCGCATCCGACGCGGAATGCGGATGATCCAGTCGCCGTCGCGCCCTTTGGCCCATGTGCAACGCGAATCGTTTCCCATGAGAGACTCCTTTCCTTTGTTTCCTCAATGAAGTGCCATGCGCGTCAAGGCATGGCAAGCCCCGTAAAACCGTCCGTCGCACCATTCAAGCCGTGCCAGCGAAGTCCCCGGACAAAGGAAAGGCGGACACGATACTATCGCATCCGCCCCGAAGAAAGCAAACCAACGCCACGTCACAAGCGGCGCAAATCCTCCTCATCCTGCTCTTCCAATTCGCGCAGCACCTGCCGCTCGGCATCCCAATCGTCCGCGTCACGCACATGCTTGGCCTTCCAACGATTGTTCAACGTCTTTTTCACACCCTGATCCAAATGGGACAGCTGTAACTGCAACGTGCCGCGCGTCTGACGATACTCGACGCCCAACGGCGTCTCCACACGCTTGAACTCGCCCTCACCGGCCCTGTTCGTCGTGACCGACACGACATGACCCCACGGGTCAGTGGCCGTCACGGTCGGATACGCCACACGATTGTCGTACGGCTCATTCAACTCCGACAAATCGTATTCCAGCTTCGGCAACGCCTCCACACGACGCATCTCGAAACCGTTGTCATCAAGAATCACGAACATAAGAAACACCTCCATAGTGCAAGCCGTCCGACACGCAAACACGCGTCGAACGGCAATCAGCAATCACAAACCCCACAAGCGTGGGGAACACTATGCGACCCGAAGAATCGACACACATCTTCAAGGGGTCATCCCCGCGTGAGCGGGGAACACATGTATTCCTACATCATATCGGGGTCATCCCCGCCAAGGCGGGGAGCACCATGTAACCCAACATGTTCAGGGGTTCATCCCCACAAGTGCGGGGAACACCACGTAATCCCAATTTTTCAATGGGTCATCCCCACTCGCGTGGGGAACAGGTACCAGCAACGCTACCACCAGGCGCGAGGACACGCCAAACCGGCATCACAACAGACGATACGACGTATCCGCCACGCCCAGATACCGGTCGGCCTGCTCCTCCCACTCGTCGCGATGATCGTCCAACCATTCCTCGACAAGCTCGGCGGGCATGTCGGGAACGTCAAGCACGGCCACGCCCTCCAGCCGCTGCTCATACCACACTTTGACACGCATCACCGCACCTCCTAATCGTTCATGTTCAACTGCAAGCTCATTTCGGTGAGCTGCATGCACACGCCCAGCTCGGTCATCAGATTGACCGCGCCGGACCAATTACCCGCATCCCACCTATGCCGAAACAGATCGGCTCGCTCGACGGCATCCGAGACGCCCTGCCCGGCCAGCCAGTCCGCCAACGGGAACTTGGCGCACCCGCATGCACTCGGCACCGGCATCACCGCATAATCCTCGCCGTCAGCCGACCAGAACCTCAGCTGGGCATCGCAGCTCCACCCGTCCGCCAGCAACCCCAGCAGACAATCCGCATCACCATGCACATCAGCCATTTTCGACCACTCTTCCTTTCCTAAACGATCTCAACATCGACGGGCAGCATGTCCGCCGGCAGCACGTCGCCACGCCACCTGACCATGACATACATCCAGCTCGCGAAACCAAGCCGCGCATGATTCGCGTCGCGCACGACATCACGCAGCCAGTCCAACCACAAGCGGGGGAGACGTACGCGCCGCCACCGTTCACGATTGTTCATAACATCGAACCCGACGTAACGGTAAAATCTTTCACGCCTTAACATCAGCGAACCTCCTTTCGCGCGCAATCCACACACCGGAACACACCCAACGAATCCATCTCACTGCATTCAACGCACAGGAACCGCTTGCATTCCACGCATTCGCAACAGCCGTTCCACTCCAATCCGTCATCCTCGCGAACGACTCGGGAACACCGGTCACACGCCAAACACTCCATAAGACACTCCTTAACCAATGAGGGCCACGCCCACGCGCGACCCTCGAACCAATAAACAACGAAACGGTCAACGTTTCACCAGATGGCAGTCATCCACCCAATCAGGCCAATCAGGCAAATCAAGCGCCGCAGATGACGCGATATCATCCACGGTCAACTCGCCGGCCTCATACTCGGCGGCCAACACCGGCGGCACCAACACCTCAGCGCCCGTCACCCCGTTCACCAGCCAATACCGTTCCTCACCCACGTATTCGCCCTTGAACCAGTGCGCGAAAACGCTCTCGCCCCTGCCGCACACGGCGCAATAGAAATTGCCAACCAAACCACACTCGACACGCGCGGGAACATCCCCGCACATTTCCGTCTCGACAGCTATCTCAGACATAGCCAAAATCCTTTCAGAACAACGCCTCGGCGACGGCCTTGCACGGCAAATCCACCGAAGCCACCAGCGAATCCAACAACGCCGCCGTGGTGGACGGCAACGCCTTGCGAATCCGCCGCACGTTCGACTCGGTGGTCGCGAATCCCGCCCGCTCCAAAGCGTTCACGATGCTCACATCCGTAACGACAATGTTCGCCATGGTCACACCCTCGCCTTCAGCTCACGCGCCCGCCTCTCGGCAAGCATGTCCACATGCTCAAGCCACAACGACAGGCGACACAACACGTCACGCTCACAAGCGCGTTTCCGCGGCTCGGCAAGCACCCGCCACCAACGGTAGGCATCCAACACGGCACGCCACGACGAACGACAGAACGCAAGCAGATGATCGCAATTGAGGACCGAATAGCCACCACGCCCATCCCTGAGCACGAGGACACCATTCAATTCGTCACCGAACACGCAGACGCGCTCCACGTCGTACTCATTGCAGAAACCGCACCTGCCATAGGTCAGCTCTTCGCAACCATCACCGCACACGCGGCAATACAGCATATCGTCTTCCATCTTTCACGCTCCCAACTCGAAACCAATGGAACGAACGTAATCGGCCACGCGGGCCTCTAATTCAGCGTCGCCGCCCGTGTACGTCTCACGCCACGCGACAACACACCTGCCATCGTCATGCGCGACATACACCAGCTTGCGGCCCCTCGCGTCCCGGAAATGCTTCGGACGTTTCAGCCCCGCAAGCTGAGGCAGCTCTTTGGCCGGAATCATGGCCGGCACCGTGCAACGAACAGCCGCCCTACCGTTAACCGTGGGCGGCACTTCGGGAATCTCAGCCGTCACCGGCTCAGGCTCAACAACAACGGCAGCATCAGGCGCGCCACGCAACCGGCCAACGTCGCTGATGTCGCCAACGACATCGTTCACGTCGATCACCCACCGCGCCGGCACCTCATACGCCACCGTATCCGCGCTGGGCTGCACAATCTCAGCCGCAAGATACGTCCAGCCGCCGCTCTCACACGTGGAACCCGACAACAACGCGTCGGGAAACGGCAGCTTGGGTAACGCCTGGAACTGCTTGCTGAACCCGTCGGGCTGCTGCACGCACGACCATCCTTGTGAACGCAGCACCGCAAGATAACCGGCGAACCCATATTCCTTCAGCTCATTCGTGAGCGCGCCGCGCACGTCCCGCCACTCATAGCTATCGAAATTGTCGAACAGTTCCCAAAGCTCAGAACGCTTGTCGGAACCGTTGTCACGCGCCCACAACACGCGCGTATTGCCGGGATTAACCCAAAAACCGGTCTTGACAACCATCAGCAACTCCCATCATCATTGGCCGTCGTGTAAAACACGCAATCGGGGTCCTCACGTATGAACGAGTCGGTCAGACGACGGTCCAAAGCGTCCACGCCGCCCGTGTTGTACAGCCGGCACCACTCGCCGGCCTCATCGGGACGATTCCCGTCCAGCATGTACACCGTCGCAGCCCACTCGGGCTCAGGCTCGAAAGCGGCCAGATAATCATCCTCACGGACATAGCCCCAGTCCCCAAGACGGTAGATGCCCTCGCACGGCTCGAAACCGCCACGCCGCGCCAACGGATACAGCCGGGCGTCAACACGCCCAACCATCTCCTCCACCATTTGTTCCGTCAAAACCATGACCGCTCCCTCTCATTTAATCGACACGCGCCATTTCGCGCGCCCATACCGTTCCACGCCCACCGTGTGGCCGTGCGCCTCAGCGTATGAGGCGTAGGCCACGGCCACAGGCAAACCCGACACCACAACCGACTCAGGCAGCATCACGCATACCCCCTATCGTCGGCCTCGGTGCCGAACGCGCCGGTCTCCGACAAGTACGTCGCCTCAGCCCACTCAGGCTCACCGGCGAACGCCCCATCCCACTCGGCCTCGGTCACATACCCGCCGAAAAACCCGCCAATCCGATACACCCACTCGCACGGTTCGAAACCACCGAACCGCGACACCGGCATCAGACGCGAGTCCACACGCTCCACCATCGCCTGAACCACTTCGGGCGCGACAGCCTCGCAACCATCATCGTCAAGCTCAGAAGCCGACATAAGCCATCTCCTCCTCACGCATGGCACGCCACGCGGCCACAAGCTCACCATCCCCGTAATGACGGCCACCGACATCCCACCCCTCATACAGGGCGCGATTATGGAAATTCAAATCAGACCGCATGAGCGGCAGCACGAACCCGCGCGACTCGGCCGAACGATGCCAATTCTGGTCGAACCGGTCAGCGTCCACCCAAGCGTCACGCTCTTGTTTGGAATCGAACACGCGCACGCTGCACACCGGCGAGTTATCCTCGCTGTGGCGCACGCCCACACCAAACGGCCAATACGCCGCATACCAACACCTGGCCATCTCACACCTCGTTTTCCTCGTAGTAGGCCCGACATTGGGCCACCGTCGTAAAAGGACTGCTGCCGTCCGCTACGGACGCCTCGCAATAATCGGCCGCGCCGACAACACCCGACGCGGCGAGAACAAGAAAGGCGACGGCCATCACAGCCGCCGCCACCAACGTCTGACGATCGGACACGCTCACCACGCCCAACCGTCCACCGGCACACCGTCCACAAGCACATAGGACGCGCCCGCACCGTTGCCCATCGTCAAACCATCCCAATAGCACACCGGCATATAATCGCCGGTGGCCGGGTCTGAACCATCCTCGAACACGCACGCCGGAATCCCCGCAGCCGAAGGCGACGACGCCACCGGCTCAGGCTCAGGCGCGGGTTCCGGAACCGCCGGCTCAACGACGACGGGCGCGGCAACCGGCGCGGACCCCACCACCGGCGCGGGTGCGGGCATCAGCGAATCCACCAACGCCTGAACCTCGTCGTACCGGTCCCCAAGCGCGTCCCTACGCGCCTGACCATTCCCGTACTCGCCGCGAATCACAGCCGCCGCCAATTCCTCAACGGACGGCACCGGCGCGGGTTCCGGCTCCGGCGCGGGCGCGGGCTCCGACACCGGTTCAGGTTCAGGTTCCGGCGCGGGTTCCGGCTCGGGTGCGGGAGCCGCCACCACCGGTTCAGACACCACCGGCCCCGACGCGTCAGCCTCGCCGCACGCGGCAACCGACACCACCAACGACAGCGCCACAACAGCGCCAACGAATCTACGCATGATTACACTACCCCCTAGCAGATAGACGGATTGATCAGAATGTTTGTTTGGAATAACGCCCGAACGGGCAAAGCGGGGTGCGAAGCGCCCCGCGACGCTACAGACGGTCAGTCGTCAGATTCCTGACCGAAATACCGGTAGCCGGATACGGCGTACAGCACGTCACACATGGTGTCCTCGCTGAAGCCGTTGATATCCGTCACCACTTGCAAAGTCTGCTCAGACACGCCGTACCGTTCGCGCAGTGCGTCCCACATGTCCTCTTTGGTCATGATTACCTCACTTCCTTGTGAGGCGTGATAGAATCTACCACGCCTCAAAACTTGTATTCGCATTCAGTTTTCAGGGCAAACACAACGCGGCTAGAGGTACCAGCTCTAGCCGCGTTATTCATTCACCCCACAGTGCGCCCCACGTCCCATAAAGAGACCCGAAGCGCCAAAGGGCACACACAACCTACTCAGTAGGCTTGTTTTCTTTTGGACTCTCCATAGAGTCCTCAACAAGTTTGCGCGGATTACTGACCCGCAAGGCGTCGCAAATCTTAAGCGACGTGCCTAACGTCATATTCTCAGCCGGAATCGCACCAATCTCGTAGGCGCTAATGCGTCCGCGAGTGGTGCCGACACGTTCGGCTAGCTGCTGTTGGGTCAGTCCGCGTTTCTCTCGCAATTCCCTAAGTCCCATATCATTCCCACCTCACTATGTCAGGTGGGAACAATCATACCCAGTATCAAACTCATTCACGCGCGGGCCAATTCCATGGCGGAAACCGCGCAACCTTAACCACTCAGCAAGCGTTCAACGTCCCGACCGGTGAGGATGCCGGCCGACACCGAAGCAGTCGCTTGCGTCTCTGTGATATCCACTGTTCAGTTCTCAAGCTTTGGGACCGTCTGCCTCCGACTCTCTCACCGTCTGAGGTGTCCCGTTCCGTTTGGCTGTCTGCCTTGCGGTAATTACGACTATACACGCTACAGTACTGTAGCGCAAGCTGAGACTGAGAAACGTTGCAAACACTGGCATCTATCGGCGTGTCGCAACACAAAAACGCGACGCGAGACAGACGGATAGGGCGACGTGGATAGGCGAGACAGATAGCCAGGGCGACGATCACGGCAGACGGCACACAGACACGCATAGACGGCGCATAGACGCGCTTACAGAGACTGACACGCACACAGAGGCAGACAGAGGCGCAAGCACGCTCACAGAGGCGCACGCGAGGGCGTATAGAGAGATAACGATAACCAATATCGGTAAGAACAGCCACGATAAAGAGAATCGTTATCAATAACGGGGTGGGGGAGGCTCCCCCCGGGTGTTCGGACCGAGGCCGCTGTGCCTCTGGTTCTGACGCTGAATGCGTTCCCCAGACTTTTTGAGCTATCCGTCACATGTCAAAAACCGGGCGTTCGGCGATCTATTCCATGCAACGTAACTCGCCTATATTGTGCAACGTTTGCGGCAACACGGTTCCTGAGTACGCTTACGCTTGTCGGATGTTGATGGGATGGCGTAGCGGTCGTATCAATGTTCTTCGGCTTGGTAGCTCAGATGGCTAGAGCATTCCCCTCGTAAGGGTTGTGTCGCGGGTTCGAGTCCCGCCCTTGCCTCGATAGGCGTGTATCTGCTCGTCGCGGGAACGGCGGGCGGACGCGTCGAGTGCCGGCCTTGCCCTGTCGAAGGGGCGTGGGTTTCCTAAAGTTGACAGCCTTGGTGCAACTGGCGCGTAATACGGGGCGGGCCTTCCGGTCGGCGCGACACAATAAGTGGGCCGGAATGCACTGGTGGCGTAATGGTAGCGTCTCAGCCTTCCAAGCTGATGGTGCGGGTTCGATTCCCGCTCGGTGCTCTGCCCGTCTGCCTAGTTGCAGAACTGGGTCTCCTGGGTCGCCGCGGCGATCCTTGCATTAGCTCATCCACGGGTTGTGGAGGGAGTCTCTGGCATCGTCTTTTGGGCGGTGCCTGTATGCCGGTGGTCCAGTGGTAGGATGGCGGTCTCCAAAACCGCAAGCGGGAGTTCGATTCTCTCTCGGTGTGCTCTTGGATGGTTGGCAGAGTGGTTTAATGCGGCATCTTGCTAAGGTGCTGACGCTTCGGTGTCCGCGAGTTCAAATCTCGCACCGTCCGCTTGGGATTGGCCGGTGAATCAACAACGGAATAACGTGTGGTTCGTCAGCGGCCGGCCGGTCCTGTTTATGTGCGCGCCCTTGTGCCCATGTCTCTCGATATCCCATTGTTCCATTTCTGTTGACGGTGGAGCCGGGCGCGCATGTTCTTAAAGGGGTGGTTATGGCGTGGTCGAGCAGTCGTCGTAAGGAGCGGTTCGACCCGTCGTGGCCGCGCACCCGTCAGATGATCTTGGAACGGGATGGCTGGCGGTGCCAGTGGCCCGTCAAGGATGAGTTCGGGGTGGAGAGCAAATGCTTGGCCCCGTCGAATGAGGTGGACCACAAGGAGCGTGCCGAGAACGGTATGCCTGATGATGATTCGCCTGAGAACCTGTGGGCGTTGTGCCACTGGCATCATTCGTATAAGACGGAGTTGGAGTCGGCCGACGCGCGCGCTAAGTATCGTGAGCGTCGGAAGGAGAAGCGATGGTATTCTCACCCGGCCTTCCTCTGATGTGCGGTGTCGCCGGTTGCGGCGGTCCGGTGTGTTCCAAAGGCTTGTGCAGGCGTCACTACGATATGGCGCGCAGGAACGGCGCGCCTGTTGAGTTGTCTCGCCAGCGGTTGTGCGCCGCCTGTCATCAGTGGTTCGAGCCGAAGCGTTCCGACCAGTTGTATTGCTCGCATCGTTGCAGGCAGCGGTATTTGCGGTTGAACAGGATGGATGCGGAACGGTATCCGAAGAATCCTCGCACGAAGCTGTTCGTCGCGCCTGTGAGCGCCGCGAGCGTGGATGGCGCGCCGGTGGTGGTGGAGCCGTTCACGGACATGCAGGTGTTCGACCGTTCCGATGGTTTGTGCGCCGTGTGCGGTGGTGCCATCGATGTTGAGGTTGATGTGTTCGATCCGGATGGCTTGTCTTCGCAGTGGCTTGTGCCGGTCGATATGGGAGGGGTGCCGGCGTTGTCGAATCGTGTGCCGGTGCATAGGCGTTGCAAGGGAGGTGTGTCCGATGGCAGGAAACGGAAGAAAGTCGAAGAAGGGCGCGATTCCCGTGCTGAGAAGCGACGGTGAGAAACGCGGCCCTAATCTGCCGTCCACGCGGCCTGACGGAGAGGAATGGTTGGAGCGCACCGTCAAGGAGTATGAGGCGTGGCGGACGAGTCCGCAGGCGCAGCGTATGGGCACCGAACCGGACTGGTATGCGCTGCAGGATCTGATGTTCATCAAGGATCTCTTCTATAGGCGTCCTAGCGCCATTCTGGCTTCGGAGATTCGCATGCGCGAGGCGTTGTTCGGTGGCAGTCCGGCCGCGCGTCAGGCGTTGAAGTTCGATGCGCCGCAGCCTGACGATATGGCCGCGTCCACTGGATTGTCGGACACTCAGGGCGCTCGTAACGAGCGTGTGAACCATGTGCGCGCCGCCGCGTTGGGATTGAGGGTCGTTAACGGAGGTGGCTGATGCATGACCGCATTCCGAACCTTCAAGGCGAGGAACTGTCTCGTTCGATGGGTTGGTTTGCGGTCTGGTGGATCGAGACGTTCTTCCGTGTTGGGCGCGGTGGCGGCGTGGGTTTGCCTGAACGGTTCGACATGGACGAGACGGTGTTCATGCTGAACGCCTACGCGCTGACCAAAACGGGTTCACGCCGGTTCAACCGTGTGTTCTATTCGCGTGCCAAGGGCAAGAACAAAAGCGGTAAGGCTGCGGGCACCGCGGCTTTCGAGGGTCTTGCCCCGTGCAGGTTCGACCATTGGGCCGAAGAGGGCGAGACGTACGAGTTTCTAGGGGAAACATACCATTACCGTCCTGGCGAGCCGGTGGGTCGTATGGTGCAGATGCCCGAGATCATCTGCTTGGCGACCGCCGAGGGGCAGACGGGCAACATCTTCGATTCGATCTACTACAACTGCGACGAAGGCCCGTTGAGCCAGCTCAAGGGCGTCGGCTTGGACGTGGGGCGCACCCGCATCGGTCTGCCGGAGGGCGGCGAGATCATTCCGTCCACGTCCGGCGCGGCGTCGAAGGACGGCGGCTTGGAGACGTTCGCTTGCTGTGACGAAACGCACCTGTACAACACTCCGAAGCTGCGCAACATGTACAAGACGGTGCAACGCAACCTTGGCAAGCGTAAGGGCGATGCCGACCCGTGGATATTGGAGACATCCACCATGTACCGGCCGGGTGAGGATTCCGTGGCCGAATCCTCGTACAAGTACGCTTGGGACACCGCGTCGGGCAAGGTCAGGCATCGTTCGGGCATCTACTTCGACCATGTGTACGCGAACCTCGACATCGAGGATTTCGCCGACGAGAAGAAAACGTTGCGGGCCTTGCAGGTCGCGTACGGCGCTTCGGCGAAAAGCGATGACGGGAAGGATTATCTGATTCTCCCCGACGGGCGCATGACCGTGTTGGATGAGAACGGTTTCGACGCCGAGGGGCATTCGTATTGGGATGGCGAGCTTGGCCCGTCGAAGGACGGGTGGATCGACCTGAACGGGCAGATGGACCAGATCTATCAGCCGGACTCCGATCCGGCCGATTCCATCCGCTACTACATGAACAACCTTTCCAGCGTGCACGACTCATGGCTCACGGAGTCCGACATCCAATCGCACCTGCTGTACAGGGACGAGATGAGCGCAGCTCAGTCGAACTTCAAGCTCGACGACGCTTGGCAGTCCATCATCTCTCCGAAGGAGCCCATCACGTTGGGCTTCGATGGTTCCGTGTCGGACGATTCAACCGCGTTGGTCGGATGCAGGGTGAAGGACGGGATGCTGTTCCTCATCAAACTGCAGCAGTGTCCTGACGGGCCGGAGAAGGCTACATGGCGTGTGGACCGTGATTCATTCGACGGGAAGGCGCGTTGGATGCTTGAGCATTACAACGTGGTCGGTTTCTTCGCCGACGCCGCCCGTTTCGAGAGCATGATCGGCGGCTGGGAGTCGGACTACGACAAACAGCTCAAGATCGGTCCGCGCAAGAGCGGCGACAAGATCAAGTTCTGGACGAACAGTTGGACGCATGACATGCACCGCGCGTTGGAGAACGCGCACACCGGCTTCCGCTACCCGTACGAGAAGCCGACCGGACCGCACGTCAAGGGCGATATAGCGCTTCTGGCGGACCCGCGGCTGGTGAACCATTTCCGTAACGCGCGCCGCCGCGAACGCAGCTTCGGCTATCTCATCTTCAAGGAGACGCCGAACAGTCCCGACAAGATCGACGCGTGCATGGCGGGCGTGCTCGCCTACCACGCGCGATGCAAGTACTTGGAACTGGCCGAGGAAAAAGCGAAACCGAAGGCAGCGCCGCGAAGGCTCTACTAGGAAGGAACGGTCATGGACGCTTCCAATCTGGTCGTTCAGGAGGAATCCGAGGACGCTTTCGTTCTCACGAATCTGGCCCGCCAGCTCGGCCGCAACATTCCGCGTTTCGCCGAATTGAAGGCGTTCAAGGACGGGCGCGAGATGGTGGACGAGTCGAGCGTCCCGCAGGGTGTGGATCCCGATGCGGCACCCGTGTATCAGAAGATACGCCATTTCGGCTCGTTGAATCTGGCCCGCCGCATCAGCGAGGCGGTGACGGACCATCAGCAGCCGAATGGTTTCCGCCGCATAGGTGACGAGGATTCGGAGAGCGAAGCGGTGGACGGCATGTATCGCAGGTGCAGGATGGCGACCATGCTGCGACGCGACACGTTCCCCGACGCCGGCGACTACGGCTGCGCCTACGGATACGTCGGCAGAGGCATGGGAGGTCGGTATATCAGGTCCGTCAGCCCGTGGGAATGCGTGATGAGCGACGACGGAGACAGCGCCGTCATGTATACGTTCGACGCCATGAACCAGCGGGAGTGCATGGACTTGTTCAGGCTCTCCCGCGACGATAGCGGCTATCCGGTGAAAGTGTATTCGCGGACCGCGGTGCGCGAAGCGGAATCCCGTTCCCTGCTCGCCGAATCGGACGATGAGGGGATCGACAAAATACTCGATGACAACAAGGAATGGGACCCCGGCAACGATTGGGAATGGGAAGGCGACGAGAACAACGATTTCGACTACGCGCTCCGATGCGGCTCTCTTCCCATCGTCCAGTATTCGACGCCTGACGGTAAAGGGCTGTTCGAGCCGCATCTTCCCACGTTGAAGCGTATCGACCGGCAGTTGTTCGACCGGTTGTGCATCACGATGATGCAGGCGTTCCGCCAGCGCGCCCTCAAGGGCGAACTGCCGCAGGCGTATGCGGAGGACGATCCGCTCGTATTGTCCGGACAGGTGAACGCAGGCGACCCAATCGACTATTCGAACGCTTTCAGGATGGCTCCCGCGGCGATGTGGAATCTGCCGGAAGGCGTGGACGTGTGGGAGTCGCAGGTCACGGAAACGACCTCTCTGCAGGCCAACATCGTCGGCGACATCAAGCAGCTCGCGGCCACGTCCGGCATTCCGCTGGACGTGCTCAGCCCCGACGTGCAGGGTTCGGCGGCTGGCGCTGACCTGAAACGCGAGGGGTTGAAGTTCAAGGTCGAGAATCTGAACATGCTCGCCGCCGACGCGATCACGCTCATGCTTCGCATGGCCATGGTGCTTGACGGCGACGCTTCGGCCGCTGACGCGGATTTCGAGATGATGTGGAAGCCGGTTGACACGACTTCCCAGCTTGAACTCGCCCAAGCCGCCCAGCTCGAATATTCGACCGGGTTGAAGTCCCGCAAGACGATCCTCACCCACTCGTATGGATTCACGGCGCAGGACATCGCCGAGGACGACATGAACCGTCTGAGCGACCAGTTCAATCTACAGCCCGTCACGACGGGCGCGCAGCCTGCCACGTCGGCGGCGGCGACGCCCGCCACCGGATGGGACGTGGGAACGCTGGGGACGGATGACATGCAGGCCGTTGACGATGGTCTTCCGGAGGCGTTCTGATGGCGTCGGCGACGACACGGTTAGCGCAGCTGAGCGACATGCAGCAGCAGCTGCACAGCCAGCTCGTGGAGACGTACGTGGCCGCATGCCGGAAGATGTGGCTGAGCCTCACGCCGCAGGACTGGTGGAACGACGCGGTGGTCATGGGCGCGGCATCACGCACGGCGATGCTCGAACTGCAGATGGTCGCCGCCGCCCGACGCGCGGGAATCGAATACGCCGACCAGACGCTGCGACTCATAGGCCAATTGCCGCAGGGCGTCGTGCAGCAGCTCGTGTATCCGCGCGTGAACACGGACCCATGGCTCGTGGCCGCGCGTCCGGCCGACTCGTATCGAAGCGAGGCCGTCAAGAATCCGTCCGTAAGACCGGACGAATGGCCCTCCTCGGACGATGCCGCCTATGAGACGGTGAGCGAGTGGATACAGGCCGCGTTGGGCCGCATCGACGCCACGTCGTCAATAGACGTGCAGATGGCCGGAACGCAGGCCACTATAGACCGCTACCGCGGCAGCAAGGTCCTCTCATACAGGCGCGTCCTGCATCCCGAACTGTCGAAGTCCGGCTCATGCGGCCTGTGCATCGTCGCCGCGGACCGGTGGTATTCCACCGCGAACCTCATGCCGTTGCACGTGCGCTGCAAATGCGGCGTCGCGCCGGCCGGCTCAGACGAGGATCCCGGACTCGACCTGAACAAGGCAGACCTCGACCGCCTCTACGCGGAAGCCGGAAGCAACAAGGCCGAAGACCTCGTGAACGTGCGAGTCAAGACGATATCGCACGGGGAACTCGGTCCGGTGCTCACCGCGGCCGAGGCGAGGGAAACGGACAATCCGGTACCCGGCGTCGAATCGAAGGAATGGCGTACGCCCGACAGGGCGACGACCGTCGAACAGCTTCAACGCATGAAAAACCGCGCCATCGAATTCTCCAAACACTACAAGGAGGTTCGCGACGGCGGAAAAGAAGTCTCGTTCAGATACGAAGGCAGAACATACGTGTTCAAACCGTCGTCGCATCTGAACCAAGCGTGGGCGTACCAGCGCTCCATGCTCAACCAAGTCACGGCCCTGCTTGACAAGGCCGCATAACACAAAAGCAAAGGAATACAAATGTCTGGAATCGAAGAACCCGACAAGACGGAAACCGTCGAGAAGGCTGAGCCGGAAACCGGCAACGACGATACCACCCATACCGACGAGCCTGACACGGCCAAGAAGCCGGACCGGTCCGAGGATGCGGAAGGTCTGACCGACGAGGCCGCGAAGTGGCGCACCCTCAGCAGGAAGAACGAGGCGGAGAAGGTCGAGAACAGGAAACGCGCCGAAACCGCCGAAGCCAAGACCGCCGAAGTGGAGTCGCAGCTCGCCGCCGCCAACGCGCGTATCGCACGTCTCGAGGCGCAGGCCGCCTATCCGCAAATCAGCGACGAGGCATTCGAAGCCCTGTGCAAGGAGACCACCCCCGACGGCATCAAGGCGTGGGCCGAAGCGTATTCCCGAATCAATCCCGTCAACGTCGCCGCCGAACCCGAAACGGGCAAGCCCGACGAATCCCACACACAGTCGGGCGACAACCCGTCGCCCATCTCCCAGCGCGTGATGAGCAAGGGAATGCCCCAACCGACTCCGCCCGCAAAGGGCACGGAGAAGTCCGGGTACGACTACGCGGTCAAGCATTGCGCGCCAAACACCAACACTAAGAAGGAGTAAAACCATGGCAGAAACCGCCAACAATCTCGTGCAGTACGAGAACTCCGCCGCCCCCGCGGACAAGCAGGATTGGCTGCTGAACCGCATCACGGATGGGATTCAGGAAGCCACGTTCGACGTGAACCTGTTCCTCGGAGGCGACAACGAAAGCCTGTATTGGGCTTCCCTGACCGACACCGACACCGTTGGCTGGCTGCGTTCCGGCATCCCGGTCGCCCGCGCCGACAGCGGTTATTACGGTCCGTATGATCCGAACGCCACCGACGGCCGTCAGAACGGCGTGGCCGGCTTCCTCGAAAGCCAGCTCAAGGTCGAGTTCGGACGCAAGGGCGTCAAGCAGCCCATCGTGACCACCGGCGTGCGCTACATGGCCGTCATCAACAAGCGCAAGCTGCCCGTCACCCTTGCCGACGGCACCTCCATCGCCGGTCTGATCCTCGACTACGACAAGGAGGCGGGCGGCGCTGTCACCGTGCTTTCCGGTCAGGGAGGCGCTTCCACGGCTTCTGTCACTTGGGATCAGGTGCAGGACAAGCCGACCATCCCCGCAGCCGCGTCCAATGCGACCGCATCCAAGGCCGGTCTGGTGAAGATGGGCGCGAAGGTCGATGACGCGACCTCCGACACGCTGCTCACCCAGTTCAACGCGCTGCTCGCGTCGCTGCGCGCGTCCGGCGCTCTCGCCAAGTAGGCCAGCGAACCAACGTAAACAACCCGCCTTCCATGGCGGGTTTTCTCATATTAGGAAGGAAACACGATGGCCCTTATCAATCAGGACTTCATCACGCCGGCCGAAGCGTCCGGCATCGTGTTGGGAGCCTACCAGACGGTGACGGCCCAGTTGCCGTTCTCTCAGGTGCTTCCCGACATCAACAATCCGACCGGCCTGCGCGTCGATTGGATTCCGAATCAGGCCCGTCCCGAAGAGGACGAGATGCACTTCGGTGCTTGGGACGCCGAGGCCGAATACGGTCAGACCAAGGGCGGCGAGAAGATCGCGTACACGAAGATGCTGCCGCTGCGTAAGCGCATGCGCATCAGTGAATACGACATCGCCGAAGGCAAGGTCGATCTGAACGGAAGCAACGTCGCGGACTCTCTGCGCGAATACTTCCTGCAGCTCGGCAAGGAGCTCGCGTTCCGTTTGGAGCGCGCCCGTGTGACCGTTACGGTGGACGCCGCGCTGTCCGTTGACGAGCATGACGTGAAGGCCACTTGGGACTACCAGCGCGACGCATCCCTGACCGTCACGGCCGCGCAGAAGTGGAACGTCGACGGCGACCCGGTGGCCGACACCCGCCTGTGGGCCGATGTCATCGACGCGGTTGACGGCTACGCGCCGACCGTGATGCTCATGACCCGCAAGGTCATGCGCGCCCTTGAGGCGAACCCCGTCATCATCCGCTACGCGTTCCAAGGTCAGGGCGACACGCTGCCCAACCTCGTCGGCGAGAACGTCGTGCGCAACGTCATGCAGCAGATGGCCGGCATCGACAACATTCTCATCGTCGATGACGTGTACAAGAAGTACGCGCAGGCGCAGAAGATCCAGCTTCCGGGTGGCGTCAAGTCGTTCTTCCCGGAGGACACGGTTCTGCTGCTGCCCGACCTCGGCGGAACCGACATGGGCTACACGGCCCTCGGTCCGACCGCCGAAGCCAAGGCCAAGGCCAACGGCATCAGCCGCGAACACGACGCCGGCCCGGTCGGCTTGGTGACGGACATCGCCGCCAGTACGCCCGGCTACGAGGCGTACGCCACGGCCACGGCACTGCCGGTGCTCATCCAGTCGAACAGCACGCTCAAGGCGACCGTTCTGTAAAAGGAGACGCGCATGGCTGCGAACATCGAAAACATCGACTGGCTCAAGCACATGCGCGTCGCCGCACTGGTCGAACCCGAACTGTTCGACGAACGACTGCCGACCGAATGGGTGTTGCGCGAATGCAGGCTCGCCGCGGCGCTCGCGGTGTCCGAATGTCCGGCGGCGTCGGTGCGTTTGCGTGCCGGGCGGCTCACGGAGGACGAGTTCGCCGGTGTGGTGTGCGACATGGTGATGCGCGTCGCACGCTGGCATCGGATGAAAACCGAATCGAACGGGTCGTACTCGTACACCGAGCATGACCCGCAGTCGAACACTCCGGGCTACGATCCGTCTCCGCGCCTGTTCATTTCCAAGGGCGAACGAGCGTTGTTGAACGGATATTCGGGGTCGTCCGGTCGCATCGGAACCATCAGCATGGGCTTCGACACTGGCTTCGGAGGATAAGCATGGCGGGCGGTTTCCTATACGACGGCGAGGATATGACCTCGTTGGGCGGCGGTGGCCTGTACGACGGTGTGGACGTGCCCGAAACGGTGCCGGACACATTGCTGTACAGGGATCTGATCGTGGTGGAGCTGACCTCGTTCGAGCAGACTCCGTATGGGACGCGGGTCACGCCGACCGGTGAGGTGTTCGGCTGCTACTGCTCGGTGGAGGGCCGCACGCAGAAGAACAGCGTGTTCTCGGATAACTGGGCGCAGGATGATACGCCGACGAGCACGGGCGGTCTGCGTGAGGTGAACATGGTGAAGGTTCTCGCGCCGGAATGGCACGGGGACATCTACACGCGCTTCTGGACCGCTGACGGCTCCTGTTGGCAGGTGGACGGTTCACCCGTGGACATGCCGCATTCGACCGACGTGGCCCGTCATTGGGAGATGCAGGCGCGACGCGTCTACGCGCCCGAATTGGCGCGCAACAGGATCGACCCGCCTGCGATTCCCGAAGGGAGCCGCGTATGGGGTACGTGAAGCTCAAACCACAGAAGCAGTTGAACATCGAGGTCGCGCTGGCGTTCGGTGCCGAGGTGACGCGTCCGAAGGCGTTGAAGGTCGCCGCCAGGGCGAAGGCGTTGGCGGACGCGAAGGCGAAGCATTCGAGCGTGGCCGACCGTATCGACATCAGCGTGCACGGCGTGGGCATCCACCATGCGGTCGTGATGAGCGTCACGGGTCGTGACGGCAGTCAGGTCGCCGGCCATTTGGAGTTCGGCTACTTCAACAAATGGTTGGAGAACAAGTATGGAATCCGCAGCCCGCGCGCTTGGATGCCGGGCTTGTTCATCATGAGCGAGGCGAAATATGCGGCAGTCGGATAGTGACCTCAATGTGGTGCGCGTGGGCGTCGAGACCGTGGATTTGAGCATCCGTGAGGATTTGGACGCGGATGCGCTCGTGTACGACATGCTCCATCGCATCGACTTCGACGCGGCGGGCTTGCCGAACGTGGTCGTCCAGTCCGAAATCGATCCGGCGACGGAATCCCTGCTGCTCGACCATGACGTGGTGTTGTACTCGTGCGGTGCGCCCGAACAGCCCGACTGGAACCTCAAAGCGTGGATATGGCGGTTCACGCTCTCGCTGACCGTGCTCAGCAGCGATCCCATGCGCTGCCGGCGCATCAGCGCCCTGCTGAACCGTCGGATAGCCTCATGGCCGTATGAGGAACCCACCGATCATGGCAAGGTCGGCCGTCTCGTGGACAATCCCGGCTTCCGCAAGATAAGCGCTGGCGACATGACGACCAGCAAGACGATCACGGCGCGGACCAGCACGAAACTCGTTCAGGCCGCGTCCCCCACGAACACGACCATGCCCGCATAGGCGTGGCCCCGATATTCTTTCCCTTTTCCAAAACCACTCTCCGCATACGAAGCCCCGAAACCATCCGACGGTTTCGGGGCTTTCCCATTGCGGCATACCAGAAGGAGTTCATCATGGCAGTCGATCCCATCGGCATCCACGACAACGACGTACTGTCCTCAACGCGAGGCGCGATCTTCATTTCCAAGGCCGGCAACATTCCCGCCGTGTCCCTGCTCAAGCAGTTCGACATCGAGGTGGAAACCCTCGGCACCGACGACGACCTGTGGTCCAACATCGGCCACACGTCCAACGACACGCTGCCCGAGTTCGCTTTGGACGGCGGCGACGCGACGGAACTGTCCACATGGCTCAAGGCCCAGTTCCGCACCCGCTACGACGAAACCACCGGAACGGTGACGTTCAACTCGGTGCAGGGCGACGCGGCGAGCCTCGAACTGATCTACAACGGCGTCGTGGACACCGACGGCGGAGTCGCCCTCAGCTTGGAGAAGTCCAACAACCCGTACGCCGTGCTCATCCTGTTCAAGGACACCAACATCAACAAGAAGTTCGCGATCCTCATGCCCAACGTGGACCTGACGTTCAGCAACCTTCCCGCCCTGAGCAGCGGCGACGACGGCTTCGTGGAATACGGCGTGTCCGGCACGATCAAAACGTCCGACGCGCTGCCGAAGGACAAGTCCGGCAAGACCACTTCCGTCAAGCTGTACCCGCAGACCGCGCTCGCGGCCTGACGGTTCCTGATTCCTCCCACGGCCGCGGCGTTCCTCCATGCGCCCGCCGTGGGATTCCCTTTCTTTCGTTTCATGGAGGATTTTCTTTTCATGGAGGAACAATCATGGTTGCGAAGAACACCGCTAAGAGCACCGAAAACATTGAGAACGTTGAAGCCGTGGAGACGGAGGCTTCGAACACGTTCCCCGAGACGTGGAACGAACTGAAGGGGAATCCTCTGTTCGAGGGCGTGCCGGATATGGTGCAGGCCGCTGATTTCTCGCCGACCGTTTCGGCTCGTTTCGCGGTCATGCGCGCGCACGTGCAGGAGCGCGCGGACCTGCTGGATAAGATGGGCGCGTTGGGCGGCGATCATACCGATTCGTATGATGCGACCGCGGAGGTCATCGCCGTCGCCGAGACCATCGAATACGCCAACTATTTCTACGAGTCCATCGCCGTGAGCGAGGAAGCCTACCATACGTGGGTGAAGGGCCGCACCGCGGTGGACATGTTCTATCTGATGCTGCTGCTGACCCGATTCTATGAGCGCGCACTGGGAAAATCCAGCGCCTCGAAGGTGCGCTTCGAGACTGCCGAATAGAGGTCACGGCGGACTTCCGCCGTTTCTACAATCTCGACCTGCCGTTGATTCTGCATGATTACGACCCCTCGTATCTGTGCGACCTGTTGGACGGGTTGGAGGGGTATGACGGGAGCCTGTATCGGGCGTGGATGATGGAGCATCATCCCTTGTCCCCGAACGGCGGTGGGAACGCCGCGCGTCGTCAACTGGGGTGGCTCGGCTATTCGCAGACGAACATGCTGCTGTTGGATGTGGCGAACATGCTTGAGGTCATCCGCGTGCAGTTGGCCCGGTTGGGCGGCGACGGTAAGACGAAGCCCGACATGATTTTCCCGCCCGGCGTGGAACCCCCGTCGGAGCGTAGGCGTTCGGGCGTGGTCAAGACCGCGGGCATGGGTTTCGACGAACTGTACGAGACGATGCTGGCGATGTGGGGCGGCAACGGTTTGGCCGACTAGCCCCCTTTTCGTTCCGGTTTGAAGCGGTTCCGCAACCACGGTTGCGGGGCTGCTTGGAACCTTTTGGAACGGTTCTTCTCTCTTTCAGCCCCTCGAATTTCGAGGGGTTTTCTCATATTCCCTCATTCTCGCGAAGGCGGTGCTTCCATGGCCGGAAATCTGCTGAGCGCCGGTCAGGTCGGCGTCGATATCGTTCCCGACACGACGTTGTTCTGGGCGCGGTTGAACGGCGAACTCCATCGTCGTAATCCCGAGGTCGAGGTCGGGTTCGTGCCCGACACGACCCGCGTGTCCGCGGAGATGAAACGCATCGACTCGAAGGATGTCGATGTGGATGTGGAGTTCAAGGGCGACAGCAGGAAGATCGACCGCATCATCAAGGACTTGGACGATGCGAAGGTGTCGCCCGAGCTGGACGCGAAGAACATGCTCAGACAGCTCGACAAGGTGTCGAAGGAGCTGGACGAGACGCGCAGCAAGCTCAGCTGGCAGAAGTATTGGGACAAGAACGAGCAGGGCGTCGAGGACTACAACAAGCTGCTCGACAAGTCGAACAAGCTCGCCAAGGAGCAGTCGCGGCTTCTTGAGACGGAGGCGAAGCGCCGCGTCAAACTGTTGGACGACTACCAGCGGGCCATTCTGAGGCTCAAGCCGTTGGGCGCGGACAATCTGCTCGACCAGCAGGCCGCTACCGACATTCGCAAGCGTCTCGACAAGCTCGTGGCCGACTTCAACGACGGCAAGGTGTCCGCCGCGAAGGTGCGTATGGAGTTGGACGATTCGTCCTACCAGCACGTCGCGAACCATCTTGAACGGACGATGCGCGACATCAGGGAGGTGAACAGCACCGCGGCCCGCGTGCGCTTCTATGAAGAGGGCGCTGACCGTCTTGAACGTCGGCTCCGCCGGTTGAACGCCACCCATGTGGACATCCCGGCGAGCATCCAGCTCGATCAGGAAGACCTTATCAAACGGCTTCGCGAGACGGCTGAGATAGTCAGGCGCGATCCCGACTACGTGTTCGAGACGAATCTCGACCTCGACATGCGCCGCGCCGAGGAACGCATCAAGGACTTCCAGAAGAAGAACGACGAGCTGAAGATGGATCTCGATATCGAGACCCTGACGGCGCGCGCGCATCTGGCGTATTTCACCCGCCCCCGCACCATCGATGTCTTCGCCCGCTTCCGTGGTACGGACTTGGGCAAGATACTCAACGGCATCACGTCCGGTGCCACCGGTCTGAAGGGCGTGCAGAACCAGTTCGACAAGCTCGTGAACACGTTCGACAAACTCGACGACGTGGTGCCGAAGCTCAGCCTCGTCGGCGCGGCCATGACCACGTTGGGCGCTGGTGCGCTCAACCTGGGCCGCACCGTCGGCGGCGTCGGCACGAGCCTTGTGAGCCTGAGCAAGGCCGCGCTGGCCGCTCCCGCCGTGTTGGGCGGATTGGCTTCGGCCGGCTACGGCGTGTACGCGGCGGTCAAGACCGCGGGCGACGAGTTCGACATCACGAAGACGAAGCTCAACGGATTGCAATCCGAGGTCGGCACGGCGTTCTGGGACGAGTCGCGTGACGCGATCTACCGGATGGCCGACACCATCGACGGGAAACTGCGTACCGGCTTGGTTAACGTCGCGAAGGCCGAGGGCGAGGCCGCCGCGGGTTTAGCTGACCTCGTGTCGCAGGAGACAAGCCTGAGTCGCTTGGAAGGAATCTTCCAAAATACAGAGAAGGCCGTGGGCGAACTGTCGCCCGGCATCAGTGACGCGGCGAGGGCGATGCTCGACTTGGGTGACACCACGTCGCAGTATCTGCCGAGGGCCGCCGCCTACATGTCCGATCTGGCCGAACAGTTCGCGAACTGGGTGGAGCGCGCGCGTGAGACCGGCGCGATCACGCAGGCCATGGAAGGCGTGATCGAACAGGCCGGCTATCTGAAGTCCAGCATCAAGGACTTGGGTGGCATACTGTCCGGCACGTTCGGCACGCTCGCCGCCGAAGAGAACGGCTTGGAAGGCTTCGCCGACGCGATCCACAAGGCCAACGACGCGGTGCAGTCGGCCAAGTTCCAAGAGACGTTGAAGGCGTGGTCGAAGGGAGCGCAGGACGCGCAGGACAACATGCGCGGCTCGTTTGGCGCTATCGGCGACGCCGCGTATGAGCTGCGGGACGCGACGAGGCAGGTGTTCGGCGATTCGGGCGACATCATCGGCAACGCGGCGAAGAACATCAGCCGCGTGTTGGGCAATTCCGAACAGGGCGTCAGGAACTTCAGTTCCGGCGTGCGCGAGGGCTTCACGCAGGTGTTCGACGCTGTGGGTGACTCGTCCGATATGTTCGACCAACTGTTGACGATGGTCGGCAAACTGTCCAGCACGTTCGGCGGCACGTTCGCGAACACGCTGCGCGCGTCCGCGCCGCTCATCGAATCGTTGGCGACCGCTGCGGGTGCCGTGGCGGATGCGTTCGCTGCGTTGCCCGAACCCATTCAAGCGGCTATCGGCTTGTACGCCACGTTCGGCAAGGCCGGCATCAATGCGTTCGACGCATTGAAAACCGGCATGATGGAGAGCACCCTTCAGTCGATCCAATATCGTAGGGCGTTGGCCGAACTCGGCGTGGACACCACCGACACCATTCTGAGCATGCGGTACGCCGTGGATGGTTTCGTGGCGGCTCACCCGTCTCTGCAGAACGTGACCAACGGCGTTAAGGACGCGACCGGCGTGATGGGCAAGATGGGCGCGGCCGCTAAGGGCGCTGGCAGCGCTTTGCTGTCCGCGTTCGGAGGTGGCGCGGGTCTGGCCATCACGGCCGGTGTGGGAATGGCCATCACCGCGTACGCGGACTACAACCGCAAGGCGTCGGCCACGAAGCAGGCGTCCGAGGAACTGGCTTCGGCGATGCGTGAGATACCCGATTCCGCGCAGGCCGCGGCGGACGGCATCGGCGCTGTGGGCAAGGCCATTCAGGCGAACTTCGAGAACACGGACTTCGGAGAGACCGGTTTTGCATGGTTGAACGACCTGCGCACCGGTTTCGATGATGCCGAATCCGCGGCGAAGGAGCTTGGCTATTCCACGCAGGACCTCGCGAACATCGTCATGGAAGGCGGCACCGCCTACGAGAATCTGCAAGCGCATCTCGCTGACGTGGCTCAGGCCGGAACGTATTACGGCAACACGATTCTCGATGTGATTTTCCCGAGTATGACGAAGCAGGCGAAGGCCGCTGAGAAGCTGTCGAACGCTTTGGCTGAGAACGAGAAGCAGTATCGGGAGAATTGGGAGCAGGTCGCCGTCGCCAACGGCTATACCGCGGAGTACGCGGACGAGCTGATTGATGCGGGTGAGAGCGCCGAAGCGTTGAGTGTGATTCTCGGCACGACGGCGCAGCGTCAGGAGATGCTTTCCAAGGCGCAGCAGATCGCGACGGAATGGAGCCAACGTCAGGCGGACGCTCAGAAGAACCTGCTGAACGCAATGAGCGACTACGGCGAAACCTACTCGAATATGGGCGACGCGATATCGCACGTTCAGGAGCTGGTCGCCAACGGCGAGCACGTGTGGGATGAGACCGCGAACGCCATCAGCGGCGTGACCGGCTCGTTCGACGTGATGAGCGAGGCCGGACGGTACGCTCAGGAGGCCATCGCGAACCTTGGCGAATCCGGGCATGACCTGTTGGAAAGCATGGTCGCGTCGGGCGCTTCGGTGGACGATGTGAACGCGAAGCAGCAGGAACTCGCGAAACAGCTGTACGACACCGCGACCGCGTTCAAGGTGCCGGAAGAAGCCGCCGAACAGTTGCAGAAGGTGTACGGTCTCACCCCGGAAGAGGTGACGACCCTGTTCAAGGCCGAGGCTGAGGAATCGAAGCAGACGCTCACCCAATATTTGAGCTATCTGCGTGCGATATTCCCCGAAGAGGGCAATACGGCCGTGTTCCAGACGGTCCTCGAAGGCATCAACTCGGGGGCCATCGAAAGCACCGAGCAGGTGTACGACGAGCTGCAGAAGCTCACCGGCAAGGATTACGTGACCGTGTTGGACGCCGATGGCGATCAGGTGCGGATCAAGAAGTCCGATGCCGATAAGCTGGGCTTGGAGTTCGAGAACGAAAAGTACACGACCACGCTTGACGCCGAGGATCTCGCTTCAGGCAAGATCGAACAGGTCATCGCGCTCAAGGACAAGGGATTGTCCGACAGGGCGGTCACTCTGCTGCTCAACGCCGACGGCGACGCATTGTGGAAGACGGAGAACGTCGAGAAGAATCTCCAGAAACTCGGCATGAGCCAGAAGACCTACGAATGGCTGCTCAACGGCAGTGGTACCGCCGAAGAGCGGATGCAGAAGGTCCGTGAGGAACTGTCCGAGCTGAATCTGACTGACAAGCAGATTCAGTGGATATTGGACGCGGTCGACAACGCCAGCGAAAAGATGGACACCATTGAGAAAAACAAGGTTCCTCTTGCGAATGGCGTGAGCTTCATCATCGAAGCGGACAACCAGCCCGCGTTCGACAGTATGGATGAGGTGCGCGCCTACGACGGGAAGACCATTGCCGAGCCTTGGACTCGCGTGCAGGGCGAATGGGACGGTGCCAACACGGCCATCCAAGCGTCCGCCGCCTATGATGGCGTGACCGTTTCGGAACCTTGGGCGCGCGTTCAGGGTGAATGGTCGTCCGCCGACCGGGCGATTCAGGATACCGTTTGGTATGACAAGCGCACGATCTCACAGCCTTGGGGCCGCGTGCTGGGCGAGAACAACGGGGCGCGTCAGGCGTTCCGTGATACCGCCGCGTATGACGGGCGCACGATCTCCGAACCGTGGGGTCGCGTCAAGGGTGAGAACAACAGTGCGAGGAAGGCGTTCCAGGATACCGCTTGGTATGACAAGCGCACGATCTCACAGCCTTGGGGCCGCGTGCTGGGCGATGATTCGAATGTGTGGAACGTGTTCCGCAACATCGCGAACACGAACGGAAGCATCCTCGCGACCCGCTACGTGGATATCGTCACCCGTTCGTCGGGCACCGTGCAGGCCGCTACGGGCGGTCGTATCTACGGTGCTGGCACGTCCACGTCGGATTCGATTCCCGCGATGCTGTCGAACGGTGAGGCGGTGCTTCGCGCGGCCAGTTTGAAGAAGCTGGATGCGAAGTACGGCCGCGGCTGGTTCGACTATGTGAACCGGTACGGGGATGTTCCGGATGGTTCGAGGCCGAGCGCGACCGCGCTCTCGTATCGGCGTAATTCCTTCGCGTATGCCGATGGCGGGCGTGTTAAGGCGGTCGAGGGCATGGTGAACGTGACGGTGAATCCGGTGGTGAAGGTCGAGGTTCCGGGTATGGAGCGCGCTTCGACATCGAATTACAGCGTGACGGTGAACGGTGTGGGCGTCGGTTCCGACGCTCAGGCGATGGAGTTGGTCGATCGGCTCGTCGCGTATGTGGGGCGTCAGCGTCGTATGCGCTGACGTGGGACGGGGAGGACGTGTGTTCTCCCCGTTCGTTTTTCTCTTTCTTTTCCGATTGTCGTGAGGAGGCTCGTATGGCCGACGGTTATGGTGCGATTCAATATGGTGCGTGGCGTTTGCATTTGGCGGCGTGGGTCATCGCGTATACGGACACGACGGATACGATTCGAGTCGAGACGCGCTTCCAGTCGGTGAATAACTGGTACCACTCCGGCATGAACTGTTCGGTGAGTCTGAACTGCAACGGGCAGAAGGATTCGTGGAGCGGCACCGCTTCGACGAGCACGAACGGCGAGGCCACTATCCGCCGTTATGATTTCGTGGTCGCGAAGGCCGATACGGACAGGAATGTTTCGGTGAGCGCGTCGATGACCACGACCGGCTATCAGGCCGGTACGAGCTCGGCGAGCTGTCAGGTGTTCACCGGCGCGAAGACCTGCCGCAAGCCCGACGCGCCGAAGAACGTGTCGGTGGCGACTTCGGGCGACACGCAGATCAACATGTCGTGGCAGTCGGCGGCTAACGCGGGCGCGTTCAAACCGTGGGCGAACGTCATGGTCGATATCCAGACGTGCGACGGGGCCGGCAGCCAGAACGGTTGGGGTCATCTGACCACGTTGTCGGGGTCCGCGACGAGCCATAGCTTCACGGGACTCTCCGCGAACCACCGCTACTATCTGGCCGTGTACTCCAAAAACAGGGCGGGCGAGTCGGATCATGTGAATCTCGGCTGGGTGCAGATGACGCCCGCCGCGCCCACGATCAGCGCGACGAAGACCGGCGACACGAGCGTGAAGGTCAGCGTGAAGGGCACCACACGGTGGACGAACACGACCGACATCTACCGCAGCGCGAACGGCGGCGGCTGGACGCTCGTCGCCGGAGGATTGTCCGCGCCCGACGTGGAATGGACCGACAATTCGGCTCCAGGCGGCACGGTGCGGTACATGGCCCGCCAGTATGCCATCAAGTACACGTGGATAGGCTGGTCGGGCGGCAGCGTCCATTCCTCGGACGCGGCGACGGGCAGCATCACGACGACGCTTACGCCGGACCCGCCGAAGAACGTGACGTTCACGCGCGAGTCGGACAGCGCGATCAGCGTGTCGTGGCAGAGTGCGGCGAACGCGGGCGCGTCGAAGCCGTGGAGTCAGATCATCCTCGCGGAGCGGCGTTCGTCGGGCGGTGCGGACTGGGGCCAGTGGGCCGATCAGGGCGGCACGCCCGTCTACCTGTCCGGTACGACCATCAACTACCGGTTCACGAATCTGCAGGCGAACACGCGCTGGCAGTGCGCGGTCTACGCGCGTAACGCGGCCGGCGACAGCACGCACGTCGGCCATGATGTCATCTACACCACGCCGAAGGCTCCGACGGTCACGGCGGTGAAGGCGTCGAACACGAGCGTGCAGGTCGGCGTGAACTGTTCCGGCAGCTACGCGAACGGCTTCCAGATCGAACGCCTCGCGGCGGGCGGCTCGTGGACGCTCGTGCATACCGGCTCGTGGTCTTCGGGCACCGTGCATTGGACCGACACGAACGCTCCGGCCGGTCAGGTCACGTACCGCGCCCGCGCCACACGCCCCATCTACGGCGACGACTCGTCTAAGGGCGTCCTCTATTCGGCGTACACCACGTCGAATCAGGTGATGACGGCGACGCCTCCGCTCGCGCCGACCATCACCGCGCCGGCCAACGGCAGCGCATGGCCGACGGGTTCGACCGTGCGCGTCGCGTGGACGCCGAACCATCCCGACGGGTCGGGCCAGTCGGCCGCGCAGGGCGAGCTGACGAATCCGGACGGCACGACCACGACCATCGACCTCAACGGCACGGCCACGTCCACGACGGTCACGGCCTCGGTGATAGGCAAGTATTCGTTCCGTGTCCGCACGAAGGGCGTGCACGCCGACTGGGGCGAATGGTCCACGCTGACCACGGTCACGGTCGCCGACCCTCCGAACGTGGTCATCACCGGCCCGTTGACGGAGATACAGGAGAGTCCGTTCACGGTCGCGTGGAGCGTGCTCGACGATACGGGCGTTTCGGAACAGTCGTTGGAGATCGTGCGTTCCGGCAATGTGGTGTTCTCCACGCGCGTGGACGCCGGGGCGCGGAGCCTCACGGTCACGTCGGGCATGTTCCTTCCGTTGGATGGGGACCTGCTGACGTTCAGACTGACGGTGCGTGGCGGCAGCACGCTGTCGAGCACGGTGAGTTCCGACGCGCCCGTACTGTTCGTGGCTCCGCCCGAACCGCGCGTGTCGGTCACGTATGACGACGCTTACGCGGCGCATCTGACGGTCCTGTTCGGTTCCGGCGCGGACGTGCCGCCGACGCGGCGCATCCTCGTGTATCGGGTCATGCCGGACGCTTCCGAACTGCTGCTCGACGGGAACCTGTCTGACGGACAATCGACGATCGACCGTCTGCCGCCGTTGAACACGGACTATTCGTATCGCATCGTCGCCCAGGCGGAGTCGGGAGCGGTGAGCGACATCACGCAAGAGGCGCGTGTCGAAGCCCATTACGGGATTTTGAACTTCGGCCGTGACGCGAGCGTGGCCGTGACGCTCGGATTCAATATGAGCGCGCGTCACAATCGCGTGCATGCGTCCAGCGAGATGCATTTCGCGCGCGGCGACAACACGCTGCCGGTCAGCTATTCGATGCGCCAACTGCAATCGACGGCGACGGTGCGCGGATTGTTCGAATGGGATTCGGCGTTGTATTCGCGGCTTGTGGCGACGGCGGACGCCTACACGTACGCATGGTATCGGGAGCCGAGCGGGTTGCGCTGGTATGCGAAGGTCGATCAGGAATGGGCCGTGGACACCACGGAATATAAGGATATCGAGTATGCGGTCGATTTGACGCAGCTCGCATGGGAGGAACCGGTGAGGTAATGGCTGATTGGTCGAAACCGTATGAGGTGGCGTATCGGGTGATGCGCGTGAAGCGTGGCTCGTATGAAGAGACTGCCGTGTTGGACCGTGTGCTCACGGGCGGCAGCATCGAACGCAATCAGGACACGAGCGTCACGGAGTCCGGGTCGATCGTGTACGAGGGTTCGTTGGATTTGGGTACGGATTGGCTGCGCGTGTGGGCCGACTGCGAATGGCATGACGGCAGTGTCGAGTCGGTGCCGTTGGGCACGTTCGAGCCGTCGATTCCGTCGCGTGCGGTGAACGGTTCGGAGAGCCAGTCGCAGATCGAACTGTCCGGGCTGTTGCAGGATCTCGCGGATGACATGTTCGAGAATCCCATCACGATGGGCAAGGGGTTGAAGGCGGTGGACTGCGCGGCCCGCATATGCCGTGAGGCTGGTTTGCAGGTCGCCGCCTATGATCCCGGCTCGTATGTGTTGAAGGAGAATTGGACGTTCGGTTTGCGGTCGGACAAGGATCCCGGCCGGGGGTCGAGCAAGTTGGACGCGGTGAACGATTTGTTGGATTTGGCGGGGTTTTGGAACGCTCGCACGAATCCGTATGGGCAGGTCGTGTTCGCCCCGTATGCGGAGCCTTCGGACCGTCAGCCCGCGTGGAGTTTCGTGGAGGGTGAGAACGCGACGTTTCTGGCGGAGATGACCGACGAGTTGGACACTTCCGGTGTGAAGAACGTCGTGAAGGTCATCTATTACGACACGGACCGTGAGTATGTGGGCATCGTCGTGGATTCCGATCCGAAGAGCCGGTGGAGCACGGTGTCGTTGGGTCGTAGGAAGGGCACGACGGTCGAGTATTCGAGCATTCCGGAGTCGGTCAAGACGGACGCGCAGGGGAAGGCGTTGGCGGAGTCGAAGGCGCGTGAGTTGTTGCGCACGAGCCAGTCGGTCATCCATCGTGTGACGTTCACGCACGCTTACGCGCCTTGCACGATCAGCGACGCGGTGGAGGTCGAGTATCCCACGGGTGGCGTGTCGGGCAAGTATGCGGTTCGTTCGCAGCATATCGAATTGGATGCGGGCATTCCCACGCAGACCGAGGCGCGTATGTATCAGCGTCCCTCATAGGACAAGGGATTTCGTAGGGAGGTTTCATGGTTTCGGATATGGATGTCGCCCGTGCTGGCCGGTTGCTGGCGGAGGAATTGGACGATGAGAACGTGGAGGTGCCGGTCGTGTCGTTGGGCACGGTCACGGCCGTGTCGAACGCGCGTTGCACGGTGAGCGTGCAGGGTGGTTCGTTGGAGGATATTCCGATGACGACCGCGTGTTTGGGTGTGCGTGTGGGGTCGCGTGTGGTGGTCGAGACGAGCCGGCGTATCTCCGTCGTAACGGGCGTTATCGGCTCACTCGCGAACATAGGGCAACTGATATGGCTCCAGGATGGCGTCACGCCGGAATCCGTCGGCTATCACGGCACGTGGGCCATAGCGTACGTCAACATCGTGAGCGCGTACGACCCCGGCTATGCGATCGACATCGAAAGCGCTGTGTTATCAAGCGGGCAGAACATACAGTTGTACGAGTTCAACAACACCGCCGCGCAGCAATGGTGTCTCAGGGTCGGCGACCACACGTACCACGCATGGATACGCACCGCGTGAAATCACAGGTAGTCGTGCGTCTTCCATAGGCCGAAGCCCGTGTGGTAGGTGTTCACGGTGGATATGCCGCTGTAGTAGGTGATTTTGTAGCCGTTGTTGGTGTCCACGTTCAGTACGACCTCGTTCGCCGTTCTGTCGGTGCGCATCAGAACAGGCGGCAATTCGCCGTGCGGGGGCCTCCATCCAACGGGAACGGTCAGGTTCAAGGAATTGAATCCGTCGCCGGTGATGTTGTTCATCGTGGAGTAGCAGCATACGAGGTCGCCCATGCGTCGGAGGTCGAACCGGGCGAACCCTCCGGAGGTTGGATAGCCGGTGAGTGTGGTCTGCCGCGGCATCGTCCAGTCACTACCGATAACGCCCGTTATGTTCCCGCCAATAGGCGGGTTTTTCTTTACTTTTCTTTGAAAGCGAGGGGCAGATGCCGCCTTTCCAGCAATTGTTTTCGTCCAACGAGTTCTGGACCAGCGTCATCGTCGCATTGGTCAGCGGCGGCGGCGTCGGCGGACTGATAGGCGCGTGGTCCAGTCGCAGGAAGGACGCGGCCGATGTGGCGCGCATGGCTACGGACATCCTCACGAAGGATGTCGTGCAACCGTTGCGTGACCAATTGGACTATCAGGAGTCGCAGATCACGCATTTGGAGACCGTGCAGGAGCGGTATTTCAAAAGCGTCGCCTATACGCGGCGCTTGTTCCACTGGCTGCAGGATTTCTGCGAGCTGGTGAATCCGGATTTTCTGGCGCGTCATCCGAAACCGGCTCTGCCTGACGAGCTGCGCGCCGATGTAGCGCCGGAGACGATAGCGGCCGTCCATAAGGACATCCGCGGTAAAGATTCCATTCCCGTTATTAAGGAGGATTAGTCATGACGAACATTCATGTCAGCATCCGCGTGCCTGTTGATGGCGGTACGGAGGCGGCGGTGGGTAGGCTGCGTTTCTCGCCGGTGCGTCGCCATTACGACGCGGCGAAGAACGTGGTCGTCGCCCAGGGTTTCGACATCGCGTTGGCGGATGGTCAGGCGACGGTGGATTTGCTGCCCACGTCGAACAATGGGTTCGTGTGGCGTGTGACGGAGTTGGCGGACACGCCGCAGGCTTACGACCGGTATGTGGAGGTGCCGGAGTCGGAGGCGCTGTTGGAGTATGTGGATCTCGTGGATGTGGATCCGAAGACTCTTGTTCCGTCCGCGTTGGTGGATAATTCCGACATTCTGAAGGTGCGGTATGCGGCGGATTCGGTGGAGGCGGCGGCGTTGAGCGCGCAGTTTCCGAACGTGTTGGTGTTCTTCGGTGAGGATGGCACGGCGACCATGTTGAACGAGACGGTGGCGTTCGCTTTGCGTGCTCGGAGTGAGGCTGAGGATGCTGCCGTGGCGGCGAAGTCGGCCGCGAATGAGTCGCAGACTGTCGCGAATCAGTCCGCGAGCATCGTTCAGAAGACGACGCAGGATGCTGCGGCGGTCGCGGCGAAGACCGATGAGGTCGGGCGTTTGAGCGCGGCGGCGGTGTCGTATGCGCAGACCGCTACGAAGCGTGCCGACGAGTTGGTTGATGGGATGGGCACGCAGGCGGCTTCGGTGGAGACCGCGGCCACTGAGGCGGCGAATCGTATCAGTGAGTCCGTTTCGGATGTGGAGTCGAAGGCTTCGACCGCGGCTGCTGCGATTGACGCGGCGGCGGCGAGTGTGCCGACGGTGCTTCCCGAGACCGGTGAGACCGGGGACGGTGGCGAGACCGGAGACGCCGGTGAGACCGGTGAGACGGGTGACGCCGGGGATGTGACGGTGCCTGACGATGGCGAATCCCAGCCCGAAACGGAAACCGGCTCGAATACCGGAACGGACACCGGCGTGGATACCGAAACGAACACCGAAACAGGCACCGAAACGGAAGGCGACGCGGATGGCGACGCGAACGCCGACACGGATACCAGCGTGGCACCGGACACGGAGGCCGATAAGACCACCGGCACGGACAGTGAGGAAACCACCGACATGAACGCCGATGCCGACGTGAACCCGGACTCCGACGCGACCGCCGCCGAACCCGCCGAAACCGAAACGAAGGACACTACCCCGGCCGACGAGGCTGACGGAACCGATGCGAAGGAGGCGTGATGCCCGCGTATCTCAATGGCAAGCTGATCGAATCGCCGCCCCTGATGAACGGCGTGCAGGTCAACGCTTTGTACAACGGGCTGATGGTGTGGCCGTACCGTTTCCCCGCCTTGTTCATACGGGTCATGGCCCGCGTGGACGGTCAATCGTTGATGGTCGAACAGTCGGTCATGGCGAAATGCCATCGCCGCTATCTCATCACCGACGCCGGTTCCGAACCGATCGTGGAGTATGACACGGTGTGCCGTAAAGCGGACGGTTGGACCGACTGGCCCGAGAGCGGTGAGGTCAGCGGCGCTGAGGGTCAGATTGTGTCGGTGGTGGATTGCACCACGGCGGGCGCGAAGGCGCGAGCCTACGGTACCGCCGTCCTGCCGAAACCCCTGTCCCGCAACCTGCTGCAGTACGGTCCTGTCGCCGAGACCGATGGTGTGACGGTCGGCGTGGACGGTGAGGGCGCGGTCACGCTGACCGGCACCACCACCAAGACATGGCAGACCGTCAAATGGGATCTCGATAAAAGCAAGTTCGTTCCCGGAGGAACGTATACGCTTTCTCAGAATCCGAAGGTTGACGGGTATAGGAATATTCAGACGTGGATTTATGTGGACGGGGTTACTGTCGGCCGGACGGACTTGCTTTCCGGCGAGGAGGCTAAGGAACGCGACACTTTCACCTTGCCCGACGTGATCGGAACCATTTCGCTGAATCTGCGAATGATTAACAACAATACGGACCAAGGTGGAGTGGCCTACAAGCTCCAGCTCGAAGCCGGGGACGTTGCGACCGCTTGGCAGCGTCCGGACGTGACGGATTTGGACCAAGGAGTCATCGCTGCGGTCAATCTCCTGAGCGTCGGCCCTGTCGCTGACGGTGATAAGAGCGTGGCCGTGGCGGCTGACGGTCTGACCGCCACCGGATTGGCTGCGGGCGACAAGGCCGTATGGTCGAATCAGGTGAGCCTGCCGGCCGGCACGTACACGATGGGCAATCTCGCCCCGAGCGGCACGGTGGTATTGTCCGGCACGGGCATGGGCACGGAGATAGTCAACGGCGGCGCGAGCCGCACCATCACCATCGCCGAGGATGTCGCCGACGCCACGGCCGAGGTGCAGTTCTGGAATTTCGGCCAGCCGGTGAAGCCGTATCTCGTGTCCGGCGACACCGCGCCCGCGGAATACATCCGCCCGATTTCGGAAACGAACGGGGGGGGGGCTATTGATTTACGCACAAACCTCCTCCGATACGGAGACGCCACGGAAAACGGTCTGACATGCACGGTGTTGGACGATGGCGGGGTCCATATCACGGGAACCGCTGTCGGTTCGTGGGGCGGTGTGAGATGGTTCCTTGACAACGCTCTCTTTCAACCGGGCGCGACCTATACGCTCTCCGGTGGAGTCTATGACGCTCCGGCAGGCGCATTGCTGGGCAGCATCGTCGTGAAGACCACAAGCGGCGCAGCCGCTGTGGATACGAGTTTCTCATACGAGAGCAGATCGACGCGATTCACGATGCCGGATGACTTCTCGTCCATTGAGTTTCGGATTCGCAGCGGCAGCGCTCCAGCAAGTGTCGATGTGGTTCTCCATCCACAGCTTGAGATTGGCACAGTGGTAACGACGTGGGAGCCGGGCGAGGTCGTCGCGGGGGGGGGGGCAGGCGGTTAGCCTCAATCTCTTCCCCCACACGGATAGTGCCACCGTCAATGGAGTGACGTTCACCGACAACGGCGACGGCACCTTCTCGTCGGGCGGGACCAGCACCAACGGCGACTGGTGGATAATAGTCGCCGAAAGCGAGATAATCACGCTGCCGGCGGGGGATTACGTGCACTACTTCCGCGACATCGACGGACTGGGCCGTAATCCGACGTGCGAGTTCCGCAACGCCGACACGAACGCCGTCATAGCGTATTTCAGCGTCAACGCGCAGAAGATCACGCTCGCCCAGGACACCCGCATGCGCGCGCGGTTCGTCTGCCCTCCGCTCGGCACGTGGCCGGAAGGGCGCTACGAGCCCGTTCTCATTCCCGCCTCGCTCTGGGGGGGGGGCGTTGAGTTCGACGACCATAACCTCTTCCCCGTCGACGAGCTTCCCGACAGAACCGTCGACGGCGTGACGTTCGTCAACAACCATGACGGCACGTGCATGGTCGGCGGCACCAACACGGGCTCGAACCAATACAACGGCGTCGGAACGTTTTTTGCGTTGGAGGCCGGCTGGTATTCCATGGAGGCGACCACGGTCGATGGTGATTATTCCGACACCACGGTCGGCGTCACGGACAACACGAAGTATGCGTGCGAGTACGGCAGGTATAACTCCCGGTCGTGGCTGCCCGCGAACACGTACAACGCCGTGGTCCGCAGGGGCCTTTCCTCCGACGGTGGGGAAGTCACCATCCGGCCCGTGCTGGTCAAGCTCGCCGACGGGCCAAACCCAGAATCGGGGGAGCTTCTCGTTAACGGCGGATTCGAGTCCGGCGACCTGACCGGTTGGACGCAAACTGCCGGCAACGATTCGAACGTGGTCGGCGCTGCAGACGCGGACTGGATCGCCCCGCATTCGGGCGATTGGATGCTTCGTTCCTCGCAGGGTGGGCGTGCGGCGTCCTTCGACCAGACGGTCAAGGTGCCGACGGGTGTGCCCTTGCGTCTTACCCTGTGGTCGGCGCACTACAACTCCGAACGAACACTCGCGGTCGAGGTCGGGCCGGACGTGCAGCATCTCACGCGGATACTCTTCACGTCCGGCGATGGGCTCAACTGGCACGAGAGCATGGTGGACATCCCCGCGCAGGAGGCGGACGTTATGCTCCTGCGCATCATCACGGACAATGTGGTGCGCGTCGATGACGTGAGCCTCACGCAAACCATCCTCTAACCCACGGTCCCGCCCGATCACGGGCGGGACCGGTCTTGTATTCACAGCCCGCCGGCGCAAACCGGTGGGCTAACCCATTTAAGGAGGCATTATGCCGAGGCATTGGAATGGTCGGCGTAAACGTCCGCCGCCGCGGGATGACCCGGTGGAGGATGCCCGCCGTGACCGCTTGTGGGAGCGCTTGTTGTGCGCGCTTCTGGTTCTTCTTCTCACCCTTACGGGGTCCTATGCCGCCGCGTGTCTTATCACGTGGACGGTGTTCACATTATCCACCTGAGTATTTAAGGAGCAACAACAATGAATGTGGATCAGTTCGTAAACACGTATAACGGTCGCGTCGTGGACGTGGACGGAGCCTATGGAGGCCAGTGTTGGGATTTGTGGTCTCGTTATGCGCAGGATGTGTGCGGCGTGCCGCAGTCGGCCACGAACACGATGGTCGGCAGTGGTCTGGCCGATAGCGTCTACTATTCGACATACGGCCGTCAGCCCCAGCTGCAGGCGGCGTTCTCCAAGCTGGGGGCGGGTGAGTCGGCCCGTAAGGGTGATGTGGCGTTCTGGGCGGACAATAGTGCCGCCTATCCCGATTCGCACGTCGCGATCGTGTTGGAGGACAGGGGCAACAGTCTCTACTGTTTGACGCAGAATCCGGGCGCTACGAAGAAGGCGCTGTTGACGAAGAGCGGCCTGCTCGGGTATTTCCGTCCGAAGAAGGACGTGGGCGGAGGCACCACCGCATCCAACGGCAATAGCGCGTCCAGTAATCCGGTGGTCGTCGCCGGAAACTACCGGTGCGTGGTGGACGTGCTGAACGTGCGCGACCAGCCGACCGTGAAGGGTGCGACCGTGGCCCAATACAAGAAGGGCCAGACGGTCAACCTCGAAGGCTGGGGCGTGTACGCGGACGGCTACCTGTGGGGCCGCTACAAGGGCGGTTCAGGCAAGACCCGTTATATCGCCATCGGCACGCAGTCGGGCGAATGGTATCTCGCCCTCAACAAGTAACCACCCATCCATTCGGAACGCTGACGAACCACGTTGATTGAAAGGAACAGATTATGGCTGAGAACGACGGAAATCTCGACATCGAGGACGTCATCACCGGAAGCGAGGCGGAGAGGATCGTCTCATGGGGCAAGGCCGCGTTCGTGCGCGCGGTCAAGACCGCCGCGCAGACCGCGGTCGCGACCATCGGCACCACGGTCGTCGCCATCGGAGACGTGCAGTGGGGCATGGTGGCCGGAGCCGCCGCCCTCGCCGCCGTATTGAGCGTGCTGACAAGCGTCGCCGGCGTGCCCGAGGCGGACGACGGCAAGAGCCCCCTGACCGCGTGAACGCCTGACCGTCTGAACGACATAAACCTCTGAACGATGAAGCCCCTCCCTGAGCATGATGCTTGGGGAGGGGCTTTTCGTCGTTTGTATGGCATCTAGGAGGTAAGATTCAACCGTTCTCCGACTCGCTCCATCGCACGGAGTCGTTCGCCCGATCCCGCATGACGGTAGTGGGCGACCATCGCGTCTGACGAATGGCCGACGATTTCCTTGATGAGCTGGAAATCGACGCCGCATTGGGCGAGCAGCGTCACCATCGCATGACGTGTGCCGTGCCCTCTGTGGAGCTCGGGGTCGATTCCGCTCATCTCCATCAGCCTGTCGAAGCCTGCGCTGTCCTCTTTCGGGCCGAGAGGCGTTCCATCCGGCCGTCTAAATATCAGCCCGTGAGGATTGGGCCAATCACGGGTCGCTTTCTCGTACTGTCGCATCTTCGCCGCGAGCATGGGGATGATCGGCACCTTCTTGCCGGTCTTCGACTTCGGTCGCGCGAGGATCCACCGCCCCTGCAATTCAACGAAGGAATAGTTGTCCGGCAGCCTCCATTGCTTCAAGTCGCAGAACGCGGCCTTCTTGTATCCGCATGGATATACGCCGTCCACGTCCGGCTCACCGCAGCCGTGAACTCTCGCCGCCTCGTTGAGCTGCCATTCGACCGTGTATTCACCGACCGTCATCTTTCGCTTCACCGGTATGGTCTCCGTCGTCGTGATGGTACCCTGTCTGACGATGCCGTTTTCGTCGGTGAAATCGACGGTCTTTTCGACCTCGTGCTGTTCGAGAACGTCCATCGTGTCGGTGTAGGTGCGCAGGTGCGACCATTGCGCTCCCAGTATCTCCATCTGCCTCATGCCTGTGAGCAGACGCCACCACCATATCGCCCCTTGTTCCACCGGCATCCTGTCGGCGATTTGGAGCATCATCATCAGTTCGGCCGCGCTGAACGACTGGGCTTCGGCTTGTCGTTCGAGTTCGTACTGCATGTCTTTCGTCTTGCCTATCGTGATCGCCACGACCGGCGAATGGTTCACGAGACCGTCCCTTACGGCCATTTCGTAGACCTGTTTCACGACGGTAAGAATCTTCTCCTTCAGCGATACGCCCGCAGGACCGTTCTCCGTTCCGCGTTGCGTGTACGACTTCGCGTTGTCGATGAGGCTCTGCACCATGCCGGGCGTGATTTCGTTCAGCGGGTACGGGCGCAGGGGCGTGAGGTGGCGTGCGTTCACCGTCATGTAGCTTTCGTAGGTCTTGCGTCGCACCTCGTTGAACTTGTGTTCCAGCCATCGGTCGGCGTATTCGCCGAACCTTGGTGTGTCTGAACTGTTGACGGGCAGTCCCTTCTTGAGGGATTCCCTGAGTGCGACCATGTTCGTGCGGCATTCCTGTTTGCTGTTGCCGCGCGCGTACTTGTAGCGTTTGCGCCCGTTCGGGTATCTTCCGTTCTCGACGGCCCCTAGCCAGACGCCGCTTTCCGTCTTGAAGGGTTTGTATGCGCCGTTGACGCTTCTCTTCGACATTCCACGCCGCCTTCGATTGACAAATGATTGACAAATACATACCCAGTAAGTATTGGGTATGTACTTTCCAAGTATAGGAAAAGCGTTGGAATTTCAACGTTTCTTTCGCTTAAATGCTGAGTTTTCGAAGTGTGAAAAACAGTGTAGCAGATAATTGTGGTTCAGAAGGTCGCGCGTTCGAGCCGCGTTATCCACCCCACTAGGAAACCCAGTGTTTCCAACGATTAAGCCCCTCTTGGACGATATTCCAAGAGGGGTTTTTCCGTTTTCGATTTGATAAACGTTTGATAAACGATGCGACACGCGTTGCGCGGCAACGTCCTACATCGGATTTAAGACCCACATTTTGTCACTTAACCCGACCCACATTGGTCACTTAGTCCAACCCCTATCTGCGTTACCGGTAGTGGATTTGTGGGGTTGCGGAGGTCGATCTGCGTTAGCGGTAGTGCCTTATCGTTCCTGCCTCATCTAGCAAGCCCGGTATTCTGCGGTTTATACACGCCGCTGGTTCGAAAAGGCACTACCGCTAACGCAGATCGACCTCCGCAAACCTCTTCAGACACTACCACTAACGCAGTTATCCGCCGGCGGCCAGTTTGGATTACGCGAAAGCGTCGAACGAACTATCCGCGCTGGTGGCGGGGTAGAGTTGGGGGAGTGCGATTTCGGGGCGAGAGCGCGAAATCCGGGCGAAAAATACGGACGTATGGATTGGGAGGAGCCCTTCGATGCTGGCTTTTGAGAACGACTATTCGCGCGCGGCGCATCCCGCCATTCTTGAGGCGTTGGAACGCACCTCGGAGAACCTGTATCCGGGATACGGTTCGGACGAGATCTGCGTATCCGCCCAAGAGAAGATCAAAGCGGCGTGCGGCAGCCCTGACGCGGACGTATGGTTCCTGGCCGGCGGCACACAGGCCAATCAAGTCGTCATCGACGCGATCACCCCGGCCTGGGCCGGTGTGGTGGCGGTCGAATCCGGCCATCCGAACGTGCATGAGGCCGGCGCGATCGAATACGCCGGGCACAAGGTGCTCACCCTGCCGCACCACAACGGTCTGATGGACGCGCGCGAGCTCGACGACTACTGCGCCACGTTCTATGCGGACGCCAACCATGAGCATATGGTCTTCCCCGGCTGCGTCTATATCTCCCTGCCCACCGAATACGGCACGATGTACACCAAAGCCGAGCTGGAGGCGCTCGCCGCCGTGGCCCACAAATACGATATGCCGCTGTTCGTGGACGGCGCGCGTCTGGGGTACGGCCTGACCTCCACCGGCTGCGACATCACCCTGCCCGATCTGGCCGCCATCGCCGACGTGTTCTACATCGGCGGCACCAAGGTGGGCGCGATGTTCGGCGAGGCCGTGGTGTTCACGCGCGGCAATACGCCCAAGCATTTCCTCACCCTGATCAAGCAGCATGGCGCACTGCTGGCCAAGGGCTGGCTGTTGGGATTGCAGTTCGACACGCTGTTCACCGACGATTTGTACTTTCGCATCGCCCGCAACGCCAACGTCGCGGCGGACCGCATCCGCGCCGCGCTGCGTGAGAAGGGCTACACGCTCACCTTCGACGCGCCGACGAACCAGATTTTCGTCACCCTCGACCGGCCGACCATCGAGCGTTTGGAGCGCGACGTGCGGCTTGGGTTCATGGAGAAGGCCGACGACACGCATACGGTGATGCGTATCTGCACCAGTTGGGCCACGACCGAAGAACAGGTCGACCAGCTGATCGCGCTGCTCTAGTCCGTCGTCCACGCATGCTGGGTGGTGAACGGTCCACGATGTCCGCTGATCCTGCGTCCCGTCGTCTGTGCATGCTGGGTGGTGAATGTGCGGTACACTCGCGCTGTCTACGCATGTCGGGCGGTGAATGGCCGATCAGACCCGCAATCGCGCGATTCACGTGCGGTGCATGGGTCTCATTGGCTCGTCGCGACGTATCGCAGCCTGCCGGACGTCGGTTGCCGGGCATTGCCGTTCCGTTATTTGGCGGCGTCGGCGATCGCCTCGCGCTCCATGGCCACGAAGCGGCGCACGGAGGACTCCACCGAATAATGCGATTCGGTGTGTTCGGCGTACCGGGCACCCCATGCCGCCAGCTCCTCGGGGTGATCGAACCACCAGTCGATACGCCGGGCCAGCAGGGCCGCGTTGCGCACGGGGAACAACGATTCGTCCAGCAACGCGAACTGGCTGGCCGCGCTGAGCTCGGAGGCGGCAATCACCGGCACCAGGCCGCAGGCCATGGCCTCGATCACGCTCACCGATTCGATGTCGGCGATGGAGCAGTGCACGAATAGGTTGCACGACCGCAGCAGTGCAGGCATGTCGGAGTTCCTATGGAAGCCAATCTGCGCCTTGCGGGCCAGCATCAGGTCGGCGCGGAATTGCAGGTAACGCCGCAACGGCCCGGTGCCGGCGATGATGAGCTGGATGTCGCTGGCGTAGCGGCTCATGGACACGGCTTTGATCAGGGTGATCTGGTCCTTCTCATGGGCCAACCGTCCCGAGGCGACGATGCGCAGGGGCATGCGCACGGCCTCCTGTGCGCTGAGCGGCTCGCGCGCCTCGAAGCGTGGCGAATACCCGTTGGAGATCACATGCAGCGTGCCGCGGTATCCGTGGGAACGCAGCAGGCTCGCGGTCATCTCCGTGGGGGTGTGGATATGGTCGACGCGCCGGTACAGCCACAGGTGGAACAGGCGGTAGAGCAGGTTCTGCATGCCGGGGATGTGGCGCAGCGGCCCGGCCGAATACAGCACGTTCTCGGGTTGCAGATGGAATCCGGCAGTGACGGGGATGCCCATGTCACGCGCGATTTTGGCGGCGCGGCGGCCGAATTTGAACGGCATGTATATATGGACGACGTCCGCGCCGGCGAACGCGGTGCGGAACAGGGTATCGCTCGGCTCGGCGAACTGCATTTGCTGTTTGGCCGCCACCCAGGAGACCAACGGCACTTTGTTCACGCGGGCCGGATATTCCGGTGCTCCGACTCCGACCAGCCGCACATGATGGCCTTGCCGTTCCAGCTCCGAAGCCCATTGCAGGGCCGAGTTCGAAGTGCCGTTGCCCTGGTTGCCGATCGAATCGACCACCAAGGCGATGGTCAGCGGCTGCTCGACATGTTCCGACGCGTTCTTAAGCATTGCTCCATACTACTCCCGGCCTCTCCGCTTCGCTCTTCTCGCCGTCCTGAGCGGAAGAGTGTTACTTTCACCGTCATCCTGAGCGGAGCGCAGCGGAGTCGAAGGATCTCATGACTGTTGGCGGGCTGGCAGGCGTGAGATCCTTCGACTGCGGCTCCGCCTTCGCTCAGGATGACCTGAGAGGGGAGCGGATTCCATTTGAGAGGGGCATGTTGGGGAGACTGTTTTCCCTTACTGCGGATTGGCGTTTCGCGTGATCGCGAGCTATACTGAAAGTGCTGGAAGCGGCAAGGGTAGTACGGCAAAGAGGCCGGGCCGCAGCGGATATACAAGAAGAGCAGAGCAAAGATAACACAGAACAAGTGGATGTGGCGAAACGGAAAATCTCCCTCCTTCCCCGATAGCGGTGGCCCCGGGTGACATGGTCTCCCCGGGGCCACCTGCTGTGTGGGGTTGTGACGCGGTGTTCGATGTGATCGCAGTGTATGACTAGTTCTGCAATAGGGGGTTCTTTACTCGGCATGTAGGGGGTGCTGAGCTGGGATTAAGTGATAAAAACGGCGTCGTTTCAGGTATTTTGCGTGTTGTGTTTTTCGTAGAATCGCCCCGTGATATCGCGACAAGGGGGTATTGTTTTGTTGACAGTATGTCTATTGGCGCACTGCACGGAATGGCGATTGGTAATCGAGGGGCGACTCATGAATACTCGTTGGCTGCGGACTATCGGTGAAGCGGCATGCGTGGTGATGCGCAAGGCGGTGCCGTCCGTATGCGCGCTGGCGATGCTGGCCGGCGTCTTCCAAGGGGCGGTGGTCGCCAATGCCGAGGAGTCCGACGGCAGTGCGAGCGCGCAGACCGAGCAGACCACAGACCAAAACCAAACCGATACGCTTGCGAATGCCGACGAATGGGATCCCACTGACGCCTCGTCGTATACGAAGATTGAGGCAACAGAGATTCGGGAGGATGCCAATGCGGAAGCTACTGCTCCCGCTGATTCTACCGAGCAGAGCATAGCCGCGCGTAAGGAGTTCAGAACAGACACCTCGAACGCGGTGACTGGTGTGCATCTGTGGCTCGACAACAACGAAGCCTACGTCACACGGAACGATGACGGTACCTATTCATTCGCGGTCAAAAGCCCATATGATGGCACCTCGACTCAAACCACCGCATCAGCCAAGTTCGAATGCGGCCGTTTCATTCTGCCGGATAGCGCCAGCGTGTTGGATGCGTATCTGCTGGAGGAGAAGCAAGTCAGTGGCGCTGACGGCGCGTCATGGGTGCTGCAAAACTGTTTTTCATCAGACAATATCACCGATTTGAGCCAGGTCAAGTTGCCATCCACCGGCTATGAATACAACGGCGTGTGGATCACCTATAACGGCCAGCTGCGTACGCGCATCGCATGGATGGGCAAGATTGGCAACGATGTGTATGTGATGCCTTACGACGACACGAAGACGAGCACAGAACACAATTTCGGTACGACGACGCTGGAAACCAACTATTTCAACCAGTGCAAGCCTTGGGTTACTGCTGATGACTCGAACAAGTGCATGTTGACCAGGCTGCCCTCGAAGGACAGCAAGGTGTCCATCGCGGTGTCGTTCTCCAGCGCGGGCACATCGGTGTTCCGATACTGCACAACCGATCCGGATGTCACGGGCATGAGCGCCGAACTGCTGAATGGCTTGGAATTCGTGGGCAGCGGCACCTCCTCGGCGAGGTCGGACGGCAGCATCACCTACACCGTGCGCAAATCCACCGTGGCAAGCACGTTGGAGGTCTATGTCGTGCCCGAAGCGATCGCGGATTGCAGCAACGCTAATGTGAGCGCGTATCTGACTAGCGACAATCTGATTTTCAGTCAGGACACCACGGCCAATGCGACTGTGACCAAGAAGACCACGACCGCGGTCGCAGCCGACGATGGGCTTACGCAGACGCTGACCAGCAGCGCGACAGCAACTGACAGCGCCCCGAACGTTACCAAATGGGATAACACGATGACCATCATCGTGCGCGAAACGATGACCGCAGGCTCTTCGACGGTTACCGTCGGTGCGAAAGTGACGCCTGAGGCAATTGAAACAACCCCTTCAAGCTGGTCGGCCGGGCGAAACGGTGGCGGTTCCCGTGTGTGGGCACGAGCCTATTTGCCTGCTGCCAATACCGGCAACCGCGTCTCTGCCAGTGAGATCAGGGGACTTTATGACGAATTCAATGGCATCACTGCCAGCAATCCCAGCGGAAGTATAACTGAGAGCAGTCGGTATGAGTGGGACGGGCAGAATGCCAATGCCGACCGCAATAGTGAAGGGTTCGTCACTCAGCTTAATGACGCCATCAACGGTGCCGCTCTCGGCAACGGCGCGACATCTGGTACTGCCGTTCGCAATGATTCCGCCAAAACGGGGATGACAACGTCCAATACTGCGACATATCTGCGGACCCAATCTGAGCTTGTTTCAACGACATCGTTGAATGACAGCGTGGGTGTTGGTGGCACGGTGGCTCTGGTCTCGTACGTGGATACGTGGTATGTCGCGAATCAATCTGGCAACAATAAGAATCGACTCAGGCAAGGCTCCACACAGATTATGGCCAGTCTGACCGTATGCGCCCTATCAACTGCGGGTTCCGCGACCAACGCATGCGCGGGAGATGACGTCACCTCGGAGAAAGTCGCGATTCCCTCGTGGAAGGGCCAGCCAGGACAGTCCGGAAGTAATGGACTGCACAGTGGAGAGGTGATGACGTCCGCTGACTGGCAAAACGGCACGCAGTGCGCGACCCAGGAACTGACGACCGGTGCGTTGAGCGGCGCGATCGTTACCGTCTGCGAGATGGCCGCCCGCTGGCGTAATTATTCTCCGCGACTTGGCGGTTATGGTGACTATGACAATACGAACGTGGACAGAATCGCACCCACGAACGCGCTGAGTTCAACGCCATATCTGATCGTCATCGAGAACGTCGGCACTGATATGCAGGTGCAAGTGAACTATGCGTGGACCACAAACCGCGCCGTGCTGCTCGGTGGTGAGTCCGGCGTGTCGGATGTGCAGACCTATTTGAACGACAAGTGGACCCCTACCTCCGGCATCTATAGTGCAGGTTGGACTGCGAACAATGACGTGAAGTATTTCCGTATGAAAACGTTGTCCGGCTATTCGAACCTTAAAATCAGTTTCTCTAAGTATCACCTAGATACAGAGTTGGATTTCAGCTATCCGCAAGACACCTCCTCTTCAATTCAGGCTGCCAAATTTGCAAACGAGGATCCTGGAAACGCTGCTAATGAGAAGGTGTGGCAGAATGCTAGTGGTGATGGGGTTTATTGCGTGCAGGGTACATTCCCGGATTCCACAGTATGGCTGACTTGCCGACTTAGTGTCCAATATATTTCCGGCAGAAATGCGGGTACCGCTAATGACGATTATTATGCCGCATGGCAGCCGTTGACGTTGAATATCACGGCGGATATGGTCACCTATTACGTGCATTACGATGCGCCTGAGAGCGGAGTGGACTCCAACACGGTTCCCAGTGATATGACCTTGGGCTTGGCGGGCGTGGATGTGTCGACGGCATCCATGCAGGTGAATTATCTAAAACCGGAGCGCGCTAGCGACGAAGACGGCGCATGGTATTTCCATGGATGGAACCCCCATTGGTGCAGTTGGAATACCGACACCAGTTCGTGCACCGTGGATCAGGGAGAGGTGTTCACCACAGGCAATGGCTATGCCGGCAATCTGCTGCAGAACGGCGAACGGGTGCCATTGGCCAAACTCATGAGCATGATGCCCGCGAACGCCGACGGCATCATGCTGGTGGCCCAATGGTCGCAAGACGCATCGCTGCAGACCTCCACAGCCAAGTTCGGACGGGCCTACACGCAGACCTACAGTGCGGACGGCGGCTATGGATGGACTGAACTCAGTGACCAGTTGTCGAACTACACCGTGGATATGACGTATATTGTGCCGCTGGCCGCCACCTATGACAAAGGTTGGATAGCCAGTACCTACGACTACACCACGGTGCTTCAAGATGATCTGACTGTCAGCGGTGTCACCTACAAGCTGGTCAGCACCAAAACGTCGGACCAATTGCTCGCCGACGAGACGGATGTGAACAAAGCCGCTTGGAAGGCCATGAACGATCTGAATCGGATGAGCCCCAAGACGGCGACCAATCCGAGCACGGACGGCTACCTGACCTGCGCGATGTACCGGCAAGTGCTGACCGACGAGCAGAAGGTGAAATACAACACGAATAGGGACGGCATAGGATTCAATCAGGTGTCGATTGCGAACCCGAAGCTGGACGCCGCGCAGAGCGTGCAGCACACAGGCAAGTACTTGTATGACAAGTATCAGTTGCCTGCGGCACAGCTATCGGCCAACGCCGTCGAAGGCACGCTCACTTGGACGGTGAAAGATCTGTACAGCACCCAAACCGTCAAGCTTGGCGGCACAGACGGCAAAATCTGGGGCGACGCATCCACCAACCCCACCTCAACATATAATGCCGGGGATCAAGTGGTGATCACCGATGCTGCCGCTGACAAGACGATGTACGCACAGTACACGACGACGGGCTCGATCTATCCGCCGGTGTCGCAGCTGCCGCTGACCGGTACCAAGCCTTGGCTGATGAAGGTGATCGTGCCGTCCCTGCTGGTGGCGGCGTTGGGCGTGGCGGCCTGGCTCAAGCACCGCCGTACCGTCGCCGCATCCGTCAGGTCTCGGTTCTGACCCGGCCTTAGCTCGCCGGTCGGCAGTCGCCTCGGCCGCCCGGCGAGCCATTGTCCGAGGCGCGTGTATCATAGATATTTGTGTGTGCCAGCGGCATGCCTTATGTGACAGGCGTGCGCGTTGGGATATCCCGCCCGTCCGGCGAGAGCCACGCAGTAATGCGGCGGTTGGAGGACAGCGGGCCATCGGGCCGGTGGACAGTGGCTATCTTTTCCGATTCGGACCTATAGGGTCTCGGAGGCAAGGGGAAGTGTGGCTGCGGTGCGGCGGCCTCACGAAGCCAAGAGAAACCACTGAATCGGAGAATTCAAGTTGCCTACGATTGAACAGCTCGTCCGTAAGGGACGTCAGGCCAAGCCGAAGAAGTCGAAGACTTTGGCCCTGAAGGGCAGCCCGCTGCGCCGCGGCGTGTGCACCCGTGTGTATACCACCACCCCGAAGAAGCCGAACTCGGCTCTGCGTAAGGTCGCTCGTGTGCGTCTGAGCTCGGGCATCGAAGTCACCGCCTACATCCCGGGCGAGGGCCACAACCTGCAGGAGCACTCCATCGTGCTCGTGCGCGGCGGCCGTGTCAAGGATCTGCCGGGCGTGCGCTACCACATCGTGCGTGGCGCGCTCGATACCCAGGGCGTCAAGGACCGCAAGCAGGGTCGTTCCCTGTACGGAGCAAAGAAGGCGAAGTAAGAGATATGTCACGTAAAGGACCCGCTAAGAAGCACCAGCTGCTGCCCGATCCGATCTACGGCTCGACCGTGGTGGCCCAGCTCATCAACAAGATTCTGCTCGACGGCAAGAAGTCGATCGCCGAGGACATCGTCTACTCCGCGCTCGATATGGTCAAGGAGAAGACCGACCAGGAGCCCGTGGCCGTGCTCAAGCGCGCGCTGGACAACATCCGTCCGTCCCTCGAGGTGCGTTCCCGCCGTGTCGGTGGCGCCACCTACCAGGTGCCTGTCGAGGTGAAGCCCGCCCGCGCCAACACCCTGTCGCTGCGCTGGCTGACCGACTTCTCCCGCGCCCGTCGTGAGAAGACCATGGCCGAGCGTCTCGCCAACGAGATCCTCGACGCCTCCAACGGCCTCGGCGCTTCCGTGAAGCGTCGCGAGGACACCCACAAGATGGCCGAAGCCAACAAGGCCTTCGCCCATTACCGCTGGTAATCACTCGAACCACAAGTTTAAGGAAAAACAATGGCTGAAGAGGTGCTTTCGGACCTTAACCACGTCCGCAACATCGGCATCATGGCGCACATCGATGCCGGTAAGACCACCACCACCGAGCGCATCCTGTTCTACACCGGTAAGAACTACAAGATCGGCGAGACCCACGACGGCGCCTCGACGATGGACTTCATGGAGCAGGAGCAGGAGCGCGGCATCACCATCCAGTCCGCCGCCACCACCTGCTTCTGGAGCCGCCAGTCCCACGACACCAAGGACAAGTTCCAGATCAACATCATCGACACCCCCGGCCACGTGGACTTCACGGCCGAGGTGGAGCGCTCCCTGCGCGTGCTCGATGGTGCCGTGGCCGTGTTCGACGGCAAGGAAGGCGTGGAGCCCCAGTCCGAGACCGTGTGGCGTCAGGCTGACAAGTACGGCGTTCCGCGTATCTGCTTCATCAACAAGATGGATAAGCTGGGCGCGAACTTCTACTACTCTGTCGACACCATCAAGGACAAGCTGGGTGCCACCCCGCTGGTCATGCAGCTGCCGATCGGCTCCGAGAACGAGTTCACCGGCGTGGTCGACCTGGTCGAGATGAAGGCCTACGTGTGGAACGGCCTCGAGGAGCTCGGCGCCAAGTACGACACCACCGAGATCCCGGACGACCTCAAGGACAAGGCCCAGGAATACCACGAGCAGCTGGTCGAGGCCGCCGCCGAGGCGAACGACGACCTGATGAACAAGTTCTTCGAGGACGGCGACCTGTCCAAGGAGGACATCCGCGCCGGTGTCCGCGAGCTGACCATCAACAAGGAAGCCTTCCCGGTCTTCTGCGGCTCCGCGTTCAAGGACAAGGGCGTGCAGCCCATGCTCGACGGCGTGATCGACTACCTGCCGAGCCCCGAGGACGTGCCCGCCATCCAGGGCTACGATCCGAAGGACGAAACCGTTGAGATCGACCGCAAGCCGGTCAAGTCCGATCCGTTCTCGGCTCTGGTCTTCAAGATCTCCACCCACCCGTTCTACGGCAAGCTCGTGTTCGTGCGCGTCTACTCCGGCGCCGTCAAGCAGGGCGACTCCGTGCTCGACTCCACCCGCTCCAAGAAGGAGCGCGTCGGCAAGATCTTCCAGATGCACGCCGACAAGGAGAACCCGGTGGACGAGGCTTCGGCCGGCAACATCTACACCTTCGTGGGCCTGAAGAACGTCACCACGGGCGACACCCTGTGCGCCCTCGACGCTCCGATCACCCTCGACTCCATGACCTTCCCGGATCCCGTGATCCAGGTGGCCGTCGAGCCGAAGACCAAGGCCGACCAGGAGAAGATGGGCATCGCCCTCGCCAAGCTCTCCGAAGAGGATCCGACCTTCCAGGTCTCCACCGACGAAGAGTCCGGCCAGACGCTGATCGCCGGCATGGGCGAGCTCCAGCTCGACATCATCGTCGACCGTATGCGCCGTGAGTTCAAGGTCGAGTGCAACCAGGGCAAGCCGCAGGTCGCCTACCGCGAGACGATCCGCAAGGCCGTCATGGACCAGGGCTACACGCACAAGAAGCAGACCGGTGGTTCCGGCCAGTTCGCGAAGGTCCTGATGAACTTCGAGCCGCTCGACACCACCGAGGGCAAGACCTTCGAGTTCGAGAACGCCGTCACCGGCGGCCACATCTCCAACGAGTTCATCGGCCCGATCGAGGCCGGTGTCAAGGAAGCCATGGAATCCGGCATCCTCGCCGGCTTCCCGGTCGTGGGCGTCAAGGCCACCGTCACCGACGGCCAGATGCACCCGGTCGACTCCTCGGAAATGGCCTTCAAGCTCGCTGGCTCCATGTGCTTCAAGGAGGCCGCTCCCAAGGCGAAGCCGGTCATCCTCGAGCCCATCATGGCCGTCGAAGTGCGTACGCCCGAAGACTACATGGGCGAGGTCATCGGCGATCTGAACCAGCGCCGCGGCAACATCACCAAGATGTCCGACGCGACCGGTGTGAAGGTCATCGACGCCAAGGTGCCGCTGTCCGAGATGTTCGGCTACATCGGCGACCTGCGCTCCAAGACCCAGGGCCGCGCCATGTTCACCATGCAGATGGATTCCTACGACGAGGTGCCGAAGAGCGTCTCCGAGGAAATCATCAAGGCCCAGCGCGGCGAGTGACACGCGTAGCCGCAAAGGTGGCATCAGTCCCCAGTCAGCGGTAGTATGTTGTACCGCTGACTGGGTTCTGGCACCAATGTGGCACGAAACCCAGAAACCCAGTAAACCTACGAAACGTCCAGGAGGACAAAGTAATGGCAAAGGAAAAGTACGAGCGTACTAAGCCGCACGTTAACATCGGCACCATCGGCCACGTCGATCACGGTAAGACCACCCTGACCGCGGCCATCTCCAAGGTGCTGCATGAAGAGTACCCGGATGTCAACCCGGCTTACGACTTCAACCAGATCGATGCCGCTCCGGAAGAGCAGCAGCGTGGTATCACCATCAACATCGCCCACATCGAGTACCAGACCGCTGAGCGTCACTACGCCCACGTGGACTGCCCGGGCCACGCCGACTTCGTGAAGAACATGATCACCGGCGCCGCTCAGATGGATGGCGCCATCCTCGTTGTGGCCGCCACCGACGGCCCGATGGCCCAGACCCGCGAGCACGTGCTGCTCGCCCGCCAGGTGGGCGTGCCGCGCATCCTCGTCGCCCTGAACAAGTGCGACATGGTTGAGGATGAGGAGCTCATCGAGCTCGTCGAAGAAGAAGTCCGCGACCTCCTCGAGGAGAACGGCTTCGACCGCGACTGCCCGGTGATCCACACCTCCGCCTACGGCGCCCTGCACGACGAAGAGCCCAACCACGACAAGTGGGTTGAGTCCGTCAAGGAACTCATGAACGCCGTCGACGAGTACATCCCGACCCCGACCCACGATCTGGACAAGCCGTTCCTGATGCCGATCGAGGACGTCTTCACCATCTCCGGCCGTGGCACCGTGGTGACCGGCCGTGTGGAGCGTGGCCAGCTGGCCGTCAACTCCCCGGTCGAGATCGTCGGTATCCGCGAGACCCAGAGCACCACTGTGACCTCCATCGAGACGTTCCACAAGACCATGGACGCCTGCGAGGCCGGCGACAACACCGGTCTGCTGCTCCGCGGCATCAACCGTACCGATGTCGAGCGTGGTCAGGTTCTGGCCAAGCCGGGCACCGTCACCCCGCACACCAAGTTCGAGGGTGAAGTCTACGTGCTGACCAAGGACGAGGGCGGCCGTCACTCGCCGTTCTTCTCCAACTACCGTCCGCAGTTCTACTTCCGTACCACCGACGTGACCGGCGTCATCGAGCTGCCGCAGGGCGTCGAGATGGTGCAGCCGGGCGACCACGCCACCTTCACCGTTGAGCTGATCCAGCCCATCGCTATGGAGGAAGGCCTGACCTTCGCTGTGCGCGAGGGTGGCCACACCGTCGGCTCCGGCCGTGTCACCAAGATCCTCGCCTGATTTCCATCAGCGGATCTGACACGCGCTAGAACGTAGCGTTCGCGAGACCCCAGTCCCTTTCGGGCTGGGGTCTCGTCGTATAGCGCCTTTGTGCAAGGCTGCATGAGCGTGGGGCGTTTCACACATACTGGTGATTCATCCACGATGAGGTTCGTTGAGCGTGGGAGAATCGTCACTAACTGTCAATCCATCCATACTGACGCAGTTGTCATTGTGGACCAATCGTGACTCACTGCCATTTCGACCACGCTAGACATATTGAGTGTGGATGATATGGCATTTGCTGTCGATTCGTCCACGCTGACATGTCCTTTATCGTGGACGAATCGTAGATTACTGTCGTTCCATCCACAGTGAGCATGCCGAGCGTGGCCGACATGTTACTTATTGACGATTCATCCACGCTGACGCGACTGTTAGCGTGGATGAATCGCTATTAGCTGTCGTTTCATCCACGCTAAGAGGTATGCGGTGGGGACTAAAGGTTAGCCGGCAGGGTTAGCAAACCGTCAACTGAGGGATACGCCCTCCGCTTGGGATGGTAGGAAGAACGTTCTCCGCTTAGAATGACTGGCCCGGTGGCGGGGCGGTGACGCGGCGCGTGAGGGCGGCGAGTCGGGGATACTCCGGCCGGAGACGAGGAGTTCTAGGGGATATGGCATAATTGGCAAGGCATTTTTTAAGAGGTCGGCCCTATGCGGCCAGTAGATTAAGGTGACTCAAGTGGCACAGACTACCAATGACATCAAGAACGGTTCCGTCCTGAACCTTGACGGCCAGCTGTGGGCCGTCACCAAGTTCCAGCACGTCAAGCCGGGCAAGGGCCCCGCCTTCGTGCGTACCACCCTCAAGAACGTGCTCTCGGGCAAGATCGTCGACAAGACCTTCAACGCGGGCATGAAGATCGACTTCGAAACCGTGGACAACCGCACGCTGCAGTACTCCTACGAGGACGGCGACAACTTCGTGTTCATGGACATGACCACCTACGACCAGGTGATGGTTCCCAAGACCCTCGTGGGCGACCAGGCCAAGTTCCTGCTCGAAGGCACCGACTGCATCGTGTCGTTCAACAACGACGTGCCGCTGTCCGTCGAGCTGCCGGGCTCCGTGGTGCTGACCATCACCCACACCGAGCCGGGCCTGCAGGGCAACCGCTCCAACGCCGGCACCAAGCCCGCCACCGTGGAGACCGGCGCCGAGATCCAGGTGCCGCTGTTCATCAACGAGGGCGACCGCGTCAAGGTGAACACCACCGACGGTTCCTACACCGGCCGCGAAAACGGCTGATCGCCGGTCATCTGACCCACTCGCATCACGCGCCGCGAAAGCGGACGCGCGAACGACCACCGCACGGACGACTACACAAGGAGAAAGCCATTCATGGCACGTTCCACCGCTCGCAAAAGGGCTCTGAACACGCTGTATGAGGCGGACGAGAAGTCGCAGAGCTTCACGTCGCTGCTTGAGGAGCGCATCAAGGAGCCCGGCGCGCAGACGCCGCTTCCCGAATACGCCATCGAGATCGTACGCGGCGTGGCCGAGCACGGCCGCGACATCGACGCCACTCTGGACGAGCATTCCACCGGCTGGAAGGTGCGTCGCATGGCGGTTGTGGACCGCAACATCCTGCGCATCGCCGTGTGGGAGATCCTCTTCAACGAGGAGGTTCCCGACAAGGTGGCCATCGACGAGGCGCTGTCGTTGGCGAAAACGCTGAGCGACGACGATTCGCCGGCCTTCATCCACGGATTGCTGTCCGCCGTGTGCCACGCCAAGGATCATCCCGTGGCCGCTGCGGAGGATGTGGATGACGCGTCCGATGCGTCCGACGCATCCGAACCATCCGATTCGGATGAGCGGACGGACCCGTCCGCATCCGCAGATCCGGTGTCCGAGCCGTCCGAAGAGACGGCCGACTGATTGTTTGTATGAACGCCTCCCCGCAACACGGGAGGCGTTCTTTTGAGCGGTCGCAGCGTCTGCGCCGGCCGCTAGTCTTGGTACGAATACCCGAAATCGACAAGGGGGCTTTGGTGAGCCAGAACGCGAATTATTCGCAGGATGATGCAGTTCTTGTGTTGGAGGATGGGCAGGTCTATGTCGGCGAGCCGTATGGCGCGTTGGGCAGGACCACCGGTGAGATCGTGTTCGCGACCGGCATGACCGGTTATCAGGAGACGTTGACCGATCCCAGCTACGACCGCCAGATCGTCGTGCAGACCTTCCCGCATATCGGCGACACCGGCATCAACCAGGAGGACCCCGAGTCCGCCCGTATCTGGGTGGCCGGCTATGTGGTGCGCGATCCCAGTCCGAATGTGAGCAACTGGCGCGCCACCGGCAGCCTCGACGACGATCTCGTCGCGCAGGGCATCGTCGGCATCAGCCATATCGACACCCGCAAACTGGTACGACACCTGCGTTCGGCGGGCGTGATGCGCGCCGGCATCTACTCCGGCGAGGCGCTGCTCGACGAGTCCGGCGCGCCCAAAACCATCGACGCGCTGCTGGCCGACGTGAAGACCACCCCGCAGATGCAGGGGCTGAGCCTGTACGACGAGGTCAGCACCAACGAGACCTACACCATCGATCCGGCCGGCGAATTCGAAGGCAAGGAGCCGCTGTTCACCGTCGCCGCCGTGGATCTGGGCATCAAGGCGATGACCCCGCACCGCATGGCCGAACGCGGCTGCCGCGTGCACGTCGTGCCGTCCACCATCACCTTCGACGAGCTGGAGGACCTGCATCCCGATGGCGTGTTCTTCTCCAACGGCCCCGGCGATCCCGAGCAGGCCGATCCGGAGGTGGAGCTGCTGCGCCGCGTGCTCGACGCCGGCTACCCGTTCTTCGGCATCTGCTTCGGCAACCAGCTGCTCGGCCGCGCGCTCGGCTTCGGCACCTACAAGCTCAAGTTCGGCCACCGCGGCATTAACCAGCCAGTCAAGGACGTGACCACCGGCAAGGTCGAGGTCACCGCCCACAACCACGGCTTCGCCGTCGACGCTCCGATCGGCGACCCGGTGCCCGCCCCGCACGAACACGGCAAGTACGGCAAGGTGTTCGTCAGCCATATCGACTTGAACGACGACGTGGTCGAGGGCCTGCAGTGCGTGGACATCCCCGCGTTCTCCGTGCAGTACCATCCGGAGGCCGCGGCCGGCCCGCACGATGCCGCCTATCTGTTCGACCGTTTCGTTGATCTTATGAAGAGCAACAAGGAAGGTAAGTGATATGCCGAAGCGCACCGACATCAAATCCGTGATGGTCATCGGTTCCGGTCCGATCGTCATCGGACAGGCCGCCGAGTTCGACTATTCGGGAACCCAGGCATGCCGGGTGTTGCGTGAGGAAGGCATTCGCGTCATCCTCGTCAACTCCAACCCGGCCACCATCATGACCGATCCGGAGATGGCCGACGCCACCTACATCGAGCCGATCGCCACGCCCATTCTCGAGCAGATCATCGCCAAGGAACGTCCCGACGCGCTGCTGCCCACCCTGGGCGGCCAGACCGCGCTCAACGCCGCCATGGCGCTGGGCGAGGCCGGCGTGCTCAAGAAGTACGACGTCGAACTGATCGGCGCCTCGCTGGAGGCCATCGACCGCGGCGAGGACCGCGAGCTGTTCAAGAAGGTCGTGGACGAGGCCGGCGCCGAATCCGCCCGATCCTTCATCGCCCACTCGCTCGAGGAATGCGACCGCATCGCCGACGAGCTCGGCTATCCGCTGGTCGTGCGTCCGAGCTTCACCATGGGCGGCCTCGGCTCGGGCATCGCCCACGACGAGGAGGAGCTGCACCGTATCGCCGGCGCCGGCATCCACTATTCGCCCACCGACGAGGTGCTGATCGAAGAGGGCATCGAAGGCTGGAAGGAATTCGAGCTCGAGCTGATGCGCGACCGCAACGACAACGTCGTGGTCGTCTGCCCGATCGAGAACGTCGACCCGGTTGGCGTGCACACCGGCGACTCGATCACCGTGGCCCCCTGCTTCACCCTGACCGACCGCGAATACCAGAAGCTGCGCGACATCGGCATCGCCATCATCCGCGGCGTGGGCGTGGACACCGGCGGCTGCAACATCCAGTTCGCCATCCACCCGGACACCGGCCGCATCATCGTCATCGAGATGAACCCGCGCGTGAGCCGTTCCTCCGCGCTGGCGTCCAAGGCCACCGGCTTCCCGATCGCGAAGATCGCCACCAAGCTGGCCCTCGGCTACACGCTTGACGAGATCCGCAACGACATCACCCAGTCCACCCCGGCCTCCTTCGAACCGACCATCGACTACGTGGTCACCAAGGTGCCGCGCTTCGCCTTCGAGAAGTTCCCCGGCGCCGACCCCACCCTGACCACCTCCATGAAGTCCGTGGGCGAGGCCATGGCACTGGCCGGCAACTTCCAGGAGTCGCTCGGCAAGGCCATGCGCTCCATCGACAAGCGCCACATGGGCTTCAACTGGGACGGCGAGAAGCCCAACCAGGCCGAGGTCGACGCCCTGCTCGAGGCGATCAAGGTGCCGAACGAGAACCGTTATCTCGACCTGATGCGCGCCATCTGGGGCGGCGCCACCATCGAGCAGCTGTTCGCCGCCACCAAGATCGACCCGTGGTTCTTGAAGCAGCTCACGCTGATCAACGATATGGCGCTCGCCGTGCGCGCCTCCGAAACCCTGGACGCGCGCCTGCTGAAGAAGGCCAAGCTCGCCGGCCTGTCCGACCTGCAGATCGCGCATCTGCGCGGCCTGGGAGACGAGGGCGAGAACACCGTGCGCGAACTGCGCTGGAACTACGGCCTGCGTCCCGTGTACAAAACGGTCGACACCTGCGCCGCCGAATTCGACGCGGCCACGCCGTACTACTACTCCTGCTACGCGGACGAGACCGAGCTCAAGCAGCGCGAGCGCGAGGCCGTGATCATCCTCGGCTCCGGCCCGAACCGCATCGGCCAGGGCATCGAGTTCGACTACACCTGCGTGCATGCGGTGCAGGAACTCGGCAAGGACTATGACACGATCATGGTCAACTGCAATCCGGAGACCGTCTCCACCGACTACGACATCTCCGACCGCCTCTACTTCGAGCCGCTCACCTTCGAGGATGTGCTCGAGATCTACGAGGCCGAGAAGAAGATGGGGCCGGTCAAGGGCGTGATCGTGCAGCTCGGCGGCCAGACCCCGCTGTCGCTCGCCGCGCGCCTGAAGGCCGCGGGCGTGCCGATTCTCGGCACCACTCCGGAGGCCATCGACCTGGCCGAGAACCGCGAGCTGTTCGGCGAGGTGCTCAAGAAGGCGAAGATGAACGCGCCGCGCTACGGCACCGCGCTCAGCCTCGAGGAGGCGCAGACCGCCGCCCACAACATCGGATACCCGGTGCTCGTGCGCCCCAGCTACGTGCTCGGCGGCCGCGGCATGGAGATCGTCTACGACGACGCCCAGCTGGAGAAGTACGTGGAGCGCGCGCTCAACGAGGCCCAGGCCGACACGGTCGTCTCCGGTCGCCTGCCCTCGCCGCTGCTCATCGACAAGTTCCTGCAGGACGCCATCGAAATCGACGTGGACGCGCTGTTCGACGGCGAGGAGCTGTACATCGGCGGCATTATGGAGCATGTCGAGGAGGCCGGCGTGCATTCCGGCGACGCGGCCTGCACCCTGCCGCCCTCCACACTGTCCGACGACCAGATCCGCCGTCTGCGCGAAGGCACCTACGCCATCGCCAAGGGCTGCGACGTGCAGGGCCTGATCAACGTGCAGTACGCCTTCATGGCCAACACGCTGTATGTGATCGAAGCCAACCCGCGCGCCTCGCGCACCGTGCCGTTCGCCTCCAAGGCCACCGGCGTGGCGTTGGCCAAGGCCGCCGCGCGCATCATGGCGGGGGAGACCATCGCCGACCAGCGCGCCAACGGACTGCTGCTGCCCAAGGGCGACGGCGGTGTGATGCACCGCGGCCAGCAGGTGGCCGTCAAGGAATCCGTGCTGCCGTTCAAGCGCTTCCGCACGCCTGTGGGCAAGACGGTCGACGTGCTGCTCGGCCCCGAGATGCGCTCCACCGGCGAGGTGATGGGCTTCGATCGCGACTTCCCGCACGCCTTCGCCAAAAGCCAGCTGGCCGCCTATGACGGGGGCCTGCCGACCAGCGGCAACGTGTTCGTCTCCGTGAACGACACCGACAAGCGTCAGCTGCCGTTGGTGGCCGTGCGCATGATCGAGCTCGGCTTCACGCTGTGGGCTACGGAGGGCACCGCTTCGGTGCTCAGCCGTTACGGCATCGAGTCGAATATCGTAGACAAGATCACCACGCGCATCGATTCCGATCCCGACGCGCCGGTGAAGGTGGAACGCGCCGAGGGCTCCAGCGGCAAGAACGTGGTCGAGCTGATCGAAGAGGGCAAGATCGACATGATCATCAACACGCCCAACTCGCGCGGCTCGCGCTCCGACGGCTACGCCATCCGCGCGGCCGCCATCGCCGCCGACCTGCCGCAGTTCACGACCTTCACCGAATTCCAGGCGGCCTTGCTGGCCATCGAGGCTGTGAAGCATAATGATTATCAGATCATGAGCATTCAGGAACACTCGAAGCAGCTGTTCGCATTGGAAGAGCAGGGAGACTGACATGACCACGGCACCAACCAGTGAGGAGATCCGGGCGCTGCGCTCCGATTTCGGACTGCGTCTGAGCAATTCCATGGCCAAATACGGGCCGCTATGCGTCGGCATCGACCCGCATAGGAAGCTTCTCACCGATTGGGGCTACAACGTCGACGCCGACGGCGCGGAGATGTTCGCGATGCGTATGCTGCAGGCCGCGAACGGACGCGCCGCCGCCGTCAAATTCCAGATGCCCATGTTCGAGCGTTACGGATCCAAAGGCTTCGCCGCGCTCGAACGGGTGCTGTACGCGGCCCGCCAGATGGGCATGATCACCATCGTGGACTGCCTGCACGGCGGCCTGTCCACCACCATCTCCGCCATCGCCGACGCCTATTTCAAGCCGGGCGCGCCGCTGCTGGCCGACGCGATCACCCTGCTGCCGTACTACGGCGCGCGTTCGCTGGCCAATCTGATCGACGACGCGCTCGACAACGGCCGCGGCGTGTTCATCGCCTCCCTGACCTCGAACGAGGAAGGGCGCAGCCTGCAAAGCGCGATCCGCCAACGTGGCGAATACAACGGCAAGACGGTGGCGTTCGGCATCGCCAGCACCGCGCAGAAGCATAACGTCGGCATCGAAGGCATGGGCTCGGTCGGCCTGATCGTGGGCGCGACCATCGGCAAGTGGATCAAGGAGACCGGCATCGATCCGTCGAAGTTCACCGGTCCCATCCTTTCCCCCGGATTCGGGTGGCAGGGCGCCGAGGCCGAGGATCTGAAAACCGTGTTCAAAGGCACCCGCGGCAATGTGCTGGTCACCGTTTCGCGGTCGATCGCCTCGCAGGGGCCTGACATCGCCGATTTGGCCGCCGCCACCGAGTCGATCGCGCTCGACGTGCGTCAGGCGCTGATGGAGGCCATGGACGCCGATGACGAAGCCGCGTCCTCCGATGCCGATACATCCCGTGCCACAGCCTCCGATTCGGTTTCTGGTCCGGCCTTCAGCTCTGTCTCCGGTCCGGTCTCCGGCTCATCCTCCGCTGGAACGCATCGCTGATTGAACATTTATTTCTCCGTCATAAGGTGCCATCATGCGTAACGACAACCAGTCTCTGTCCGACATCGCCGGTCTTTCCCATGCCGGTGGTCGTCTAATCGTGCTGTCAGGCCCTACCGCGGTGGGCAAGGGCACGGTCGAGGCGAAACTGCGCGAGGATCATCCTGAGATTTGGATGTCGGTGTCCGCGACCACACGCGAACCCCGTCCAGGCGAGGTGGATGGCGTGAACTATCACTTCATGACCGAAGACGAGTTCGTCGCCAAGGAAGCGGCGGGGGAATTCCTGGAAACCGCGGTGGTGCATGGCATGGCGCATTATGGCACTCCGCTCGGGCCTGTCGAGGAGCATCTGGCCTCCGGCGTGCCCACGATTCTGGAAATCGACCTGCAAGGCGCGCGACGTGTGCGCGAACGTGCCGCCGAACTTGGATTGGATGTGGTGACCGTGTTCATCGCTCCGCCGAGTTTCGAGGAGCTCAAGCGCCGTCTGATCGGACGCGGCACCGAAACGCCGGAGCAGCAGGCCAAGCGTTTGGAGACCGCCAAGGTGGAGCTCGCCGCCGAACCGGAATTCGACATCGTCATCGTCAACGAGACCGTCGATAAGGCCGCCGCCGATTTATGGAACGTCATCGCCGACGAATACGGCATTCCGCGCGAATAACCGCACGAATAGGCGTCGCGCCACGAGGTAGCGCACCACGAATGGGCGTCGCACAAGCAGGTGACGCACGCGGTTCAGCAGCTTGCGACGAACGCGGAGAAGATCGCGCGGGCGTTGGCGTCGACCCGATGTGAGAACTCTGGATGCCATTGGACCGCCCAAACGAACTGCTTCCCCGGCATATACACTGCTTCGACGAGTCCGTCCGGAGCGTGGGCCATGGCGGCGAGCGACGGCGCGAGCCTGTCGATGCCCTGATGATGGTAGCTGTTCACGGCCAAGGTGTAGGGTGCCGGATGGAATTCATCGAACGGACCGCACTCGCTCTGCTCGTCCTGCTGCCGTTCGGAATCCCGCTCCTTCCAAAGAACGCTGGCCAAAGGCGAATCCGGAACGACCTGCACCGTGTGCACGGGGCGATCATAAGGCGGTTTGCCGTGATGCTCGATTTCGCAGGAGCGTTCGGAAGGCAGATCCTGCCACAGCGTGCCGCCCAACGCGGCGTTGAGGAATTGGATGCCGCGGCAGATGCCCAGCACCGGCTTATCCCGTTCGAGCGCCGCCCGCAGCAGCAGCGTTTCCATGCGGTCGCGGGCGGGGCATAACTCTGTGGTATGCGGCCCCGGAGCCGCGCCATACAGGGCGGGATCGACGTCATGGCCTCCGGTGAACAGAATCGCATCGCACATATCCGCCAGCTGTTCGACGCGTTCGCCGTCATCGGTCAACGGCAGCATCACCGGAGTGCCACCCGCTTCGATAACGCCGTCAAAATATCCGGGCAGCATCCACAAACTGTCCAATCGGTCATCCCACAATGGAGCCACGCCCACAATCGGCAGGGGCCGTTTCGACTGTCGCACAGAGCGCAATGGAAGCTCACCTCTTTTCAGACGGGGGTGTTGCAACCTCTATAGGTTTCGCATCAGTTTATGCGCTTGCTGTTACGGCGCAGGTTCGTCTGCGGACATAACAGAAGAGCCTCGCGCGATGGCGAGGCTCTTCTATACGTCCAGGCCTATACCCAGACCTATGCCCAAGCCTATTCCAGACCTATGTCAGATCTATATCAGATCCATGCAGGCCTATATCAGATCTATAAATCAGACCCATACCAGACTTGGAAGGACGAATCTCATTGTACCAGCTTATGCGAGGCCCGAAAGACGGTTGATCAGTTCGGGGTCGCGGGTGGCACCCTTGTCGGCGGAGCGGGCGAAGGCCGCGTAGGCCTTGAGCGCCTGGCTCACCTGACGGTCGCGATGCGCGCGGTATCCGTCGCCGGCCTCCAGTTCAGCGCGACGCTGGGCGAGCTCCTCATCGCTCAACTCCACATCCACCTTGCGGTTCGGAATGTCGATGTTGATGATGTCGCCGTTGCGCACCAGCGCGATCGGGCCCTTGTTCGCGGCTTCGGGGGCGATATGGCCGATGGATAGGCCGGAGGAACCGCCGGAGTAGCGGCCGTCGGTGAGCAGGGCCACCTCCTTGCCGATGCCCTTGCCCTTGACGAACGAGGTCGGATACAGCATCTCCTGCATGCCCGGGCCGCCCTTGGGGCCCTCGTAGCGGATGATCAGCGCCATGCCGGGCTTCAGGGTGTCGTTGAGAATGACTTCGATGGCCTGCTCCTGCGATTCGACGACCAGCGCCGGCCCGCGGAACGTCCAGATCTCCTTGGGCACGCCGGCGGTTTTCACCACGCAGCCGTCGGGGGCGAGGTTGCCGCGCAGCACGGCCAGACCGCCCTCGGTGACGGCCGGATGCTCGATGTCGTGGATGGCGCCGTTCTCGCGGTCGTAGTCCAGCTCGTCGAACAGGGTCTCGTGCGTCCACGGATCGGGGGAGATGATGTGGCCCGGCGCGGCGCGGTAGAGGTCCTTGGCCTTGTCGGTGCAGGTGTCGCGCATGATGTCCCAGTCGGCGAGCTTCGCCTCCAAGGTCGGGTAATCGATCGAGCTGACGTTGCGGTGCAGCTTGCCGGCGCGGTCGAGCTCGCCGAGAATGCCGGTGATGCCGCCGGCACGGTGCACGTCGGAGATCTCCCACTGGCCGGAGGGGCTGGCCTTGCAGATGCAGGGCACGGTGTGCGAGATGCGTTCGATGTCGTCGAGCGTGAAATCCACGTCGGCGGACTGCGCCATCGCAAGGATGTGCAGCACGGTGTTGGAGGAGCCGCCCATGGCCACGTCCATGGTCATCGCGTTCTCGAACGCCTCCTTGGTGGCGATGGAACGCGGCAGCACCGACTCGTCGTCCTCGTGATAGTAGCGGTTGGCGATATCGACCACCTGCTTGGCCGCGTCCTCGAACAAGCGCTTGCGATAGGCGTGCGAGGCGAGGATCGTGCCGTTGCCCGGCAGCGCCAGACCGATCGCCTCGGTCAGGCAGTTCATCGAATTCGCGGTGAACATGCCGGCGCAGGAGCCGCAGGTCGGGCACACGCTCTTCTCATAGGCGAGCAGGTCCTCGTCGGAGATGGAATCGTCGGCGGTGGCGTACATCACGTCAATCAGATCGGTGTTCTTCTTGACCGTGCCGTCGGAAAGCACAGTGGTGCCGGCCTCCATCGGGCCGCCGGAGACGAACACGGTGGGGATGTTCAGGCGCAGCGCGGCCATCAGCATGCCCGGCACGACCTTATCGCAGTTCGGGATGCAGATAAGCGCGTCGGCGCAGTGCGCGTTCACCTGGTATTCGACGGTGTCGGCGATGATGTCGCGGCTGGGCAGCGAGTACAGCATGCCGGTGTGACCCATGGCGATGCCGTCGTCCACGGCCATGGTGTTGAACTCGCGCGGGATGCCGCCGGCGGCCTTGACGGCCTCGGCGACCAGGCGGCCCACCTTGTTCAGATGCACATGTCCGGGAAGGAACTCGTCGAAGGAGTTGGCAATGGCGATGATCGGCTTGCCGAAGTCCTTGCCGTCGACGCCGGCGGCGCGGTAGAGGGAGCGGGCACCCGCGAATACGCGGCCATTCATGATTTTTGCAGATCGCATTTCCATACCCTCTATTCAATCGCCTCAGCGGGACACGAATCCTCCCCGCGATTCGTATGGCGGGACGGGGCGTATTGCGCGCCATGTGAGATCCCTCGACTCCGCGCTTCGCGCTCCGCTCGGGATGACGAGAAGGGTGCGTTCCTCTCCGTCGTCCCGAGCGGGGCCGAGGGGCGGGTGGCTATTCGTCATCCCGAGCGCAGTCGAGGGATCCCGACTGCTTGTCATGTGCGGGATGGCCGTATATTGCGCGGCGTCGGCCCTCGCGTCTATACTTGCTTCGGATTAGATGGATTCCCTATTGTTTGGAGAATAACACCATGGCTTTTGGCACCGCGCCTACCCCCACCGGACTTGCGAACCCGCCCATCGACGATCTTATGGAGCATGCCGACTCCAAGTACGCGCTGGCGATTTTCGCCGCGAAGCGCGCCCGCCAGATCAACTCCTACTTCACCCAGCTCAACGAAGGCCTGCTGCAGAACGTCGGCCCGCTGGTCGAATACCAGAACCAGGAGAAGCCGCTGTCCATCGCGTTCCGCGAGATCGACGAAGGCCTGCTGGAGGAGACCCTCGGCGAGGACGATCTGTCCGAAGGCAACTGACGCCCGTCGTCTCCGCCTGATAACCGGCTATCGGAACAACCAATAGCATCGGCCGGTGTGCGCCATTGCCAACCGGCCCGATATCGGGTACAACGAGACGTGGAATCTGGAGCGAACAAACCTGAAGGCTCGCGCCAACCTCCAAGGCTGGCACGAGCCTTTTCATATGACGCCCGGCGAACCGTCGCATGTTGGCGCAATCACCCGAGACATAAGGACCCAAGATGAGCGAACCACGACTGATCAGCGCCGAATCGGTGACCGAAGGCCACCCCGACAAGGTCTGCGACCAGATCTCCGACGCGATCCTCGACGACCTGCTGCGACAGGATCCGCAATCCCACGTCGCGGTGGAGACCTCCGCGGCGACCGGCACCTTCCTTGTGTTCGGTGAGGTGACCTCCGAAGGCTATGTGGACGTGCAGGCCAAGGTGCGCGAGGTGCTGCGCCGCATCGGCTACACCAGCTCCGCCATCGGCTTGGACGCGGACTCCTGCGGCGTGCTTGTGGCCATCAGCGAGCAGAGCGCCGAAATCAACCAAGGCGTGGCCCGTCTGAGCGGCGAGCGTGAATCCGCCGCCTCTCGCGAGGAGCGTTACGAGGCGCAGGGTGCCGGCGACCAGGGCGTGATGTTCGGCTACGCGACCGACGAGACCGATACGCTGATGCCGCTGCCGATCTATCTGGCGCATAAACTGTCCTATCGTCTGGCCCAGGTGCGTCATGACGGCACGGTGCCGCATCTGCGCCCCGACGGCAAAACGCAGGTCACCATCGAATACGACGAGAACAACACGCCCCGCCGCGTGGACACGGTGCTCATCTCCACCCAACATGACCCCGAAGCCACCCACGAATGGCTTGAATCCCAGCTGAAGCAGCATGTGATCGATCCGGTGCTTGACGAGGCGTTGGATGCCGGCGTGGAGCACGGCTCCTACCGCCAGCTGGTGAACCCCACCGGCTCCTTCGTGCTGGGCGGGCCGGCCGCCGACGCGGGACTGACCGGCCGCAAGATCATCGTCGACACGTATGGTGGTGCCGCGCACCACGGAGGCGGCGCGTTCTCCGGCAAGGATCCGAGCAAGGTGGACCGTTCCGCCGCCTATGCGACCCGTTGGGTGGCGAAGAACATTGTGGCGGCCGGGCTTGCGCACCGCGTCGAGGTGCAGGTCGCCTACGCGATCGGCGTGGCCGACCCGGTGAGCGTGAACGTGGAGACCTTCGGCACCGAGATCGGCGTGAGCCGCGACCAGATCGCCGCCGCCGTGCGGGCGGTGTTCGACCTGCGCCCCGCCGCGATCATCGACGAGCTCGACCTGAAGCGCCCGATCTACGAACGCACCGCCGCCTACGGCCACTTCGGCCGCACCGACGTGGAATTCCCGTGGGAGCGCGTCAACAAGGTCGAGGAGCTCAAAGCCGCAGTGCGCTAGCGGAGTAACCCCACCGGCGCACCGTGGCATCGCCCCATCCGAGCATCTCGGGTGGGGCGATGCCATGAGAGCGTATGAAAGTCGGTATGAATTCGCATGGTTTCGCGGGCGGAACATCGAATACGCGTGTGCAACGCGCCGGCTGATCGCCATGCGTGCGTGATTGGCGATGCGCGCGCGTTACAGTGGAGGGCATGAGTATGAGCGACGCCGAGCAGTTGGCGCTTGACGGGCTGGCCCCGCGCAAGCGCCGCCGCGCGCCCGCGGAGCACACGCCGGCGGCGCACGACCCCGTCGCCCATGTGGTGCTCGACGTGCAGGCCATGCATCTGGGGCAGACCTTCGACTATCTCATCGACGAAAAAGACTCGGACACGGCCGTGCCCGGCGCGTTGGTGCGCGTGCGTTTCGGCGGCCAGCGCGTCAACGGCGTGATTTGGGACAGAAGCGCTACAAGTGACACGCCGAGGTCCTCCCTGCGCTATCTTGAACGCGTGCTCGGCGGCGACGTGCTGGTGCCCGCCTCGATGCGTGACGACATCACCGCCATCGCCGAAGCGTACGGCGGCACGCGGGCCAATATTCTGCGTCTGGCGGTGCCGCCGCGCGTGGTCAAAATCGAACGCGAACAGCGTCTGGCCGCGTCCTTCAATCGCAGGCCTTCCCCGATTCTGTCCCAGGCCGTACAACGCCGCGGCGAGATGCTGGAGGCCTCATACGGCCAGTGGAACATGTTGCGCGACGCGCTTGCGGGAACGGGTTTCCGTCCGTTCGTCTTCGATTCGCTGCCCGGCATGGGGGAGCAGGCGCGCTGCGTCGCCTGGATGATCGCGCAGTCGTATTTGGCCGGGCATGGCGCGGTGGTGGTGCTGCCCACCATGCGCGAGGTGGGCGATGTGATGCTCGCCCTGCGGGAACTCGGCTTGCGTCCTTTCGGTCCCGCCGCGGGGGTGGGGGACGGCGCGCATGCGGACGACGAGCGGTCGGAACGGGGGATGGGCGCGTGGCGTGGCGACGTGGCGGTGCTGACCGCGTCCACCGCCCCCGCCGACCGATACCGCGCCTATTTCGCCACCGCCATCGGACAGGTGCGCTGCGTGATCGGCACGCGCGCCGCCATGTACGCGCCGGTCGACGGCCCAGCCCTGTTCGCCATCGTCGACGACGTCGCCTACCAGCAGGCCGACGGCATGATGCCCTACGCCCAGGCCCGCGGCGTGCTGCGTCTGCGCGCCGAACGCCACGGCGGCGTGTTCGTCGCCATCGCCAACGCGCGCAGCTCCATCAGCCACGCGGAGGTCGAAGGCATCGGCGCGGCCACCGCCACCGGCGGCCCTGCCACGGCGATCCACGCGCTGCCCACGGTGACCCGGGAACGCATGCCATGGGTGCGTTGGCTCAACCGCGACGAACTGGCCCGACTGGCGGATCCCTCCATCGGCGCGCGCGTGCCGCACACCGCTGTGAACAACATCCGGCAGGCGCTCGACAGTGGCCCCGTACTGTTCTCCATCCCCTCCGACGGCGTGAGCGAGGCGTTGAGCTGCGCCGCATGCCATCGTCAGGCGCGATGCCGTCGCTGTTCGGGCCCTTTGGCGACGGTGGCCGGCAACCGCACCCCCCGATGCCGTTGGTGCGGCGCGGCGGCGGTGAACTGGGTCTGCCCGGGATGCAAAGGCGAACGCCTGCGCGTGGTGCGCGTGGGCGCGGCCGGCACCGCGGACGAGCTGCGCAAACTGTTCCGCGGCGTGCCGATGCTGCTCTCCAGCCCCAGCCAGCCCAAAGGCGTGATCCACGAGATCACCGCGCAACGGATGATCGTGATCGCCACGCCCGGCGCCGAACCGCGCGTGAACCCCGTCACCGACGAGCAGGGCGCGGCCGGGCACGAGTACAGCGCGGTCGCGATTCTCGACGCGTGGACCAGCCTGTATTCGCCCGGCATGGACGCGCGCGTGGACACGTTGACCGCGTGGATGCGCGTGGCCGCCACGTGCGCGCCACGTTCGCGCGGCGGCCAGGTACTGATCCTCGGCGAGACGGATCCCGCCATCGCGCAGTCGATGATGATGTGGAATTCCGCGCTGCTCGCCGCCAAAGACGTTGAGGAGCGTGGCGAGATCGGACTGCCGCCCGTGGTCACCGCCGCCTGCGTGTGGGGGCAGCGCGATGCGGTGCGTTCGCTGCTGCTCAGCATCGGCGCGATGGACGGCGGCGATATGGCCGTATGCACTGCCCCCGACGGCAGGGAACTGCCGGCCGTGCTCGGTCCGGTGCCGATTCCGCCGCCGCGCACGGTGGACGCGCGCGAGCTGGAGGTCACCGCCGACCGCGTCAAAGCGGTGGTGCTGGTGCCGCGGTCGCGTCGCGGGGAACTCGCCCGGCGGCTGCATCTGCAGGTCGCCCGCCATGTGGCCGCCCGCAAGCCCGGCGAGCTGCGCTTCCAGATCGACCCCAAGGATCTGATCTGAGCCGGTTGCGCGAATCGGTTGCGTGAATCAGCTGTACGGATCGATTCTGCGAATCGGCCCCTCGCGAATCATCCTGCGAATCGTCCTCTTGGCATGGGACGATGGTTGCGGATATATGCCCGTGCGACTGAGGAGGAAACCATGAAGGGATGGCCCGGCGAGCCGGATATGGACTATGACGTGATGGTGGAGGATGGCGAGGCCGCGGCGAACGCCGGCAAGCCCGTCACCGACGTGATCTTCGACTTCGGCAATGTGCTGATCTACTGGGATCCGGCGGCCGTGCTGGTGCCCCGCTACAGCCAGGAGACCATCGACCAGTTCCTCGACAACGACATCTCCGGCTTCTACGACGGCAACGACATGATGGACGGCGGCATGACGACCACCGAGGGCATCGAGTGGATGCGCCGCACGCATGGCGACAAGTGGGCCGACATCCTCGAATACTACATCGCGAACTTCCGCGACTCCCTGACCGGCATCGTGCCGGGCGCTCGCGTGCTCGTCAACGATCTGAAAGCCGCCGGAGTGCGCGTGTGGGGTTTGAGCAACTGGGAGAAGGAACTGTTCTCCGTGGCCGAGGAGCAGTGCGACATCCTGCGCGAGCTCGACGGCAAAATCGTCTCCGGCTTCGTCGGCATGCGCAAGCCGCATAAGGACATCTACGAGCGCGCCTTGCAGGAGTTCGGCATCACGGCCGAAGGGGCCGTGTTCATCGATGACAAGGCGATGAACATCGTGGGCGCGAACGAGGCCGGCATCCGCGGCGTGCGCTTCCAGGACCCGGTGAAGCTGCGCGAACTGCTGATCGCCACAGGCGTAGGCATTCCCGCGGTGCGGTAAGGAGAATTATGCTCAGACTGGTGTTCGCCGGCACGCCCGACGTGGCGGTGCCGTCCCTGAAGGCCTTCGCCGCCGACCCGCGTTTCGAAGTGGTCGGCGTGATCACCCGCCCCGACGCCCCCACCGGGCGCGGCCGCAAGCTCATGCCCAGCCCGGTCAAAGCCGCGGCGCTCGAACTCGGCGTGCCGGTAATCGACCTCAAGCCCCGCAGCGACGAATTCCTCGAGGCCTTGCGCGCGTTGAACGCGGACATCGCGGCCGTGATCGCCTACGGCAACATCCTGCCCCGACCGGTGCTCGACGCGGTGCCGCTCGGTTGGTACAACCTGCACTTCTCGAATCTGCCCAAGTGGCGCGGCGCGGCCCCCGTGCAGCGTGCCATCTGGGCGGGCGACGCCACCTGCGGCGCCGACGTGTTCAAAGTCGGCGAAGGCTTGGACGACGGTCCTGTCATCGCTTCGATGAGTGTGGAGCTCACCGGACGCGAGACCTCCGGCGAACTGCTCGACCGTCTGGCGGCCGACGGCGCGCCGATGTACGTGGAAGCGCTGGCCGCCGTGGGGGAGGGAACCGCCGTATTCACGCCTCAGCCGGATGAGGGCGTGGAATACGCGCATAAGATCACCACCGAGGACGCGCATATCGATTTCGCCAACGATGTGGAATCCATCGATCGGCAGGTCCGCGCCTGCACGCCCGCACCCGGAGCATGGTGCGTGCTGCACGCCGATGGCACGGATGGCGAGGATGCCGCGGATGATGGGGATGGCGCGAGTGGCGCGGGCGCGACCCTGCACGTGCTGGCGGCGCGTCCCGCCGACCTGGACAATCCCAACACTCCGGCTGATCTTGCCGCCGGTGCGATTCACGCGGGCAAGAAAAACGTATGGGTCGGCACCGGCACCACGCCGTTGGAGCTGCTCGAGGTCAAGGCGCAGGGCAAGAAGTCCATGCGTGCCGCCGACTGGGCGCGAGGCGCGCGTCTGGCCGACGCCGCCTACTGCGTCTGACCCGCGAGATCGCACACACCGTGCCTGTCATCGAACGTTTTGCCTCCTCCAAACGGAGTCACAACGAGTTTGGTGTGCCGGTTTCGCGCGATCAGACCGATTTCGCACACCAAACTCGAGAATCAATCGTTCTACTTGGCCAAGGCCCAACAGCTCGACACACCAAACTCGAAAAGGGCGTTAATCGAGGTGGTCGAGCACCAGTCGCAGGTCGCGTTCGTTGATGGCGGCGGGCGCGGCGAGCTGTGTTTTCGGCTTGGCGCAGAAGGCGATGCCCAATCCGGCGGCCTGGATCATCGGGATGTCGTTCGCGCCGTCGCCCACCGCCACGGTCTGGGCCATGGGCACGCCGCACCGCCGCGCCCACTCGCGCAAGGCATGCAGTTTGACCGTCTTGCAGACGATCTCGCCCAACACGCGTCCGGTGAGACGTCCGTCCACCACTTCCAGCCGGTTCGCCATCCAATAGTCGATATGAGCCTCTTCGGCCAGATGATCCACCACCTCATGGAATCCGCCGGAGACCACGCCGACCTTCCAGCCATGCTCGTGCAGCGTGTCGATCAGCTCCAACGCGCCGGTGGTGAAGTGGATGCGTTCGCGCACCGCGTCGAACACCGACACATCCAGCCCCTCCAGCAGCGCCACGCGTGCGCGCAACGCCTCGCAGAACTCCAATTCGCCGCGCATCGCCCGCTCGGTCACCTCGGCGATCCGCTCGCCGCAACCCGCCGCCTCGCCCAGTTCGTCGATGACCTCCTCGTCGATCAGTGTCGAATCCACATCCATCACCAGTAGGCCGGGTTTCGACAGCGTAGGGGGTGCAAAGTACTGGTCGGGGGAGGGCGTCTCGTCAACAAACTGCGCATATTCTTCGGACATGCTTTTGATTGTCGGAAAACATTGGGACAATGGCGGGTATGGTTTTTTCCGCTTCCTCAGCTTTCGTCCTCGCCAACGCCACACCGGCCCCGATCTGCACCACGGAAAGCAGCGGCCTGATAGGCGCGATCACCGATTGGCTGGTGGGGTTGATGGAGACGGTCGGAGGCCTCGGCGTCGCGTTCGCCATCGCCTTGGAATCCGTCTTCCCACCCATTCCCAGCGAGGTGATTCTGCCGCTGGCCGGATTCACCGCGGCTCGCGGTTCGCTCAATCTGATCGAGGCGATCATCTGGGCCACCATCGGCTCCGTCTTGGGCGCATGGGCGCTGTACGGCATCTCCCGTTGGGTGGGATTGCGGCGCATCAACCGCGCCGCCGACAAAATCCCCGGCGTCAGCCGCAAGGACGTGGGCAAAGCGAACGACTGGTTCACCAAGTACGGCACCTGGTCGGTGTTGCTCGGCCGTGTGATTCCCGTGGTGCGCTCGCTGATCTCCATTCCCGCCGGCTTCAACCGTATGAACTTCCTGCAATTCACAGGCTGGACGCTGCTCGGTTCGGCCGTGTGGAACACGATTCTCGTCTCGGCCGGATATCTGCTCGGCGACCAGTGGTGTTCGATCCAAGGCGCGTTGGGCGTGTTCGAGGATGTGGTCATCGCCGCCGTGGTTGTGGTCATCGTATGGTATGCGGCGCGCAAAGTGCGTAGTGTGGTGCTGAACAGACGCGCGGCCGCACAGGCCGACGCGACGGAAGGCACCGAGGAGAGCGATGACTGACACCGAAATGGCGGCCGACTACGACCGTCTGCGCGAGAAGAACCACGCATTGGCGCAGGCGCTGAACCGCGCCGGCAAGGAACTCGCCAAGGCCAAGGCCCAGCTGGCGCAGATCGCCCAGCCGCCGCTGACCTTCGCCACCATGGTCAAAATCGACCGCGCCACAACCGACGAGCAGGGCGTCCAGCACGCGTCGGCGGAGGTGATCGCGGGCACGCGCCGTATCGTCGTGCCGGTCGCCGCGAATCTCAACGCCGAACGGTTGCGCTCCGGCGCGACCGTGGTGCTCAACGAGCAGATGGTGCTGGTCGAGCAGCGCGACGTCGATACCGTGGGGCAGATCCGCACGATCCGTGAGATTGTGGACGATGGCCGCATCGTCGTGCAGGATGGCGGCGGCAATCCCGTTGTGGTGCGCCGGTCCAGCGCGTTGGCGAACGCCGCCATGCGGCAGGGCGACCGCGTAATCGTCGACCCGTCCGTGCGTCTGGCGCTGGAACTCCTGCCCGCCGAGGACGACCAGAATCTGGTATTGGAGGAGACCCCGGACGTCTCCTTCGCCGACATCGGCGGCCTCGACGCCGAAATCGAACGCATCCGCGACGCCGTGCAACTGCCGTTCCTGCATCGCGCGCTGTTCGAACGCTACAATCTGCAACCGCCCAAAGGCGTGCTGCTCTATGGCCCTCCCGGCAACGGCAAAACGATGATTGCCAAAGCCATCGCCAACGCGCTGTGCGAAGGCAGCGGCGACGGCACGGGCGTGTTCCTGTCGGTCAAAGGCCCCGAACTGCTCAACAAATTCGTCGGCGAATCCGAACGTCTGATCCGCCAGATCTTCCAACGCGCCCGCGAACGCGCCGCCGACGGACGGCCCGTCATCGTGTTCATCGACGAGATGGACTCGCTGCTGCGCACGCGCGGCTCCGGCGTCTCCAGCGATGTGGAGACCACCATCGTGCCGCAGTTCCTCGCCGAACTCGACGGCGTGGAGAATCTCGCCAACGTGATGGTGATCGGCGCCTCCAACCGCGTGGACATGATCGACCCCGCCGTGCTGCGCCCCGGGCGGCTCGACGTGAAGATCCGCGTGGACCGTCCCGACGCGGAACAGGCGGTTTCCATCATCCGCCACTACCTCACCGACGATCTGCCCCTGCAATCCGGCCTGGACGCGGCCGCGCTCGCCGGCGTGCTGGCGCATGACATCTACGCGCGCGACGAACGCCGCCAGCTGGCCGACATCTGCGACGAACACGGCCAATGGTCCGCGCTGTTCCTCGCCGACGTGGTCTCCGGCGCGATGCTCAAGAACATCGTGGACCGGGCCAAAACACGGGCCGTCAAAGCCTCCATCACGTCAGGCTCCGACGTGGCATTGGATGTGGACCTGCTCGCCGCCGCCGTAGAAGAGGAATTCCGCGAGACGCGCGATTCCGTGCTCGACGCCGACCCCGCGCAATGGGCCCGCGTCAACGGCATGGATGCCGGCCGAGTCTCCCGCATCCGTTCCGTCGCCGCCTGACCTAGGCCTCCGCTCTGTGGAGCGGAGCGGCCCTTCTCCGTCATGCTGAGCGGAGCGTAGCGAGGCGCAAGCATCTCATACTGATTTGTGGCGAAGAGATCCTTCGACTACGCGCTACGCGCTTCGCTCAGGATGACGGGGGTGTGTTGTCTACGGCCTTCGCTCAGGATGACGGTGGGTGGAGAGGTTGTGTGTTCCGCCAGGATGACGCTGGGCGGAGCGGCAGAACCACGTGGGTGATCCATACTTCGTCCTCGTGCGAGGTGTCGAGCGTGCCGCCGAATCGTGCGGCGGCCGACCGGTGCATGTCCAATCCTTTGCCGGACGGGCCGATGACGGCGTGATGCTGCGAATGCCGTAGCGTGTTCATCTGCGTGATGGCGATTGATGCTCCGTCTATGACGATTTCGCAGGAGTAATCCTCCGACGTGTCGCAATGGCGGCGAATATTGGCGAACAGTTCATCGATCAGGCGCAACGCTTCGTCGGCCACGCTACCATCCACCAACGCGTTCCGGTCCCGCGTGGCGGTGAGCGAGTTCGACCCATGGAATCCCAGTCCGTCGAGCTCTGTCGTATTGCGGGCTACTGCTGTGTTCACCTGCTCGATGAATGCTTCCGTGCGGATGGACCCGTCATGGTCGGTTTGACCAGCGGTCCCATCACTAGGGTGCTCGTCTGTGGGCCGCGCCGATGCGGATACGCGCAGCACGTCGATGATGGTATGCGTTGTCGCGAACGATTTGTCCACGCGGTCGATGACGCTCCGCCAAGCCGCCCGTTGCTGTTCGGATTCGGCGTTGTCCATTTCGTTTGCCGCGTGCATGAGCAGGTAGGACAGATCGTTGGACAGCCCGTCATGCAGACGACTGGCGAGCGCCGCGTCCCGTTGCAGACGCGCCAGTCGTTCTTGCTTGACGGCCAGTTCCGCCTTCAGACGGCGGGCGTCGATAACCGCGTGCGATTGTTTGATCGCCAGTCCGACGATGGCCGACACCGATAAGCCCAGAACCGCGAGCAGCACCGACGATAATACCTCGCCGCTCAGAGCGGGATAACGCATGGCGATCACGGCATAGTCGGCGGCCAGTATCAGTGAGGTCGAAGCCAGCACGCCAAACGGATAGGCGACCGGCATGTTGGCGAACAGCAAGGAGACCGCGCTGTACGCGGTGATGGCATAGACCGCGCCATCGAATCTGGGAAGCAGTTGCGCCAGCCCCCAACATATGGCAATGAGCGGGCATACCGCCTTCGGCTTTGCGGGAATCAGCAAGGTCAATATGTCAAATATGATGAGGGCCGCTACGCTCAGCCATGTCTCGAATCCCGCAAGCGCCGCGGAAAGCGTTTGGACTCCCAACAGCGCCAACGCCAGAGCCCAAAGTGTCCCTTTTCCCATAACAACCCCAACTGTGTTCGACGGAAGGTATGTGTCTCGCATGGAAAAGCTATCTTCTCGGTGGGTTGTGCTGTAGCCAAAGGGCGACCAGATGCACGCGGTTGCGGGCCCCTACTTTGCAACAGGCCCGTTTGAGATGCGTGTTCACCGTTGCGGCGTTCATGTCAATCATCCGGCCGATTTGCGATGAAGTGAACCCCTGCCTGCAATACTCCAGAATATCTCGCTCCAAGTGGGTCAATTGCTCAAAGCCGGTTGGCCGGGCGGCAAGAATCCTCCGATGCGCTGCCTGCGCCGTGTCGAACGGAACGGTCGTATCGTGCGAGATGACCGCTTCCCCTCGCGCTGCGGAACGAAGCACCTCGATGATATGTGTGGGGTATCGTTTGGACGCAATGGCTTGGGCTCCGGCGTCGGCGGCGTCCTGCGCGTATTCGGATACGGGGAACGAAGTCATCGCGATGATGACGGTTTTTCCGTCACGCTGCCGGATGTTTCGGATTAGTGAGGGTCCGTCCATATCGGGCATGGACATATCGACGAGGAGGACATCCGCGTTTTGGCGCAAGTGCAGTTCAAGTCCACCGTTTGAGTCGCTTGCGGTCCAAAGGCTTGAGACCGGAACTCGTTTTCTGATGTACGAGGACAGGGCGGCAAGCGCCATCGGATCATTGTCGATAATGCCCAGTCGTGATATCGAACGATTCACAGACATCATCCATTCCATTCCCATCTGACGCATTTCCCAGGACGATTATATGGGCCGTTCGCCGGGTGCAAGCGCCGGTGTAATGAAAATCGTACATCCGCTCATTGGGAGGAACGCATCCGCATTAGTCTGATGAGGCTGTCGGGGAAACGCTTCGATATTGATCGATAAGGAAACGTAATGGAACTCATGGATACACATGCCTCTGCGGCCTTGCGCGTCGCTCCATGCGGATGCCAGGACATGGTGAAGCGCTGGTGGGCCTGATGGGCGGCATCAACGGTATACGTAAACTTTCTGCCCTGTATCGGGCATTTCTTGCCGAGGAACGCAATAATCTCGCTGGATTCGTCATCACCTTGGTTTTGCCGTCGCTACTGTTCGTCATCAACAACATCGCCTATGCGGGTAGGACGGTGGATCCGCTCGCGGTGTTGGACGGACTGTCGGCATATCTGTCGTATATCGTGTTCGTTTCAGTTTGGAACGGCGTCGCGGTTCGCGCGCTGGTATTCAGGGAGGATGGCGCGCTGCAGCGTCTGGCATATGCGTCCGGATCATGGCGTGTGGTGCTGTTCGCCAACGCCTGCGCGCAGGTGACGATACTGGCCGCGCAGACGGTGGTGTTCGTCTGTGTGGCGCAGCTGACCATGCGTGCGCTGGACGGGAGGTTCGTGCTCTTGTCGTTCGTCGGCGCGTTGCTTGGGGTTGCCATCGTTCCGCCTTGCTTGGCGGTGTTGCGTCTGCGTGTGCCGCCGCAGACGGCGAATATGGCCATGAGTGTCGCCATCGCCTGCATGTTCGTGTTGGCCGGTGTTCCCGCGCGAGGCTTGTGGGTGCCGTTGGCGATGATGCTCGATCCCATCCGATGGTTGTGGACGGGTATGGCCACGGTTACGGCGATGCTTTGCGGGATGCCGTTCGCCGTGTCGGATGTGTGTTGGGTCGCGGCGGTTGGCTTGGTATACGCCGTCGCCGGTGCCGTATGCCTGTATGGGATTGACATCAGGCCGATCGCGCGGCATCACTCCGCACCGGCTTCGCTGGTGGACGCGATATCGCGGTGCTTGGTTGGGGATAGTGGAGTCTCGGTGTTGCTCGGCGCCAATGGTGCAGGAAAGACGATGGTGCTGGATGCGTTGGCCGTTCGATCGGCGCGTGTTCCCGATGGTTCGCCGAGCGTCGCCTATCTGACGCAGCGTGCCGATGGATTCGCCGGATTAAGGGTGGGTCAGATGGTTGCGTTGTATCGTGGCATGGCGGCCGGGGAGAGCGAGTCTGAATCCGTTGAGATGCGACGGCTGCGGCAACGGCATCTCACGCCGATATGGGATAGTCCTTGCGCGCGTCTGTCCGGCGGGGAACGGCAGACGACCATGCTCTACTGCACCTGCCTGTTGAGCAGGGACGCGTATCTGTTCGACGAACCTACGCAGGGCATGGACCCGGCCAGCCGCGCCGACGCGATGGCGGTTATTCGTGCGCTGGAACGGCAAGGCAAATGCATCGTCATGGTGACGCACATACAGACGGATATCGAAGACCTCGACAATCCGCGTATCATCGTGATGCGCGATGACGGTTCCATCTGGCCTGATGTCCTGCGCTCAGGATGACCGGGTTATATAGTGTGAGCAGTTGAGTCGGGTGGAGCGGGCCTTGCTGGTCGCATGCTTTGGGAAGGAGGACGCGGGATGAGCGTCAGACGGGTGATGGGCACGGAAACCGAATATGCGGTGTCGCAGCCGGGCGTGGCCTACTATCAGCCGGTGCAGTTGTCGTTCGACGTGGTCAAGGCGGCGTCCAATCCGAACACCGCGCATATCCGCTGGGACTACCGGCAGGAGGATCCGGTCAACGACGCGCGCGGCACCCGTCTCGACCGCGCCGCCGCCCGCCCCGACATGCTCACCGACGAGCCGCAGCTCAACATCACCAACGTGATCGCCCCCAACGGCGGACGCATCTACGTGGACCACGCGCATCCCGAATATTCCGCGCCGGAGACCCGCGACCCCTTCGAAGCCGTGGCGTACGACCATGCCGGCGACCGGCTGATGCTCGCCGCCGCCCAAGCCGCCAGCGTCGCCGCCGAACGTCCCATCGTGCTGCATCGCAACAACGTGGACGGCAAAGGCGCGAGCTGGGGCACGCATGAGAACTACATGATGAGCCGTTCGGTGCCGTTCGAGAAGGTGTCTCGCCTGATGACCCTGCACTTCGTCTCCCGGCAGATCTACGCTGGCTCGGGGCGCGTGGGCCTGGGGGAGCGTGGCGAAACGCCCGGCTACCAAATCAGCCAGCGGGCCGACTACATCCAGTCGAAAATCGGCCTGCAAACCACCTTCGACCGGCCGATCATCAACACGCGCGACGAACCGCACGGTCCCGCGGCCAGCCGCCGTCTGCATGTGATCGTCGGCGACGCGAACCGTATGGAAGTGCCGCAGGTGCTCAAACTCGGTGTCACTTCCATGCTGCTGTGGCTGCTCGAACATGCCGAAGAGACCGGATTCGAACTCGACGCGCTGCTGGACGAACTCGCGTTGGCCGATCCGGTCGCGGCCCTGCATACCGTGTCTCGCGACCTGTCTCTGGCGGCCGAACTGCCGCTCGAATCCGGCGGAACCACCACCGCGTGGATCATCCAAGTGCGGTTGCGTATGGCCGTGTATCAGGCGGCGGCGGTCGCGTACGGCATCGATACGGCCGGAGAGCCGGCATGGCCGGACAGGGCCACCCGCTCGGTGATGGCGATGTGGGGGCAGGCGCTCGCCGACACGGCCTCCATCCGCCATGCCGATGACGACGCACGGCTTGCGATGAGCGACGAGGCCTCGCGTGTGGAATGGCTGCTCAAATGGCAGCTGTTGGAGAAGCTGCGGCGCAAGATTGCGGCATCCTCGACGTCTGTGGGCAGCGGTTGGAATGATCCGCGGATCGCCGCCATCGATTTGAAATGGGCGGCGCTCGACCCCGCGGACAGTGTGTTCGAACGGCTTCGCGCCCGCACCGAACGGGTGCTGACGGACGGCGAGGTGGCGCGTGCGGCGGCCGAACCGCCCGAGGACACGCGCGCCTGGCTGCGTGCCATGATGGTGCGCCGGTATCCCGGGCAGATGGTGGCGGCGAGCTGGTCGCATCTGACCGCACGAGACGAAAACGCCGCGTCGGCGGGCGAATCCTACGGCAATGCCAGCCGCGCCCCGCGCCCTGCCTCGGATCTGTTCTCGTTGGATACCGCCGATCCTGAAGCGTTCACGCGCGCGGATTGTGAGCCTGTGATGGAGCGATGCGAACAGGCCGTGCAGGTCTTGCGCAGGCTCGCCGAGACGCGCGCCTCGACCGTTTAGAACATCACCGGCAGCCGGTAGAATCCTGAACCATGGAAACCAGAGAGGAAACACCCAACGACCTGCGCGCTCTGGCGATGCAGGTCGCGAAGATTCTTGAACAGGCCGGCAAACACGCCCTGCAGGATCAGCTGAACCCCCATGACCTGCATCTGCCCGACATCAGCAACGGCCGCCGCCAGCATGTGGAGACGGACACCCGCGTGCTGCGTTATGTGAGCGCGCGCATCGCCGACACCATGCGTTTCGACGGCTTCTGGAGCGCGCGTCCCGCGACCAGCCGCCCCGGCCAGCGCTACTGGTACATCGGCAAAGTCGACGGCGTGATCAACTTCATCCGCAATATGAGCGAATGGTCGCTGACTACGGCGCTGTTCGAATTCAACGAGGAATGCCGTCCCGTGCCCATCCTCGGCGTCGTGCACGCCCCGGCGTTGGGTCTGACCTATCTGGCGGCCCGCGGCGCCGGCGCCATCCGCATCCGCACCAGCTCGATCGGCGAGAAGCGCGAGAAGGTCGTGCCTTCGGTGACCCCCTCCTTGGACGGCGCCGTGATCAGCTACGGCATGTCGTTCATCCCCGAGGAGTCCAAGCGCGCGCTGGAGACGGTGGTCGCCATGGCCGGACGTCCGGCCGACATCAAACGCGTCGGTCCCGCCTCGCTGGATCTGTGCAAGGTGGCGGACGGCACCTACGACGCCTATTTCGAGCCGATGCTGCACGATTGGGATATCCCCGCCATCGCCGCCGGCACCGTGGTGGTGTGGGAGGCGCAGGGCACCCTGCATCGTTGGAACGGCGACTACATCCACTGGCGTCACGACAACGACGTGGTGGCCACCAACGGCCTGATCTACCGCGATCTCAAACAGTATCTCAGCTGATCTCAACGCTTAAAGAAGAGGCCACGGCGGGAAACCCCTGGAATATGCGGTTCCGTGGCATCCCGTCGTGTGCCTCTCGTCTGAGACGATTCATGCCGCCAACCCGACGGCCGCGCTAGACTTGCGTCACATACCCAGCAGGAATGAGGAGGGCGTATGCCTCAGGAATTTGAACAGGCGCAGACTGCGGCCGAAGCCGCCGCCGAACAGGAGTCCACGGCGGTCGTATCGCAGGAGACAAGCGATCAACTCGACGCGTTGGACGCGGTGCTCGACGACATCGAATCGACCTTGGCCACCAACGCCGAGGAATACGTGAGCAGCTTCGTGCAGAAAGGCGGCGAGTGATGCCGCAGCTGCGCGACAGCTCCACCAGCGCGAACGCACAGGAACCCGTATCATCCGCCGCGATGAACGGGTTCTGCCGTATTTTCGGCGTGGAAACCGAATATGGCGTATCCGTCACCGGTGCGGATAAACCCGTGGACGCGGGGCAGGTGGCGATGACGATGTTCCAGCCGGTCGTTTCGCGTTCGCGCTCCACCAACACCTATCTGACCAACGGGTCGCGGCTGTACCTCGACGTCGGCTCGCATCCGGAATACGCCACCGCCGAAGCGCGCGACCCGATGAACGCGCTGATCCAAGACCTGGCGGGGGAGCGCGTGATGCGCCGGCTCGCCATGCAGGCGCAGGAACGACTACGCGAATCGCATGGCGCGAACGCCGCCATCCACGTGTTCAAAAACAACGTGGACTCGGCCGGTCACGCCTTCGGCTGCCATGAGAACTATCTGGTGCGCCGTTTCGTGCCGTTGGAGAATGTGGAACGCGAGCTGCTGCCGTTCCTCATAACCCGCCAGCTGTTCACCGGCGCTGGTCGGGTCACCGACGAGGGATTGCAGATCACGCAGCGCGCGGATTTCCTCGACGAGGCCGTCTCCTCGGCCACCACGCGCGCCAGACCCATGGTGAACACACGCGACGAACCGCACGCCGACCCGGACAGCTTCCGCCGCCTGCACGTGATCATCGGGGACTCCAACCGTTCGCAGTGGGCCACATGGATGAAGCTCGCCACCACGCATCTGGTGCTGTGCGTGATGGAGCACGCCGCGCGCGCGGGCGAACCGTCGGGATTCGAGCCGATGGCGCTGGCCGATCCGGCCGCGGCGAACCGCGCCGTCAGCCGGTACTTGATGCGCGGCGATATCGCGTTGGAGACCGCCGACGGCATGATGTCGCCGTTGGTCATGCAGCGGAAGTACCTGAGCGTGGTCGAAGCCTTCGCCGCCGACCACGCGGATGAGCTGAACGAAGTGAACGATGCGTCGCATGTGTTGGAGCAGTGGCGCGAAACGTTGGACGTGCTGGAATCCGGTGATTTCGACGCGCTCGCCGACCGTGTGGATTGGGCGGCGAAACGGCGCTTGTTCGCGGCGCTTGAGGCCCGGCATCCGGGAATAGACCGCACGCAGCTGGAACATCTCGAACTGGATTATCACGACGTGGCCAATGGCCGTGTCTACGAGTCGCTGCTCGCCCGCGGCCAGATGCGCGTTCTGGTGGATGATGGGACCGCGTTCCGCGCGATGAGCGAGCCGCCTGCGGATACCAGGGCCGCGTTGCGTGGCGCGTTCGTCGGTGCGGCGCTGAACTCCGGCGCGCAGTTCTCCTGCGATTGGACGCGGCTGACGATCAACGCTCCGGAACGCCACGAGGTCGCGCTGCTCGACCCGTTCCGCGCCGAACCCACCGAGGAATACCTCCGCATGATGCGTTCGTTGGGCTGATCGAAGCCATACCTCGTCATCCTGAGGGAGGTGAAGCCATACCTTCCCTACGTCATCCTGAGCGAAGCACGAAGTGCGTAGTCGAAGAATCTCATAACTTGCAATACCAAAGGTCATGAGATCCTTCGACTCCGGCCTACGGCCTCCGCTCAGGATGACAATACGGAGCAAGGCGTGCGTTGGGCTGAGATCGCCGACAACGGAAAATCCCCCCGAGTCCACATAGAATCGGGGGGATTTTGCTATACGTCAGTAGACGATGCCAAACTGGCCGATCTTACTTGGTGACGGCCTTCTTGAGCAGGGAGCCGGCGGAGATACGGACACCGTAGGAAGCCGGGATGTTGATGGTCTCGCCGGTGCGGGGGTTGCGGCCGGTGCGGGCGGCGCGCTTGACGCGCTCAGCGGAGAAGAGGCCGGTCAGCTTCAGGCCTTCGCCGGACTGCATGGCCTCGACGAACACATCCTGGAAAGCGTTGACGGCGGCTTCGGCCTGGGCCTTGGTCAGGTTGGACTTCTGAGCGATCTTCGAGACGAGATCAGACTTGTTGTATGCCATAAAGCATCCTTCTTTGTTTCCGGGGACCCGCTCTATTCGTTGCAAGGTCCATCGTCAATCAATGATATTAGCGCACGGTCTACCGAAAACCCGCATTGCGTAAGGGTTTTTGCCGCATAATCACAGGTTTTGGCCCCTACATGCCCCTTGAAGGGCAAAATCAGACGAGATTGCGTCTCGCAAGCCACCGCATCGCCAACGCTCCCAACGGAATACGCAGCCAGTAGAACACGACGCGGTACAGCAGCGTGGCCGACAGAGCCACGCCTTGGGGAACGCCCACGGCCACGAACGCGAAGGTCAATGCCGCCTCCACGCCGCCTAGACCGCCCGGCGTGGGCACGGCCGAACCGAGCGCGTTGGCGAGCATGAACACGAACATCGTCTCGATGGGATTCGTGGTGGTGCCGAACGCCAGCAGCGCCGCCCAGAACGCCAAGCCAAGCGCCACATTCTGGATCAGCACGCCGATGGCGCTGCACGCCAGCGCGCGGGGCTGGGAGAGCACATCCCACAACTGACTGGTATACGACTTGACGATGGGCACCAGCCTGCGTGCGATCAACCGGCGAACCGGCGGGATCATCATCGCCACCGAACAGACGATCACCACCACGCCCAGCACGATGATCAGCGTATTGGTGGGGATCATGCCGGAGAGCATGTCACGTCCGGTGAACAGGCCGATGACCACCAGCATCATCACATACACCACGTAATACACCACCAGCACCGCGCTGATGATGGCGGTGGCGGGAGTGTTGCGGTAGCCGCTGCGGCGCAGGAACTGCAGGTTCACGAACGAGGGACCCACGCCGGCCGGCATGGATACGGTAGCGAATCCGGCCGCCACCTGCGACATGAACACGCCCATGACATTGCGTCGGTCGCGGTCGATGAACGCGCCCAGGGACAGCGACGAGCCAAGCCAAGCGACGACGCTGAGCAGCAGGCAGAAGGCGGCCATGGACGGTCGTGCGTTGGTGACCGCGGCGATTACCTCGTCCGGCTTGAGCTGGGTGAACACCACGGCCACGGCCACGATCAGCAGCGCCATCGCGATGAACGAGCGCGGCGAGAAGCGGGCCAGCGCCACGGGTTCCATCGATTCGACCGCCTCCTGCGGGCCCAGCGCGAGCAGCCGCTTGCGCAGGCGGTCGATCAGCTGGCGATCCCACGAGGGCAGCGCACGGGTGTCGGAGGGGACGGCGACCTTTTGGACGAAGGGCGCGAGTTCGACCAGCGTGTCGAGTCCCCAGGCGACCTGCGCGGCCTCGATGGTGCGGTCGACGCCGATCAGCGCGCTCATCAGCGCGAGCATCTGCACCTTGTCCAATGCGACGTTGGCGGGCATCGAGGCGTTGTCGCCGTTATGCCATCCGGCGATGATCGGCGTGCCGTCGTCCAGTCGGGCGAGCGTGTCCGGAGTGATGCGGCGATGCGTGTAGCCGCGGCGGTTGGCGACGTCGAGATAGCGCATGTAGGCGGTGGCGTCGGCGTTGGTCAGCGTGTTGAGATTGCACGGCAGCGCTTGGGTGTTGGCGTCGAGCACCAGCACCGAGGAATCCTCGGTGTCAGCGACGCCGTAGGGGCGTGAGACCGGCAATCCCGCGTGCTCCAGACCCATCAGCATGGCCTGATGATGCTGGGTGGCGTCGCGTGTGGAACGGTCGCGGCGCATGGAGACGCCGGTGAACCGCATCCACTGCCAGAGCTGCTTGAGATAGCCGGCGGTGTGGCGTTGGCCGTCGAGTACGGAGACGAGATAACGTCTGCCGTTGCGGGTCTCCACATCGTAGATGCGCGAACCTTCGACCAGATCGTCGTCCAGAACGGCGGTCAGGGCGTTGCCGGTGGCGACGGGGTCATGGCGTCGCACCAGTGAGACGGGGTTGAGTCCGATGCCTTTAAGCGCGACCACCAGCTGCTCGCCCCACACACCGGTGTTGCGGGTGCCGATGGCGAAGCGGATCAGCATGCCGATCATACGGCCGGTGGCCAGCGCCACCATCATGCCCGTCACCGAATGCCAAGACAGCACCACCATAATCGCGGCCAGCGCGTAGAGCATATTCCACGCCCACTTGACGGTGGAGCGGATGCGGCGCGGGCCGGCGACGGTGAGGAACGCGCCGATGCCCGCGTAGACGTCCGGCAGCAGTCCGATGCCGTATGCGGTCGCCGCGGACGACATCGCGGCGACCAACGTCGGGCCACCGTTGCCGCTGATCAGTGCGGAGATCCCCCAGATTGCGCCATAGCCGGCCAGCATGCCGACGGCCGAAACGGCGGCCTGAAACCATTCGCGCGAAAGCAGCAGTTGCGCGAGCACCATCACCACGATCACGATGGTGGCCAGCTGCTGCAACACGGACGACGGCACGTCGGCCAGCCATTCAATGGCCTGCGCCGCGGTATGCGCGTCGGATTCCACACCCGAGGTGAGGCCGCGCATCGTGGCCGCGCACACCACCGCGACAAGCGCGACGATCACGGCCAGCGCCGCGCGCATCAGATCACCGAAATCGCGGGTGCGACGCGGCGCGATGTCATCGATATGCACGCCGCCCGTGGAACGCGTGGACTGCGGCCCCGCCCCTTCCTCGGGGGATCCGGTCGTTGCCGAAGCGCGTCGATTGCTTGCGATGCCGTTCGTCATGCTGTGAACAGACTGCTCCTTATGCAGAGGATTTCAGATGGGCCGGGTGCGGAAGCCGCGGGCCATAACGCCATTGAGATGCGTGGGGCGATCTCAATGGCGTCGGTTATGCGTGCGGTCGGCGGACGTCAACGGACGTCAGCGGTCGAAGGCGACCAGCCGATCGGCGACGCCGGTGTAGGTGGCGGGGGTGAGGGCCTTGAGATAGGCGGCGGTCTCCTCGTCGAAGGCGAGGGAATCGATGAAGGACTCCACATCCTTCTGGCTGATCTCGTGGCCGCGCATCAGCTCCTTGACCTTCTCGTAGGGCTTCTCCATGCCGGGCAGTCCCTTGAGCTCGCAGGCGCGCATGGCGGTCTGGATCGGCTCGCCGAGCACCTCCCAATTCTCGTCGAGTTCGCGCGCGATGACGATGTCGTTCGGGTGGATGGACTTGAGGCCCCCCATGAGATTGTTCAGGGCGAGCAGGCTGTAGCCCAGCGCGGAGCCGATGTTGCGCTGCGTGGTGGAATCGGTCAGGTCGCGCTGCCAACGGGATTCGACCAGCGTGGCGGCGAGCGTGTCGAGCAATGAGCAGGAGAGCTCGAAATTCGCCTCGGCGTTCTCGAAGCGGATCGGATTCACCTTGTGCGGCATGGTGGACGAGCCGGTCGCGCCCTTGACGGGCACCTGCGCGAACACGCCGCGTGAGATGTACATCCACACGTCCACGCACAGGTTGTGCATGATGCGGTTGGCGTGCGCCACCGTGGAATACAGCTCGGCCTGCCAGTCATGGCTTTCGATCTGCGTGGTCAGCGGATTCCAGGTCAAACCCATGCGGTTGGTGACGAACTCGCGGGAGACGGCCACCCAATCGACGTTCGGCAGCGCGGCCAGATGCGCGCCGAAAGTGCCGGTCGCGCCGTTGATCTTGCCCAGATACTCCTGAGCCTTGAGATGCTTGAGCTGGCGGTTCAGACGGTACACGTAGACGGCGAGCTCCTTGCCCAGCGTCGTCGGCGTGGCCGGCTGGCCGTGGGTGAGCGAAAGCATGGCCTTGTCTTGGTATTCCTCGGCCTTGGCGGCGAGATGGTCGATGATCGCCTCGAAATTCGGCAGCCACACCTGCTCCATCGCGTCCTTGACGCAACGGGCGGTGGAGAGGTTGTTGATGTCTTCGGAGGTGCAGGCGAAATGCACGAGCGTCTTGATGTTCGGCAGCTGCGTGTCGGCACCGAGGGTTTCGGGTGCCTTGTCGAGCTGGTCGTCGATGTAGTATTCCACGGCCTTGACGTCATGGTGGGTCACGGCCTCGTGCGCGGCATGGGCCGCGATGCCCTCGGCACCGAAGTTCTCGGGGATGGCGCGCAGGAACGCGATCTCGGCTTCGGTGAAGGGTTTGACGCCCTCGACGATGGGCTGGTTGCCGTTGGCCTCGAAGCCGTTGGCGAGCAGGATCATCCACTCGACCTCGACGCGCATGCGCTCGCGGTTCAGGGCGGGTTCGCTCAGGTATTCTACGAGATCGGCGGTCTGCGCGTGGTAGCGGCCGTCAAGCGGGGTCAATGCGATTGCGGGGGAGATGTCAGTAAGCTTCATAACTCCCTAGGGTACTTCCAGCCCACGAATTGGAAAAGCGGTCCGTCGTCATCCTGAGCGAAGTCGAGGGATCTCATAATCTTGTGGGAGAGACGTCCTTGAGAGGGTCGGAGGAGACGGCGATGACGGACACGCGAATTCTGGTGGTGGAGGACGACGCGGACATCAATGAGGTGGTATGCGCTCGGCTCGCCCGCGCCGGATACGGCATGACGTCCGCATACTCGGGCTCCGAGGCGCGCATGGTGCTGGAGCGTGAATCCTTCGACCTGATCGTCACCGACCTGATGCTCCCTGGCGTTCCAGGTGAACGACTGATCGCCGACCTGCGGGAGCATGGCTCCGGCGCGCCGATTATCGTGATCTCCGCGCGCGGCACGGTGGGCGACCGTGTGTCCGTGCTGGCGATGGGCGCGGACGACTATCTGGTCAAACCCTTCGATCTCGATGAACTCGCCGCCCGCGTCGAATCCCAGCTGCGCGGCCGATCCTATGCCGTAAGAGGCGCGGCCCCGGGCGCGGCACCCGCGCGAGACGGCGACGGCGGTCGTATGGTCCGCGGACGATGGACGATCGACTCCGCCGCCAGAGCGTTCACCGTCGACGGCGAACCGGTGCCGCTGACCAACATCGAATTCAACATCGTCGAACTGCTGGCCGCCCACCCCAACCAGGTGTTCACCAAACAACAGGTGTACGAGCTGTGCTGGGGCGAATCGTATCTGATCGACGACAACACCGTCACCGCGCATATCTCGAAGATCCGCGCCAAACTCAAAGCCTCCGGCACGGACTCCTACATTCGCACCGTCTGGGGTCTGGGCGTCAAATTGGCCGTCGAATAACCCGATGCGGAGTTTGGTGTGTCGTGGTGCGGAGAAAACGTCTATGTGAACGCTGCCATTGCGACAGCAATCGTTTGATGCGGTTTTGTCTCGAAAGTCAGACACACCAAACTCAAAAAGCGTTCGTTCAGCAGGCTGGAAACATCACACTTTGGTAAGAAAGTGGCGCTGATTGCGCAAGAAACGCACCGTAGCGTGAAACCATCGGCAATGAACGCGATATGAATGGAGCGACGGCTATGGAAGTGGTGGCGATTCGCGCACTCGCCAAGCGATACGCGGGCAGACGGGTGATCGACGGCTTCGAGATGCATGTGCCGCAAGGCGCGATCTACGGATTCGTCGGCAAGAACGGCGCCGGAAAATCCACGGTGATGAAGATGATCGCCGGACTGGTGACGCCGACCGACGGGGAGATCACGCTGTTCGGTGGGCAGACGCCCGACGTGCGGCGCATTGGCGTGCTGATCGAGCATCCGGGCCTGCTGCCGAATCTGAACGCCTACGACATGATGATGACGCAGGCGATCGCGTTCGGCGTGACCAAGCCCAAAACCGCCTGCCGTGATCTGTTGGCGCAGGTGGGACTCGGCGAGACCGGTCGTAAACCGATCAAAGGCTTCTCGCTGGGCATGAAGCAACGCCTCGGTATCGCCTTGGCGTTGTTGGGAGGCCCGGATCTGCTGCTGCTCGACGAACCGTTGAACGGACTTGACCCCGAAGCGGCACGGGCCATGCGCAACTCTCTGGTGGAACTCAACCAGACCCGCGGCATCACCATCGTGATCAGCTCGCATGTGCTCGACCAGCTGGAACGTATGTGCACGCATTACGGCGTGATCGCAAGCGGACGTATGACGCGCGAGATGACCGCCGGCGACGTGGAGCGAGAATGCGGCCAAAGCCTTCGCGTGCGCACCGCCGAACCCGCGAAAAGCCTGGCGTTACTCGAGGATGCGATCGGCGCGGACGGCGTTCGCTTCGTCGCCGAGCCGGACGGCTCCATCATCGTCTCCGGCGCGTTCAGCGCCGATCGAATAGCCGCGATTCTGCACGAACACGGTCAGGAGGTTCGGGAGATGTCGAGGCAGGCCAAAGACATGGAGGACTATTTTGTGTCGCTGATGGAACCGTCGGCGCGGTGAGCGGTCGCGAAGAGAACACGAAAGGAAAGTGGGCAGAGGATGATCAACTTATTCAAATCCGATATGTACCGCCTGATTCACGGACGCAAACTGTGGATGATGACCGCGCTGATCACCGTGATGAATATTGGCCTGACCGCCTTGAGCTTCTATATGGTCCGCCATGTGGAAGGCGAATTCGATGCCGATACCGCGATGTTCGCCACCATGCGCTTCGACAGCCACGTCATGATGCTCAGCGAACTGGGCATCACCACGACCACGCTGAGCTTCCTGACGCTGATTTTCGCGGTGCTGGTCGTCAACGAGGACTTCGAGACCGGCTTCGTCAACAACCTTGCCGCAGGACGGCATATGGGAGGCTACTACGTCGGCAAACTGTTGACGCTGGCGGCGCTGACGGTGTGGCACACGATGGTGTACATCGTATCCGCGGAGATCGGATTCGCCATCTTGGGATTCCGCTATGACCAGCGGGAGGACTGGGGCATCTACTTCGCCTTCGTGGGATTGGTGATGCTGGGCGTGTTCGCGATGGCGACCGTCGTGGCCTTCGTCACCTGGCTGAGCCGCAACAGAGTCGTGGGTGTTTTCGCGGCGATCGCGGTGCAGCCCATGGGGCCTGTGGACATGGTGATGACCACGGCGGCGCAAATGCTCGACAAGCCGGACTCGCCATGGTTCGAGACCGTGCTGGAATGGCTGCCTTCATATAATTTCTCGCAGCTCGCCGCCACTGCCACGATCGGCGGCATGCCGGTGTGGTTGCATGCGCTGATTGCCTTCGCCGGATGGGTCGCGCTCGCCGGCGGTGCCGCGGTGCTGGTCAACCGTCGCCGCGACGTGTGCTGAGATCTCTCGACTCCGCTACGCTCCGCTCGAGATGACGAAGAAAACAGACTGTGTCCATCATCCCGAGCGGAGCGTAGCGGAGTCGAGGAATCTCATGCTGAAGCGGGCGGAATGTCTTGCGGTGGTTAGGATGGGCGTATGGGATATGTGCTGGCGTTGATTGCGGGAATCGCGTGCGGCGTGCTTGGCGTGGCGGCGGTGGTCGCCCATGAGCATCGGCGTGCGGCGCGGTTCCTCGCGCATCGCCCGTCCGACGGCAACGCCCGTCTGGATGTGCGTATGCCGGGAAAATCATGGAGCGATCTGGCCGCTTCGATCAATGCCGCACTCGATGAGATTCAAGCGGAACGTATCCAATCGATCGGTGAACGGCAGGAGTTCCAGCGGGGCATGTCGGCCCTCGCCCACGATGTGCGCACGCCGCTGATGGGCGCGCAGGGCCATATCCAACTCGCGCTGGATGATCTTGCCGGCAAGCATTATGCCGTTTCGTCCCATGGAGACGCAATCAAACCCGATTCCGTCGAACGAAGCGAAGACGCGACGGTGACGCTCCGTAATGATGACGATAGTCCTGCCGGGTTCGTGAATATGTCGCAGACCGGTCGGCATTTGACCGCGGCTCTCAACCGTCTGGGCGATATGCGTGATCTGCTTGACCAGCTGTTCTCCTATGCGCGCGCCAACGACCCCGATCGGGCGCTCGACATCGCATCCGTGGCCGTGCATTCACTGGTCGCCGACGTTCTGGTGGGGCATTACCCCGAATTCGAGGAGCGCGGCTGGGAACCGGTCGTGGATTTCGCGGTCGAGGCGTTCGCGGTCGAGGCGGACAGGGCCGCGCTGGTGCGTGTCGTCGATAATCTGGTCGTCAACATGTTGCGTCATGGCGTGGGCGCGCCGACGATCGTCCAGCGCGGGGGAGTCGTCTCCTTCTCCAACGCCGTGGATGGACGGGCTGCGGAGAATCTTGACCCGGACCGGTTATTCGCCCGGTTCTACCAAGCCGATGACGCCCGTTCGTCCGGTGGTTCCGGATTGGGTCTTTCGGTCGCCCAATCGCTGGCCCAATCCATGGGGATGTCCCTGACGGCGCGGCTGGAGCGCGAAGGTGGCGACGGCGCTGGCGCGGACGCTCCGCCCCAGTTGGTGATCGACCTACGCGTTCACTAATTGGTGCGCGCGTTGGCGGGATACGCCGAGGATGTCGCCGATCTGCTGCAATGCCAGTCCAAGTCCGTGCAGCTCCTGCACGGCGGCTCGGGTTTCGCGGGCGGCGGCCGCGCGGGCTTCGGCTTCGCGTTCCCTCAATCGTTGCGCCTCGTCCAAGTGATGCCGCACCGACTGCGGCAACCGCATGGTGAATTCCAATTCGACATCCGTCGCAGCCGATGTATCCGTCGCATCGGTCATCACCGCGATGAGATCGCGCGCCATCGTCTCGATTTCCCGACTGGTGCGCGCCTGGGTGACGCCGACGCCGGGAATCTCAAGAATCCAATACTTCTCACCAGGGCGTACGGTGACCTGATAGCTGCTCATGGACGTTTCCATCCTTTCCAATTTCGTCATTGTAATGTCAACTCTTTTATTGACAAAATTGGCAAGTGTGGGATTGACGGTTTGGTGGGCGGGGCTTAGGCGGGGGAGTCGGATTCGGCTGGGGCTAGGGTGGCGGAACGGGTCATGCGGCCTTCGAAGTAGCGGGTCTCCTTGAGTTCGCCGGCGATGGTTTCTTGGAAATGTTGTTCGTGCCGTTGCAGCGCGGGCGAGCCCAAGTCGGTGGCGTTCTGGTAGGCCGCCTGATGGTATTTGAGCCAATGGCTCAGTTCGCGTTGCGTGGTGGACCCCAAGACGGGTGCCGCGTCGAACGGCGTCGACCCGGCGACCGGCGTGGAGCCCGGCGTGCACGACCCGTTCTCGTCGACGCTCGCTTCGGTTGCGGCCGGCGCAAGGGAGACGGTCCCGCGCACGGTCAGCCAGTTGTCGGTGGCGGGATTCTCCGCCCCGTCCAAGGCGGCCACGAGCTCGTCGTCGACTTCGATGCTGGTGACCCATGTGTGCTCGCCGATGGGATGGTTGGCCACCGGTGAACCGGCCGTCACCACATGCTGGATGTTGTAGTCGTCGGCCTTGTCGGCGGCGATGGCAGCGGCCACGATGCCGCCCTGCGAATGTCCAATCAGCGCCACCGGTTCGTCGGCTCCGATGCCCGCCTGCTCCATCGCCTCCACGACCATGCGGGCGCTGTCCGCGCGCATGCGCCGCTCGGCGTCGGCACTCATCAACTCCACGTTCTGCGCCCATCCGAACGGCGAATCCGGCTTCCCATCGGTGCCGGGGATCGTGACCAGCCAGGCGTTCGACCCGTCGGCCCGCTCATAGCGCTGGATGGCGATGGTGGCGTATTCGAGTCCGCTGTCGAGATCCACCTTGCCCAGCCGCTCCTCGGCGAGCCTCCGCAGATTCTCCAAGGATTCGCCCACCGACGCGCTGGCGCGCACCACCGGCGTGCGTGAGGCGACCTCGCGCACATGCAGTCGGTCGCCTTGGGCGAGGTTCTTCACCGGTGCGGATACGCCGGCGATGCGCCCCGCCGCCGTGTTGACCTCGTTGGTGCGGGCCAGACCCATGCCGACCGGCACGCCGCCGACCTTCGCGCCGATGCCCGACATCACGCCCTCCTGGAACCGCGAGGTGGTGGTGGACATCCATGCGGGATTCGGCCTGCCTTCAACGGCCCATCCGGCGAGCAGTCCGCCGGCCGCCAGCGCGCCCGTGCCGGCGGCCGCGTAGCCGGGTTTGAGTTGGGTGCCCACCTGCACCACTTCGGTGAGGATGCGGCGCGAGGCGAGTTCGGCATCGGCGTACAGTGAGTGGGCGCGGATCAATAATTGCGCCATATCGGCCAGGGTGTCGCCCAAGCGCCGGCATTCGACGGCATGGTCCGAGCAGCGCGCGGCCAAGGTCGTGAAGGGCAGTGTCGTATGCCGCGCGTCCACGACCGTGATATCGCCCGAGGCGAGCGTGGGGCACATCGGCGCGCTGGCGCGATGCGAACCGAGCTGCACACCCGTGGAACTCCATGAGGCCGACAGCGCACCCAACGCGCAGGCCTCGCTGTCCAACGCGCGGGCGATGCGGGCGTATTCCTCCACGGTGGCGGGCGCGAAGCCTTTGCCGCCGTAGATATGCGAAGTGACTTGCCAGCTCATGGCGCACCCGCCGACAGCGAAATCCGTATGGTGGCGTCTATTTCGTCCGATAGCGCGGCGGCCTCGCGCGCCACGCTATCGAGCCGCATGCGGAACAGCGTGGCCGCGTGGCCCTGCCATGAGATGTCGCGTGATTGCGCGATGGCCGTCGCGGCGCGTTCGATCGCGGCTTCTGTGGAGCGCACCGCGACGGCGATGAGATCCCGGCTGGACTGGACCGCCGCATGGCACGGGCATGAGGAGTCGAAGGGCGTCACCGTGTTGCCTGCGAGTCCCGACCAAGGCGAATACGACTGGGGTATGGGTAAGGCGTTCATGATTCCAGTCAAAAGGGAAACGGGTGCCGTTGTCCAGCCGGAACGGGTTATGTGGTCCGAGCCTCGAAGTTATCCACATCGTCGCCATGACGTACTGTCACGCGTCTTGGAATTGCGTGAGCGGGATCATCCCCAATGCTTCGGCGCGTATGGTGTTGGATGAAAGATTGAACGCATGAAACATCAATCCTCAGCAAGGCCACGAAACGCGGTTTTCGTATGGATGTTGACGTTAACATCATCAACATGTTAACGTCAACATCAATGGAAGGGACGATTCTTCCAAGGGAACGGGGAACTCCGTGGTCGTGGTTGATCTCTGCGGCGTTCCCGCCGCAGCGTTCCATCCGAATAATCGAGCATTCAAAGGAGAAGATGAAAGTCCGTCAATGGCAAAGCGATTATCGCAGCGGCTGCGACGGCATTTTCGGCATCCCGCGGAATCGGGCGCCGATCGCCGCATGGTGCCGTACCGGCATCCTCGAGCGGCGTGGCATCGACATTCCGACCACATGAAAGGCTTCATAATGACAACAGTGACCATGTCCGGCGTCCGTCTGGCGCATGACGACCGTGGGGAGGTCGCCCAGCTCCACGGTTTGGGCATCCAACGGTTCGGCGACCTGTACTACGCCTACGGCGAGAACAAGGTGAAGGGCAATCTCTTCCAAGGCGTCGTCTGCTACACCTCGCCGGACTTGCAGGATTGGACGAATCGGGGCATCGTGCTGCCGGTTCGTGACGAGGGACTGCTTGCGGCGGACACCATCGCGGAACGTCCCAAAGTGTTGCGGTGCCCGTCCACCGGCGAATACGTGATGTACGTTCACGCGGAACGCCATGACTACAGCTACGCGCATGTGGCCGTGGCCGTGGCCGACGATCCGCTCGGTCCGTTCCGATTCCTGTTCTCGATGCAGCCGTTCGGCAACATCAGCCGCGACATCGGTGTGTTCCAAGACGAGGGCGGCGAAGGCTACCTGTTGTCCGAGGACCGCGAACACGGCACGCACATCTATCGTCTGTCCGCCGACTACCACAGCGTGGTCGAGGACGTCGTGTGCCTCAAAGGCACCGACTATGCGTTTGGGTACGAATCTCCGACCATGATCCGCCATGAAGGGCTGTACTACTGGTTCGGCTCGCAGCTGACCGGCTGGGATTGCAACGACAATATGTTCGCCACCGCGCCGGCCATTGAAGGCCCGTGGAGCGATTGGAGGCCGTTCACTCCGGAAGGCTCGCGCACTTTCGACTCCCAATGCGATCTGGTGCTGCCGTTGCCCGATGGGCAGTTCCTGTACATCGGCGATCGTTGGAATCCCGACGATCTGGGCAATTCTCCCACGCTATGGCTGCCGATTCGCATCGGCGGCGGCAATGCCAGTCTCGAATGGCATGACGAATGGCATTACGAGGCGTGACGCGTCATAGACCTTGGTGCGCATGATGCCGTGGGCGACGGGCGCCCGTCATCCACGGCATCATGCTATGCGGGTGAAATCACGACATCGAGTGCTCACCATGGCTTGGCGGTTTGCGTGCCGGTGGTGCCGTCGGTCTCGTCGGATGAGCCGTCGGAATCCGAAGCGTCTGAATCCTGGGATCCGCTGGACGACTGATTGGATTGCAACAGCTCCTCCACCTGGGCCCGCTGCTCCTCGGTCAGACCGCCGCCCTGATTGGTGCTCGACGAGTCCTGATCCGACGAGTCGGTGTCGGCATCGTCGGAGGAGCCGTTCTGCTGCTGGTCGAGCTGCTCGCGGGCGTGGACCGTCAGCGCGTACGAGGTCTCGCTGTTCGCGTCGATGGCCTCGCGGATCTGGCTGAGCAGCAACGGACGGAAGGTGTTCGCCTCGTCGAATTGGGCGTCGGTCTGCTCCTGCAGGGCGCTGAGCGTGTCGTAGTCGACCGTCTCCTCGGAGGCCGAGGCGAGGTTCTCCTGCAGGCTGCGGGTGGCCGCGTTGAAGGTGAGCACGGCGGCGAGATTCACCGCGGCCACGCAGGCGGCGACGGCCAGCACCGCCGCCGCCGCGATCAGCGCGATGCGTACGCCCAACGGAGCGCGGGACACCTGCGACGCACGGGACGCCTGCGACTCACGCTGCGAAGGGGAAGAGGACTTGCCCATATGGCTCATATCAGCCTCCTTGAGGTGGCGATCCACGCGCCGGCCTCCATGGCCAGCAACGCCAGCAGCACGATCGCCTCGGGCCACACCACCGGAGTGGTGCGCAGGCGCTCCTTGGTGGTGCTGGTGACGCGCCACTGATCCGACGCTTCCGCCGAAACGCCGTTCGCCAATGTCTGCTCGGCGGACAGGATGATGACGCTGCCGCTCATCTCGTCCGCGAGTTCGGCGAGTGTGGCCTCGTCCATGGCGGAGATGCCGGGCTCTCCCGTATCCGGGTCGGTGACCCAGTTCTCAGTATCCGAATCGACGTCGCCCACGCCGTCGGAGACCAGCGGGATGCGCCCGCCTTCGGTGGATCCCACGCCCACGGCGAAGGCGTCGTCCAAATATTGGCGCAGCGACGAGAAGGTGCGTCGGGTCGTGGTCGAGGTCTGCTCGCCGTCGGTGATGAGATACAGGATGATGGCGTCATCGGGATGCTGGTCGTGAATCGATTTCAACGTGAGCAGCAGCTGGTCGATCGGCGCGTCGAGACTGGAACCGGCCGAAACCGAAGTGGATTCCACCGACAGAGTGTCGGCCCAGTTGTCGATCGCCAGCGAGTCGGGCGTCAGCGGCACGTCCAACGTCGCGGACGCGCCGAACCGCAGGGCCGCGAAGCTCGCGTCGGCATACTGTTCGGTCAGGTCATGCACGGCCTGTTTGGCCGCGTCCAGCCGGCTGACCGTCTCGTCGGACCCGTAGTGCGCGTCCGTGACGGCCATGGACCCGGTCACATCGACGGCGACCACCACATCGGTGGCGTTCACCGCGCGGCTGGTGGTGGAGGAGACCACGCTGGGGGTGAGCACCATCACCGCCAACGTCAGGCAGATCAGCACGCGCCGCACGCAGGCGAACAGCGTCTCGTCGCTGTCCTTACGCCGCACATGCAGCGTCACCTGAACCACGGCCATCACGCACAGCAGCGCGACCAGCGCGATCGCGACCGGCCAGCCGAGCGCGGGGGAGAAGGTGAACTGACTCATCGACGCAACCTCCAAGCCGCCAGCAGCCACAGCACGACCATCACCACCAGGGCCAGCACCCACCAGCCGGGCGCGTCGACCATGGCGGCTTTGCTCGCCTCGTCGCTTTGGGCGTCGCGGCGCTGCTGGATCTCACGCACCAACTCCTCGACCGAGGAGCCGTTGGACTGGGTGAGGAACACGCCGCCGTGCGCTTCGATCTGCTCGCGCATGGCGAGGGTGTCCTCGTCGCCTTCGCTGGAGCTCGGCCCGGAATACAGGCCGTCGACCGTGATATCCGCGCTGCTGGTCAGATCCAGCGCCTGCTCGAGCGTGTAGGTGGGATCTCCCGACACCACATTGTCGGTGGCGAGCACAATCGACGCGGCGCGCTGGCGTTCGGCGTTCGTCTCGTTCGCCTCGCCGTAGGCGAATCCGGGCAGCATGGCCGCGCAGGAGACCACGCCGTCGCCGATCAGCGAGGTGGCGTTCTGCTTGTTCTGCGTGCCCTCCAGCCAGTCGGCGACGCTCTGGTATTGGCTGTCGGTCATCTGATCGATGTCGTCCTGCGACTGCACGCCCTCAAGCACTTCGCTCGCCTTGGTAAGTTGGTCGGTGACCAGTTCGTAGTCGTCGGTCAGCGGGAACACGGTGCGCGAGGTCGAATTGAAAATACTCAATCCGATGCGCTCGCCCTCGAAGTTCTCCACCAGACTCAAGTAGGTGTCGATCACCTCGCGGTCGTAGGGCAAGGTGGATCCGGACACGTCCAGGCACAGCACGATGTCGCGCCCGCTGGTCTGTTCCTGCCCTTGGTCGACGCGCAAGGGGCGCGCGACCAACACAACCGCCACCGCGATCATCATGGCGAGCAGTGCGACGCCGATCCGGCCGAGCAGGCGCCATTGACCCATCAGACGCGAGGCTTCGTCGGTGGCGAGATCGTCGTCCAGCGAGAACACCGCATCGTCGTGCGCGTCGTCGGGTTTCGTGCGCGTGGCGAACACCACGGCCAGCACGATGACGGCCACGGCGGCCAGTACGGCGGCCAGCGCGGCCCACGGCCACTGCCATTGCATGCTCATCGCCGCCACCTTTCCACCAGATTCGACACCCAACCGGCGGCCTCGTCCACCTCGACGCCGCGCGCGCGGCTGTTCACCGCGGCATCGGCGAATTCGGGCGGATACAACGCCTCGATGGTCTGGCGCAGCAGTTGCAATCCCTCACGCGCGGAACCGGCGCGTTGCACGGCCAGATCGGTCAGCGTGCTCGCGACCAGGTCACGGCCGCTGGAGAAGGACGCGAATTCACGGGCGATCTGCGCCAACGACACAAACGCCTCCTCACGAGACAGCTCGCCCGCGTCATACGCACGGGTCACCTCGTCGATGCGTTTGCGCCACTCCGCCTTGTCCGTGGCGTGGGTGTGCGCCCCGCGGGCGGATTTCGCCGTGGCCCGGCGTGGGCGCGACAGCACCACCGCCGCAACCAGCAGCACGGCGGCCGCCAGCAGACAGGCCATCAGAGCCGCCAGCAGCGGCGCGGTCAGCGACAATTCGCCGACGGTGTCGAGTTCGTTCAGATCCGCGGCGACGACCCTCATGCCCGACCTCCCGATGTGACGGCCGCGCCGGCCAGATTCAGCGCGGGTGCGGCGTTGAGATGGTTGCGCGTGGAATACGACAGCGCGCGGGACATCATCGCCACAAATGCGGAGAACATCTGCTCGCTGGAGACGGCGCGGATCATATGCGATCCCGTTTTGCGCAGTTCGCGCTCCAACGCCGCGGCCATATACTCGCGATGCGTGTCGACCTCGCGCGCCGCCCGGGCGTCGCGCAGAAACGCGGGCACCCGACGTCCGCTTGTGCCGTCCAACGGAGACTTGCGGCCCTCGTTTAACGGTTGGAAGGGATTCATCGTGGCCACGTCGATCAGCACGATCGGATGCGTGCGCGCGATGCGGCGGATCTGCTCCAGATGGCGTTCGGCCAGCGCGTGCTCGTCGGTGGCGAACACCACCAGCGCCTCGCGGTCCTTGATGCGGCGCGCGTAGTCCAGCATCGCGTCGATATTGCGCCCATGGTTCCACTCGCGGTCCAGCGCCTGGTCCAGTGTGCGTTCGAATTGGGCGAATCCGCCGTTGAACGGCATGCGGGTGATGCTCGCCTCATGGCATACCACCAGCGACACCTCGTCGGATCGGCGCAACGACAAGGCCGCGAACATGCGCAGCGCGTTGGCCGCCACCTCGTAGGCGCGTTCGCCCGAGGCGCAGGTGCCGCGCATCTGGACCCCCACATCCAGCAGCAGCCACACATGCGAGGTCGAGGGCCTTTCGCGCTGCACCACCATGGGGCGGCCCATGCGCGCGCTCGACTTCCAGTCGATGAGGCGGGATTCGTCGCCGGGCTCATAGACGCGCACATCCAGCGCGTCGTCCGCGCCGCCGCGCTGGTCGGAGGAATGCTCGCCCTCCAGCACGCCCAACGCCCGTCGGACCGTGGGCAGGCTCAGTTGGGTGCCGAGGGCCTCGATCTTCCTGCGGATCGGGTCGTCGTTACCGGTTGGACTCATGGAACGGGAACCGTTTCGACGATGCGGTCGACGATCTGGTCGGTGCTTACGCCGTCGGCCAGCGCCTCGAAGGTGAGTATGATGCGGTGGCGCAGCACCTCGTGGGCGAAGGCCTTGACATCCTCCGGCACCACATAGTCGCGTCCTGCCAGCAGCGCGTTGGCCTGGCCGATGCGCGTGAGCGCGATCGAGGCGCGCGGGCTGGCGCCCAGACGCACCAGCGACGCGAGGCCTTGAATCGGGCGGGATCCCGCGCCGCGCGAGGTGGCGGCCAGATCGACCGCGTAGCGCATAATCGCGTCGGAGACGTGCACGCGTCGGGCCGCCGTGCGCAGGAACTCCACATCGTTCAGGGAGATGCGCTCACCGGTGATGGTGTCGGGGCCGATCATGTCGGATCCGCGTCGGGTGAGCATCGCCAGCATGCGCGCCTCGTCCTCGGCGGAGGGGTAGGTCATGACGGCTTTCATCATAAAGCGGTCCATCTGGGCTTCGGGCAGGTTGAAGGTGCCCTCCTCCTCGATGGGGTTCTCGGTGGCGATCACCATGAACGGCCGTGGCAGGGCGATGCGCTGGCCTCCGACGGTGGTGGCTCCTTCGGCCATCGCCTCAAGCATGGCGGACTGGGTTTTCGCGTTGGATCGGTTGATCTCGTCCAACAGCACGAAATTCGCGTGGATCGGGCCGATCTGCGTGGTGAACTTCTGGGTGGAGAAGTCGAATACCTGTGTGCCCACCAGGTCGGATGGCATCAGGTCGGGCGTGCACTGCACGCGCTTGAACGTGCCGGAAACGCATGTGGCCAGCGTCTGCGCCGCGGTGGTTTTGGCCAGACCGGGAACGGATTCGATCAGCACATGGCCGCCGGCGACCAAGGTGACGATCAGGGACTCTCGCAGACTCGTCTGTCCGACCAGTGTAAGCGCGAAACGCGAGCGGATCGTGTCGGCCAGCGCGCGGGCTCGTTTGACGTCGGCGGGGGTAAGCGCGGCGGCGGTTTGCGCCGCGGGCGCGGGGGCCGGTGCCGCGACGGCCGGTTTCGGGGGCATCTGCGGTTGCGTGGGGAATAAAGCCATGCCCACCACGGTAACAAGTCTTGCTGACGGAAGCTGAAAAATGGCGGAATACTACCGTTTCAGTCCGTTCTGCGGGCGCTTCAGGCGGCCGGCAGCGACCAGTCCACCGGTTCGGCTCCCATGGCGGCCAGCGCGGCGTTGGCGCGTGAGAACGGCCTGGATCCGAAGAATCCTCGCGAGGCCGACAGCGGGCTCGGATGCGGGGATTTGATGATGGCGGCATTCGTCAGCAACGGTTCGAGACTTTGCGCGTTGCGTCCCCACAGGATCGCCACCAGTGGGCGAGGGTGTCCCTGCTCGTCGACCCGGGCGTTCAACGCGCGGATCGCGGCCTCGGTGACCTCCTCCCATCCCTTGCCCTGATGGCTGTTGGGACGTCCGACTCCGACGGTGAGGCATCTGTTGAGCAACATCACCCCGCGTTCGGTCCATGGCGTCAGATCGCCGTTGGCGGGCGCGGGCAGCCCCAGGTCGGCGTCGAGCTCCTTATAGATGTTGATCAGGCTTTTCGGCAGCGGCCGCACGTCGGGGGCCACGGAGAAGCTCAGCCCCACCGGATGGCCGGGGGTGGGGTAGGGGTCCTGGCCCACGATCAGCACCTTGATCGAGTCGAGGGGGATGGTGAACGCGCGCAGGATATTCGAGCTCGCCGGCAGCCAGGGGCGTCCGGCGGCGGTCTCCGCGCGCAGGAAGTCCCCCATGCGGTGCACCGTGGGTTCCACGTCGGCCAGGGCCTGGGCCCAGCCCGGTTCGATCAGCTGCCGTAACGACTTGACATGCGCGTTCATACGCTCCACTGTAGAAGAGGCATCGGGCAAAACGTGCATATCCGGTGCATGCCGCGTGCCGTGAGATGATGATTTCGGCCAAGCCGGTTACACTCGTGGATAGTTTGAACGGAAGGGTGACGATTATGGCACGCACTGATAAAACGACGTATGAGGACTACAACAGGGACGCGTTCGACAATCCGCCGAAAGGTCCGGTCGGCGTGCACCGCGGGCCGCGTTCGTTGGCCTCGCGCGTGATGCCGTATCTCATCGTCGTGCTGGTCGCGGCTCTGTGCGGCCTGGGCGCGTGGGGCGTGTTCTCGGGCGAGCTGGCGAATGTGCGCTTCCCATGGCAGTCGGCCGACACTTCGCAGACCGCCGATGACCAAAGCGACGCGGATTCCTCGAACGACGCGGATTCCTCGGATGCCTCGGACACCACGGACAGCACGGACTCGAGCACGACCGGAACGGACACCGACTCCTCCGACGACGCGCAGCAGGACCAGTCCACCACCGATGACCAGACCCAGGCCACGGTGAACAAAGACACCGCCGTGAGCGTGGTCAACGCCACCGGCATCCAGGGATACGCCGCCCAGCAGGCGGCCGTGCTGCAGACCGCCGGATACACCAACGTCACCGCGGAGAATCCGTCGGGCACGGTTCCGGCGTCCACGGTGGTGTGGTACCAGAACGAAACCGACCGCGCCACCGCCGAGGATGTGGCGGCCACGCTGGGCATCTCCACCGTCGAACAGGCCGACGGCCTCGCATCCCCCATCGCCGTGATGCTGCTGAGCTGAGGCCTCACGCAAGGGGTCCCGCTCCCGTTTATCCCGACACGCCCGAGGTTCGTCATTAATAAGTGAGCGCGTAATCGTTGTTCGTTTGTCGTAATGGGTGAGCGCGAAACGGTGCCTGCGATCTATTTGTCGTTTTGTCCGGCGTCGGCGCGCATGCGTTCGATCGCCTTTCCCAAGTATCCCATGTCCAGGCCGGCGCGGCGGGCCATCGCCTCGGTGCGGTCCCGGCTGACGCGTTCGAGTTCGTCCTGGATGACGGCGATCTCGCGGTTGAGGCGGGCGGGGTTGGTGGCGGCGATGATCCCCTCGATGCGGCGGCGGGCGTCGTCGACGACGTATCCGCCGCCCCCGGCGGCGCGGTCGGCGGCGTCGTGCTCCAGCACGCGCGCCCACGGGGTGCGGGGCTCGTCGTACACGGTCTTCCTGCGCCCGTCGCGCCCCTGGTCGACGCGCACGGGCTTGCGGGTGGGCGTGAACAGGTTCAGCAGCACGTAGGTCTTCGCCCACAGCCGGTTGAGCAGCTCGCGCTGCTGCGCGGTGTCGTAGCGCCAGTGGAACGCGTATTTCCTGACGACGTGGTTGTTGCGCGACTCGACGGTGGCCTGGTCGTTCTTCCTGTACGGGCGGCTGCGGGTCTGTTCGATGTCCTGTTCGAGCAGCCAGTCGACGAGCTCGTCGTTGATGAACTCGACGCCGTTGTCGGAGTCGAAGCAGGTGACGGGAAACGGGAAGAGCGGCAGGGCGGTGGCGACCGCTGCCTTGATGTTGGATTTGGCATTGTTGCGGGCGGTGACGTTCACGGTCCAGTTCGTCGCGTAGTCCACCATCGTCAGGGTGCGGGCGAACTCGCCCTTCATGCTGGGCCCGCAGTGGGCCACGGTGTCTGCCTCGGCCAGGCCGGGAACGCGGATTGTCTCGTCGGTGCATTTGCGGATCCTGATCGAGTTGCGCATGTGCTCCGCGGCCGGCCGGGTCAGCGACGCGCCCTTCGGCATGGCGGCCTGTTTGAGCGGTCTGAGCCGCCGGTCGATGGTCGACGGACTCATCGCCAGCACCTGGTCCAGCGCGTCGCCGTCGATGCCGTCGAGCTCGCCGTTCGCCAGGAGCGCGGGAATCCACTGGTCGAACATGGCCTTCATGTACGGGCCGCACGGCATGCCCATGAGCAGCCACAGGCGCTCCAGCAGCCGCTGCGCGCCCGCGTCGTACTTCGGCCGCCTGCCCCGCGCCGCGCCTTTCACGGGTTTCTCCCTCTCCGCCTGCGTGAGCAGCCGCCGGGCGGTGGACCTGCCCATCCCGACGGCCTCGAGGCGGTCGAGGATCTCGCCCTTCTGTTTCTTGTCGCCCTTGGCGTACTCCGCCTTGAACCTGTTCGTCAGCCGTTTTCTCGTGGCCATGTCCAGTCTGCCTTCCATAAGGCAAGCATCCCCGCGAACGACGCGGGCCGCGCGGGATTTCGCGCTCATTATTTATGACGAACGGAATCCAATTTCGCGCTCAAACATTACGACGAACGTCGCGCCCGGTGATGCGTCATGAGACACGCTACAATGGGGCATCAGTCGCGAGGTAGGGGGAGCGCGATGCGGTTCTTTCTACGTTCCCTGACATTGGTCGCGCAACATGGGAACGAAGGAAAGATCAACTATGACGCAGGGAACCGTGAAATTCTTCCTAGCCAAGAAGGGGTTTGGATTCATTCAGCCTGACGACGGCGGCGAGGACGTGTTCGTGCACTACTCGGAAATCAAGGATGACGGCAGCGACAATAGGTTCAAAATGCTCTACGAGGGCGACCGCGTGGAATACAAGCCCGCGGCCGGAGGCAAAGGCACGCAGGCCGAGGACGTCGTCAAAATCGGGTCCGCCGAAGGCTCTCAGCTCTGATCGTCGGTTGTTCTCGACGGATATGGACTTTTTGTATGGTCCCGGTTCGCGCGAAGGCGGGCCGGGACCTTTCTTTTCCGGCGTTTTCATGCCCTCGGCGCAATCGCCGTCGGCGATGTTGGCACTCGAGCATCGAGAGTGCTAATCTCCTCAATTAGCACTCGAGGCGTGAGAGTGACAACCGGCAGCTGACGGTCGGCGGCCACGGCCCACGGTCCATCGGGTGAGAACCAGTCCATCAGCCATTTGGAGGAACAGACACACCATGGCAAAGATCATTGCGTATCAAGAGGATGCCCGTCAGGGAATGCTCGCGGGCCTCGACAAGCTCGCCGACACCGTGAAGGTCACGCTGGGACCCAAGGGCCGCAACGTCGTGCTCGACAAGTCCTACGGCGCGCCGACCATCACCAACGACGGCGTCTCCATCGCCAAGGAGATCGACCTGGACGACCCGTATGAGCGCATCGGCGCCGAGCTGGTCAAGGAAGTCGCCAAGAAGACCGACGACGTCGCCGGCGACGGCACCACCACCGCCACCGTGCTCGCCCAGTCCCTCGTGCATGAGGGCCTGAAGAACGTGGTCGCCGGTTCCAACCCGATCGCGCTGCGTCGCGGCATCGAGAAGGCCACCGAAACCATCGTCAAGGAACTCGTCGCCGCCGCCAAGGACGTCGAGACCAAGGAACAGATTGCCGCCACCGCGACCATCTCCGCCGCCGATCCGGAAGTCGGTGAGAAGATCGCCGAAGCGCTCGACAAGGTCGGCCAGGATGGCGTCGTGACCGTCGAGGACAACAACCGCTTCGGCCTGGACCTCGACTTCACCGAGGGCATGCGCTTCGACAAGGGCTACATCGCCCCCTACTTCGTGACCAACGCCGAGGACCAGACCGCCGTTCTGGACGATCCGTACATCCTGCTGACCTCCGGCAAGGTGAGCTCCCAGCAGGACATCGTGCACGTGGCCGAGCTGGTCATGAAGTCCGGCAAGCCGCTGCTGATCATCGCCGAGGACGTCGACGGCGAGGCGCTGCCGACCCTGATTCTCAACAACATCCGCGGCACCTTCAAGTCCTGCGCTGTCAAGGCCCCGGGCTTCGGCGACCGCCGCAAGGCCATGCTGCAGGATATGGCCATCCTCACCGGCGCCCAGGTGGTGTCCGACGAGCTGGGCCTGAAGCTCGACTCCGTCGACGTCTCCGTGCTCGGCTCCGCCAAGAAGGTCATCGTCTCCAAGGATGAGACCACCATCGTCTCCGGCGCCGGCTCCGCCGAGGACGTCGCCGCCCGCGTGGCCCAGATCCGCGCCGAGATCGAGAACACCGACTCCGACTACGACCGCGAGAAGCTGCAGGAGCGCCTGGCCAAGCTGGCCGGCGGCGTGGCCGTCATCAAGGTCGGTGCCGCCACCGAGGTGGAGGCCAAGGAGCGCAAGCACCGCATCGAGGATGCCGTGCGCAACGCCAAGGCCGCCATCGAGGAAGGCCTGCTGCCCGGCGGTGGCGTGGCCCTCGTCCAGGCCGCCAAGAAGGCCGAGTCCGATGCCGCCGTCACCTCGCTGACCGGCGAGGAGGCCACCGGCGCCGCCATCGTGTTCCGTGCCGTCGAGGCCCCGATCAAGCAGATCGCCGAGAACTCCGGCGTCTCCGGCGACGTGGTGTTCAACAAGGTGCGCGAGCTGCCCGAAGGCACCGGCTTCAACGCCGCCACCAACGAGTATGAGGACCTGCTGGCCGCCGGCGTCGCCGACCCGGTCAAGGTGACCCGTTCCGCCCTGCAGAACGCCGCCTCCATCGCAGGCCTGTTCCTGACCACCGAGGCCGTGGTGGCCAACAAGCCGGAACCGCCGGCCGCCGCCGCCGCTCCGGGCGCCGATATGGGCTACTAAACCCCAAGCGTCTGCCATGCCGTGCGGTTGTGCGACGCGGCGTGGATGAACGAATGATGAGGCCCGCCTTTGCCGTTTGACGCAAAGGCGGGCCTCATCGTATCCGGCGGAGGATCCGGCGTCGGACGGCCGTCTTCACACGGGCCGTTCGCCTGCGGATCATCCGACCGTGAACAGGCGCGAGGCCTGGGTCTCCGCGTCGGCGTATACGGCGGAGGCTTGGGTGAGCGCGCGTTGGATGGATTCCAGCGAGGTCTCCATCTGCTGTTGTGCGGTACGCCATTGCGCCGCCACGGCGGTGAACTGCGTGGCCGCCGAGCCTCGCCAGACGTTCTGCAGTTCGTTGAGGTTGGCGTACATGCCGCCCACCGCCTGTCTGATCTGCGCGATCGAGGCGTAGACCGCCGCCGATGAGGATTGGATGCGTTCCGAATCCACCTGATACTGGGGCATGACCGTTCCTTTCCGTGCCAAAGGTCGTTTTCGGCGGCCGGCGTTGGCATCACCGGCCGCTAAGGTGGAGGATATGACAGAAACGATTCGCACGGTGGAAAAAACGACCATGGTGGTTCCAGCCTCGCCCTTCGGCGTGTCCCGTCAAGGCTCGGGGGCTGCGAAATGGCTGTATATGGCCGTTTGCGCGCTGTTGGTGGCGCTGCTGTGTATGTGGATAACTCCCGGCGCACTCGCGGACGAGTCGACGGAGGGCACGGAGGGGTCGGAGGACGTCCAGAGCGGCATCACGGTGACGGAGAACATCACCGATACGGGAAACCTTTTGGGCTCGCATGTGGCCGAGGTCACCGACGCCATCGCGCAGGTCAAGGAAACCACCGGCGTGACGGTGCGTCTGATGTACCTGTCGAGTTTCAACAGCGAGGAGGATCCCGCCACCTGGGCCGGCGATGTGCTGGAATATCTCGATCCGGACCCCAACACGGTGATGCTGGCCGTCGCCTCCAACGACGGCAATCTCGTGGTGGCGGTGTCGTCCAACTCGGAGGATTGGCTTAAAAACCAGACCTCCGTGGACGCGCTGTCCGACGCCGCGCAGCAGCCGCTGATGGAAAGCACACCCAACTGGTCGCAGTCGGCCATCGCCATGATGGATGAGATCACCGTTCTGTACACCAGCAAGTCCAATGAGCCGATCGTGCTCGGTGTGGCCATCGCCGCGTGCGTGGTGGCGGTGCTGGCGGTGGCGGTCGTGGCCGTCGTGCTGGTGCGTCGCCGCAATGCGAAGCGGAGTCGCCATTCGGCGAAACGCCGCCGTCATTCGGCGAAGCGGCATCGGGGGAGCGGCCGGAGCAAACACGGCGAACGGAAGGAGCGGGAGGATTCCATACCCCCGTCCGGCGATGCGGGATCGGACGTCAAGAAGGAAGATACGGAACTTCAAGACGGCATTCAGGAAACGCTCAGTCAGACGGACCACTCTTGATTCCATGAGCAAGCCTATTGAAGCATCGATTGTAGTTGTAGACGACGAGCCGTCCATCCGTGAGCTGCTGGTGGCCTCCCTGCATTTCGCGGGATTCGAAGTGAGCACCGCCGCCTCCGGTTCCCAGGCCATCGAAGTGATCGAGAAGGTCCAGCCCGACCTGATTGTGCTCGACGTGATGCTCCCGGATATCGACGGATTCACCGTGACCCGCCGCATCCGCCAGGAGGGCATCGACGCGCCCGTGCTGTTCCTCACCGCGCGCGACGACACCCAGGACAAGGTGATGGGCCTGACCGTCGGCGGCGACGATTACGTCACCAAGCCGTTCAGCCTTGAAGAGGTTGTGGCCCGCATCCGCGCCATCCTGCGCCGCACCCGCGAGCAGATCGAGGACGATCCGATCATCCGCGTGGCCGACCTGGAGATCAACGAGGACTCGCACGACGTGACGCGCGCCGGCCAACCCATCGACCTGAGCCCCACCGAATACAAGCTGCTGCGCTACCTGATGGACAACGAGGGCCGTGTGCTGTCCAAAGCCCAGATCCTCGACCATGTGTGGCAGTACGACTGGGGCGGCGACGCGGCCATCGTCGAAAGCTACATCTCCTACCTGCGCAAGAAGGTCGACGGCGTGGAGATCACCGACGACAACGGCGAAAAGCGCAAGGTGACTCCGCTGATCGAAACCAAACGTGGCATCGGCTACATGATCCGCGAACCCAAGAGCTAAGGCGAGCACCGTGACGACGCCGCAGCAGCAGCCAACTCCGGACGAGGCGACCAAGCAGCGGCCGCGCACGCCCAACTGGTTCCAGCGTTTGTTCCTCGGCCATTTCGACCGGGTGTCGCTGAGCACCAAGCTTGTGGTGTGCACGGTTGTGGTGATGCTGGTCGGCATCTCCGTCATCACGCTGTCGATCCGCACGTTGGTCGGCAGCTACGTGTTGGAGCGCACCGACCGGCAGTTGGTGCAGCAGCGCGATCTGGTGTTCCGCAACATCGATCTGCTCAGCCAATCCAGCAGTGGCACCAGCGGTCTGAACTCGTATTTTCTGCAGATCCAATACACCGACGGCACCGTGGATGACAACGGCAATCCCAAAACGGTGATCGCGCTGCTGCCCCGCCTGAAGGACGATATCGTCTCCATGCCGTCCCTGCCGAGCAACGGCGACACCTCCGGCATCACGCTCGGCGAGCCGTTCACCACCTCGGCGATCGTGCAACGCATCATCTTCCCCGGCACGGACACGGACGAATCCGACAGCGAGACGGACGGCACCGAAAGCTCCAATCTGCTGACCAGCGTCCTCGGCTCCGTGGACCGCTCCACCCTCAACGCCGCCAGAGCGCCATGGCGCGTGCTGGCCATGCAATGGGTGGAGAACAATCAGGTGCGCGGCATCGTCTACATCGGCCTGTCCTTAAGCGACCAGATCGACACGATGAACACGCTCACCCGATACTGCGTGATCGTCGGCATCGCGGTGATGCTGCTCGGCGGATCCATCGCCACGCTGGTGATGCAACGCACGATGGCACCACTGAAGCGCATCGAGAAAACCGCCGCGAAAATCGCCGCCGGCGACTTAAGCCAACGCGTGCCCGAAGCCCCGGAGAACACGGAGGTCGGCTCGCTCTCCGCCTCGCTGAACACCATGCTCACCCGCATCGAATCAAGCTTCCGCGAGCAGGAGGAGACCACGGAGAAGATGAAACGTTTCGTCTCCGACGCCAGCCACGAGCTGCGCACCCCGCTGGCGGCCATCCACGGTTACGCGGAGCTGTACACCATGCAGCGCGACCTGCCAGGGGCGTTGGAACGCGCCGACGAATCCATCAGCCATATCGAAAAATCCAGCGCGCGTATGACCGTGCTCGTCGAGGACCTGCTATCACTGGCCCGTCTCGACGAAGGCCGCGGCATCGACGTGACCGGCACAGTGAACCTCACCTCCGTGGTGGGCGACGCCACCGACGATTTGCATGCCCTCGACCCCGAACGCGGCATCACCCTCGGCTCGCTGCGCCTGGACACGACGGAGGCGGGGAAGAAAGCGCATCTGGCGTTCGACGAGGGGACGATGCCCCAGGTGACGGTGCCCGGAGACGCCTCGCGTCTGCGCCAGGTCGTCACCAACATCGTGGGCAACATCCATCGCTACACGCCGGCCGATTCCCCGGCCGAGGCGGGATTGGGCGTGCTCGCGGCCGCCATCGACCCGGAGCAGCTGGCGAGGCTGACCTCCAGCGACCAGTCGCTGCAACGTTTCGTCGAAGCCGCCGAAGTGGCCGACACCATGCCCATCGGCTACCGTTACGCTGTGATCCGCTTCTCCGACCATGGTCCGGGCGTGCCGGACGAGTCGCGCTCGCAGATCTTCGAACGCTTCTACACCGCCGATCCCTCGCGCGCCCGCGACAAGGGCGGCACCGGTCTGGGCCTGGCCATCGCGCAATCGGTGGTCAAGGCGCACCGCGGCTTCATCTGCGCCACTGCCACCGAAGGCGGCGGCCTGACCTTCACCGTGGTGCTGCCCATCGAACGGGTGGTGCCGAGCGCCGCCGTGACCGCCGCCGCGGTTCGCCCAAAGCGTCGACGTGGCGCCGGTCAGGAGATGTGAGGTAGAATAGCCTGTCGGTTCTATTCGCATCGAGATAAGAGAGGTCTGGACATGCCCACCGGTCGAGTTCGTTGGTTCGACGCAGCCAAAGGTTATGGCTTCATCACCAGTGAGGAAGGCAAGGATGTGTTCCTGCCGGCGACCGCGTTGCCCGCCGGCGTCACCACGCTGCGCAAGGGCGCCAAGGTGGAGTATTCCGTCGTGGAAGGCCGCCGCGGTCCGCAGGTGATGGGGATGACGCTGGTGGCGTCCGCCCCTTCGCTGGTCAAAGCCACGCGCCCCAAGCCCGATGATATGGCCGCGATCTGCGAGGACCTGATCAAGCTGTTGGACGACGCCGGCAACACGTTGCGCCGCCACCATTACCCCAACGCCCAAGAAAGCAAGAAGCTGGCCACGCTGTTGCGCGCCGTGGCGGATAACTTCGACGTACAGGACTGAAACGTATGACCGATACCGCACTCGACCCCCAGTCCATCGCGCGGGCGGTGGCGATTGAGGTCGCCGACGAGCCCGAGCATGTGGGCGACTTCGTCACCGCCGTGCCGCTGGACGACCATGTCACCGACTATCGGTTCCAGTCGAATATCCGCGGGTATGAGGGCTGGCAGTGGTCGGTCACGCTGTACCACGACGAGGAGCTCGGCAACTGGACCGTGAACGAATCCTCGCTGGTGCCCACCGACCAGGCGCTGATGCCGCCGGCGTGGATTCCGTGGAAGGACCGTTTGGAGCCCACCGATCTTTCGCCGACCGATGCGATCGGCACCGACCCCGACGATTCGCGTCTGGAGGCGGGAGCTGCGGGGGAGAGCGCGGATGAGGGCCCGGTTGCGGACGATTCCGGATCCGCGGATGAGACCGCAGGTGATTCCGAGACTGCGGGTGAGGCTGAATCCGTCACTTCTCCCGAGGATGTGGCCGAGGCCGTCGAGGCCTTCGAATTGTCTCGCCGTCGCGTGCTTACCCCGTTGGGGCGCGCCCAAACGGCCAAACGCTGGTATGAGGGGCCGCGCGGCCCCAAATCGCTGTCGACCAAAACCGCCAGCGGCAATCTGTGCTCCACCTGCGGCTTCTTCGTGCCGTTGCAGGGTGAGCTGAATCTGATGTTCGGCGTATGCGCCAACAAGTGGAGTCCGGATGACGGACGTGTGGTCTCGCTCGACCATGGCTGCGGCGAACATTCCGAGATCGAGCCGCCCGAACCGGGGCGTTTGTGGGTGCAGTCCAAACCCGCCTACGACGATCTGCATATCGACGTGGTGGCCCAGGCGCCGCGTGAGGAACGCGCGCAGGTCGAGTTGATCGAGGAGGAGCTGGACGAGGAGGCCACCGAGGCCACCGAAGCGGATATCGAGGCGCAGGCCGTGCCCGCCTCCGCCGTGGAGGATGAGGACGCGCCCGAAACGGACGGCGACGAGCCGGCCGTGGAGGCCATCATCGACCTGGCTGAAAACGATGAATCTTCCGATGGATCCGATGAAGCCGACGATTCTGGCGAATCCGATGAGACTGACGATTCTGATGAGCCGGTCGAGTTGGATAAGTCCGATGAAATCGACAACTCCGACGAGTCGGATGAAATCACCCCTGAAGCTGATGACGAGACGGCTTCGGTGGAGGATCCCGACACGGCGACCGAAGAGTAACCGCCTTCTCGCTTGGGACGATGAAAGAGGAAGCGACGCCCTCGCCTAGAATGCGAGGGCGTCGTTCTGAGCGTCAGTGGACGACGGTGACTGTGCACTCGGCGAAGTTCACGATCTGCTTGGACACCGAGCCCAGGAAATGCGCGTCCAAGCCGGACAGGCCACGCGAGCCGACGATCAGATGGCTCGCATAGCGCGAGGCCGCGATCAGGCCCTTGGACGCCGGAATATGGAAGGCGTTCGTCGTGACCCGCACATCGGCGGGGATCTCGGTCTGCGCCACCATGCGGGTGAGGATCTCCTCGGCGCGGTGCTGCCCGGCCTCGACCGGCGCGACCGCGTTCTCATAGCCGGGCACTGTGCCCAGATCCTTCAACTGCCAGCAGAACATGACGTTCAACGGCGCATGGTGCAGATGCGCCTCATTGGCGGCAAAACGCAACGCGTGATGCGAGGTGGGCGAACCGTCCACACCCACCACCACGGGGCGCACGCCCTCGATCGGCGGCTGCTGGGGCTGCACATGATGCACGGTCACGTCCGTGGGGGTCAGCGCGTTGGCGATCTCATCCTGCACCGAGGCGTCCTCGTCGTCCATGATGCGCACCACCGTCACCGGCACCTGCGCCTCCTCCGCGAGTGAAGCCGACAACGAACCCATGAACCAGCGCATCACACGCCCCAGCGAACGGCGACCCACCACGATCTGCTGGGCGTTCGCGCCGATCTGCAGCAGCGCCGACGTGCCCGACGCCTTCACCGACGTGAGCTTGAGGTTCTCCGGATCGAAATCGATGCCGGCGGAGGCCTTATCGACCCACTCGCGCAGCTCCGCGGCGATCTCATGGCGGATCTTGGCCCACGCCTCGTCGCTGTCCGGCTCCGAACCCATATCCCACGAATGCGTCCAGCCGAACACGGCGTTGACCTTCTGGCCGGACAGACCGGCCTCCTTCAACGCCCATTTCAGCGCGGCGAAGGATTCATCGGACCCATCCACACCGACGACGATGTCGGCCATGGCGTTGGTTAGCTCACTCATCATGCCCTCCCTAGAACACGTCACTTACCCCAAGCATAACGTTCCTTGGGGCCGCTTCTTTGCGTTGTCAGCGCAATTCGTGAAATAGCGGGAAGAAACGTCACCGCGAATCGGTAGAGTAAGACGGAATGTCATTTGAGGAAGGACAAGCATGTTCGAACGGTTTACCGACCGTGCACGGCGCGTGATCGTGTTGGCGCAGGAGGAGGCTCGCACCCTCCAGCACAACTACATCGGCACCGAACACCTGCTGCTCGGTCTGATCCGCGAGGGCGAGGGCGTGGCCGCCAAGGCGCTCGCCTCCAAGGGCGTGGATCTCGAAGCCACCCGCAAGCAGGTCGAAGAGATGATCGGCAAAGGCAATGCCACGCAGAACGGGCACATCCCCTTCACACCGCACGCCAAGCAAGTGCTGGAGTTCTCGCTGCGCGAGGCGCTGCAGCTGGGGCACAGCTACATCGGCACCGAACACATCCTGCTCGGTCTGATCCGCGAGGGCGAGGGCGTCGGCACGCAGGTGCTTATCAAAATGGACGTCGACCTGGGCGAGCTGCGCAGCGCCACCATCGACCTGATCCGCGGCAACTCCGGCAACGGGGCGGACGGCAAGGGCGAACTCGCGAACGCGGGCGGCGTGTCCGACAAGAGCAATAAAACCGGTTCCGCGATCCTCGACCAGTTCGGACGCAACCTGACGGCCGAGGCCGCCGACGGCAAACTCGACCCGGTGATCGGCCGCACCAACGAGATCGAACGTGTGATGGTGGTGCTCTCCCGGCGCACCAAGAACAATCCCGTGCTGATCGGCGAGCCCGGCGTGGGCAAAACCGCCGTGATCGAAGGCCTTGCGCAGAAGATCCAGTCCGGCGACGTGCCGGAGACGCTGAAGGGCAAGCAGGTTTACTCGCTGGATCTCGGCTCCATGGTGGCCGGCTCGCGCTATCGTGGCGACTTCGAGGAGCGCCTGAAGAAGGTGCTGAAGGAGATCAAGACGCGCGGCGACATCGTGCTGTTCATCGATGAGATCCACACCATCGTGGGCGCGGGCTCCGCGGACGGCGCTTTGGGCGCCTCCGACATGCTCAAGCCCATGCTGGCGCGCGGCGAACTCCAGACCATCGGTGCCACCACCACCGACGAGTACCGCAAGTACATCGAGAAGGACGCGGCGCTGGAGCGTCGATTCCAGCCCATCCAGGTGCAGGAGCCGACCATCGCCGAAACCATCGAGATCCTTAAAGGCCTGCGTTCGCGCTACGAGAACCATCATCACGTGACCATCACGGACGGTGCGATCCAGTCCGCTGCGGAACTCTCGTCGCGTTACATCCAGGACCGCAACCTGCCGGACAAGGCCATCGACCTGATCGACGAGGCAGGTGCGCGCCTGCGCATCAAGCGTCTGACCGCCCCGCCCGAGCTCAAGGAGCTCGACGACAAGGTGGCCAAGCTCTCCAAAGACAAGGATGAGGCCATCAAGAACCAGGACTTCGAGAAGGCCGCCGAACTGCGCGACAGCCAGGAGAAGCTGGAGCAGGAGCGCAAGGAGAAGGAGAACGCCTGGCGCGAAGGCGAATCCGACGTCAAGATGGTTGTGGACGAGGACGTGATCGCCGAGGTGATCTCCGCCACCACAGGCATCCCGGTGTTCAAGCTCACTCAGGCCGAGTCCAAGAAGCTGCTCGGCATGGAGGCGGAGCTGCACAAGCGCATCATCGGCCAGGACGAGGCCGTGAGCGCTCTGAGCCGCTCGATCCGCCGCACCCGCGTGGGATTGAAGGACCCGAAGCGCCCCTCCGGCTCGTTCATCTTCGCCGGCCCCACCGGCGTGGGCAAAACCGAGCTGGCCAAGACGCTCGCCGAATTCCTGTTTGACGACGAGGACGCGCTGATCCGCGTTGACATGTCGGAGTTCTCCGAGAAGTACGCGGCCTCGCGACTCTTCGGCGCGCCTCCGGGATACGTCGGCTACGAGGAGGGTGGCGAACTCACCGAGAAGGTGCGTCGCAAGCCGTTCTCCGTGGTGCTGTTCGACGAGATCGAAAAGGCTCATCCGGATATTTTCAACACGCTGTTGCAGGTGTTGGATGACGGTCATCTGACCGACGGCCAGGGACGCAAGGTGGACTTCAAGAACACCATCATCATCCTGACCACCAACTTGGGCACGCGCGACATCGCGAAGGCCGCCAACACGGGCTTCAATCTGGGCGCGAACACCGAGTCGAGCTACCAGCGCATGAAGGATCAGGTCTCCAGCGAACTCAAGCAGCAGTTCCGCCCCGAGTTCCTCAACCGTCTGGACGACATCATCGTGTTCAAGCAGCTCACCGAGCCCGAAGTGCGCCAGATCGTCGACCTGGACGTCAAGCAGCTCAACGACCGCTTGTTCGACCGCCACATGTCGCTGGAACTGACCACCAGCGCCAAGGACCTGCTCGCACAGAAGGGCTTCGACCCGCTGCTCGGCGCGCGCCCGCTGCGCCGCGTGATCCAGCGCGACATCGAGGACGCCATCTCGGAGAAGATCCTCATGGGCGAGCTGCAGGACGGCCAGCGTGTGCTGGTCGACGCGGAAGGCGAGGGTATCCTCGGCGAATTCGTCTTCAAGGGCGAGGCCTTTGAGGAGGCCACTCCGGTGGATGGTTCCGCCGATGACGGTGCCGTTGGTGGCGCGGCCGCCGAAGCGAGGGAGGGCACAACGCCCGAACTCGTCGGTGCCTCCGCCGGCGATGACCCGGCTGAAACGCCTCAGGAATAAGGCCATTCCCGCACCGCGCCTATACGGCTGGTACGAAGCCTTACATAACGGGAGTCCCCCGCGTGGATTTAATCGCCACGCGGGGGACTCCCGTTATATGAGTGCCATCCCTTCGGGCGGTTACGGCATCCTTTGGGCGGTTGCCATCACCTTTCGGGCGGTTTCAACACCTTTCGGGCGGTTATGGGTGGCCTCGGGCGGTAGTCGGCATTGCACGGGCGGTTTCAATATCCTTCGGGCTGCTGTCATCACCCCTCGGGCGGTTTCAAATGGCTTCGGGCGGTTACCGAATCGGTGGTTCTTGGCTATCTGATCATGTGATGAAATCAAGAATGGCGGAATTTCAACGTTTCTGACTCTTGCTGCGAATCGATGACAGGGGATGTCCGTAAACGGCAACCGCCTGTAGCCATTCGTAACCGCCCGAAACCATCCAAAACCGCCCGAGGGGTAATGGCGGCTGTCCGAGGGTTGACGTCAGTCGCAAGTAGCGGCGCGCACCAGCCGCCATGGTGATGGCATCCGCCAGAGAGGATGTAACCGCCCGATGAATTGAGACAGACCCGTCTTGAAGATCGGCGTGATTACGGTCTGCGCGCGATTCCGTTGAAGAGGTCGTCGGGGTCGGTGTCGGTGATGTCCGTGCGTTGCGCGGCCAATGCGCGCAGGTCAGGCAACGGCTCGTCAGCGCCGAACAGAACGTGCTGTTCGAAGGTCTGCAGCTCATCCGACGAGCGGAGTATGCGCGAGCTGGCGTTGCACAAGGCCAATGCGTCGCGGAAGTATTGAGCATGATCCTGAAACGGGCGGTTATCGACGGTGAACCCGAGGAATCGCAGATACTGGATGGCGAATACGGCGCAGGTGCGGGTGTTGCCTTCACGGAACGGATGGATCTGCCAGATGCCGGAGACGAACGCGAACACGCTGTCCGCGGTCTGTTGGTCGCTGAGCCGGTCGTAGTCGCGTTGGCGTTTGCGCTCCTCCTGAAAATCGTAGTCGAGCGTCGGCTCGATGTCCGCGGGTGCGGCATAGGCAACGGATTTGCCCAGCAATACTGGCTCTTGTTTGACGATGACCTCGTTGCGCCATACCCCCACCCAATCCGGGTTGAGTGCATCGGCGAACAAAAAACGGTGGATGGTGCGCAAAGCGGCGGGAGCGAAGGAGAATGTGGGGGATTGCAGGAGCTGGCTGATGCGCGACGCGACGATATCGGCCTCCATGTGCGACCGCTCGTCGGGATTGGCCGCATGATAGTCGCGAAGCATCGCGCCGACCGTCTGGTAATCGATTTCGCCGACGATGTTGGCCTGCGCGGTCGAGCGTGCGTATTCGGACGGCATGAGCCCATCCGCCCGCTGCAAGCCGAAGCCGACTGACCAGCCGTATGCGCGGCTGCGCTCGGTGCCCTTCGACGGTTGCACGATGTAATCGTCGTTATCCATATGATTTTCCTTAAATTGATGAGGGCCGACATCCATGCATATGATGCCGGCCCTCATCGGTTGACGCAACGGAGATGGCGACTACTTGATGGCGTTGAGCCACTGCTCCTTGGTGGCCTTCTCGGCCTCGAGCTTGGCCTTCTTCTTCTCGTCGGTTTCGGCAGCGATCTTCTCATCCAGCTCAGCGAGCTGGGCGGTCAGCTGCACTTCGAAGCTGGACTTGCGGGCGTCGGCCTCCGGATCGGCCTGCTTCCAAGCGGCGTCCTCAACGGCCTTGATCTGCTTGTCGACCGCGTCGAGACGGTTCTCGATGCGGCGCATATCGTCGCGCGGCACGTAGCCGATCTGGTCCCACTCCTCCTGGATGGCGGCGAGGGCCTGGCGCGCCTGCTTGGCGGCCTTCTCATCAGCCACCGGCACCAGCGCCTCGGCCTTGGCCAGCAGCGCCTCCTTCTTGGCGAGGTTCTCCTTTTCGGAGGATGAGATCTGATCGCGGTCGGCCTGGCGAGCGTTGAAGAACGCGTCGGCGGCCTCGCGGAACTTGGCCCACAGGGCGTCGTCCTCGTTGCGGCCGGCGCGGCCGGCCTTCTTCCAACGATCCATCAGATCGTTGAACTTGCGCGAGGTCTCGCCCCAAGCGGTGGAATCCTTCAGTTCGTTCGCCTCGGCGATGATCGCCTCCTTGACCTCCTTGGCCTGGTTGCGCTCGTTGTCGCGCGTCTGGGCCCACTTGCGGCGGGCCTGGTTGAAGGTGGTGCGGGCGGAGGAGAAGCGCTTCCACAGCGCGTCCGCGTCGGCCTTGTCGATGCGGACGGTGGAACGCTGATGCTGCTGCCACTCGTCGAACAGGGCGCGGAACTTATCGGCGGTGGAACGCCAGTTGGTGCTGTCGCCAAGCGAGGCGGCCAATTCCTCGGCCTTCTCGACGATCTTCGTGCGCTCCTCGACGGCCTTGGCCACCGCGGCCTTGCGGGCTTCGGCGATTTCGGTCTTCTTGGCCTCGGCCGTGGCCTTCAGTTCCTCGAACTGGGCCTTCAGCGAGGCGATGTCGCCCACGACTGCCGGCTCGGCGGTCTCCTCGGCCAGCGTCTTGAGCGAATCGTCGATCTCACGCGTCTTGACGTTCGGGGAGTTCAGACGGGTTGCCAGCAGATCGAGCTTGGCTTTCAGATCCAGGAAGCGGCGGGCATACAGCGCCAGCGCCTCCTCCTTGGAAGCGTCGGGGAACTGGCCCACCTCGCGCTCGGTCTCGCCCTCCTTGACGAAGACGGTGCCGTTGTCGTCCACACGACCGAAAGCCTCGGCCTCCTTCACCTGCGCGTCGGTATACGTGCCGGTGGCAGGAGCGGCGACATGCGCGACGGCGGCCGGCTTCTTCGCGAACGCGGCCGGGGAGGGCGCGTGCGGCTTGGGCATGGCGGCGGGCGTCGGCACGGCGGGCGACGTTGCCTGCTCGGCGGTCTCAGTGGTGTTCTCGGTTTCGGTGACGTTCTCGTCGGCCATGGGGTCAGCTCCTTTAAGGCTTGAGCGGTGTGTGCGGCTGCGAATCGCATCATGGGAAACCCGTGATGTTTTCCGTAACCTCACCTATTATATTGATACCGTGGCTAAAGGTGCATCAATATCAGGATTTCCAGAGTGGCTCCCCTCTGAACGCGTAGTGGAGCAGCGTGTTATCGACACGCTTCGTGAGGTTTTCGAACTCAACGGATTCATAGGAATCGAGACGAGAGCCGTGGAAACAGGCGCAAGTCTGCTCAAAAAAGGCGAGACCAGCAAAGAGATCTATCTGCTGAGCCGTCTGCAGGAGGTCGGCCACGAATCCGACACTCCGGTGGAGGAGCGACTGGGTCTGCATTTCGATCTGACCGTGCCGCTGAGCCGGTATGTGGTCGAGAATTCCGGCGCGCTCGCCTTCCCATTCAAGCGCTGGCAGATCCAGAAGGTGTGGCGTGGCGAGCGCCCGCAGGAGGGGCGCTTCCGCGAGTTCGTGCAGGCCGATATCGACGTGATCGGCAACGGTGATCTGCCCGACCATTACGAGGTGGAGCTGCCGCTGGTGATGGTCGCCGCGTTGGAGCGCCTGCGCGAGTACGGCCTGCCCAAGGCGACCGTGCATGCGAACAACCGCAAGCTCTCCGAAGGGTTCTATCGAGGACTGGGCCTGACGGACGTCGAAGGCGTGCTGCGCGAGATCGACAAGCTCGACAAAATCGGTGCCGACGAGGTGGCCAAGCTGCTGGTCAGCGAATGCGGCGCGAACGAGGATCAGGCGCGCGCCTGCCTCGAACTCGCCTCTCTGACCGCGGCGGACGGCGCGGAGCTGACCGAACGCTTCGATGCGCTCGCCGCGGCCCACGGCATCACCTCCGAAGGCGAGACGGCCGAGGCATACGCGCTGGCCAAGCAGGGACTCGACACGCTCGCCATGATTGTGGACGAGGCCGCCGCCATCCGCCCGGGCTCCGTGATCGCGGACCTGAAAATCGCCCGTGGACTCGACTACTACACCGGCTCCGTCTACGAGACCTTCCTCGACGGTGCGGCCTCGCTCGGCTCGATCTGCTCAGGCGGCCGCTACGACAACCTCGCCTCGCAGGGTAATAAGAAGTATCCCGGCGTGGGCCTGTCCATCGGCCTGTCGCGACTGGTGTCGTATATGCTGCACACCGCCGGCGCGCACGCCAGCCGCGTCTCCCCGGCCGTGGTGATGGTGGCCGTGTGGAGCGAGGACGAGCGCGCGGCCTCCAACCGCATCGCCAACACGCTGCGTTCGCGCGGCATCGCGGCCGATGTGGCGCCCACCGCGGTGAAAATCGGCAAGCAGATCAAATACGCCGACAAGCTCGGCATCCCCTACGTGTGGTTCCCCGGCCAGGAGGGCGCGGGCGACGAGGTGAAGAACATCGTCTCCGGCGACCAGCTCGAGGCCGACGCCACGTCGTGGGAGCCGGATACTGTTAATGCCCGGCAAACCGTTGTAATGTGACAACTTTTCGCCGTCGCGCATGCGGCTCGCGCCTTCGCGTTTGCAGGGCTCGGCCGACGCGCGGCGGCGTATCAGGTTCAAAGGAAAACGAGGAAGCATGAGCCAGACGGCTTACAGAACACATCACGCCACCGAGGTGACGGAAGCCCTCGCCGGCGACAAGGTGACGCTAAGCGGTTGGGTCGACCGCCGTCGCGACCATGGCGGCGTGGCCTTCATCGACCTGCGCGACACCACCGGTCTGGTGCAGGTCGTCATCTACGACGAGGAGATGGCCCGCCCGCTGCGTTCCGAATTCGTGATCCAGGTCACCGGTGAGGTGCGCCTGCGTCCGGAAGGCAACGAGAACGAGCATCTGGCCACCGGTAAGATCGAGGTCGTGGCCGAGAGCATCGACGTGCTCGCCAAGTCCGACGCGTTGCCGTTCCAGGTCTCCACCGCGCTCGAGAACGAGTCCGAGAACAAGCTGCCCGGCGAGGAAGTGCGTCTGAAGTACCGCTACCTCGACCTGCGCCGCCCCTCCATGCAGCGCAACCTGAAGCTGCGCTCCGACATGAGCAAGGCCGCCCGTCAGGCCCTCGACGAGATGGGCTTCACTGAGGTGGAGACCCCCACCATGATCAAGTCCACGCCTGAGGGCGCGCGCGACTTTGTGGTGCCGGCCCGTCTGGTGCCTGGCTCCTGGTACGCCCTGCCGCAGTCCCCGCAGCTGCTCAAGCAGCTGCTCATGGTCTCGGGTGTGGAGCGCTACTACCAGCTCGCCCGCTGCTACCGTGACGAGGACTTCCGCGCCGACCGCCAGCCCGAGTTCACCCAGCTCGACATGGAGATGGCGTTCGTCGACCAGGAGGATGTGATGGCCATGGCCGAGAAGGTCATCGCCGCCATCTGGAAGGCCGCCGGCTATGAGATCCAGCTGCCGATCCAGCGCATCACCTGGCAGGAGGCCATGGACAAGTACGGCTCCGACAAGCCGGATCTGCGCTTCGGCAACCCGCTGGTCGAGCTCACCGATTTCTTCAAGAACACGCCGTTCCGCGTGTTCCAGGCCCCCTATGTGGGCGCCGTCGTGTTCAAGGGCGGCGCGGCCACCCCGCGTCGTCAGTTCGACGCCTGGCAGGAGTGGGCCAAGCAGCGCGGCGCGAAGGGCCTGGCCTATGTGGTGTTCGCCGAGGACGGCGAGCTGAAGGGCCCCGTGGCCAAGAATCTCTCCGACGAGGAGCGTGCCGGTCTGCGTGAGGCCGTCGGTGCCGAAGAGGGCGACGCCGTGTTCTTCGCTGCCGGCGCCCGCACCACCGCGCAGGCGCTGCTCGGTGCCGTGCGCGTCGAGCTCGCCGACCGCGCCGGCCTGCTCAAGCCGGACGAGTTCGCCTTCACCTGGGTGGTGGACTTCCCGATGTTCAAGTCCACCGACGATCCGGATGACGACGATGTGGCGATCGGCCACTCCAAGTGGACCGCCATGCATCATCCGTTCACCATGCCGTCCAAGGATTGGATCGATTCCTTCGACAAGGATCCCGAGCACGCCATGTCCGACGCATACGACATCGTCTGCAACGGCAACGAAATGGGCGGTGGCTCCGTGCGTATCCACCGCGACGACATCCAGGACCGCGTGCTCGACGTGCTGGGCATCACCGACGAGGAAGCCGCCGACAAGTTCGGCTTCCTGCTTGAGGCGTTCAAGTACGGCGCGCCCCCGCACGCCGGCATCGCCCTCGGATGGGACCGCGCCGCGGCCATCCTCGCCGGTGCCGAATCCATCCGCGACGTCATCGCCTTCCCGAAGGCCGGCGGCGGCCGTGATCCGCTGACCGGTGCCCCGGCCCCGATCTCGGCCGAGCAGCGCGCCGAAACCGGCGTCGACTACGAGCCGGACGATGAAGAGTGACGCGATAACCGTGTGAGATGATGGGCTTCCTCCAATCGGAGGAAGCCCATTGTTTTTGAGGCTTGAAGGCCTCCTATTTCTAGACACGAGAATGGGAGGCTGTTCAGATAAAGGTGATGGGGCCCGGATGGATCCAATCTACGTTACGGGTAGTGGATTGGACGCCCTGCGGACATCGATCTGCGTTACTGGTAGTGCCTTGACGTTGTATCGGCAAGTAGGCGTGGCGGAATATCAAGGGCGCTTGCCTTGGAAAGAGCGATCGCACACTACCCGTAACGCAGATCGATGTTCGCGAACTCCCGAATCCACTACCGGTAACGCAGATAGCCTGGTGGACAGGCTCTTGTGCGGGATTGGCGGAGCGAGGAATTGGCAGAGCGTTCATCTGATGTTCGCCTAGGAGTGGATTGGTGATCGCTTTGCCGCTCTAGCGTGGAAGCATGAGTGGACGAACATGGTATCGACGGATGCGCGACTGGTTCAAGGACAATGTTCCGGAACGCTTGGTGTTCGACGGAATCGCGGTGCTTGTGGTGATCGCCGTGCTGGCGATCGAACTGCCTCGCCTGTTCGGGTGAATGGAAGGCGGATAGGCGGAGCCGCCATTGCGGATAACGCTTCGGCGCCTGTTCGGGATGGATGGGGAGGGGAATTGTATACCCCCGAGAAGCAATCAGATAATCTTCAGATATTGTTTACGAAACATTTGCAGGTATACTGACCTGTTATGTCTGAAATGAAGAACAACGAAACCGCACGTCCGCTGGCGCCGCTGGTGCCGGGGCGGGACGACCCGAACAAACCGCTTGTCGAGCTGGCCCACGTGGAGAAGCATTTCGGCGACCTTCACGTCCTCAAAGACATCAACCTCACCGTCACCAAGGGCGAGGTGCTCGTGGTGGTCGGCCCGTCCGGCTCCGGCAAGTCCACGATGTGCCGCACCATCAACCGCCTGGAGACCATCGACTCCGGCGTGATCCGCATCGACGGCAAACCGCTGCCCCAGGAAGGCAAGGAGCTCGCCGCCCTGCGCGCCGAAGTGGGCATGGTTTTCCAATCCTTCAACCTGTTCGCCAACAAGACGATCCTCGAGAACGTGACGCTCGCCCCGATCAAGGTGCGTCATATGGACAAGAAAGAGGCCGAGGATCTGGCCATGGACCTGCTCGCCCGCGTCGGCGTGGACAGCCAGGCGAGCAAGATGCCCAGCCAGCTTTCCGGCGGCCAGCAGCAGCGCGTCGCCATCGCCCGCGCGCTCGCCATGCGCCCCAAGGTGATGCTGTTCGACGAGCCGACGTCCGCGCTCGACCCGGAGATGGTCAACGAGGTGCTCGACGTGATGGTGGAGCTCGCCCGCGAAGGCATGACGATGATCTGCATCACCCATGAGATGGGATTCGCCCGTAAAGCCGCCAACCGCATCGTGTTCATGGCCGACGGCCGCATTCTCGAAGAAGGCACGCCCGACGAGTTCTTCGACAATCCGAAAACCGACCGCGCCAAGGACTTCCTGTCGAAGATCCTCACGCATTAGGCCGCCATTCGCACTCCGTCACCATCCTGCCGTCATGTGCGGCCGTCGCCGTTTCGGCCGCGCCGGCCGCGCCAAAGGAAGAGTTATGAAGAACACACTGATCAAACGGTGCGTCGCCGCCGTCTGCGCGCTCGCGTGCGTGGCCTCTCTGGCCGCCTGCGGAGCCGAGAGCGAGGCCGGCAAAATCCGCATCGGCATCAAATTCGACCAGCCGGGTCTGGGATTCAAGAAGTCCGGCACCTACGTCGGTTTCGACGTGGACGTCGCGACGTACATCGCCCGCCAACTGGGCTACTCCCGAGGTTCGTCATTAATAAGTGAGCGCGTAATCGTTGTTCGTTTGTCGTAATGGGTGAGCGCGAAACGGTGCCTGCGATCTATTTGTCGTTTTGTCCGGCGTCGGCGCGCATGCGTTCGATCGCCTTTCCCAAGTATCCCATGTCCAGGCCGGCGCGGCGGGCCATCGCCTCGGTGCGGTCCCGGCTGACGCGTTCGAGTTCGTCCTGGATGACGGCGATCTCGCGGTTGAGGCGGGCGGGGTTGGTGGCGGCGATGATCCCCTCGATGCGGCGGCGGGCGTCGTCGACGACGTATCCGCCGCCCCCGGCGGCGCGGTCGGCGGCGTCGTGCTCCAGCACGCGCGCCCACGGGGTGCGGGGCTCGTCGTACACGGTCTTCCTGCGCCCGTCGCGCCCCTGGTCGACGCGCACGGGCTTGCGGGTGGGCGTGAACAGGTTCAGCAGCACGTAGGTCTTCGCCCACAGCCGGTTGAGCAGCTCGCGCTGCTGCGCGGTGTCGTAGCGCCAGTGGAACGCGTATTTCCTGACGACGTGGTTGTTGCGCGACTCGACGGTGGCCTGGTCGTTCTTCCTGTACGGGCGGCTGCGGGTCTGTTCGATGTCCTGTTCGAGCAGCCAGTCGACGAGCTCGTCGTTGATGAACTCGACGCCGTTGTCGGAGTCGAAGCAGGTGACGGGAAACGGGAAGAGCGGCAGGGCGGTGGCGACCGCTGCCTTGATGTTGGATTTGGCATTGTTGCGGGCGGTGACGTTCACGGTCCAGTTCGTCGCGTAGTCCACCATCGTCAGGGTGCGGGCGAACTCGCCCTTCATGCTGGGCCCGCAGTGGGCCACGGTGTCTGCCTCGGCCAGGCCGGGAACGCGGATTGTCTCGTCGGTGCATTTGCGGATCCTGATCGAGTTGCGCATGTGCTCCGCGGCCGGCCGGGTCAGCGACGCGCCCTTCGGCATGGCGGCCTGTTTGAGCGGTCTGAGCCGCCGGTCGATGGTCGACGGACTCATCGCCAGCACCTGGTCCAGCGCGTCGCCGTCGATGCCGTCGAGCTCGCCGTTCGCCAGGAGCGCGGGAATCCACTGGTCGAACATGGCCTTCATGTACGGGCCGCACGGCATGCCCATGAGCAGCCACAGGCGCTCCAGCAGCCGCTGCGCGCCCGCGTCGTACTTCGGCCGCCTGCCCCGCGCCGCGCCTTTCACGGGTTTCTCCCTCTCCGCCTGCGTGAGCAGCCGCCGGGCGGTGGACCTGCCCATCCCGACGGCCTCGAGGCGGTCGAGGATCTCGCCCTTCTGTTTCTTGTCGCCCTTGGCGTACTCCGCCTTGAACCTGTTCGTCAGCCGTTTTCTCGTGGCCATGTCCAGTCTGCCTTCCATAAGGCAAGCATCCCCGCGAACGACGCGGGCCGCGCGGGATTTCGCGCTCATTATTTATGACGAACGGAATCCAATTTCGCGCTCAAACATTACGACGAACGTCGCTCCGAGGACGAGATCATATGGAAGGAAGCGCCGTCCAAGCAGCGTGAGGCCATGCTGCAGAACGGTGATGTGGACATGATCCTCGCCACCTACTCGATCACCGACGAGCGCAAGAAGGCCGTTTCCTTCGCCGGCCCCTATTTCGTGGCCGGTCAGGATCTGCTGGTGCGCGAGGACGACGACAGCATCAAGGGCCCGGAGGATCTCAACGGCAAACGCCTGTGCTCCGTGACCGGCTCGACCTCCGCCGCCACCGTCAAGGAGAAGTTCGCCTCCGAAGTGCAGCTGATGGAGCAGCCGGGCTACGCCGAATGCGCCACCGCCCTGTTCTCCGGCATTGTGGACGCGGTCACCACCGACGACATCATCCTCGCCGGTCTCGCCTCCGCCTCGCGCGGCAAACTCAAGGTCGTGGGCGCCCCGTTCACGCAGGAATACTATGGCGTGGGCATCCAGCAGGGCAACACCGAGTTCGCCAAGCAGATCAACGACGCGATCGAGCAGATGATCGAGGACGGCTCCTGGCAGCGCGCGATCGAAGAGAACACCTCCGGTACGGGATATTCGCCGAACAGCGAATACAATCCGCCGGAACCGACCGAGGGGGAGGAGTGAGATGAACGGATTCGTCGAACTGTTCAGCGAATACGACGTGGTCGGCGCGTTCCTGGTGAACATCGAAATCACCCTGTGGTCGGCCCTATTCTCGCTGGTGCTCGGCGTGGTGCTGGTGATGATGCGCATTTCGCCGATCTCCTCGATGCGCACTGTGGCCGGCGCGTATGTGGAGCTGTTCAAGAACCTGCCGCTGACCATCATCATGGTGTTCATGGTGCTGGGTGCCTACGCGCAGCTCAAGCTCACCTTCTCCGACATCTTCGCCACGAATTTCTTCTGGCTGGCGGTGACAGGCCTGAGCCTGTATACGGCGGCGTTCGTGTGCGAGTCGCTGCGCAGCGGCATCAACACCGTGCCGATCGGTCAGGCCGAGGCGGCGCGCGCATTGGGCTTGGGCTTCATGCAGTCGGCCAGCCAGATCATCCTGCCGCAGGCCTTCCGCGGTTCCGTGGCGCCTCTCGGCAACACGCTGATCGCTCTGCTCAAGAACTCGACGGTCGCGGCCGCCGCGTCGGTCTCCACCGAAACCTCCTCGCTGATGAGCGAGATGATCGAGTTCCGCCCCGACGTGATCGTCCAGATCTTCCTGATCTTCGCCATCGGCTATGTGATCCTCATCATTCCGATCGGCATGATCACCACGTTCCTGTCCAACAAGCTCGCCGTGAGGAGGTGACCCATGGCCGCAAACGAAAGCGCCGTGCTGTTCGACCAGCCTGGTCCCAAGGGCCGCAGAACCATCCGCATCGTCAACTGGATCGCCGGGGTGGTCTTCGCGATCGTGGTGGTGCTGATTCTCATGCGCCTGCACAATCCGCCGGATGGTGAGAACCAGCTGAGCTGGGAATTGTGGAAGCCTGCGCTCGAACGCGAGGCGTGGACCGATTTCTATTTGCCCGGCCTGTGGATGACCGTGCAGGCCTCCGTGGTGGCCGTGATCGGCTCGGTGGTGTTCGGCTTGGTGTTTGGCATTGGCCGTCTGCTGCCGAATCCGCTGCTGCGCGCCGTCTCCGCGGTGATCGTCGAGTTCTGCCGCGCCGTGCCCGTGCTGCTGATGATGATCTTCTTCTGGCGGTGGTTCGCGTTCGCGGGGATGTCCAGTCCATCCTATTGGGCGGTGGTGATCGCGCTGGTGCTGTACAACGGTTCCGTGGTGGCCGAGTTGGTGCGCTCGGGCGTCGGCAATCTGCCGAACGGCCAGCGTGAGGCCTCGCTGGCGTTGGGCCTGACCGAAACGCAGTCGTTGATGCAGATCGAGGTGCCTCAGGCCGTGTTCGCCATGCTGCCCGCAGCCGTGACCCAGCTGGTCGTGGTGGTCAAGGACACCGCGCTCGGCTCGATCATCATGTATACGGATCTGCTGCAGGAGTCGCGCCGACTGGGATCGATGTACTTCAACATCCTGCAGACGCTGGTGGTGGCCGCCGTGGTGTACTTTATCGTCTGCTGGCTGCTGTCCCGTCTGGCGGAATGGCTGCCCGAGCATATGCAACGCCGCACGGCCGCGCCGGTGGAGCCGGAGGCGGTGGCTCCCATCGCGATTATGGACCCTTCGAACGTGAATCAGATCGCCGTGGCCAAGGAGGTCAAGGAGCGTCCGCTCGGTGGGGCGCCGCGCCAGTACCATGTGCACCATCGCGGCACCAACGCGTCGATCCACAACTGGCGCCGCACCCGTTACGAGCAGGGGTACGACGAATTCCAGCAAGGGAAAGGCGGCGAGGACGCGGAGCAGGAGAAGCGGTAGCGCCGCGATCCGTTCGCGTCGATAATCTCACACGCATCGCTGGGGCGGTGGAGCGCATGATCGTTCCGCCGCCCCAGCTTGTTATCTGTGGTCGGGGTTCGGGGGTCGCGGGAGATATCAGACGAGTGGTAGATTGCCAAGTGTCTGCCGATTCGTGGATGGGCCTCGGATAACGGCCGGCCATGAGGGAAAGAAGTGTGCGATTATGCGTCTGACCATGTATAGGAAATTCGTCGCGATGGCGACGGCAGCGCTCACCATCGGGGCGATGTCGCTTACCGTCTCCGCGGCGGTGGCCGATGAGGGCGCGAATCCCTCCGTCGCATCCGGCGACACCGCCACCGTCACGATCTTCGGCCTGTCCGACTTCCACGGGCATATCGAAAACGGCGGCTATCTGGCCGCTGCGCTCAAGCAGACCCAAGCCAAGAACCCGAACACCATTTTCGCCGCGGCAGGCGATATGGTCGGCGCCTCCGCCTTCGCCTCGTCCATCGCCAATGACGAACCCGCCATGGAGCAGCTGACGGCGATGAACATGGTCGTCTCCGCCACCGGCAACCACGAATACGACCAGGGCGCGGCCGATCTGGTGGACCGCATCATGCCGGGGATGGGCTCGGCTCAGTACATCGTGGCGAATGTGAGCGGCGGCGCGCTGGAAGGCAAGATCCAGCCGTACACCATCACCGAAAGCGGCGGCAAGAGCATCGCCTTCATCGGCGGTGTGTATGAGACGCTGCTCGACTCGGTTTCGCCGGCGGGTATGGCGGGCGTGACGGTTATCGATCCGGTAGTGGCGATCAACTCCTATGCCGACCAGCTTTCCGACGGTGACGAAAGCAACGGCGAAGCCGACGCGGTGGTGGCGCTGGTGCATGCCGACGCGAACCAGCTCACCGGTCTGAACGAGAATGTGGACGCGGTGGTCGCCGGACACACGCATATGGATCAGGAGACGGAAACCGCGTCCGGCGCGCCGATCAAGCAGACCAAGAACTATGGCGAATCCTACGCCACCATCGATCTGACGATCACCGGCAGCGGCAAGGATGCGCAGGTGATCGCAAGCGGCCAGCTGAACCAGATCTTCGATAAAGACGGCAACGCGCTGTACGAATCCGATCCGGAAGTGAACGCGATCTATGAACGTGCGCAGGCCGCCGCCGACGAGCAGGGCAACACCGTGCTCGGCACCATCGACGCCGACTCCACCTTCAACCGCGGACGCGACGTTCCGGGCAAGCTGGACAGTGAGGAGAACCGCGGCGTCGAATCCACGTTGGGCGTACTCAATGCCGACGCGGCGATGTGGGCGGCCAACGAGCACGGCCAGCAGGCCGATATCGGTGTGATCAACGCGGGCGGACTGCGCGCCGACCTCGACCCGAACGGCGACAAGACCATTACGCTGAAGGAAGCCCACGACGTGCTGCCCTTCGGCAACAGCACGGCGGTGGTCACCCTGACCGGCGCCCAACTCAAGGCGTTGCTCGAACAGCAGTGGCAGCCGGCCGGCGCGTCGCGTCCGGTGCAGTGGCTCGGCCTGTCCAGCAATGTGAGCTACCACTACAACCTGTATACCGAAACCATCAATGGAACCACCTTGCCCCGAGGTGAGGTGTTCGACCTGACCGTGAACGGCGAGGCCGTGCGTGACACGGACACCTTCACCATCGCGGGCAACCCCTTCCTGCTCACCGGCGGCGATAATTTCACCGTGTTCACGCAGGGCACGAACTATGTGGACACCGGCTATATCGATTTCGACGGACTGTCGGACTATCTTGAGGCCCATCCGAACCTGAAAGCCGTGAGCACCCGCGGCAGCACCGGATTCTCGGCGGTCGAGGTCGATGGGAACACCGTGAGCTTCACGGTGAGCGGCCTCGCCTTCACCACCGACGAGCAGCGTCCGAAGGCCATCAAGCTCACCGCCAACGGCGTGGACTTTGGCACGCTGAAGATTTTCGATTTCTCCGGCGAGACGCAGGGGCCGGGCGCGGGTTCGGTGATGGTGACGAAGACGCTGTCCGACGCCGATCTGGCGACCTTCCTCGCCGACGCGGCGGCCGACGCCGCGACGATCCGCACCGCCCAGGTCGACGTGCTGTTCACCGATGCCGAAACCGGGGATGACACCGGCGGCAATACCGGCGATTCGGACGCTCCGGAGACGCAACCCACGTTGCCCGCCACCGGTGCCGGAACCTGCGCCATCGCGGCTGCGGCCATGCTGCTGCTTGCCGGCGGCGTGATGCTCAAGCGCCGCAGCTCCGCCCACTCCTCGGTTGACGCGCAATAGCGTTTCGTCTTCCGCATCTCATCTCGGCGTGGCATGGAATGAATCTGTGCTACGCCGATTTGTTTTATCTCCTGTGAGATGCTTGCGCCTCGCTCAGCATCTTTCACCTGTCATCCTGAGCGGAGCACGAAGTGCGTAGTCGAAGGATCTCCTTGACCTTTGCGGCACTACTGGTCAGGAGATGCTTCGACTCCGTTACACTCCGCTCAGCATGACGATGGGATAATTCGTTTGGGGGAGATACGACGTAGGCCCGTTCCGGATATTTCGGAACGGGCCTACGACTATTTAATTATGGATTGTTGGTTGGGGGAGAGGGGTGGGGTCGGTCGCTGTGCGGTCGACCCCATCAGCCAATCATTCAGCGGTGGCTGCGACGGCGAACCGTCAGCGCCAGTCCGGCCGCGGCCAGAACCATCGCTGCGAGGATGACCGCGAAGACGCTGGCACCCGTGTTCGAGATCGGCTTGTTGGTGGAGGCCGGAGCCTTCTCCAAACCGTCGATCGCGGCTTCGAGGGCCTTGAGCGCGGCATCGACCTGCTCTTGGGTGGCGGTCGCGTTGTCGGCGGTCAGCTTGGCACTGGCCAGAGCCACACGCACGGCCTTGGCGGACGCTTCGGTGTAACCCTTGAGATCAAGGGCTTCGGCCTTGGCGATCGCAGCCTGCAGGGCGGACTTGTTCGCTGCGCTCGGCTGTTCAGGCTGGCCCGGTTCCGTCGTGGCGGGCTTGAGGGCTTGCTTGGCGGCATCGAGCGCGGCCAGTGCCGCGTCCACGTCGGCCTGTGAGGCGTCGGCGTTGGCCAGCACCGTCTGGGCGTCGCCTAGGGCTGCGGCGAACGCGGCCCACGTTTCGGCCGTGTAGTCCGTTTCCTTCAGGTTCGCGGCCGAGTCGACCGTGGCCTGCAGGACGGACTTGTTCACCTGCTCGGGTTCCGTTGTAGCGGGCTTGAGGGCCTGCTTGGCGGCATCGAGCGCGGCCAGGGCTGCGTCCACGTCGGCCTGTGAGGCGTCGGCGTTGGCCAGCACCGTCTGGGCGTCGGCCAGGGCTGCGGCGAACGCGGCCCACGAGTCGGCGGTGAATTCCGCTTCCTTCAGATTCGCGGCCGAGTCGACCGTGGCCTGCAGGACGGACCTGTCCACCGTGCCCGGCTGTTCCGGTTCCGTCGTGGCGGGCTTGAGAGCTTCCACGGCGTTCTGGAGTGCGGCCAGGGCGGCGTTCACTTTGGACTGCTTGGCGTCGGCGTTGTCCAGTACCGTCTGGGCGTCGGCCAGGGCTGCGGCGAACGCGGCCCACGAGTCGGCGGTGAATTCCGCTTCCTTCAGATTCGCGACCTTCTCGACCGCAGACCGCAGAGCGGCCTTGTCGACATCCACCGGCACCAGCGCGTTGATGGCGGCGTCGAGCTCGTTCGTGGCGAGCAGCACGTCGTAGGTGTCGGCGTTCTCGTCGGCGAGCACGGTCTTGGCGGCGGTGAGCTTCTCGCTCATCACCTTCCAGCTGTCCGCGGTGGAGTCGGATTCGTTGAACGCCTCCGCTTGGGAGATGGCGTCTGCGAGATCGGTTTTGTCGACGATTGACACATCGCGTTCCGTGGTCAGACGCAGCTCGGCGGCGGCAGCGAACTTATTTGTAGAATTTCCCGCCGATGTAAGTACGGTGAAGGTCACGGAGACCGCGTTCTCCACAGGCTGGTCGAATTGAGCCAGCTGCCATACCTGATCGGTTAAGAAGGTGCCCTGCTTGACGGTGGTGCTCTCGGAGGCGACACGAGTGTCACCAGCGGCCGTTGTCACTTCGATCTTGTAATCCTTGATCTTGCCGTTGACGTTGGAAGCACCGGAGCGAGGCAGATAACGCAAGCCGGTAATGGTGGTCGGTTTGGTGAGATCGAATCGATACCAAGCATCACCATCTCTGACGGCCCATGCACTGTAGTCGGTGTGCCAGAGAGTATTGGACATACCATCCTGAGCGAGAGCCGCCGGACCTTCGTTCGCGGCGTTTAGCTCCTCGCTGCCGGCTGCGACCGTGTAGGCTTCGGTGTCGACGTCGTACTTGTCGGTATTCGCATTGTCAGGGAGCGGGCCTTGCATGTAGACGTCAAGCGACTCCAGCAATGCGATCGCCGTGGCATAATCCTCCGAGGTCGCCTGGTCGTCGTTAATCAGCAGCTTGGCTTGGGCCAGAGTCTTCTGATAAGTCAACTTCGCCTCGTCACCAATCTGCGACTGCATATCGTCGTACTTCTTGGTGATCTCCTCGAGCTTGGCCTTGGCCTCGGCCTTGGTCTTGCTTTCGGAGTCGACGCGCTCAATCACGAGGTTGTCGAGCACGATGTCCTTGTATCCGCCGAAGTTGGCTTCAGCGTCGTCCTTGTCGAAACCATGCAGTTCAGGTGCTGTGGAGGTGGAGTAGATGCCGAACCAGGAGTCCCCGTTGACGGAACCCGTCAGCTCGAACGTGTACTTGGCGGTGTAGTTCTCGCCGGCTTGCGCATCCATAACCAGGGTCTTCTTCAACGGAACCAGAGTTGTGTTGGCTGAGGAGAACTCCCCGGAGCCAACCGCGACGGCATAGATGTCGTCGGAGCCGACCTGATAGTCGAAGGAGATCTTGTACGTGCGACCCGGCTCGAACTTGATGTTCTGCGGAATCGTTTGGTACACCAGTGTGTTCTTCTGGGTCAGGCCGTTGACCTTCACCGACCAGTCGCCGCCGAGCACGTCATCCATCTTCTTGACGTCCCAGCCAGCTTGCGTGTAAGGCGCGTGCTTCTCGGACAGGTGGATGCGGTTGTCCTGGACGTTTTCGGACCCGGAGACCACGAAGGGCCAGATGCCTTGGGCGTTGTTCTCGAAGTCGTTCGTCAGCTTGGTGACGTTGCCGTTCTTGTCGAACTTCAGACCCTTGTAGCCGTTGATGACCACGCGTACATTGTCGAAGTACACGTCGCCCGCGCCCTGATGGGCCAGGGTCAGCGTGGCTTCGCCGCTCTTGGGCGCGGTGAAGAACACATACATGTTCTGGAAGTAGCTGGAACCATCCACCGTGGCGGAATTCGTGTTGTGCGCATCCGCCTGGATGTAATTCTTCGCAATGCTGCGTGAGGTGGAGTTGGTGGCCAGCGTCTTGCCTTCGCTGGTGACCGTCATCGTGGCGTCGCCGTCGGAACGGTTATCCACACCGACGTACAGCGCGTAGCGCTTGCCGGGTTTCAGGTCGGTCAGCGTCTGGGTGGCCGAGACCTTGCCGGTGAGCTTGAGCATCGGGTTGCTGTACTGGCTCTTCGCGATGGAGGCCTCGCCGGTACCCTTCAGCGTCCAATCCTCCTCGAAGGTCTGCTCTCCGCCGTTGAAGCCGGCGTCGACCAGATGCATGCCCTCGCTCCACGTGACCGAGATCTGCTTGGGAGTGACGTCGCCCTTGTACACGACGTACGGGGTTTCGGCCTCGGCGGTCAGTGTGATCTGGCCGTTGACGACGGGCACGGTCCGCTCTTCGGTTTTACCCAGATCGGTGAGCTTATAGACCTTGACGTTGGCGAGGTTCCGCCACTCGGAGGGAAGCGTCCACGTGGTGGCTTCCGTGCCGGTGGTGTTCCAGTGGTAGAGCTTCTCGTCGTCGGACGAGACGAACTTGCCGGTCTGCGCATCCCACAGCCACGGCAGGAGGTAGGACTCCGTGCCGGTGCCGGTGCCATCGCCCTTGGAGACCGCGCCGGTGGCGACGACCTGACCGTTGAAGGTGATGGTGCGGTTGCGGTAGGCGGTCGAGGACTGGTCGTTCGTCTCGCGGGCGAGGGTCACGACGTTGCCCTTATCGTCCTTGAGTTCGATGAACTCGTTGCCGCCGTTGGTTTCCGGATCGTTCGAGGAGGTGCTGTCGAGCGGGTTGTTGACCCAACGGCTCACCTTGAAGTGCTGGATGAACTTCGTGGACACGTCATGCGTGTACAGGTTGGTGATGTAGGCGTCATAGTCGTTGCGACCCTGCCATCCCTCGAAGTCCTTCATGTTGTAGCCGCCGAGCAGCGGAGCGTTGGCCGCGCCGCTGTACTTCGGAAAGTCACCGACCCAGCTGTCCTTCTGGTGGTTGCGCAGGAAGCGCATCACCTGGGAGTTCTCACCCTTTTTGGCCGCGTCGCCGTAGGTCAGATCGGCCGCCCAGTGCTGGAAGGTCGAATCGTACTCGTTGCCGGAACCCCATTCGGTGGTCATACGCCAGCCGTTGTCGGTGATCATCTTGGACATCTTGCGGGTCTCCCACGAATCCTCCGAGCTGGAGGATGTCAGGTTGCCCCACACATCCAAGTAGATGAAGTCCATGTTGTCGCCGACCTTGTCCTTGAGCTCCTTGAAGCGCTTCTCGCGGGCTCCCGAGGACAGGTCGTAGATGCCGTCGATGCCGATGCCCTGGTCGAGCCAGTTCCAGCCATAGCTCAGGCCACCGCTGGAATTGCGGCGCACGGAGTCGTCGCTGAAGGCCTTGGCCTCCGGATACATTTCAGAGGCGTTGACATGCACGCCGAAGCGGGCGCCGTATTCGGCTCCCTTCTCCATCAGCGTATTCATATCCTCGGCGCCGCCCATGCGCTCGCCGATGTCTCCATAATCCGGGTGCCCGGAGTCATGGCCCTCGTTGCCGTAGCCCTTAAGCAGCACGGACTGGCCGAGACCGTCGGTGTTAAGCGCGACCTTCTTGACGTTGTCAAGCGTGGTCAGGAAGGGATTCTGCGCCTGGGATCCGAAGTTCATGGCGATGCGCCATGCCACCAGCTCGGGTACCTCCTCGGACTTGTACGGGTTGTTCATAATCGAACGGAACGCGATCGCGCCATCCTGCCAGTCGACCGTCTGGTCGTTGTTCTCGTCGCCGGTGATGACGACGGCCATCTTCGGCATCTCGGTCTCATCGACCATGTAGGACTTGCGCTTCGAATCGGTGACGATGCGATGGTAGTACCACGGGGCGCTGGCCAGGCCGAGCGAGTTCGTGCCGCTGACCGTCTGGGTGGTGGCGTAGATGCGCGTGTTCTGGCTGCCGCCATTCACAGGCGCGGCCACGACACGGCCGTCATGTTCGGAGTTGCTCCACATGCCGGCGCTCAGCGAATTGCCGGAGATGAACGCGTACATGTAGTCGCGGTTTGTCAGGCTGGTCGTGTCGGTGATGTCGAAGTGCTCGTCGCCGGTTTTGGTGGTGTTGGACGACATAACTGCGCCGGTGAACTGCGCGCCGTCCTGATCCTCGCGCATCGAGATGAGGCTCTGGTTCGGGAACGATACGGTCTGCACCGGGTGCTCATTGTCATCGAGCTTGTTGTCGATGTCGGTGATGTTCAGACTCAGCGTGTTCGCTTTGACGACGATTTCGGCGGTGATCACCGCGTTGATGTTCTTCTCGGCGTTCTTGACGGTCATCGTGTAGACGGCCGTGGTTTTGTTCTCCTTGACGAACTTGACGTCGGCGTCGGTGAGCTCCACGTTGGTGCCGTTGATCTCCACGGTGCGCACGTCCTTGGGCTGGCCGTACATCACACGGTTGTCAAGCTTGGTCATCGTGTATTGGAGTACGGAGGGGAAATTCTGCTTGACCTGCACGTCCATCTGATCGGTGGAGAGGGTCTCCGTATCGACGGCGGCCGCCTCGTTCAGAGTGATGGCATCCACGGCCAGATCGCCATCGATGATCTCGATGTCCTTGGTGACATCCTCGTAGCCGTACTTGCCAACCGAGAGGGTGTACTTGCCGGCCTTGAGTTCGCCAATGGTGTAGGCGCCGCTGGCGTCGGTAGTGGTGGAGGCGCCGTTGACGCGCACCTTGACACCCTCGATCGGAGCGCCTTCGGCGTCAACCACGGTGCCGCTGACGGCGTACTTGATGATCTCCTTCTCGGCGAAATCCTTGACGGACACGTCGGTGAGCGCGGTGCCGAGGGTGGAAGCCTTCATGGCGATTTTGTCGCTGAGATTCTTCATCGAGCTGTAGTCGACTTCGAGAGCCTGCTTGCCGTTCGCGGTCAGTGTGGCGGTGGAGCCGTCCCATTCGACCGCGATGGGGATTTCGGCGTCGGCGGCGGGCGCCGCGATACGGGTACCTTCATACCAAGCGCCATCGGCGCCGTAGCGCTGCCAGAACCAACCTCCGGCGTCATAGCCGAGGAATAGGCCGTTGTTCGGGTCCTTGTATCCCAGATAGAAACCGAAACGATTCAGGGAGCCGTCTTGCGGCGACTTGATCGTGGCGGTGAATCCGCCATCCGTGCTGAAGTCGTAGCTGCCGTCGTAAATGGCCACCGCTGGGTATGCCGACGGCTTGCTTGGATCGTTGCCGTTCTTGTCGCCGGACTTGAAGTGCACCCAGCCGTCGCTCTCCTCGAGCGTCTCGCCGCCCTTGACTGTGTTCTGGTCAAGCGTCCATCCGCCTGCGGTCACCGACGCATTTGCTGACGGGGGGGGGGGTGACAGTGTCGTTGGATGCGGCGTCGCCGGAGGCGACGTCGTCGGCAACGGTGTTATCCGTGGAGTCGCCGTCCGACGTGGTGTCGTTGATCGGCGTGGGGGTCTGCCCAGAGGACTGATCCAGCATCTGCAAGGCATAATCCTTGGCATCGCTGGTCGAAAGCGGCGCGGCGAACGCCGTGCTGCCTCCTGTCAATGGGACGAGAGCCAGTGCCGCTGCAAGCGCCACTGATATCGCGCGTTTCATGTGCGATGTGTTCCTTTCGCTCTTCTTTGAGACGAAGTCGCCCGGTTGCCACAAGAGGACAAGAATGGGCGAATTCGCAATTGCGTAAGCAACCTTACAATAAATATCAGCCAATGTAAAACCAGCTTTTAGATATTTCGAAGGTGAAGGCAAGAGTGTTGTGATGTTCGGGGGGATGCTGCGATGTGTTGGAATTGCGGTGTTTTTGGCCGTATATAAAGGAATTTTGACATGGCGCATTACGTTGCGGGGGTTGGTATCCATGTCTCGAGAACACCGATTTTCATGGCTTTCTATTCCGTAAATGTTAAATTTATTAACTAAATATAGAAGGGCTCGAAAGGCAGAACAGGCTGGTATATGATGTTTGCCATCCGATGCAATCCGATGCGAGGAGGCGGACCATGGGAGAACGGGCGCGCGGCGGCAAAGGAGGGGCCATCGTCGGCGTGGACAAGGCGTTGACGTTGGCTAAGCGGGGCATCGACGATATTTCGGACGGTGCCACGGTGGCCGAGAGGCTGGCCTTGGCGGCCAAATCCTCCGAACTGCTCAGCTCGGTGTGGTCCCTTCCGCCGGGGCAACTGCTGATGTTCCACCAAGGCACGCGACTTACCGCGGTCGATGCCGACTCAACCCCCGGTTTCGACGGCGACAAGGACGACGCCGAGCGATTCATCGAAATCAGTTCCAGCGAGATCTCCCGCTATCAGCGGCTGCTGTACGCCAACGGCACACGCCGGTCGAACAAGCGCGTGCTGATCGTGCTGCAAGGCATGGATGCCTCAGGCAAGGGCGGCATCGTCAAACACGTGTTCAGGCAAGGCAACCCGATGGGCATCCACTACCACGGCTTCGGCGCGCCGAACGACGAGGAGCTGTCTCACGACTTTCTCTGGCGCGTGGAGCGCGAACTGCCCAAGCCCGGATGGATCGCCGTGTTCGACCGTTCGCATTACGAGGACATCGTGATGCCGCGCGTGTGGGGCACGCTTCCCGAAAAGACCTGGCTTGCGCGCTATGAACAGGTGATTGAGTTCGAACGGGCGCTGGCGGCCGACGGCTGCGCGATCGTGAAGATCTTCCTCACCGTAAGCCGCCAGGAGCAGAAACGGCATTTTCTGGAGCGGCTCGACGATCCGACGAAACATTGGAAATTCGATCCCTCCGACCTTGACTCACGCGAACGCTGGGACGACTATATGGACGCCTGGCAGGAGGTGTTCGAACGCACCAGCACCCCCGAGGCTCCCTGGTATCTGGTGCCGGCCGACAACCGTTGGTATTCGCGCGCCGTGGTCTCGGAGCTGTTGCGCACCACCATCAAAAACATGAACCTCACCTGGCCTCCGCTCGACTGCGACCCGGACGAGATGCGGCGGCGGTTGGCCTAGGTCCAGGCACCGTCAGTCGGCGCGCGATAGAAGGCTGCGGGTAGACTGCGAACCATGACGGACGAACAGGGCGATAAGCGATACGGCTCATTGGGCGCGTTGGCACCGGACTGGTACGACGACGGCGCGCGCAACCTCGCCGCCGACGACATCTACGAGCGTTTCTTCGAATGGGTGGTCGGCACCAAAGGCATCGAACCATGGCCTCATCAGGAGGAAGCGATCATGGATCTGCTCGCCGGCGACCACGTGATCCTCAACACGCCCACCGGCTCGGGCAAATCCCTCGTGGCGCTCGGCATGCATTTCGCCGCCCTGTGCACTGGCCGACGCTCCTACTACACCGCGCCGATCAAGGCGCTGGTGAGCGAGAAGTTCTTCGATCTGGTGGAGGTATTCGGCCGCGATCTGGTCGGCATGATCACCGGCGACACGCATATCAACGCGGACGCGCCGATCATCTGCTGCACCGCCGAGATCCTCGCCAACCAAGCCCTGCGCGAGGGCCGCCGCGCCGACGTGGGCTGCGTGGCCATGGACGAATTCCACTACTATGGTGACCCCGAGCGCGGATGGGCCTGGCAGGTGCCGCTGCTCACCCTGCCGCGCACGCAGTTCCTGCTCATGAGCGCCACGCTCGGCAACGTCGACTCCATCGCCGACAAACTCGAATCCATGACCGACACGGACGTGGACGTGATCGCCGACGCGCCCCGCCCCGTGCCATTGACCTACGAATACACCCTCGATCCGCTGGAACGCACGGTGGAACTCGCCTTCAACGAAGGATCCACCCCGATCTACGTGGTGCATTTCTCGCAGGACGCGGCCCTTGAAACCGCGCAGGCGCTCGCCTCCACCGGCGTGAGCAGCAAGGAGCAGCGCACGGCCATCGCCGAGGCCATCAAAGGCACGAAATTCACCACCGCCTTCGGCAAGATCCTGCAGCGGCTGTTGCGCACCGGCGTGGGCATCCACCATGCCGGCATGCTGCCGCGCTACCGCCGTCTGGTCGAACAGCTCGCCCAACAGGGCCTGCTGCCGGTGATCTGCGGCACCGACACGCTCGGCGTGGGCATCAACGTGCCGATCCATTCCGTGGTGCTGACCGCCCTGACCAAATTCGACGGCTCGAAAATGCGTCGCCTGCGCGCCCGCGAATTCCACCAGATCGCCGGCCGCGCCGGACGCATGGGCTTCGACACCGAAGGACTGGTGATCGCCGAAGCGCCCGAATTCGAGATCGAAAACCAGAAGGCCGTGGCCAAGGCCGGGGGAGACCCGAAGAAGCTCAAGAAGATCAAGCGTAAGAAGGCGCCCGAAGGCTTCGTGACGTGGAATGAGAACACCTTCGACAAACTCATCGACGCGGATCCCGAAACCCTCGTGCCGCATCTGAAGATCACCCACTCCATGGTGCTCAACGAAGTGGCGCAGGGCGGCGACGCGCGCTGGCGCGTGGACCGGCTCATCGACGACTCCGCGCAAAGCCCGGACCAGAAGGAACGGCTGCACCAGCGGGCCGACGAGATCTTCCAAACATTGTTCGACACCGACGTGATCGAAACCGAGGAGCGCGACGACGGCGGCAAAGACTACTTCCTCACCGTCGACGTGCCCGACGACTTCGCGCTCGACCAGCCGTTGAGCCCCTTCCTGCTGGCCGCGCTGGAACTGCTCGACCCGGCGAGCCCCACCTACGCGCTCGACGTGATCTCCATGGTGGAGGCCACCCTCGAAGACCCCAAGCAGGTGCTGCGCGCCCAGGAACGCGCCGCCCGAGACAAGGCCATGGCCGACATGAAGGCCGACGGACTCGACTACGACGAGCGCATGGACCGCCTGCAGGACATCACCTATCCCAAACCCTTGGAGGATATGCTCGACGCGGCCTTCACGCAGTACCGCCGCGACGTGCCCTGGGCCAACGACTACTGGCTCAGCCCCAAATCGGTGATCCGAGACATGGTGGAGACGGCATCCGACTTCACCGGATACATCGGCCGTTACAACATCGCCCGATCCGAAGGCACGCTGCTGCGGTATCTGTCGGACGCCTACCGTTCGCTCGCCCGCACCGTGCCCGTCGACAAGCGCGACGAACAGCTGAGCGACATCATCGCCTGGCTGCGCGTGCTCGTGCGCTCCATCGACTCCAGTCTGGTCGACGAATGGGAGAACGCGGGCTCGGCCGACGCCAGCGAGGCCGCCGCCGCGCTCGCCGCTCCGGGTCGACGCGACGAGGTGGTCGAGGACCGCCGAGGACTCACCGTGCTGGTGCGCAACGCCCTGTTCCGCCGCGTGCAGCTGATGGACCTCGACCGGCCCGAAGAGCTGGGCGCGCTCGACAAGGACTGGGGCTACGGCGTGCACGAATGGGAGGACGCGCTCGACGACTATTACGACGCGCACGAATACGTCGGCGTCGACGCGGCCGCACGCTCCGCCGACCTGTTCGTGCTCGACGATTCGCACGAACGTGACGAGCACACCTGGAAGGTGCGGCAGATCATCGACGACTCCGACGGCGACCATGATTGGGCCATCGTAGGCGTGGTGGATCTCGACGCCACCCAGGAAAGCGGCGAGGTCGTGTTCGTCGACTATTCGGTGGCCGCTGTCTAGCGAAATCCCGCCTCACTACGTCATGTGGTGTCGAACAAGTGTTCGACGTGAGGTACAGTGGTGCGTATGAGTGAGCAGGATTTGTTCGGGGCGACGGACGCTCCCGAGGATATGACGCGGCCGTTGGCGGTGCGCATGCGCCCGACCACTGTGGACGAGGTGATCGGACAGCGCCATGTGCTGGGGGAGGGCTCGCCCCTGCGCCGCCTCGCCAACCCCGCCTCCAAGGGCAGCCTCACCGCGCCGAGTTCGATCATTCTGTTCGGACCTCCCGGCGTGGGCAAAACCACGCTCGCCACCATTGTGGCGCGCCAATCCGGTCGCGTGTTCGAGGAGCTGTCCGCGGTGACCAGCGGCGTGAAGGACGTGCGCGACGTTTTGCAGCGCGCGCACGACCGGCTGGTGTCCAAAGGCGAGGAGACCGTGCTGTTCATCGACGAGGTGCACCGCTTCTCCAAATCGCAGCAGGACGCGCTGCTGCCGGCGGTGGAGAACCGCGACGTGACTTTCATCGGCGCGACCACCGAAAACCCGAGCTTCTCCGTGATCAAACCGCTGCTCAGCCGCTCCGTGGTGGTCAAACTCGAATCGCTCGAACCCGACCAGCTGGCCGAACTCGTGCGGCGCGCCCTGGAATCCGAACGGGGTCTCAAAGGCGAAGTCAAAGCCAGCGACGAGGCCATCGACGAGATTGTGCGCATGGCCGGCGGCGACGCGCGCAAAAGCCTGACCATCCTTGAGGCGGCGGCCGGCGCGGTGACCCATGACGAGGCGCGCAAGAAGGGCGCGCGCCGCCCCATCATCACCCCCGAGATCGTCGGCACCGTGATGGACGCGGCCACCGTGCGCTACGACAAAGACGGCGACGACCATTACGACGTGATCTCCGCGTTCATCAAATCCATGCGCGGCTCCGACCCCGACGCGGCCATCCACTATCTCGCCCGCATGATCCGGGCGGGGGAGGACCCGCGCTTCATCGCCCGACGCATCATGATCGCAGCGGCCGAAGAGGTAGGCATGGCCGCCCCGCAGATCCTGCAGGTCACCGTGGCCGCCGCGCAGGCCGTGGCACTGGTCGGCATGCCCGAGGCACGCATCATCCTCGCCGAGGCGACCATCGCCGTGGCCACAGCACCCAAATCCAACGCCAGCTATATGGCCATCAACGAGGCGCTCGCCGACGTGGACTCCGGACGCATCGGCCAAGTGCCGCTGCACCTGCGCAATGCGCCCACCGCGCTGATGAAGCAGTGGGGCAACCACGAGGGATACCAGTACGCGCACGACGCGCCCGGTGCCGTGGCCCCGCAGCAGTACATGCCCGACGAGTTGCGCGGCCGCGAGTACTACCATCCCAACGATCGCGGCTACGAGCACGAGGTGGGGCCGCGACTGGAGAAGATCCGCGCCATCCTGCGCCAGGCCGGGTGACGGTCTCGCGTGGGGATAGGGCTCTCCCGCTCGCGTTCCGCGGTGTTGTTGAGATGTCCTACCAGCTCGGCTAAAGTCTGTTGAGGTCTTGAGTGGGCACCACGTCCGGCCTCCCGCGATTCTTCCGCGGTCGTATGCGCATGGACGGTGATAACGGCGGCTCGACCGGTTGGCAAACCATATTTCCGTGAGAACACCGTGAACGCCGGATAGGCGCGAGCGGCCGGCCATGCGCGGGATACTCCCCGTGCGATGATGAGGAAGAGAGCGAATGATGTCCAACGGGCCCATCCAAATCACAGATCGAACGAACGGCGCGGTCGCGCCAACCGACGAGCGCATCCCGCTCAAGCTCATCGGCGCGATCGTCGCCGTGGGATCGCTGGCCTTCATCGGCATCCTCACCGAAACGGTGATGACCGTGCTGTTCCCCGAACTCATGCGCGAGTTCGATGTGGACATGGCCACCGTGCAATGGATCACCACCATCTACCTGCTGGCCGTGGCCGCCACGATGCCCGTCTCGTCGTTCCTCAAACGCCGATTCCCGTTGAAGGCCATCTTCCTGGCTGCTCTCGCCCTGGCCATCGTCGGCTCGCTGATCATGATCGTCGCCTCCGCGTTCCCCATGCTCATCGTGGCCCGCGTGATTCAAGGCATCGGTTCGGGCATCGCCACGCCGCTGATGATGAACATCATCCTCGAACAGTCGCCGCGCTCGAAAATCGGCCGATTGATGGGCGTCGGCTCGCTGGTGATCACCGTGGCCCCCGCCATCGGCCCGACCGTGGGCGGCGCGGTGACCAGCGTGCTGCCGTGGCGGGCGATTTTCGTGGCCGCCGTGCCACTGATGCTGATCGCCATGGTCATCGGCCTCAAATGCATCGAACAGAAGTCACCTACCGAAGCCGCCTATCTCGACCCGATCCAGCTGCTGAGCATCGTGCTCGCCCTGTGCGGACTGGTGCTTGCGCTCAACCAGGCCGGCGTGGCCGTGAGCGCCGCCATGGCGGGCACGCCCGCGACGCGCAGCGCCGTCATCGCCGCAGTCAGCCTCATCGTGGGATTGGGTTCGCTCGTGCTGTTCGCGTTCAGCTCGCGCAAAGCGTTCTCACCGCTGCTGCGTTTGGGTATTCTGCGCGACCGTGTTGTGCTGCTGCATCTGGTGGAGTATACGATTCTGCCGATCGTCTCCATCGGCTTCGGCTATGTGATCACCAATGTGGCGCAACTCTCGCTGGGAACCAGCGCCTTCCTCGCCGGCTCGCTGGTGCTGCCCGGCGCGCTGGTCGGCGCGGTCTGCTCGCCGCTCGGCGGATGGCTGTACGACCGCTTCGGCGCGGTGCGGCCGATCCTCATCCCGTTGGGTATCGCCATCCTTGGCCCGGTGCTGCTGCTGGTGTTCTCCATGCGGCTTACCCCGGCGATGCTCGCCGGCTTCTACTTCATCTTCGGATTCTTCTTCGCACTCGGCAACCCCAATGTGATGACCAGCGCGTTGAGCTCCATCCCGCGCCAGTTCGCCCCCGACGGCAATGCGATTTTCAACACCTGCCTGCAGTTCGGCGGCGCGGCCGGCACGGCGCTGTTCTCCACGATTCTGGCCGTGGCCCAAGCCGGGCATGGCGAGGAGGGGAGCGCCGAGTTCATGCACGCCACCGCGGTGGGCGGCATGTGGACCTTCGCGGTGATGGTGGTGATCTGCGTGGTGGGTTGGGCCTGTCTGGCGGCCGCGTTCCGCATCAGGTCGCGTCGCGCGGCGTAAACCCAGCGTCACGTCCGTGCCCGACTCTTTCGCGTCGTTGTCAGTCGGTGAGTTCCCTGCCGCTGGCGTCTTGGTGCCACGGGCTACCGGGCTGGCTGCACAGGATGAGAATCGCTTCGACCAGCGCCCAGATACCCGAGACGAGCGGTCCGACGATGACGATCCAGCCGACCAACGTCAGCAGCAGCTGCGCGACCGCCTTGCCGGTGTTGCCCAGATAGAAGTTGTGCACGCCCAGCGATCCCAAGAAGATGCCGAGTAGACCGGCGGCCAGTTTCGACTTGCCGCCATAGACGGGCATATACGGCTGGCCGTAGGGCTGCCCGTACGGCTGCTGGCCATACGGTTGGCCGGTGTATTGGGTGTACGGCTGCTGGCCGTAGGACTGGCCGGTGTACTGGGTGTAGGACTGCTGTCCGTACGGCTGCTGTTGCTGGGCGTACCCCTGCTGCTGGCCGTAGCCCTGCGGCTGTTCGTACTGCGGCTGGCTGGTGCCGCCCTGCGGTGCGTAGGAGTTCTGCGTCGACGCGTAGGAATCGGCCTGACCATAGCCGGACTGCTCGTTGTCGGGTTGGGGGACCTGCTGTTGGTAGTCGGTCATGGCTCGCTCCTTTACTCGATGATGCCGAGACGCTGTCGTCGGCCGTTATGCCCCATCCTCTCACAAGAAGGAGCTGATGGGCGCGGGGTGTAGCCGTGCGTTTACTCGCGCACCAGGCGGATATGTTCCACATCGTCGCGATGCGAGCGGCGGAAGAGCACGAAACGGTTGCCGATGGTCTGCACGACCTCCGCGCCGAGCCGTTCGGCGAGGTCGGCGGCCGCCTCCTTGGCGGTCAGTTCGGAACCGTTCTGCACGGCGCATTTGATGAGCTCGCGGCGTTCGATCAGATCGTCGGCCTGGTCCACGGCCGCGTCGGTCAGATCGTTCTTGCCCACGTGGAACACGGGATTGAGCTGGTTCGCGAGCGCGCGCAGCTGCTTGGTCTGCTTTTTGGTCAATGCCATATGAATCAAGTCCTGACTTGTGATGTGCGTTGGCTGATGGAATGTCTGGGTCCAGCTTAGCTGCACCCCATCCTCGGGCTTGTCGAGCGCGGGTTTTAGTTTGGAGGGGCAAGTTTCAGGGAAGGTGCGATTCCTTACTGGCGGTGACCCGCGTTCTTCGCTTCCATAATGGCGAACGCGGCAGCCCGCGACCCGCGCAAGCGGCTGATCCGGTGGGATTCCGGAGCCAACGGTTACAGTCCGGATGGAAGAAACGAGGGCTCAGATGAGCGTATCTTCGCATAACCATATGCATGCCACCACCAGCGAATCCAACGCGCACGAGGACGCGCGGCATAACGCGCATTCGACCGGCGTGGCCGATTCGGGGCGCTGGTCCACCAAACGCATCGCCATGTACGCGCTGTTCGTGGCGTTGGCGATGGTGACGAGCTTCATTGAATTTCCTTTGATTCCCGGCGTGCAGTGGCTCAAATACGATCCCAGCGGCATCGTGTGCCTGGTGGCCGGCTTCGCGTTCGGCCCCTCGGCGGCCGCGATCGTCAGCGTGTTGGGCTTTCTGCCGCATGTGTTCACGAATCCGTGGGGCACGCTGATGGCGGTGCTGGTGGCGTTGTGCCTGTCGGTGCCGGCCGCGCTGGTCTACCGCGGCAAGCGCACGCGTTCGCGCGCCCTGGTCGGCATCCTCGTCGGCGCGGTGTGCGCGCTGGCGGCCGCCCTGGTGGGCAATCTGCTGATCACGCCGATCTACGCGCATATGACCATGGCGCAGGTGGCGGCGATGATCGTGCCGATTCTGCTGCCGTTCAACCTTGTCAAATTCGCCATCCATGCCGTCGTGACCTTCCTGGTCTACAAGCCGGTGTCGAATCTGCTGGACCGGGCATGAGCGGTTCCCTTGCCGATGCCATCGCATCCGATGTCGCGCCGGACGCCGCCATCGCGCGTTTGGAGCATGTCCGTTTCAGTTACGATGAGGGCGCGACCTGGGCGTTGGATGACGTGTCGTTGGCCATCGCCCCGGGCGAATACGTGTGCCTGACCGGGGCGAACGGTTCGGGCAAATCCACGCTGGCACGTCTGCTATGCGCGTTGAGCGCGCCCGATGGCGGCGTCGTAACTCTGTTGGGGCGGCGCGTGTTCGATGAGCACGGCGCGCACGCCGACAACTATCGGATGGCGCGGCGTGGCATCGGCGCGGTGTTCCAGAATCCGGAGGACCAGATCGTCACCACCGTCGTCGAGGACGACGTGGCCTTCGGCCCGGAGAATCTTGCCGTGCCGCGAAACGACATCGGCTCCCATATCGCCGACGCGTTACGCGCGGTGGACCTCGCCGACATGCGCGCGGCCGATCCCACGCGCATGAGTGGTGGGCAGCAGCAGCGCGTCGCCATCGCCGGCATGCTCGCCATGCGACCGCGCATGCTCGTGCTCGACGAGCCGACCGCCATGCTCGACCCCGAAGCGCGGGCGGAACTGCTCGCGGTGCTCGACACGTTGCATGCGCGGGGCACGACCATCGTGCATGTCACGCACCACGCCGACGAGACGGCGCGCGCCTCCCGCGTCATCCGTTTGGAGTCCGGCCGCGTCGCCGCCGACGGCCGGGCATGCGCGACGGACGCCGCGCCGACGGCTGACGATTCCTCCACTGGTGTGGCCTGCGATGACTCCACCAGCGTGGCCGGCGATTATGGCGAGGCGGCGGACGGCCGCGCCGAATCCTCAGCGCGTATGGGGACGGATGAATCGGGTCCGGCATGGCGGAATCCGCAGAACGAACCCCATCAGCCACCGTCGGGCGCAGCACGACCGGAGGGCGAGACGCGTCCGGCCTCTGACGTCGAACCGGCCGTCCGAGTGGAACATGTGTCCTTCTCCTTTTCCGGTGCCGCGAATCCGGCGCTTGACGATGTGTCGTTCGAGGTGCGCCGGGGCGAGGTCCTGGCCATCATGGGACGCAACGGTTCCGGTAAATCCACACTGGCCCGTCTGCTGTGCGCGTTGGACGTTCCAAACC